>CAJGBY010000004.1 GCA_904501735.1 uncultured Muribaculaceae bacterium
AATTTGTACACAACACCTAGTTTGAGTGAATTCGGTATCTCCTCGGCGCATATTAAGCATGTCAATAACGATATACTTTATGTTCACTATGTTTCGTTAGATAAAAATAGCGAAATGTATGTAACATATTGGTTGATAGAAGAGGATTAATTTATTGAATATAGTTATATCACGATTGTAAGTTATTAGACTATAGAGAATAGTGTATTAATACATCGTCTTTAACGAAAAGGATATATTTTGTTTTGTGACCATAATGAAATAAACCTTTTTCGGCTAATCAAATGAAGGGAGATGCTTTAGGAGACGATATGTTCGTTCCAAGTATTTATGAATTGGTACGAAAAAAAGATATTCCTTTGGGTACAAAGCGGAAGAGCAGAAATGCTTTTCCGCTTTTACTTTTTTGTGCTATTGTGGACTATAAAGCTGATATTTGTTTGTTTTGAAGGGTGATTTTGTTTATTTTTGTACCAATATAAATATCAAGGTGTATAAAAATATGAAGTCAATGATTATGATGGTTGGGGCCTTGATTGTGATTTGTGTTGCTTTCGTTGCCTGTAGCTCTTTAAAGAAGAAATCGGCTCCTCGTACTGAATTTACAGATGAGGAACATGAACAACATTTTGAATTAAAAATGGAAGGCATGGAGCGTGTCTTGGGGGAAAGTTATGAATTGGTAGGTCATGCTTTTATACCATTTGATGTGGGTGGAGCTGTAGATATGTATTATTTCCCAAATGGGATAGAGGGAACAGGCTTTGCTACAATGGAATTGATTTATCCAGACGGTTATGGCCCTGTGAAAAATTCATTGGGAACTTATGAACTTATTGCGTTTACAAGACATAAGATTTCGAAGGAAAAAGATGGTGATTTTTCAAAGATTGAGCGCCGTATGTGTAAAGTGTTTACTGAATTGGGCTTTTATACTAAAGAAGCTTGTGTGGAACCACGTGAAACTTGTGAAGTTCCACAAGATGAGGGTGAGCCAAATATATGTTTGATTTTTGATGAATATGTGCCAGAAGGTAAACAGTTTAAAATAGGGGATAAAAAGCATGGATTGCTTCTTGTGATAGAGTTGTTCCCAGAAGAAATGCATTATGCTATGAAAAATGGAGGTCAAAAGCTACTTGACCTGTTGAAGGAAAAAGGATATTATCCATATTCTGATATGAATAGAGAATCGGTGGTTGAGTGAGTTCTGATGGTATGGGTAGTTTTTAATACTTAAAGAATGTTAAATATCATGATTTGCATGAATTATTTATTGAAAAACGATAAATAATTTGTAAGTTTGCGTCGTGAAACTTGCGCAGGAGGCTTCGAGTACCGGTTTAGAGGCTGAAAGGAGTGAGTGGAAAAATGTATAACTTAAACGAAAATTGAAATGAAAACATCAAAGTATTACAAACAAATGAAAGCTATCATGATTGCTACTGTTGTGGCATCATTGTTTTGGCTGTATTGGACAGTGGGTAGAACAATCAATACTATTTATAGTGTGCCGTTGCGCGAAGGGTATGAATCATTGCAATTGGGTGTGGCGGCAGGTTATAGTGTGTTTGCCTTGGCATTGATTGCAGTTCAGATTATTTTCTTGGCGAAGCAAATGAAGAGCATAAATAATGGTGTGCTGTTTGACCGTTCGAGCGCAAAGTTCCTAATGATATGGGGTTTGCTGTGGATAGGATATGATTTTTGTGCGGCAAATGTGGGACAAATGGTAATAAATGGTAACTTCAGTGAGATAGTGATTCATGGCACTCTTGTAGGAATACCAATGATTTCGTTTGCATTTGCGACATTATATAGATTGGCTGCCGATGTGGCCGAAGAAAACAACTTAACAATATAGAGGCGTATGGCTATAATAGTGAATCTTGATGTGATGATGGCAAAGCGAAAGATGTCGCTTAATGAATTGTCGGAGAAGGTCGGGTTGACACTGGCTAACTTGTCGGTGCTAAAAACTGGAAAGGCTAAAGCTGTGCGATTCTCTACGCTCGATGCTATATGTAAGGCGCTTGATTGTCAGCCTGGCGATATTCTTGAATATCGTGAAGATTGAGCCAAAGAGAGTAAACAAATGACTGTGAAATAATAGAAGTGGTGGTGAGCTGGGTGCTTACCACCACATTAGTTTATATATAGGTGTGTGTTTCTTGTGTTGTGTGTGTCGATACTATTTTTTGTCCTAAGGCACTTTATTGAATTAGTTGTCCCTTGTTGTTGAGGATTACGATAGATGTGTAGTCGGGGAGTGTGGCTCGGAACATGTTGCTGTTGATGGCTTCGATGTTGGCGTATAGAGGTTCGGTGAGTCGTTGGCAGTTGTTGTCCATTAGTCCACATCGTCCACCCACATGATATGCGAATCGGTCGGTAGGGATTTCGCGGTTGATGTAGGACACATCGCCGTCCTTGTTGGTGCATCGTTCTTCTTTGGTGTAGGTGAGTTCGTTGAGGTCGTCGAGTATGAAGGCATTGAGCACCATGCCGTTGTAATCGACTTGCATTCTTAGTCCAGACTTTCTCACGATGGCATATTCCTTGAATGTTTCGATGTCGTCGTATTCGGGCTTGATGATCCACTTACCTTTGCGATTGATTACGCCACACATTCCCAAAGTGTCGGCAACGATGCAATGTCCGTCTTCGAAGATGAACTCGCTGAGAGGATTGCCGTGGTAGGGGAATTGGAAACCGATAGCCACTTTGCCTTTGCGGTCGATAAATCCAATCTTGCCGTCCTTTTGCACAGCAGCAAGTCCTTCGGAGAAGATCCAAGCTCGGCGATATTGTGCAGGGACTACGATTTTGCCGGTGTAGGAGTTGTAGTAACCACGCTTGCCATTAGAGCAGAACACGCCAAGTGAGTCGTTGGGGCTTGTTTGAGTCCAATCGAATTGGATCTTCTGAGTGGTAACTTCGCCAGTAACGGTGTTTTTGATGGTGTAGGTGTTGTCGTCGTTTTTGATGGCTTCGAGGTCGTCGTTGAGGAGTAGTCCGCTCTCGGCAACTCGTTTGGTGTAGGTGGATGAGTCGTCGTCGAAGTAGTCGACCACATGAGCCAATGCATAATAGGCAAAAAGTGCTAAACCAGTGCAACATACGGCACGCTTAATGAATGTTTTTGATGGGCGTTTAAAGATACTTTTGAGTTTCATAATGATGATGTTTTTAGTGATTTTCCTGATGCAAATTTCAGTCAAAAAAATGGAAAAAAGAAGTAAAAAAACGATGGTTGTATGAACTGATATGTGGGGTGTATGAATGGAGTGATGGGTGTAAATTCATACATTATTTTGTGATTTCGTACATAATGCGATGTGGGAGTGGTTGTGGTTAGTCAATTTATTCTTATCTTTACACCGAGAAACGAGAAATCAACTGTGAAACGACAGCATATCATAATATCGAAAGGTACTGAACTGGTGCGTGTGCCACTCGACTGCTTAATGTATGTCGAGGCCGATGGTAATTATTCAAAGATAGTTACCAAGGACGGTCGTGAGCGATTGGTGCTGTTGCAGTTAGGGCAGGTGGAAGACCTAATCGCCGAACAAATAGACGAGTTTGAGGGCGAAATTCTTCGTTTGGGACGAAAGCATATTATCAATTTGAATTATATACATGTGATTGACATTGCCAAACAGGTGCTTGTGATATCGGATTGCGAAGGCAGTTATCACAAACTTGAAGCATCGAAAGATGCGTTGGTGAAACTGAAAAGCTATGTTGAAACTTGGTAAATTATGAAGTACGATAATATTAAAGACGACGAAATAAGAATTATAAAGAAAAAAGAGGCTAACGAACCGTTGGTAAGGTATTCGTGTGCATCGACATTGCCTAAATCAGAATCGGATGACCGATTCGAAAGCCAATTGCGCCGAATGGAACGCCGTCGTTCTCGCACATGGGGACGAGCGCTAGCATTGCTGTTGTGTGGCGGTGTGTTGGCTTTGATAGGTTGGTTGTGGTATAAGTCGGGCGCTGATGACGGCAATGTGATAAGTGCGTTTGAGCCAGAATTGGTGGAATACTCACAAGATGATGCAAGTGGAATGGCTGTTGAGGATAAGACTCCACTCAGTGTGTGTGGCGACTCGATAAAGACACCTTACGTGGAGGTGATCGAAAAAGAAGTGAACGACATTCCATTGACAATATATATACCTCACAATGCTACGCCAAGGTTGAAAATGGGATTGCCATCGCCAAGTGATGAAGGGCTTGTGTTCACGACTCAAGCAGCCGATGTGCGTGCCGATAATGGAAAGATAGTGGGTGCTTTTGTGATAGACGGCGAGCCATTGTCGTGGGGATTGTCGAAAAAAGGATATTGCGCAATTATAGACGGCAAGGTGACAGTGGGAATGGCCGATAATTCGCCATTGTTTGAGCAAGCAACCGAAAAGGGTGGATATTTCTTCCGTCAGTATGCGTTGGTGAGCGACGGCAAGTTGGTCGAAAACAATCTGCGAAACAAATCGTTGCGAAAAGCTATGTGTGTGAGAGGTAAAGAGGTGTTTGTGGCAATGACAACCACTCGCGAATCGATGCACGATTTCTCTCAAGCATTGGTTGACCTTGGTGTTGACAATGCAATATATATAGTGGGAAGTTACTCTTATAGCTTGTATCGCGATAGAGAAGGAGTGCTGCACAAAATAAGTGGCCAATTATCGCGAATGAGACAAATTAATGTGAATTTTATAGAATGGAGATAAAAAAAGATATACTATGGGACTTTTTAATGCAATATTAGGAAATGCTTCGAGCATAGATATCGAAGATGTGGTCGAGCAACTGGAAGGAATACTATTTCCTGGAGAAAAAGTGGAGTCGGCATTCCGTGTGATTCGTGATAAGTGGGTGTTTACCGACAAACGCTTAATAATGATCGAAGTGCAAGGAGTAACTGGTAAAAAGAAAGATTATCATTCTATACCATATAAATCGATAGTGCGTTTCTCGATAGAAACTAATGGCACATTTGATCTTGACTGCGATATGAAAATATGGGTGCGCTCAATGCGTGAGCCATTCGAAAGGAAATTTGGCAAATCGGAAGATGTGCGTTCAATACAGCAAGCGCTTGCTTACCATGTATTATGTGATTAAACAAAATAAAAGCACGACCAATGTGAGTCGTGCTTTCTTATTATTTTAATAGTTGATTGGTGCGTTCTTCGGCTTTCTGGTCGATTTCGGGTGTTACTTTTGAATAAACCGAGTGCAGCGCCCATGCAATGGCTGCGATGTCGTCGCCATAGCCCATGAATGGAACAAAATCGGAAACCAAATCGAGTGGAACGATGAAATAGCCAAGTGCAGCGCATATCTTAGCCTTTTCCTTGAATGGTACATTCTTGGATTTCATCACATAATAAAGAGTTAGGGCTTTCTTGATAACTGAACGGCCAGCCGACTTAGCTACCTTGGTGATTTTGGTGCTAAAACGGCTATCGGAATACTCTTTCTGATAGATTTCAATGTCTTTGTCGTTCATCGATATTAAAATTAAAATAGGTTGTCTTTCTGTGATTAGACAACCTATTTCGTTAAAAGTTTAATTGGGGTAGAATATTACTTGTTGATATATACGCGATATTCACCTGCATTAAGAGTCGTAGGAAGAGCTTCAGCTTCGCCAGTGAAGTAGTTGATTTTGCCTTCTACGGCTGGAGCTTCGCTTGTGAACTCAACTGCTTGAGCATCTTTGCCAAGGTTTACAAGAACCAACACATCAGAACCTTCAACACTACGGCTGAATACATACAAATCGTTGCTTGCAGTAGCGTAGCGCACCATTTCGCCACCTTCAACACCAGCCTTTAGAGCTGCTTGGTTGTGCTTAAGAGCGTTTAGCTTTTGGTAGAATACGAAATATTCGTTGCGAGGTTCCCAAGTAGGGCATTCGTCTTTCTTGAAGAATTCCAAAGCACGGTTAAGACCAGTTTCTTGACCTGTGTAGATGAGAGGTATACCAGGAAGAGTATAAGACAACACAGCGAAAGCATCGCTCAAGTTGCCAAGGCGTTCAAATTCGGTACCTTCCCAAGAATTCAAGTCGTGGTTGGTGATCATATTCATAAGGTAAGTGTCCTTAGGATAAGTTTTGTCGAGTACTTCGAGAAGAGAGTCGATAGCCACAGCGTGCTTGATAGGGAAAGTGCGCATAGGTTCGCCTTCCTTCTTGAATGTGTATTGACCTGCAGTAGAAGCGATTTCGCTGAAAAGGTCCTTCATAGGCCATCCGTAACCCATGTTGAACGCATATTTGTTTAGCTCAGGCTTACTTGCTTCGGCAAGCATGAATAGGTCAGGTTTAACAGCATCAAGTTGAGGACGAGTTTCGTTCCAGAAATCGGTAGGTACTTCGCCTGCCACATCGCAACGGAAACCGTCGATGTTGATGTCGGTTAGCCAGAACTTAAGCGCATCGACCATAGCAGCGCGCATTTCGCGGTTGTCGTAGTTTAGTTCGAATACATCGCTCCAGTCGAAAGGACCATACATCTTGCCTTCTTCGTTGAGAGAGTACCATTCAGGATGTTCTGTTACCCAAGCATTGTCGCAACCAGTGTGGTTAGGCACCCAGTCAAGAACAACCTTCATACCAAGTTCGTGAGCTTGGTCAACCACAGCCTTGAAATCTTCGATAGTACCAAATTCAGGGTTGAAAGCCTTGTAGTCCTTAACAGCATAGTAGCTACCAAGTTCGCCCTTGCGATTTACTTCAGAAATAGGGTGGATAGGCATGAACCAAAGAATGTCAACACCAAGTTCTTTCAAGCGAGGAAGGTGAGTAGCGAATTCCTTAGCCGAAGCCGATGGAGTGTATTGGCGAAGATTTACTTCGTAGATTACCGCGTTGCGAGTCCATTCAGGTTGAATGATAGCGGTGTAGGTAGAGTCGCGGTCGGTAGCGCCCTCGTTAGCTTTTTGTGCATTACAGCTTGCTCCAAACATGGCTGTAGCAGCAACAATCAGTGAATAAAATAGATTTTTTCTCATTGGTAATATTATTAGTATTAATGAATGTGGTGCAAAGATAAATATTTGTTGGCGATAATTCAAATGTGGGGTGTAGGGTGTAAATGGAGAAATATGGAGTTAAAAGATGTGAAATAAATTTAAGTTAAGTGAATTCAGGTTAACTATTTTAGCAAAAAAAGGAAAAAAGCCGAAGCCTTAATTCATTAAACATAAGTGCTATATGGAAATGAATGTTAAACGCCCCTATAAGCAATAGCTTAAAAATGCCGTTTTATAAGGTGTAGACGGCTGTTTTTTAAATAAAAAGAGGTAAAAGTTTGGAAATATTGTCGTATATTTGCACTCGTGTAAAAGTATGCTAACGCCAAATGTAGAGACAATTGGATCTAAAAACTATAGTATTAATAAACAATTTTTAATTATGAAGAAACAGCTATTGCTACTGTTATTTTCTTTGTTCGCGGTGGCTGGTTATGCTCGTGTAATATCGGGTACTGTAATTGCTGAAAGTGACAAATTGCCTGTCATTGGAGCAACTGTTATGGTGCAAGGTACACAACGCGGTGTAGCTACTGACTTCGACGGAAAATTCTCAATCGAGGTTAAGGACGGCGACGTTCTTAATGTGAGCTATGTGGGAATGATTCCACAAAAGGTAAAAGTGGGTAACCAACAAACTCTCAACATCGTGTTGAAAGAGGACGCTCAAGTCCTTGGAGAAGTTGTTGTTACTGCAATGGGCCAAACTCAGGAAAAGAAGAAATTGAACTTTGCTGTTCAATCTTTGGATTCTGATCAATTGACAGCCGGTGTATCAACCAACTTGGCAAGTACCTTGCAAGGTAAGGTATCTGGTCTACAAATCCAAAGTACTGGTGGTTCACCTAACTCATCATCAACTATTCAAATTCGTGCTATTTCATCAATCAACACTGCTCAAAGCAATGAGCCACTTGTGATTATTGATGGTGTTGCAGTGCGTGGTAGTGGTTCAACTCTTAGCGATATCAACCCTAACGATATCGAGCACATGTCGGTGCTTAAGGGTGCTGCTGCATCAGCTCTTTATGGTCAAGATGCTGCCAATGGTGTAATCATGATCGTAACAAAGAGCGGTAAAGAAGGTAAAATGCAAGTTAGTGCAAATGCTACTGTAGAAGTATCTAACGCTGCACGCGTTCCAGCTATCCAAAGCCGTTACACTCCAGGTACTCGCGGCTTCTATGTAAAGAATGCTGGTAGCGGCGGTTGGGGTCCTCTATTGTCGGCTGACGATGTAGTTTACGACAATGTAGGCGAATTCTTGGGTACAGGTATTCTTCAAAAGTATGACTTGTCAATGACAGGTGGTACTGAAAAGGCTAATGCATATGCATCTGTATCGTACTCAATGAACGACGGTATCGTACCTGAAGACTATCGCGACCAAATCAATGCTTTCTTGAAGGCTGAATTCAAGCCATCTGATAAAGTGAAGATCCAACTTTCATCAAGTTTCAAGGAAAGTAAGTCACGCGGTTTCGGTAACTCAATGTCAAGCGTTTACAATTGGGGTATCACTAAGAACATGGCTGACTATGAAACTCTTGAAGGTTATCCAAACTGGAATGCATACTACGACCACTGGGACGAAGTATTGCTTGAAAACCGTATCGGAGCTTCTGTATCTCCATACTTCGGTCGTTACAACGATAAGAGCGAAACTCAAAGCACTCGCGTAATGTTGAATGGTCAAATCTCTTACGAACCTATCAAGGACTTGGTATTCACAGGTAAGATTGGTTACGATAAGGGCTATTCAATGTATGACTCTTACACAGTTCCTCGTTTCCGTCAAACAGATTTCCCAGCTGATGCTGACTATCTTGCTGACCAATTGAGCCGTTTTGGTGCTTATTCATTCCAACCATCTCGCTCAGAACGCATGAATGCTCAATTCTTGGTTACTTACCAAAAGGAATTGTTCAAGGATTTCAACTTCAATGCTCTTCTTGGTCTTGACTACATGGTGAACAACTCAATCAGCGCAACTCTTGCTGGTCAAAAGTTCATGCTTGAAGGTGATTTCTATAGCTTCACTAATATTGACCCAACTACATTCACTAACTCAGGCGACTATAGCCTTGGTTTGTCACACAGCCGTAACAACAAGTATGGTTACTTCGGTGAATTGCGTTTCGACTACCGTGGTATCGCTCAACTTTCTGTTACTGGTCGTCTAGATGGTTCTTCTAAGTTGCGTCAAGTAGCTTGTCAATACTTCTACCCATCATTCACTGGTGGTGTGATGTTCTCTGAATTGTTCAACCTTGCTAACGACTGGTTCTCTTACGGTAAGATCCGTGGTAACTGGGCGAAGGTAGGTAAGGACGGTCCTGCTTACAAGTTTGACGATAGCTTCAAGCAATGGTCAACATTCCCTGATGGTGGTTGGGGTAACGACCCTACAATCGGTAAGGCATTGAACCTAGAACCAGAAATGTGTTCTTCATGGGAAATTGGTGCTGACTTGCGTTTCTTCAAGAGCCGCACTCGCTTAGATGTTGCTTACTACTCTACAACTGTAGACAACCAAATCGTAACAGTGCGCGTATCTCCAGCAGCTGGTATGATTCTTCAAACTCGTAACGAAGGTTCTGTAGAAAACTATGGTATCGAAGCTACTCTTGGTCAAGACATCATCAAGACTAAGGATTTCGACTGGACAGCTACAGCAAACTTCTCTCTAAACCGTGGTCGCGTTAAGTCATTGCCTGATCAAATCGTGCAAATCGACGGTACTAACTATGGTGGTATCTATCCTACAGCATTCCTTGGTGGTTCTTCTACTGGTATCACTGGTAAGGACTACTTGCGTAACGAAAATGGTGATGTAATTTGCGATGAAAATGGTTATCCATTGATCGATACATCAAAGCAACTTTACATCGGTAACCGTGAACCTGATTTCTTGTTAGGTCTTGGTTCTAACTTCCGTTACAAAGAATTGACTGCTTCATTCTTGTTTGATGGTCGTTGCGGTGGTGATGTTGTGAACATCACAGGTTCAAGCTTGATCTCTAACGGTCAACACCACCTATATGACAAGTATCGCAACCGCGAAGTTGTGTTCAATGGTGTAGTTAAGAATGCTGATGGTACTTATTCACCAAATACAACTCCAATTATTCTTGACCAAACAACTGTTAACAAGTACTTCTACCCAGTTTCTTCTAACTTCATCGAAGATGGTTCTTACATCCGTTTGAGCTATGTAACTGTAGGTTATGATATGAGCAAGTTGTTGTCAAAGAACAGCCCAGTTAAGGGTCTAAATGTATCGTTGACAGGTAGAAACTTGTTCTTGTTGACTAAGTACTCAGGTTCTGACCCACAAGTTCAAGAAAGTGGTAGCGCTAACGGTTCTGGTACAGGTGGTTTCGACCGCTACAATGTGCCTAACACACGCAGCTTCAACCTATCTCTAAAAGCAACATTCTAAAAAAGGTTAATACATTATGAATAAGCTAAAATATTTATTATCAACAATATTAGTAGCGTTGTGTGCTACAAGCTGCGTCGACATTCTTGACGATAATGTCAACCCAGACCGTGCGCATGCAATCACTGCGCAAAATAGCTTGCCAGTTATTGTATTCTATGCTCAACAAGCTACTTACGACCACGCTGAATACTATATTTACTTGTCACAATGTCTCACTACAACTGGTAAGAGTGCTATCGGTACTTATTCTTACAAGAGCGAGTGGGAATTCTTGACAATGAACCGTCACCCACAATGGCGTCGTCACTTCTATGATATTGGTTCAAATGTGAACAATATGATCGCTAATTCTAAGGATATCAACTCACCTAACTACGAACTTATCGCTCGTACAGTGCGTTTGCTATCTACTCAATTGGCAACTGACATGTTCGGTGAAATGCCTTTGACTAACGCTTATAAGTCAAACTCACCAACTTATGACACTCAAGAAAGCATCTATGCTTGGATGTTCAACGAAATCGACGAATTGATCGCTTTGTATGAAGATCCTGCTTATACTGAAGCTTCAGGTAACCAAACAATCACTGTAGAACAAGACCGCCTATATGCTGGTGATCTTGAAAAGTGGAAAGGTATGGTATATGCTGTGAAGGCTCGTTTGCTTCTTCGCAACATCCCTAACATCGATACTACTCCAGCTAAGTGTCAAGAAATCATCGACGCTGCCGATGAAGCTATCAAGCAATGGCGCAAGGGTGACCTTCTTTACGGTACATGGTTTGGTAACGAACCTCGCTACAAGTTCGATGGTGGTACTAACGAACAAAACTGTGTATGGTCGGCTGCTCAACCTATCATCAACTCTTGGGAATCTCGTAAGAACCTTCTTGATAGTGCAGTTCCTTCTAAGTACTTCGTAGTTGACTGTCTTGGTCTTCTTGGTGTAGGTACAGCTAACGAAGGTCTTTACAGCGGTGATATCAACAATAGCTACGAAGGTTATTCTAACGACCCTCGTCTACCTCTATTGATGATCCCTCGTAAGGGTCCTGATGGTGACACTAAGGTTAAGGTTCGCCACGTTGAAAACAACATCGGTGTAGGTACATCTTATAAGACTGACCACTTCCCTAAGTTGTATATGGGTGCATACGCAGGTGCTAACGATGCTTACAACCCTATCTTCACAATGGAAGAACTTTACTTCATCAAGGCTGAAGCTTACTACTGGAAGGGTGATAAGACTACTGCATGTGCATTGGCTAAGGAAGCTACTGAATACAACATTCAACGCCACCTTGACTTCTTCCAAGCTAATTATGCTTCAGGTACTAACATCTATCCTGGTCAAGCAACTGACGACGGTGTAGGTACTAACAATGCTGAACAATGGGAAGCTCAATTGAACGCATTCTTGAACAACGAAGAATACTCAACAGTTGACCGTCGTGGTAAGAAGATCGTACGCGTGCGTCCAGTTTCTGAACGCGGTAACAAGCGTTGGTTCTTCAACCCATCTGAATTTGACCTTTCAGCTCTTATGATCCAAAAGTACATCGCTATGTATATGCAACCAGAGCAATGGACCGACATGCGTCGTTACCACTACTCTAACAAGCGTAACAACTACGGTATCGGTGACGCTAACGAAATTATCTATCCTAACTTGCGTCGTCCTTACAACTTGTATGCTGCTTACTGGATCGATGGTTTGACTAATGCAGAACAAGAAAATACTTGGGTTCAACGCGTACCTCAAGACCCTGATACTGAAGGTAAGTACAACCGCCAAGAACTTGAAAAGCTTGGAGCTTTCAACAACTACAAGTGGTTGCAAAAGCCAATGATTTGGGCTAAAGAACGCGGTGCACAAGCATCTTTGACAGAATAATTTTAACTAATAAGAAATTAAGTTTATGAAACTATATAATAAAATCGGACTTTTTGCAGCAGGAGCATTGATGATGACTTCATGTGCTGTGAATGACCCATTTGCCGACAAAATGCAGATTGGTGAAGTGGTGCCTACTGTTTCGTGGGAACTTTCAAGCTCTGTGTGCAAAGCGGGTAACGAAGCTGGTTTCTTGGCGAAATACTATACTACTGCCGAAGGTGTGTCAATTGACCATTCTGAAGTGTGGGCTATGGTAACTCGTACCGAAAGTGCTGCTGCTACACAAAAGCTTATCTCTTCGCCAGCTTATACAAAGACTGTAAACTTTATTGATACAGTGCGTGGTTTCCACCTTTTGGCTGAATTTCCACACGCAATGGCTGAGTTGAATGGTAATGAGTATCACTTGAATGCTGCATTCCCAACATCTCGCACTCTTGGCCCTGTAACATGGCAAACTCCTGGTACTTGGGCTGAAGATATGTTCACAGCTTACTATCCAGCTACTTTCAAGGAAGAATTCTGTGCTCAAATGCTTAAGTACTTGACTGATGGTGATACTTATCTTTCAGGTCTTCGTCAAGCTTACTTGAACTATGACTTTACAGCAGAACAAGTGGCTGCAGTGAATGCTAATCACGCCGACCTTAAGCCACTTCCATTCCCAGCTGAAGGTGAAGTTAAGGACGACTTGTGGTTTGCTAACGATACTGAAGTGGTTACTGGTTACTATTACTTCGTAGTAGAAAACGGTGTATCTAAGGAAGTTGAAGTAGCAACTAAGGAAGAAGCTATCCAAGCAGGTATCAAGGAAGAACTTATCTACGACGTATATAAGTCTCCACACTGGTTGTATTGCCGCTATTCTGACAACACTGGTGGTGCTATCACATCTTTGCGTGATGAATATCGCCCAATGTGGAAGGAATTGCTACAATTGATTCCATTCGAAGCATGGATTTATAATGGTCCAGAAAAAACTTATTCAGTTGATTTCACTCGTAAGTATGCTCTTGAAGTGCAATTCAAGGTAATCGACACTAAGGGTGGCATCGGTAGAGATACTGAAGTGAAGACAATTGATTTGAACTAATAAAATGGTGACGATTATGAAAAATATTAAAAGTATTCTATTGTTAATGTTGGCTATTTTTGTAGTGTCATGTGTTGAAGTAGAACCAGACTACAAAGATTTCCCAACTAAGGATGTAGACTTCGTTTTCGAAGTTGAAGGAAATGAATATACTACCGACTTCTATTATGTATCACCTATCAAGTTCAAGAATACATCTTTCAAGAAGGGTGCTCTTTCTTGGGACTTCAATGGTGACGGTAAAGTGGATTCTAACGAAGAAAATCCAACTTACAAGTATGATGCTGCTGGTAAGTACTATGTAACTCTTACTGTAGAAGGAGTAGGTAGCCGCACTTACCCAGTGCAAGTAATGGACATCACTCCAGTGCTTAGCATTGCTACTCAAAGCGATTCACTTGTATTGGTTGACCAATCAGTTATCGAACTTGCAGTAGAACTTCCTAACCCAGAAGGTAAAGAATGTTCTTTCGTTTGGGAATTTGAAGAAGGTACAACACTTGCTGATGGTACTCCTATCTCTACTTACGAAGGTGAAAACCCAGGTGCTTTGAAGTTCAAGAACATTGGTTCTAACAAGATCACTCTTAAGACTCGTTTCGACGTGGCTGAAGGAGGTGAAAATCGTGCACTAGATCCATCATTTGTTAATATTCAAGTGGCTTACACTGAGGCAGTTCCAACACTTTACTATGCTTCTTATGGTGGTAATGTGAAGGCTCTTAAGGTTATTCCAGAAGGTACACTTCCTGAAGGCGTGTCAAACAAGCCTTTCGATATGGGTGTATCATGTGGTGTAACTCCTCAAAACCTTGTATATGCATCGGTTGATGGTTCTGATTTCATCTACATTATCGACTCAGGTAAGAACTTCGGTTACCAAAACGATACTGACGGTGTGCTTGGTGATGGTAAGATCACAGTGATGAGCGCTGATGGTACTTATGCTAACCTTGTTATCACAAATGTTGGTGGTCACGCATTCTCTGACCCATTCCATGGTTGTGTATCGGCTGATGGTGCAAACCTTCTTTACACTGACCGTAACAATGGTGTGAGCGCAGTAGCATTGACTGCTCGTGGTGAAGTAGAAAAGCGTCTTCAATCAAATGTAAGTTCTTACAATGTAGTAAACAACAACACTCTTGGTTACTATGGTCGTGGTATCGCTTACGGTGCTGCTCACTCAGCTATCTACCAAGCTTCTGACGGTGTTTACTGGTGGCCAAAGAACTACAATGCAGCAGGTATCTTCCGTTTCCGTCAATCAGATATCGGTGTAACTGATGCAGCTCCTACTAAGATTCTTCTTGATGGTGCTACACTTAAGGCATTCACTCTTGACGAAAAGCGTAAACACATGTATTGCTTCTTGACTTCAGGTGAAGCAGGCGTAGGTTTCGCTCAATATCCATTGGTTAAGTTTGAAGAAGGTCTTGGTGTGAAGGATTACACTACATTTGTGAAGATGGCAGTAGCTCCTATCGCTGGTGCAACCGACTCTAAAGAAGCATTGTATGTTGCACAATTCGCGTTGGATAAGGAAACAGGTAATGTATACTTCGGTTTCACTCCTGATGGTGACTCTGATCGTCCTACAGGTGGTCTATACTACTATGACTACGCTGCTGGTACAGTGGTTAAGACTCCTATCAAGAACACTGAAAACGATAAAATCATTGGTATCTGTCTAAACCCACGCAAGACTCAATTGTTCTAATTAAGTCGCGTTGAATAAATAATGAATCGGGAATCTCAATCGAGGTTCCCGATTTTTTTGTCGTATGGGGGGTAGAAGAATGGGCGATGAGGTGATGGATAGGGAATAAAAAGAGTCCGTAAGGACGGCTTTTATGAGTATCCGTAGGTTGCAACCTACGGTAAGGGTATGTCCATGTTTATGCGTCTGCAATGACGCGAAAAGGTGTGTATCAAGTTTGTGCGCGAGATAGGTTCGCGTCTTTGCAGACGCCTTGTTCTTATCCGAATCCTATTCGTAAGCTTAAAAGCATACAGCTACTCATAAATAATGTCTTTCAGACATTTTGTTGTTCTCACTCAAGCGCTGAAATATGGGGGATATATAATGTTCTTCAGACATATAGTCGCACCCTCAGTATGACTATCTTCTTTGCACTTGGGTGTGGGGGATAATGCTTGTGTTTCAGACATTTTATGGTGATATTGGTGTTTTTTGTAATTTTTGGAGGAAAAATGTTTAAATATTTGTTATTTAGTGAAATTTTGATTTAATTTGCATCATAATTTGTGTAGGTGTTTTCTGTTTGGAAGGCATCGCAACGATAAACTAAATTTTTTAACTAAAAACATTATTTATTATGAAGAAATTTTTACTTCTTGGTGCAGCTGCAATGATGGCTTGTGCAGCTAACGCTCAAACTCTTGAGAAGCTTTGGTCACATGACATGACTTCTTATGGTGCTGCTGTTCGTAACATCGTATTGGTTAACGGTAACGAAGTTGCTGCAACTAACATCTCTTTCTCAGGTGGTGCTGACAATGTAATCTTCTTTGACGCTAATGGTCAAATGGCTAAGACTCACGATGTAAAGGCTTACTTGACTGAAGCTCAAGTTGGTACAACTGGTGAAGATGGCGCTTTCACTCCTTACACTCTTGGTCGTGGTATCGACGTTGACGCTGTAGGTAACATCATCGTAAACCTTGGTTTCCCTAACGCTACTCAAGGTAAGGAATTCGTAGTTATCGCTCCTGATGGAACAATGCGTCACATCCACTGTGAAGTTCCTGCTCCAGGTGAATCAGCTCGTGCTGACTTCTTCGCTTGCGCTGGTAACATCAATGCTAATGGTTATTTCGCTTTGGCTCCTCACCAAAAGAACTATGTAGGTGTTTACAACATTTTCGAAGGTGAACAAGACTCAGACTATAGCTACCTTGTAGACGCTGACGAAGGTTCTTCTTACACTAACGAAGCTAAGGTTGTTTTCCCTAACAAGACTGTAACTGAAGATGCTGAATTCGCTCCTGAATTCTTCCTATATCACCGTTCACTTTCTGGCGTTCGCTACTCAGACGGTTCAAGCGCATTGGTAGTATTGAACGACGCTGCTTTCCAACAAGGTAAGGCTACAACTACTGGTATCGGTGCATTCCAAATCGACGGTGTTAACTACATCGTAATGCCAATGGCTGACGATGCAGGTGCTCGTAACTCTTGGTTCAAGGTTGTAAATGTTGCTACTGGCGAAATCGTTGCTCATGACAATGGTGTAGGTGGTAACACAGCTACTCAAGACTACTCTGCATGGGTAAATGCTGACGGTACTGTAAGCATCGCTCAATTGAACCAAGGTAAGGCTTTGACAATGTACAAGCTTACTCTTGCTGCTTCTGCAATCGAAAACGTTGCTGCTGACAACGCTGCAGTTGAATACTACAACCTACAAGGTGTTAAGGTTGCTAACCCAGAAAACGGTATCTTCGTTAAGAAGCAAGGTGCTAAGGCAACTAAGGTTGTTCTTTAATTCTAAATTAGCAATTAAGATGTGAGGTCTCCTCACAACCCAATATAAGAAGCTCGACCATAAGGTCGGGCTTCTTTTTTGTTTTTTGGTGTGGGGGTTCGTGTCTTTGCAGACGCAAGAATGTGTGTGTATCTTTTCCGTAGGTTGACAACCTACGGTTACTCATAAATAATGTCTTTCAGACATTTCATAGCTTCATTCACTCGCATTGAAACATGGGTGATAGATAATGATTTTTATCCTATAATTTGTGTCGGTATGAGCAAAAAATGAGTTATCTTTGTGAATTGATACATTGTGTGTCGAAAAAGGAAGGAAAATATTTAATAAAATTATCGATATGAGAAAAATTACTACTTTTTTGCTCTTTGTGGTGCTATCGGTGTTGACTGTTAATGCTGATATAGTGCTTGATGGTAAAACTTATGCAGTGGATACCATTATGGAAAGAGAGATTGGTCCTGGTGTGAAGCACTTGCGTGTTCGTCTACCTGAATATCCATTGAATATCTTCATGCTTGAAATGGATATGACTAATCCTTACAATCGTGTGGAAACAACTCAAGCTAAGAATAAACTTGGCTCAACTGAAAAGCTTGCTGATGCTTATACTCGTCACAAGGCGATGGGCAAGAAGCCATTGGCTGGCTGTAATGCTTCGTTCTGGTGTGTGTCTTCGCAAATTCCATGGTATAACTTCATGCCAGGTGTGCCTCATGGTGCTGAAGTGGTGAACGATACTATCTATGTGAATACTAACCGCAATGGTGTGTTCGATTTCAATGGTGGTACTGTGAACACAGCGTCTACTATTATCGCTAAGGATGGTCGCGCGCTTGTGGGTCGTCACGAATGGTATGGTTGCGTGAAGTCGCCTAAGTTCTCGGCCGACCAAGAAATTATCCAAGTGAATAAGTGTATCGATGCTGGTCAGTTGGTGCTTTTCAACCATGCTCGTGGTCGCAACAATGTGTTCTATAGCTATGTGCAAGACTGCCATTATATCTTCTTGAAGCTTAAGGAAGATTCAAAGTGGGCTATCGCTAAGGATATCAAGTTTGAAGTGGCTGAAATCAAGCTATCGGCTAACAACCAAGTGCTTGGCAACTATGATGCTTGTTTGATCGCTGACGGTGCTTACAAGGCTGAAATGGAAAAGCTTGCTGTGGGCGACGAAGTGGCAATCAATAACTACTGGTTTGATATCGATGGCGACCGTAAGCCTATCGAAGTGGAAAATATGACCGAAGGTGAAGCGCATGTGATGCTTAAGGGTCAAATCACTAATCGTGCAACAGCCGATTATGGTGCAAAGGTGTATTCACGCACAGCTTATGGTAACAATCAAGAAGGTACAAAGTTGTATATGATTGTAATCGAAATGGCAACCAATCCAGAATATGGTAACTCAAAGGGTTGTACAGCAACTGTGATGTGCAATATTTGGAAACAATTTGTTCCAGATCTATGGAATGTGGCAAATATGGACGCTGGTGGATCGGCTCAAATGCTTATTGGTAGCTCAGTGGCGAATAAGACAACTGAAGCAACACCTCGTGCCGTGGCTAATGGTATGATGGTGTTCTCTACAGCACCTACTGAAGATGCCGATGTGGTAGCAGCATTGCGTTTCGAAAAGCCAAACTTGAAAACTCCTATCTATTATAGTGTAGCGCCTAATGTGCTTGGTTATAACAAGTATGGCGAATTGATTTCGGAACATGTAGATGTAACTTACACTTGCTCTGAAGCAGTGGGCGCACCAAGTGCCGATGGTAAGGCTATCGAAGTGGGAGGAACACCAGGTTACGGAACAATCACTGCTCACTACAATGGTGCTGAAGTAACAGTTCCTATCGAAATCCAAAACACAGAGTTTGCAATTCGTTTGAAACCAATGATTTTGATCGATGCTAAGCGTGAATATCCTATCGAAATCACAACAGTAGCAAATGGTGAAACTATGACTTATGATCCATCTCGTTTCACTTGGGAAATCGAAGACGAAACAGTGGTTTCAATCGAAAACGGCGTATTGAAAGGCTTGAAAGAAGGTACAACAAATATTAAAGCTACACTCGGTACATTTGCCGACGAAACTACAGTGAAGGTGGAAATTGCTCCATCGGCTGTAATGACTCAAGAATGGAACGACTGGACAGTAACAAGCGCAAATCTTTCAAGCAATGCAGTGCTTGCTGCCGATGGTACATTGGCATTTGGCTATTCAGGTTCTCGTAAGGCAACAATCAAGCTTGAAAAAGATGTAATGGTATATAGTCTTCCTGATAGCGTGATTTTGGAAGTAACAACAACCACTCCATTGAACGATCTTACAGTAGATGTTCGTTCGGGTGCAATACCTGGTGAAAACGGGGTAGTGCTTGGTGAAAATGGTGTGGCTGTGGGTACACACAAGTGGAACTTGCTTGACTGCGTAGGTGGTGTGAACGATATGGGTAGCTATCCATTGAATGTAAAGAGCATTCTTTATAACATCAGCTCAAAGAAGAGTGAATATGTGTTGGGTGACAACACTATCAAGACAAGATTGTACAGTGTGTATAGCAACTACTCAAGTGGTGTGGAATCGGTAGGCGCTAATAAGTCGGTGACTGTGATTCCAGCTGGCAAGTCAATTCTTGTGAGCGCATCATGTGTTGATGTAGTGACAGTAGAAGTGTATGACCTTGCAGGTGCAGTACAATATTCAAAGGTTGTAGAAGTGAATGGTGGTCGTGCAGTGTTGACACCAGCGCTTGGCAACGGTCTTTACATCGTTAAGGTAACAGGTGCAGGTGAAAGCGCAGTGTGCAAAATCGTGCTTTAATAGCGAGTAGATTATAAAACTAAGAAAAAAGGAAGGTCGGGCTATGAATAGCTCGACCTTCTTGTTTGTATCTAAAAATGGCGAATTTGGGGCTGTGGCTATGCTAAAAAAACTGAAAATTTTATTAGAAATAAAAAAATAATATATCTTTGTAAATTGATGTAAAATATCCTAATTTGGATAAGTGTATCATTACGAAAACTAACAACCAACAACTATATGAAGAAAATTTCTACACTTGTATTATTCGCACTAATTTCGGTGCTTTCATTGAGTGCTCAGATTACACTTAATGGCAAATCTTGTAGTGTTGACACTATAATGCGTCGACAAATCGGTCCTGGTATTGTGCAAACAATAGTGCGTGTACCAGAGTATCCATTGAATGCCTATGTGCTCGAAATGGATATGAAAAATGAGTACAATCGTGTGGAAACAACTCAAGCCAACAACACACTTGGCAAGCAAGAATATTTGACCAAGGCCTACACTCGTCATCAAGCGATGGGCAAGAAGCCTTTGGCAGCTTGTAATGCTTCGTTCTGGGTAGTGTCGGGTACAGGTAAGCCTTATACCGACTTTATGATGGGCGTGCCATTCGGTGGAGTAGTGGTGAACGACACACTTTACACCAATACCAACGATGCATCAATCGACGGTTGGAACGGCGGCGGCGGATGGACAGGTTCGGCTATTGTCGACACTAACGGCAAGGTGCATGTGGGTCGCCACATGTGGAATGGTGTTGTGAAGTCGGCTAAGTTCAGCGCTAATCAATCGCTTGTGCAAGTGAATAAGCGTTGTGATACAGGGCAATTAACACTTTTCAATCATGCAGTAGGTCGTAACCACACTTTCTATGCTGTGGATAACTGCCATTATATCTATCTAAACCTAAAGGCAGGCGAAAAGTGGGTTATCGCAAAAGATGTGAAATTTGAAGTAGCTGCAATAACTCTAAATGGCAACAGCAAAACCCTTGGCAACTATGATGCATGTTTGGTAGCCGATGGTGCTTACAAGGCTGAAATGGAAAAGCTTGCTGTGGGCGACGAAGTGGCAATCAATAACTACTGGTATACAGCCGATGGTGACGGAACACCTATTGCTGTAGAAAACATGGTGGAAGGTAATGCTTATGTGATGCTAAATGGTGAATTGACCGCACGCAACACTAACGAAACATACAATTCACAAGTGTACTCACGCACAGCTTATGGCTGTAATGCCGATGGTACAAAGCTTTATATGATTGTAATCGATAAAGCAGTACACCCTGAATATGGTAATTCAGCAGGTTGTAGCACAACAGTGATGTGTACTTTGTGGAAATATCTTATCCCTGAATTGTGGAATGTGGCAAACTTTGACGCAGGTGGTTCAGCACAAATGATGGTGGGTGGAGAGATTATCAACAAAACAACCGAAGCAAGCGCTCGCGCCGTGGCTAATGGTTGGATGATGTTCTCAACTGCTCCAGCTGAAGATGCCGATGTGATTGCAGCATTGCAATTTGAACAACCAAACTTAAAATCGCCTATCTATTACAATGTAGCTCCTAATGTGCTTGGCTATAACAAGTATGGCGAATTGATTTCAGAAAATGTAGATGTAACTTTCACTTGCTCTGAAGCAGTGGGCGCACCAAGTGCCGACGGTAAGGCTATCGAAGTGGGAGGAACTGCAGGATATGGCACAATCACAGCTCACTACAATGGTGTGCAAGTAACAGCACCTATTCAAGTGTTGGGTACTGAGTTTGCTATTCGCTTGAAACCTATGATTTTGATTGATGCAAAGCGTGAATATCCTATCGAAATCACTACTGAAGTGAATGGCGAAACTTTGACTTACGATCCATCTCGTTTCACTTGGGAAATCGAAGACGAAAGCGTGGTTTCAATAGAAAATGGCGTGTTGAAAGGCTTGAAAGAAGGCACAACTAAGATAAAAGCAACCCTTGGCACATTTGCCGACGAAACTACAGTGAAGGTGGAAATCGCTACTGCAGCTATTATGAGCCAAGAATGGAACGACTGGACAGTAACAAGCACCAATCTATCGAGCAATGCAGTGCTTGCAGCCGATGGTACATTGGCATTTGGCTATTCAGGTTCGCGTAAGGCAACAATCAAGGTAGAAAAGGACGCTATGATGTATAGTCTTCCTGATAGCGTGATTTTGGAAGTAACAACAACCACTCCATTGAACGATCTTACTGTAGATGTTCGTTCAGGTGCGATAACTGGTGCCAATGAGATAGTATTGGGCAAAGATGGCTTGGCTGTGGGTACACACAAGTGGGATTTGCTTGACTGCGTGGGTGGCATGAACGATATGGGTAGCTATCCATTGAATGTAAAGAGTATTCTGTATAACATTAGCTCAAAGAAGAGTGAATACGTGTTGGGCGACAACACTATCAAGACAAAATTGTATGGCGTGTATAGCAACTTCTCAAGTGGCGTGGAATCGGTAGGCGCTAATAAGTCGGTGACTGTGATTCCAGCAGGCAAGTCAATTCTTGTGAGCGCATCATGTGTTGATGTGGTGACTGTAGAAATTTATGACTTAGCAGGTGCAGTACAATATTCAAAGGTTGTAGAAGTGAATGGTGGTCGTGCAGTGTTGACACCAGCGCTTGGCAACGGTCTATACATCGTTAAGGTAACAGGTGCAGGCGAAAGCGCAGTGTGTAAAATCGTGCTTTAATAACTGAGAAAAATATTAATAACTAAATAAATTTATAGATGAGGAAAATTACTAAACTAATTTTGTCTTTGATTCTTGCTGTGGGTTTCATGCCAGCATTTGCGGCTGAAGCGCCAGTGGAAATGAAGCATGAGATGCGTTCGACATGGCTCACCACAGTGTGGGGTATCGACTGGCCTTCTGTTCAAGGTAATTCAGAAAGCGCGATAACATCTCAAAAGACCCAAATGATTAAGATTCTTGACTCGTTGGCAGTTAATAATTTTAATTCAGTGTGTTTCCAAGTTCGTACAATGAGCGATGCTTTCTATAAGTCATCATACGAACCATGGTCAAACTGGTTGACAGGTACTCGTGGCTTGGATCCAGGTTGGGACCCATTGGCATTTGTAGTAGAAGAATGTCACAAGCGTGGTATGGAATGTCTTGCATGGGTGAACCCATATCGTTTTGCAAGTGAAACATCAGCATGGATTGATGGTGGTGATGGTACTAATTATGTAGAAAATGGCTGGATTATCGATGCAAATTCAGGTACAAAGATCTTGAACCCAGGTAAGCCTGAAGTAATCGAACACATCATCAAGGTTCTTGAAGAAATCGTTGTAGGATATGACATTGATGGTATGCTTTTCGACGACTATTACTATAATAGTGCATCCGATTCGGGCGATGCTGCCGATTATACAGCTTATAAGACAGCTGGTGGTACTATGTCGAAGGCTGATTGGCGTCGTAACAATGTGCACACTTTCATCAAGGGTGTATTTGATATGATTCAAAAGCACAAACCATGGGTACGTTTCGGTCAAGCGCCTCCGGGAACAACTTACACTGCAAAGGATTTGGCAGCAAAATATGATGTTGAACAATGTCCAGGTGGTTATGAACTATGCTATAGCAGCCAATATGTTGATATCCTTCGCTTGATGGGTGAAGGTGTGATCGACTTTATCTCTCCTCAAGTATATTGGGGTATTGGTTCAAGCCCATCAGATTATGCTAAGGTAACTCCTTGGTGGGGAACAATCTCTAAGCGTTTCAACCGTCACTTATTTGTGGCTCAAACTATCCAATATCTTAAGAACGGTGGTTCAGCAACAAGTGGTACAACATCATTTGCTGAATACTATGATCAAACAATGATCAACCGTAAGTCGGCTCAATTAGGTTCGACTGGTTCGATCTTCTATTCACAAAAGTATATGTATTATAAGCAAGGTGGTCAAACTTTCGGCAACTATATGAAGTCGAAGTGTTACCAAAAGCCTGCTGTGATGCCAGCGATGACTTGGAAGGAAGCTCCTGCTCAAGGTAAGGTTACCAACTTGGCTTATGACGAAAATACTAATTTGCTTACATGGGACGCAAAGGAAAATGTGCGTTACACAGTATATGCAGTGCCTAATGGTGTAGAACCAAGCGCATTCGCTAAGGAACAAGACTATCTATTGGGTGTGAGCTACGATGCATCTTACACTATCCCTGAAGAATATCGCAGTGGTTACTACTATGCAGTGTGCGTTTACGACCGCTATGGTTATGAATGGGATGCTGAAGCATGGAAGCCAGTATATGCCGAAACTTTGGCTAATCCTACATTGGTATCACCAGCTACAGGCTTTGCAACTGATAAGCCATTCGATTTCGTGTGGAATGCAGTTGACGGTGCTGAAAAGTATGCACTTGACATCGCAACTGATGCTGCTTTCTTGAATATTGAAAAGTCAGTGCAAACTACTGCTACAACTCTATCGGTGAATGAAGTTTATAATTCAATTTCAAAGAATAAGACTCTTTACTGGCGTGTAAGAGCTATTGCTAAGGGTAAGAATGATGGTACTTCAGCAAGCCACACATTCGAATACAAGCTTGTTCAATTGCTCACTCCAACCCATGAAGAAGAAAACTTAGATCCTAAGGTAAACTTCACATGGAGTGTGACTACTGAAGGTGCTCCTATCACATTGCAAGTAGCCGAAGACTTGAATTTCGAAACTATCGTGCTTGAAAAAGAATCAACAACAGGTGGCTACACTGCACAAGTGTATGAATTGCACCCATTGATGACTTACTATGCACGCGTAATTAAGGATGGCAAACCATCTGATTACATCAAGTTCTCAACTAAGATGATGACTTGTACACCTCCTACATTCAAGTTCCCTCTAAATGGTGGTGTATGCTACGCTAACAGCTTTATCGAAATCGTACCTCAAGATGGTGCTCAAATTGTGACTATCCAAGTGGATAAGACAAACGCATTTGGTAGCTCAAAGAGCCAAAAGAAGGTGGAAAACTTCGAAAATGCTATTGCTGCAAGCGAATTTAAGCTTTCTCGTAAGAACCCAATGCAAGACGGCGAAACTTACTATGCTCGCGCGCAAGTACAATATGCCGACGAAAGTGGTGCAATGCAAACAACCGATTGGGGCGAAGTGATTTCATTCGTATATTCATCAAGCCAAAGCGCAATCGATGCTGTAGATGCTGAAGCATCAGTGAAGATTGTAGGCGAAGATGTAGTAGTATCGGCAGGAAAGGTAGCCGAAGTGCAAGTGAATGCAGTGTCAATGCTTGGTAATGTAGTAGAATTGTATGTTGGAAAGACAGCCAACGAAGAAGTGTCGTTGAGCGAATTGGCCGACGGATTCTATGTAGTGAGAGTGGCTGTAGATGGCAAGTTGCACACTATTAAGTATATCAAGAAATAATAAAAACTAATAATTAATAATCAAAAAGACTATCAAAATGAAGAAAATGCTATTGTCATTGGCTGTTTTGGTAAGTTCATCAGCGTTTGCGCAAGTGCTAAATGTGAACTCTATCGAGAAGGTAAATCTACCTATCGATGGAGAACGCATTGTAGCAGGTATCAGCCCAAAGGGTGATTATATCCTTTTGACTGGCTCGCAATTAGATGGCTTGACAAAGTATGACCTTGCTACAGGTAAGAGCGAGGTGCTTACAACAGCTTGGGGTGCTGGTAACGGCGTGAAAATTACTGCCGACGGCAAAAATGTGGTGTATCGCGAAGATTCTTTCGTGAATGGTTTGCGTTATACTGATGTAGTGAAGAAAGATCTTGCTACAAAGGCAGAAGTGTCATTGGCTAAGGCTACTCGCAACCTTAATACTATCGCTCTACAAGGTGGTAATGCTATGATTGTGAATAGTGGTAGATTGACAAAGAAAGTGGTTACAAAATCACTTAATACTACAGCTACAGCTCCTGTGGTATCGATCGATAACAAGCAATTGATGATCACTAAGAATGGTGTAACATCGGTGCTTTCTCCTAACGGAACACAATATAGCTACATTTGGCCTTCAGTATCACCTGATGGCAAGAAGGTGTGCTACTTTGTGTGTGGCGTGGGTTGTTTCGTGAGCGATATCAATGGTAAGAATGTGAAGGAACTTGGTATTCTTCGTGCTGCACAATGGTATGACAACAATACTGTAGTGGGTATGAAAGATGCTGATGATGGCCACATGATTACAGCTTCAGCTATTATAGCTAAGACACTTGATGGCAAGTCACAAACTCTTACTGATGCTTCGATGATTGCAATGTATCCATTTGCATCAAGCGCAAGCAAGAAGATTGTGTTCTCTACAATCAATGGTGAAGCTTATATTATTAATGTTAAATAATAGATTGAGCTATGAAGAAGATTTTAATTGCATTATTCGCTGCTACAATGTCGCTATGCGCATTTGCAGGACAAAACAAGTCTATTACTGAGGCTCGTATCTATATCAACCCTGGTCACGGTTCTTGGACTGCTAACGACCGTAACATGGCTACAATCAATCACAGCACAAGTGATACAACTGGTTTCTACGAATCAAATACTAACTTGTGGAAAGGTTTGAAACTACGTCAAATCCTTATCGATTGGGGTATGCCAGCTGATCATATTTGTATGAGCCGTGTGAAGAATGGTCCATATCCTCACAACGATGCTGAAGCTGAAAAGTACAACAGAGGATTGACTGAAATTGCTCAAGAAGCTAACTCTTTCAACTCTGACTATTTCTTGAGTATCCACTCAGATGCTGGTCTTGAAAATCACACTTTGCTTATCCACAAGGGCTACACAACTCCAGCCGATGATAGCTATATGTATCATGGCAGCAAGTACACAGCAAAGGAATTGATGCAAGTGTGTAGCGATATGTGTCACACATTGTGGCCTATCCTTACATCAAATGGTATCGATGTGATGAATGCATCTTATATGCAACCTGGTAAGAAACCATACATCTATGGTGACTTTACATTCTACTATGGTTGGACATCTCCATCAGAAAACACTGGTAAGAGTGGTTACCTTGGCGTGTTGAGAACTAACACTTGTCCAGGTCTTCTATCAGAAGGTTATTCTCACCAATATATGCCAGCTACTCACCGTGCATTGAACCCAGACTATTGTGGTCAAGAAGGTATGCGTTATGCTCGTGGTATGCAAGAATGGTTTGGTTGGGAAAAGGACCCTAAGGGTTATATCATGGGTTCGGTGAAGGACCTTCACAACCGTTTGTACCATAATCTTTACAACTTTGCTGCTGGTTCAATCGATCAATGGAAGCCAGTTAACAATGTTGTAGTAACATTGTATAAGGGTGGTGTAGAAGTGGCTAAATATGAAGGTGACGACGAATGGAATGGTGTGTTTGTGTTCGAAAAACTTGAACCAGGCAACGACTATACTATCAAGGCAGAAGCTCCAGGTTATAAGTCATCATTTGCACTTGACGAAGAATATGGTCGTGCAAACGAAACTTATACAGTAACAGCAAACGAAACTCTTTATCCTATCATCTATCTTGAAGAAGAAGGTTATGAAGAATATCCTTGCTACAACTATGCTGATCCAGAACAAGATAAGTGGTTAGCATTGTCTGACAAGTATAATATGCGTCAAGACTATATCAATAAGCCTATCGCTGCTCTTGAAGGTAAGACTATTCGCAAGGAAATCGCTCATGGCGACTCTATCTATGTGCTTGCTCATGATGCCGACAAGAAGCCTTATATCTACATTGTAAATGCTAAGACTCAAGAACTTTATAAGGAATTGAGTACTGCAGGTGTGGGTGATGCAAGCGACTCACGCGAATTGATGACTATTTCGGATATCGCATTCACAAGCGACTCTATCCTTGTGGCTTGTAACCTTGAACACATGTCGCTTGATGATAACGACAATGTAACAGGTATGTTCCGTCTATACAAGTGGGCTAAGGACGACGAAACTCGCACTCCAACTGGTGATCCAGAAATCTGGTTTACTTCAGAAAACCTAAATGCTGTGGGTAACTTGTATAACTCACACACAGGTCAAACATTGGCTATTAGTGGTCGTTTGGAAGATTGTAAGGTTATTACAACTGCACAAACTACATCAAGTGCTGGTACTTATCGTTTCGCAATCTTCACTATTACTCGTAAGGGTGTAGTATCAACAGTTCGTAACCAAATTGATAGCCAATTCAAGGTGGCTAATGTGGGTGAAAACTTCCGCATCATGGCTTCTCCATTCAATAATGATGGTATCATCGTTGACGGTACTAAGATTCCTCCTACTGAATATATTCTTAATACTGTAGCTGGTGGTGCTCTTTCTAAGGTGTCAGCTGTAGGCACAGATGTAATGCCTGTTGCTAATGAAGGTGCTTCATTCTTCAAGTATGCTAAGCATGTGTTGATGGCTGTTCCTACAGTGCAAAACGGTAAGAATGTGGGTGTAGCTCTTTATGATGTAAATGCTGGTCTTGATAAGGCAACTCTTATCGAAACTACTAATACTACTATCGATGCTGCTACTGCTTCTCACTATATGGTAAGTACTCATGTGGAAGGTGCTGATATCACTATCTATTTGAATAAGGATAACACAGTGTCTCGCTTCACAACTCAAGATGTAGAACAAACTTACTACAATAGAGTATATGCTTACGATTTGAATGTAACTGCTGCCGACAATAACTATACATTCTCATTCAAGGCTAATGAAGAATGTCTAAAGGGTGGTAAGTTGATTTTCTATGCTGCAACAACAGGTGAAAAGGTTGGCGAAATTGCTCTTGATAATGTGGTGGCTGGCGCAAATGAAAAGGTTGTGGCTGCTACTGAAATCCCAGGCGAAGCAGGTCAAACTCTTAACTGGAGTGTTGAGGTAGCAAGCAACAATGTTTCTACTTTGATGCCATTGCTTTCAAAGGATGATTACAAACTTAATCGTGTTTATGCTACAGTAGATAATTCTACTGAATCACCAAACTTCGGTAAGGTTTATGTATCAGACTTTGCTGGTGCAAGTAAGACAACCAACGGTGTGTATGTATTCGACCAAAACTATGTTAAGGAAAACGAAACAGCTTACACTGAAGGTGTGAAGTTCAACACTAACCAAGGTATCGCAGTTGATGCTAAGGGTAATGTGTATGTAGCTGATAATGCTGCTGCAAACTCAGGTGTTTATAGAACTGACAACAACAACTTTGCATTCACTCAATTCTTCGAAGGTTCAAGAACATCGGGCGTAATTAGCAACAATGGTGTTGAAGTGGGTGGTGTTACATCAAGCATTGCATTCTATGGTAATAAGATGTATACTTACAACAAGAATGCTGCTGGTAAGTACACTATCAATATCTATGATTTCGCTGATGCTAATGTAACTTCATGGGCTACTGCTCCTACTAAGGTGATCGACCTATTTACAGGAATGACTGCTGATGCTTCTCTTGCTCCAGTGGAACAAGGTGTATGGGTTTGTCAAACTCTTGTATCTACAGGTAATTCAACAACTAAGCCTACATTGTTCTTTGTAACTAACGAAGGTGAAGTTACATTCAACCAAGGTGATGCACAAAATGAATTCCTATTGTCGGGTGCTGCTGGTAGTGGTTTGGCTGCTTCAAAGGATGGCAAGACTCTTGTAGTGAACGATGAAAATGGTATCCTTCAATTCTTCAATGTTACATGGAATGGTAACACTCCATCATTGGAAGTTAAGTATACATTCGAACATGGTGTGGGTGTAGGTGCTAAGCGTATTCAAGATGGTACATCAGTAGAACAAATGGCATTTGACTATTCTGGCAACTTGGTTGTTGGTGGTCGCTACCTTGGTGTATTTGTTATTCCTACTGAAAGCAATGTGTGCGAAACTCCTGCTCGTAAGGCATTGACTGTAACAAGTGGTACAGCTACTGTAGCAATCGAAAAGGTTGAGGCCGACGAAAATGCTCCTGTAGAATTCTACAACTTGCAAGGTGTGAAGGTGGCATGTCCTGAAAATGGAATCTACATTCGCAAGCAAGGCAATAAGGTAACAAAGGTTATCCTATAATAAGAAAATTAAGGTCCTTAGAATTCTGAGGACCTTAATTATGAAATAATAGAGGCTGTGTTCAAATGAAACACAGCCTCTGTTGTTTTGTATATAATAAATCGAGTTATTTAAGAAGCGAAGCCAAACTTAATGTAAAGTTAGCCATAAAAGTAGTAGCTCCTGTGTGAGGTTGAGCTAACGCAACTCCTACACCGAATGAAGAAGTCTTAAGCCCTGCACCGAGCGAGAATCCCGATAGGAAATTGCGAGAATATGTGCTCATGTCGGTGCGTGTTTTGTGGTCGTAACCCAGACCAACATAGAATTTGTCGGAAGGAACATATTCGGCCGCAAAAGTGAGGTGACGGAAGAGGTTGCTACCGAAAGAGCTCTTCTCTATAAGAGGCGAAGAGGTGCTGTTGTTGTCCTCGCGAGCGTAGTAAGGAAGATTCCACTTGTTGAGGTTGGTAGCAGTTACCGAAATGCGGATAGAGGTGTTCTTGAGAAATTGAGAATACCCTAATTGAATGTCCCAAGGTAGGCGGTCGTAGCTCTCGTTAAACTTTGAAAGTTGTCCACCAAGGTTCTTCAAAACCAACGACAGCGACAAGTCTTTTTCGGCATTGAAGTAGTTGATACCCAGGTCGGCACAAAGTGCGAATGCCGAATAATCTTCATATTTGGACGAAAGCGCCTTCAAAGTTATACCTCCTCTGAACTGGTCGTTGATGTCGTGAGAGTAGGTGGCCGAGAATGCTAAGTCGTTGGCATTGAATGTTCCAGAGACGGTGCCATCGATATCGGCAGCTTTAAATTCGCCGTAGCCATAGTATTGAATTCCCACAGCCCAAGCATTGTGCTCCGAGATACCATTTCCAAATCGTGCGCCCATAAAATTGCTACCACCAATGTAATGCATATAGTTAAGTCCGATTTGTTTCTCAAACTCGGGGCCGAGAAGCGCAGGGTTTTGTTCCACAAGGTTGATGTCATCATCGATGATAGTGATGTTGTGTCCACCTAACCCGTATACGCGACTCGAAACTGGTATGTTTAAAAAGTTGTAGGCGTTTCCGCTGTCTTGCGCCGAAACACCAAGGCTGCAAGATGCACTTGCAACGAGTGATATTATTAAATGCCGTATTTTCATCGTGTAATATTATTATATAATAACGAACAAGTGTGCTAAATAGTATAAAACCGAACTTTTTTAACTTGAGCAGCGGTAAAATAAGTAAACAAAAGTGAAAATCTGTGTTAAAATTGCGGTAAAATAGGTGAAAATGAGGCGAAAATCATTCAAAGTGTTTAAAATTCCTATTTAATGGCTGATTTTGAGGCAGTTTTGTAAATAAAATCAAAACTTCATGAATGAATGGCTAATATCGGTTAAATGAGATTGTGAATTTTAAAAATGGGATATATATTTGCGTAGTAATTATGAAAAAATAGCTTTTAAGCACATTATTAGGTGTTTAGGACGATTACAAAAAGGAGATATATCGATGAAAATGTACCGATTCATACTAATTGCTATTACAGTAATGCTTGCATTGCCAGCAGTGTCACAAGTGCGTAAGGTGAGAATGTGCGATCCAAATGCGCGTGCTCGTGAGGCATATATCGAGGTGTATGAGTATGACTTTGTTGACGAACGCCCACAGTTCCCTGGTGGCGAGCGAGGACTTGTAAATTTCATCAATCAAACTCGTGAATATCCTTATGACGCATATATGGCAGGCGTGCAAGGTCGTGTGCTTTGCAGTTTCATTATAAATACTGACGGTTCGGTGAGCGACATTTCGGTGGTGAGAGGTTGTAATCAACTGCTCAATAGAGAAGCTGTGCGCGTGATAAGCGAAATGCCTAAGTGGAAGGCTGGTAAGATGGGTAACAAAACGGTGCCTGTGATGTATCTATTGCCTATAGTATTCCGTTTGTAGACACATAATCAGTATAGCCACCGAAATGAATCCATTGGTGCAAAACTTTGGGCGTGCGGTATTGTCGCATTTGCCTTACGAACCTAATAGAGAGCAAACTATGTTGATTGCCTCTCTATCTTTTTTTTGTATAAACCAAGAACCTGAATCGCTGTTGCTCATAAATGGTTATGCCGGAACGGGTAAAACCTCGCTCACTGGTGCATTGGTGAGAGCGCTTGCCGATTTTGGTAAGAAAACAGTGCTACTTGCGCCTACAGGTCGTGCAGCCAAGGTGTTTTCGGAATATTCAGGCCATTCGGCATTTACAATACATCGCAAAATATATCGTCAAAAGAGTTTTTCGCCCGAATATGGCAATTTCTTGCTTGCCGAGAATAAGCATGTCGACACATTTTTCATTGTTGATGAAGCATCGATGATACCCAATGCTTCGGCTGAGGGTGCTGTGTTTGGCACAGGTCGTTTGCTCGACGACCTCATTCACTATGTGTATAGTGGGGTGCGATGTCATCTCATTTTGCTCGGCGATAATGCACAGTTGCCACCAGTGGGATTTACTGATAGTCCCGCATTGAGTGTTGAACAATTGCGAAGTTATGGGTTGAAAGTGTATGAAACGCAACTCACACTAATAGCCCGTCAGAATGAGGACTCGGGTATATTGCGCAATGCTACCCTTTTGCGTAATAATATGTCGTGCCGAGAAAATCTTGTTAAGCCAGTGCTACATCTGTCGGAGTATCCCGACATTGAAGTGCTGTCGGGTGAATATATGAGCGAAACAATAAGCGACTGTTACGATCGCGACGGCTTGAACGAAACGATAGTTATAACTCGTTCCAATAAGCGTGCTACGATGTTCAACGCAGGCATACGCAATCAAATTCTATATCGCGAAGATGAGTTGGTGAGTGGCGATATGTTGCTCGTGGCAAAGAATAACTATTTTTGGAGTGAGCAATATGAAGAACTCGATTTCATAGCCAATGGCGATGTGGCAAGAGTGTCGCGCGTGAGAGGAACTCACAAGATGTATGGTTTCCGATATGCTGATGTTACGCTCGAGTTTCCCGACCACAACAATATCGAAGTAGATGCAAAGGTTATTCTTGATGGATTGTTCAGCGATTCGCCAGCATTGAGTCGCGAACAAAGCGAGCGCCTTTTTACCGAGATATATGCAGAACTGGAAGGCGACAAGCGAACTCGCTACAAAGCGCTGAAGCAAAATCCTTATTTCAATGCATTACAGGTGAAATATGCCTATACCGTAACATGCCACAAAGCCCAAGGTGGTCAGTGGAAAAATGTGTTTATCGATATGGGGTACATTCCCGAAGACGCCTTTACATCGTTAGATTTCTATCGTTGGCTCTACACAGCCATTACGCGTGCTCGTAGCCATGTCTATCTCATAAATTTTCCGTTAAATAGCAACTAATTCGACTACTTTGCGTAACTTTGTAGAATAATATAAAAGTTACTGATATGAGCAGTTTGTCGAGTACCACCCAAGATATTACAATACAGCATCCTGAACGATGGACGCTGATATTGCGTGTGGGTTATAGCGCGGTGAAATTCATAATGTATTGCGACGATGTAGAGAACTCGTTGATAAGTCGTGAGCTACCATTAAATATTGATGGAGGCGACTATCTAAAGGCATTAGAGAACTGCATTTATGACAATCCTGTGCTTATACAAGACTTTAAGACTGTGGCAGTGTCGGTGGCATCGTCACATTTCGTGATACTTCCAGACGAACTTTCCGACTATGACACCATGCTCGACACACTCGACTATATGTATGCCGAAGATGATGGCGAGCGTGAGCAAAGCGCGTTGGAAGGGAATGATGCATCGGTAGCTTTCACTATGCCACGAGGAGTGTTGGCATTCCTTCAACGCACCTTCAATATGCCAAAGATTGTGCATCATCTTGTGCCATTGGTTAGATACTCTACTATCAAGAGCGAAAAGAGCAGCATGGCAAAGATGTTTGTTCATATATGCGACGGCGAAGTGGATATGTGTGTGATGCGCAAGGGTAAACTTGTGATGGCCAATACATTCACTTGTCGCAATACCGATGAAATGTTGTTCTTTATTCTCAATGCTTGGCAAAACTTGTCGCTTGATGTGCATAACGATGAATTGCAGTTGAGTGGCGATAAGGCAGTGCGTGATGAACTGATGCCACAGTTGAGAAAATATATATCATTCGTTATGCCTATCATCTTCCCTGCATCGGCGATGAAGATAGGTCAAGACGCAATAAAAGCCCCATTTGATTTAATTTTGTTGTCACAATGCGTATTATAAGAGGAAAATACGGCCGTCGTCGATTCGATGTGCCTAATAATATCACAGCGCGTCCAACAACCGATTTTGCGCGCGAAAACATCTTCAATGTACTCGAAAATATTGTTGATTTCGAGGAATGTGAAGCACTCGACTTGTTTGCCGGAACAGGTGCAATAAGTTTTGAATTCTTGTCGCGAGGTTGTCGCCAAGTAACATGTGTTGAAAAGAGTGCCATTCAATATGGATTCATAAAGAAGGTGAAGGAATTGCTCAAAGATGATAATCTGTTGGCAATAAAAGGAGATGTGTTCCGATTTGTTGATTCGGCATCGCGAAAATATGATATTATCTTTGCCGACCCACCTTACGACTTGCCGAACTTTGCTGAAGTGCCTGAACGCATCTTGGCATCGAAGATGCTCAAAGATGATACAATCATCATTATCGAGCATTCAAAGAAATATGATTTCTCGCATCTTCCTCATTTCTATGAACATCGCACTTATGGAAGCGTGAACTTCTCAATCTTCAGAGTGGGATATAAGGAAGAAGAAGAGGAGGTAGAAGAATAATAACCAAAAAGAGGATAAAATGTCAGGACAAAATCAGTCATCTGCAGTGTCGAGATGGAAAGGCATAATTGCAGGAATATTAGGCGCGGGATTTTTTGGGTTTATACCAGTGTTTAGCAAGCCAGTGCTTGCTGTAGGGGTGTCGCCCACATGTTTGTTGTTCTATCGTTTTGCAATAGCATCGTTGATCATATCCATAATGTCGGGCGTGCGCCGTGAGTCGATATCACTACCTCGCAATTGTTGGAAGTGCATGAGCCTGATAGCAGTGTTGTATTGCTTTTCGGGTGGATTCCTTGTGTGGGGCTTCAATTTCATGAGTGGAGGAGTTACCGAGGTGTTGCATTTTACCTATCCTGTGTGGGTGATGCTTATTTTGCTGGTATTCTTTAAAGAAAAGATACGAGTGTCGAGCGCAATAGCGATAATAATAGCCATAGTGGGTATATATTGCTTGGGTGTGCTTGGTGGTAGCGATGCCTTTATGCCAGGAGCCAACAGAGTGGCAGGTGTGGTGATAGTAGTAGCATCGGGGCTTGCTTGTGGTTCATATATAGTAGCAATCAACAAGAGCAACGCACACACATTGTCGTCGATGCGTTTATCGTATTGGATGTTGACACTCAGCGCATGCATCTTCTTGGTGGTGAGCTTGGTGAGTGGCACATTTGAGTTGATTACCGATGTGTATCTATTGGGCAATCTTGTAGGACTTGCGCTTGTGGCAACAGTGTTGAGTAATGTGTTCCAAGTGTACTCAATAAAATTCATAGGAAGCACTCAAGCTGCAATATTAGGCGCAGTAGAACCAGCAACAGGCGTGGTGATGTGTATTATCCTATTTGATGAAGTGCTAAATGCACCTATTGTGGCAGGTATCGCGTTAATCTTCACAGCAGTGATGATTGTGGTGACTCGAAATAAGTGATTCACAGATAAATGGTGGTAAATTTGCTTACAATTTAAAATATTTAGTAAATTTGCACCTTAGAACCTATGATAAAATAAATAAACCTATATAAACTATATTTGTATGTTAAAAATTAGAACGCTTCTATTGACATTGTTATTGGCGTGTGCTTACGCATTGAATGCGCAAGTGGTTTACACAGAACCGCCAGTAATTCAGCAATCAACAAAGAATTTTACAGTTTATTTCAATGCAGCCGAAGGTACAGCAGGCTTGAAGGGCTATTCGGGTACAGTGTATGCACACACAGGTGTGATTACAAGTGCAAGTAACTCAGGTAGCGACTGGAAGCACGCTCCATCGTGGGGTGATAATAGCGATAAGTACAAACTTACTCGCGTGAGTGGCGATTTGTATGCATTGCAAATCAATGATATAAACGAATATTATGGAGTAGGAGCGTCGGAAGTGGTGAAGCAACTTGCTTTCGTGTTCCGTTCAGAAGATAATAGTCTGGAAGGTAAGGAAACTGGTGGTAAGGATATCTTTGTAGATGTTCACGAAGATGGTCTTGCTATATCACTTGTAACTCAGTCATCTAATGTGTTCTCGGAAGCCAACAATAAGGTGGATTTCACTGTGTATAGTACACAAGAAGCAGATATCGCACTATATATCAACGATGTGAATTCAACTCCAGTGGCTACTGGTAAGGGTACAAAACTTACTTACCAACATGCATTTACACAAGGCGACTATACAGTGTATGCTACAGTGTCGGCTGGTGGTAAGACATTGACCGATAAGATGGATTTGTGCTGTCGCAAGAACTCTCAAGCAGTAGCATATAGTGGTAATCTTAAGCAAGGTGCTAATGCTAATGCCGATGGTAGTGTTACATTCTGTTTGTATGCTCCTAATAAGAGCAATGTGATGCTTGTGGGCGAATGGAACAACTATAAGTTCACTAATGCTCAAATGATGAACTACCAAGGCAATCGTTACTTCTGGTACACAGTGCCTGCTGGTGTTATCGACTTGAACAAGGAGTATGCTTATTGGTTTATCGTTGATGATAATATCCATGTGGGCGACCCTTATGCAAAACTTGTTCTTGATCCATGGAATGATAAGTGGATTAATGAATTCACTGAAGTATATCCTAACTTGAAGGAATATCCTGCTCAAGCTAATGGCAATTTCATCGTGTCGGTGTTTGACGCTAAGGCTGATGAATATAATTGGGAAGTGCCAAACTTCAAGGCTCCTAAGAAAGATGAACTTATGATCTACGAACTATTGTTGCGCGACTTTGCAAGAGTAGAAGTAGAACAAACCGATGTTACAGGTGCTTCGGTGAAGGTACAAAAGATGGGTAACCTTGCTACTGCAATGGAACACTTGGATTATTTGCAAGAACTTGGCGTGAATGCTATCGAACTTATGCCAATTCAAGAATTTGCTGGTAATAACTCTTGGGGTTACAATCCTAACTGCTATTTTGCACCAGATAAGGCTTACGGAACTCGCGATATGTATAAGAAATTTATCGATGAGTGCCACAAGCGCGGTATGGCTGTGATTCTTGACATCGTGTTGAACCACGCCGACAACCACCCATGGTGTACAATGTATTGGAATTCAAAGGCTACTCCTTACCAAAAGCCATCATCAGACAATCCATTCTTCAATGTTGATGCTCCTCACAACTGGAGTGTGTTCAACGACTGGAAACAAGAAAATCCTGATGTGCAACAATATTTTTGTGATGTGTTGAAATACTGGATTGAAACATACAAGGTGGATGGTTATCGTTTCGACTTGGCTAAGGGTCTTGGTGCATCAAATAGCTATTCAAGTGACTATGATGCAGGCCGATATAATTCATCGCGTATCGAGATTATGAAGAAGTATACCGATGCTATCAAGGCTGCCAATCCTAATGCACACGCAATCTTTGAATACTTTGTAGATGGTAGCGAAGAAGATGCAATGGCTAATTATGGTGGTCTTTCATGGAATAAGCAAACTAATAACTTTATCAATGCAGCAGTAGGTAATTCTTCGGGTAGCTCATTTGCCGGAATGAATGCTTATGGTAAGGTGGGCTATATGGAAAGCCACGATGAAGAACGTTTGGGATATTCGGCTTCACAATCATCAGTAACATCTATCAAGAGTTTGTCAAACCGCTTGAAGCGTCTTGGTTCGCTTGCTGCATTTATGATTCTATCACCAGGTGCAAAGATGATATGGCAATTTGGTGAATTGGGTTACGACATCTCAGGTGGTAATGGTGACACAAGCGAAAAGGATTCTCCGTGGGGTTGGATCGATGAAAATCTATCATCAGATGACTTTAAATATGCTAAAGCGCGTGTAGGATTGTTGACAAGCTATCAAGAATTGTTGTCTATTCGTCGTCACAATAGCGACTTGTTTGATGTGGCTAACCAATTTGATACAAGTAAGTTCAGCTGGAGCGTATCGGATGCTAACTGGTCAAATGGTCGTTTCATTACATTGAGAAATTCGGCAGGCACTAAAGAAATGGTGGTAGCAATGAACCCTGGAACTAAAAAGGCTACATTCAACTACACATTTGACAAACCTAATGGAACTTATTATATCAATTCTAAATCACAATCAGCTTCGGGTATCGAATTTGATGCTAAGGCTGGTACTATCACACTTCCTGCTCACACTTATGTTGTGATTTCAAATATCGAAGATGCTATGAGTGGCGTGGAAGATGTAGAAGACGGATTGAACGAAGCTAAGGTGAAAATCTATCCTAACCCTGCTACCGACTATGTAACAGTGGAAGGTGGCGAAGTTAAGTCTATCGAAATATATTCGTTGGCTGGTGCTTTGGTGGCAAGCGAAAAGGCTGAAGCTACTATCGGCGTGAGCGATCTTGCTAACGGTACTTATGTTGTGAAGGTAACAACAGCCGAAGGCGTGAAGGTAGAAAAACTTATTAAGAAGTAAGCAATAAGCTGAGGCTTGAAATAGAAAAAGGCGATGTGTCGAGTGGGACGCATCGCCTTTTTTATGTTATCGGGGAATAGAGATTCTAAAATGAAAAGATAGAACGCAAGGCTTGAATGACAAACAAAATAGATCCTATAACGAGCAGCAAAGTGTGAATGAGAGTACGCACAGTGATTACATCGAAGAAATCGGTGTTGAATAGATACACCCAACAAAGGCTACATAGCACAGTGCTTATGGCGTAAATCCATTTTTCGATAGAATAGGCGCTTGGGACTGACTCTTTCTCGGGTAGTCGATTGAGTACGCGTCGTGTAAACCAAGGGTTTTCGCCAGGTTTGTGAGCCTTTTCCTTGATGAGCTTTTGGAATTCTATGTCGTTAAAATCTTCTTTCATATTCATTCGGGAACAAAGATAATAAAAATTGTGGTTATTTATTGTTTGAGTACTTGCGCCATTTTAGCTCTTGCGCGCGAAAGGTGCGACTTGATAGTGCCTTCAGGCAACTCCGTTATCTCGGTGATTTTCTTTATCGGGACATCTTGCAGATAATAGAGAGTTATGATGGTGCGCTCGGTGGCATTGAGAGCCTTAAGAGCTGTGTTGATGTCGAGGCGCGAGTTACTGTTGTTTTCGTAGCTACCAAGTGGTTCATCGGGCTCTTCCTGTGTTCCTTCTAATAGCCTTTCTTCGTGCCGTTTCCTTGTGTAGGAGTAGAATTCGTTGTAGGCTATTCGGTATAGCCAAGTGCTGAATTTGCTTAGACCCTTGAAACTTCGAATGCTCGTGTAGGCTTTCAAGAATGTTTCTTGTGCGAGGTCGTCGCTCAGAGAGGCATCACCGTAGGTGAGATTGAGGAAGAACCGACGAATTTCGCCTTGGTAGGCTTCGACGAGAGTCCCGAACGCACGCCGGTCATCGCCCAGCGCGCATTGAGCAAGGAGTTTTATTTCGTCAAATTTACTTAGCATCAGTTCGCTCAGTTGAGAATACTCTAAAACGGGTTAGTTGTGAGATGTGTTATCTTCGTTGTTACCGAAAGGTGGAGGAGTAGGCACTGATGTGTCGTCGTTAGTAGTAGATGTGCTCACCTTAGCATTGTTGCTTGCTTTCTGAATTTGATAAGCAGCAAAGAGTTTTCCAATACCAGTTATTAGAGGGATTAGAGCAAATACCCACACCGGAGCATCAATAATGATAAAGAATAACAAGAATGCAATACCCCAAGCACACCATTTGATGCCACTGCGGAAGTTTGCCCAGTCGCTTACATTGTATTCTCGTACAATCTTTTTGCTGCCAGCAGGAATGTTGCCACTTTGCGCTTGTGCAGAGCTATAATGAATGTGCTGTACAGTCGTAGAGGGAGCTGTTCGAGTATTCTTGCTGATAAAACCAGGAGGAAGAGGATAATTGTTTTCGATAGCCTTTTCGATGATTTTATATTTTTGTCGGCGGCTTATGTATATACCAATAATAATGAGAATGATAATCACCGACACGAAAATGAGAATACCTTGACCGAGTTTTTCGACAAATTCGAAACTCTTATTGATGATATTTTGCTCCGATTGAAGGCGATTATTGTATTGCCATGCATAGTCATCGCTGTAACGACTTTCTTTGAGCTTTTTGCCGTTGATGATAGTATCTTTGAGTCGTTCATCGATTTCAGCTCTAAGTTTGCTTGATTTTTGGCGAGCCTTTTTAACTTCCTGAGTAGCAAGTTCGATTGATTCGGCTGCAAGTTCTTGTGCTGAACGCTCAATGCGTTGTTCGGGAGTGATGGTGCTGTCGTTGGCAGCAATGGCAGGAGTAGACGATGCCAATAGCATAGCCCCTGCAACAAAAAATGAAAGGATTGAAGTTTTCATATATTATTGTTTTTTTATTGTCTGTGAATTAGACGCAACAAGGGTGGCATTAGGTTGCACCCAATGCTGAAAAAATGAAAAAAAAGATTACTTTGTGAGGTCAATCTTGAGTCCTTCGCGTGCCAAGGTTACATCGGGGAACACTTCCATAGCTTCGGTGCGGAAGCGAGTGTTGTCCATGTATTGTGAAGAATAGTGCCCTAAAATGAGGTGCTTCACGCCAGCTTCGTGTGCCACTGTGGCAGCTTGACGGGCGGTGCTATGACCACGCAGACCAGCAGTTTTGTGCTTGTCGTCGGCATAGGTAGCTTCATGGTATAACCAATCTACACCTTTCACTGCTTCGATAACTTTTTTTGAGAATACAGTGTCGGAGCAATAGGCATAGCTTAGCGATGGGTCGGCAGGGCGAGTGAGAACACTATTAGGTATTACCTTACCTTCCTCGTTGATGAAATCTTCGCCGTTGCGTATATCGGTCAATTTGTAGATAGGCACTTTGTGGAAGTCGCACATTTCACGATTGATGTGCTTGTTTTTAGGCTTTTCTTGGAAAAGAAATCCTACAGTAGGTACTCGGTGCTTGAGCGGAATGGTGGTAACGGTGATAGCGTCGTCTTCGTAGATTACCGCTTTGGCATTAGGAATAACATTGAATTTCACTTCGAAAGGCATATCGTAGGCGAAAAATTCCACGGCATTCTTGAAAAACTCAGCGCCCTCCTTGAAAATGTGAATGGTCATGGTGCCAGTCTTGCCAAGTAGGGCAAGTGTGGATAGCATACCGAGCAATCCGAAACAATGGTCGCCATGTAGGTGGCTTATGAAGATGTTGTTGAGGCGTGCAAATTTGAGATGCATGCGTCGCATTTGCAGTTGTGTGCCTTCGCCACAGTCGATCATAAACAAGTTGTCACGAATGTCGAGTACTTGCGATGTTTGCAAGTGTTGAGTGGTGCAGGTTGCCGAGCCACAGCCTAATATGTTTAGTTGGAATTTTTCCATAATCGTGAAATTGGTGCATAAAGGTAACAATTAAATAGTAGCGTTGCAAAAAAATAATAAAAATAAGATGGCACGAAGGACTTTTGTGATGAAGATTGTTTAATAGTTGAAATGTGATGAATAAATGAATAAGAATTGTATCAAAATGATTTTGTGTAGTGTGTTGAATTATAAAATGTTAATGCTAACATTTTTTTAGACAAAAGATTAGGTACAATTAAGAATATAATAGTACTTTTGAATAAGTTTTTTCATAGGATTAGATTTTTAAGGTTTTTTGTGTGTGCGAGTGTTGGGAAACATTCGCACTTTTTGTTTGGAGAGGGTCATTTTTGTGAGGATAATAAGAGGACTATGAGCTAAAATTTATATCTTTGTAAGATTAAAAGAATGTGTGTGGGATAAACTCTTGCATTCATGACAAGGTGAAAATAATACTTATGAAGTTTTTTGTAGGAAAACTAACGCTTATAATAATGATACTGGTTGCTACGGCTTGTGGTAGCGAGGGCTCGGTGTATGAGGCTGAGGCTCGCGAGCGTGCTGTGGTGATGGCTAAGGAAGTGCTAAAGATGTCAAATCGAAGTACTTTTGAGGTGGAACGAGTGATATTGGAGGCTAAGGTGGCTCAAAGTGAGTATTTGCTTAAGGGAGACACTATGGCTGCAAAGGCATTTGATGAGTCATTTAGGGCGTATGTGCAAACCAACGACTCGGTTTTTGCGAAGGAGTTGTTTTGAGAAAGTGAAAGAGTGAGGTATGCGAAGTTTGCTTAGCTTGATAATAGGAGTGAGTGTGGCGCTCATGGCTTGTAGCACGCCACCCGAAAATGTTTCGCTCAAGGTTAGTGAGACCATTCTTGCGAGCGACTCGATGGACAAGACTATGATGTGTAGTCTTGTGGCGCAACTCGACTCGATGCTTACTCCCGAAATCTTCGGTCGCGATTTTGCTGTTACGGTGGTGAATTCTATCGAAAATGATAGCGTGATAGATGCTAAAGAGCTTAATCGTCGCGTGGAGATGCTTCGCAAATGCTTGATTGATAAAAAAGGCACTCGTCATAGCCAACTTTTTGCCGAAGGGGTGCAAAGCTATGTGAACGGGTTGTCAATTGAACGCCAAATGGCGCTTTATGTGAAGATTGCTACTCCCGAACAGTTGGGTACAGCCTTGCGAATTGATCGTTATCGCAATGAGAGCGATAGTGCCGAGGTGCAACAGCGTGCCGATGTGTTGAAGACAATCTATAACGAGGCTGAATATTCGGCGTTTTTGAAATATTACAATAGATAATAAAAACAAAAAAGATATATAACTATGGTGTTGTCATTTAATGAATATCTTGATAAGGTGAATGATGCAGTGGCAGGGATTTGCTATCCTGAGGAGCCTAAAGGACTGTATGATCCAATAGCTTATACAATGAGCCTTGGAGGAAAGCGTATTCGTCCGTCGCTTGTGCTTATGGCATGTGATGCCTTTGGTAATAATGCACACAAAGCTCTTGCACCTGCTGTGGGTATCGAATTGTTCCACAATTTCACTCTGTTGCACGATGATGTGATGGATAAGGCCGATGTGCGTAGAGGTAAAGCAACTGTCCATGTGAAGTGGAATGCTAATACAGCTATTCTATCGGGCGATGCTATGCTCACTATGGCTACACAATACATTGCAAAAGCTCCAGTGGCAGTGCTGCCTGAGGTGATGAAGTTGTACAACAACACTGCAATGGAGATATATGAAGGGCAACAATATGATGTTGACTTTGAAAGCCGTATCGATGTAACCGAAGCCGAATATATCAATATGATACGCCTAAAGACATCGGTGCTACTGGGTTGCGCATGCAAGATTGGTGCGATAATAGGTGGTGCAAGTGCCGAAGATGCAACACGCATCTATCGTTTTGGCGAACTGATTGGTCTCGCGTTCCAATTACAAGATGACCTTCTCGATGTGTATGGCGATGAAAAGACCTTTGGCAAGGCTATCGGTGGCGATATTATGAACAATAAGAAGACTTTTATGCTTATCAAGGCATTTGAGTTGGCTCAAGGTAAGGACCATAGCGAACTTTTGGGCTGGATAAATGCTGAAAATCCAAATAGAGCAGAAAAGGTGGCAGCTGTTACTGATATTTACACTCGTACAGGTGTGAAGCAGTTTGCCGAAGAACGCATAGCTCGTTACACAAAGGAAGCATTGGCTGTTCTTGAAGAAATAACTATCAATGATGATGCGAAAGAGGCATTTCGCTCGTTTGCCGATATGTTGATGAGCCGCAAGAAATAAATACATCATGATAGATACTCACACACATTTATATCTCGAACAATTTGATGAGGACTGCGATGAGGTGGTGCAACGAGCACTCGAAAGTGGTGTTCATCATCTTGTTTTGCCCAATGTGGACTTGACTACCATAGAGCCTATGCACGCGCTTCACGACACGTATCCACAATGCACATCGATGGCAATGGGATTGCACCCCACAGAGGTGAATGCCGATTGGCGCGAGGCATTGAAGGAGGTTGAAGGTTGGTTCGACAAGCGTAAGTATGTGGCTGTTGGCGAGATAGGTGTGGATTTGTACTGGGATAAGACTTACCATAAGGAACAAAAGCAAGTTCTCGATACGCAGTTGCACTGGGCCGAGGAGATGAATATCCCTGTGATTTTGCACTGTCGTGAAGGACTTGATACGATACTCGAAGTGTTTGATGAATACAGTGGAACACTTCCACGAGGCGTGTTTCATAGCTTTTGTGGAACACCCGAAGAGGTGCAACGCATACGCCAACGAGGCGATTTCTACTTTGGCATCAATGGTATAGTAACCTTTAAAAAATCGCAGATACCAGCAGTGTTGCCCGAGATAGGGATAGAGCGCATATTGCTCGAAACCGATTCGCCTTATCTTGCGCCAGTACCTAACCGAGGAAAGCGCAACGAGAGTGCAAACATACCCCACATTTGCCGTTGCATAGCATCGCATTTGGGGCTTACCGAAGAGGATGCGTCACGCATAACCGACGCCAATGCCCAACAGCTATTCGGGACAATATAAGCCAAGGCCTATTGTAGGATTTTTATAAACATAAACGAGATGCACTGGTGATGTGCATCTCGTTTGTGTTATGGGGTAAGTTGGGATTACTTTTTGATGTAGGCGTTGTAGATGGCGTTGGTGAGTTCTTTTAGGAAACTCTTGCCTTTTACTGATGTGTAACCGTTGGTCATGGCTACGATGCCCCATTTGTCGTCTGGACTCCAAATCATAATACTATTTAGGCCGTAAGCACCGCCAGTGTGTCCCACAGGGTAGTGGCCTGGAGTGTTGTACTTGTCGTCGTTGATGTAGTCGTTAAACTCCTTAAGACATAGTCCGTAAAGTTCGTCGCCATTTTCGACTGAAGTCCATATAGGTTTTTGCATTGCCTTGGCACTCTTCTTAGATATGATGCGTGTTCCGTTGTATTTACCATAGTTCATGTGCATCATCATGTACACTGCAAGGTCGTGAGCCGAGATTTTAACACCACCAGTAGGTGAGAACCAAGGTGTAGAGTATCCGAATTTGTATTCGTGCATATCGTTGGCACGGCTTCTATAAGCGCCAGTTGATTCAACATATTCGCCGTTGCGACGAGTATATATGCGAGCGATGCGGCTGTTGTCGAGTGAGTCGACATTGTGTCCGCCGTAAAGACCAAGTTTGTGAATTACATTTGTTCTTACATAGTCGTCAAAACGCACACCCGATACCTTTTCAAGGATTGAACCAGCAAGGTTTAGACCCATGTTAGAGTAGCAATAGCCTTCGCCTGGTTTGTACTTGAAATAAGACTCTACGCAGTCGCCATAAACGGCTGGGTTAAGGTGGTCAAGAGTGAAATAGTCTTCCTTGTCGCGAATACTTGATGTGTGTGAAAGAATCATTCTCAATGTGATAGGCACATCAGGGTGATGAGGGTTGCGAATAGTGAAACCTATTAGATTGCTCACATCGTCGTCGAGCGAGATGATGCCCTTATCGACAAGTTGTAGAAGACCTGTAGCTGTAAAAGATTTTGAGATAGAAGCAATGCGCATCACATCGTTGTTGGTGAGCGGAGTTTTTTCTTCCAAGTTCTTGTAGCCGAAAGATTCGTTGTAAACGATCTTGCCGTCTTTAACTATGGCTGCCGAGATACCAACAGTTTGAAATTCGTCCATTACTTTTTGAATGGCTTGAGAGGTGCGTTCTTCCTTTGAAGGAAGAGTCGCCGACATTAGCACCATTAAGGTAGCAATTGCCAAGAAAAATTTAGAAATTCTCATATCGAAGATTGTTTAAGTTAATGTTTCAGTTGTTTAGTTTATATCAGTTTTAGGATTTCTTCGGTGGCTGTTGAAGGGTGAAGATTGATGACATCGGGGTCTTTGGCGTACCAAGTGAGTTGCTTCTTGGCATAAACGCGAGTATTTTTCTTCAATCGTTCGCAAGCTGTGTTGAAATCCATTGTGCCGTCGAAATAGGCAAACATTTCCTTGTAGCCCACCGTGTTGAGTGAGTTGAGGTGTCGCAAATGGTACACATTGCGTGCTTCTTGCTCAAGTCCGAGCTCAACCATTTTATCAACGCGAGAGTTGATGCGAGCAAAGAGTTCCTCGCGTGGCATGTTAAGCACAAATTTGTGTATGTGGAATGGTCTTTGCTTTTTTGCACCAGTGCGGAACGATGAGAAGGGTTTTCCCGAATGCATGTATATTTCGAGTGCGTGAACAAGTCGTTTTGCGTTTTGTTTGTCAGCAATGGCATAGTATTCGGGATCGATTTCGGCCACTCTTCGTGACACACCTTCAAGGCCTTCGTTTTCGAGAATAGAGTAGGCTTGGGCGCGTACTTCATCGCTCACAGTGGGAATGTTGTCGAGTCCGTTGCACACAGCATCGACATACATCATCGAGCCACCACACATCACCACATAGTCATGCTTGGCGAAGAGTTGAGGCAAAAGCTCAAGAACATCGCTTTCGAACTGAGCTGCGCTGTAGTATTGGTCGAGGTCGAGAATGTTGATGAAATGGTGAGGCACAGCAGCAAGCTCGTCGGCAGTGGGGCAAGCCGTTCCGATAGGCAGATTGCGATAGATTTGTCGCGAATCGGCACTTATGATTTCGGTGTTGAGGTGTTGCGCCACTTTGATGGCTGTGTCGGTCTTGCCGATGCCAGTGGGACCTGTGATTACGATGAGGTGTTTGTTGTTCATAAATGTGGTGTTACCAAAATTTGTTTTGCGCCTCGTTATATTCGAAACCAGCAGCTTTGAGTTTGTCTTCGAGAGCTTGACGATCGAGGTTGAGGTCGTCGCACAAGGAGTCGAGGCAGTTGTAACAATCGCGTAGCTTCATGTTGATGAAACTAAGCAACATAAAAGGGTCTTCGGGTAAACAAACATTTTCCATAATAATGCAAATTTAGTGAAATATTTCCAATATTGGTAGAAAATAGTGGTTGTAGATGATTGCTATTGGGCTATGTTTTTAAACATAAAGTTGTAACCGGTTGATTTATAATGAAATGCACTAAAAGGATAAAAGTGTGCAAAATTTATTGATGAATAAATTTGGAATACACTTAATAAGTGATTAAATTTGGAGGAGTAAATAGTAAAGACGAGTGATTCGTCGAAAAAAGTAGAGTAGAAATATATATGTTTTTATAGATTGTAGATTTATTGGGAAACGCTGTTGCGAAACATCGTTTCTTTTTTGTGTGATTGTGCAGTTTGTGTATTAATGTTGTATCTTTGTAGAACGTAAAGAAAAAGAAATCAAAAAGAAATGAAAAAACTAATGTCGATTGTGATGGCGGCAGTGTGTTCGCTATCGATGGTGGGGCAAAAAGCACCAGTGCAAAGTGATGTTCGCCCTCTTATAGGTGTGTCGTGTTCGCACCCAGGATATAATTCATCAACACGAATGACTTATACCAATTCGGTAATAAAAGCTGGAGGAACACCAGTGCTAATCCCAGTAACAACAGATAGTTTGCTATTGAGAGATATTCTTAAGCGTGTGGATGGCTTGTTGCTTATAGGTGGTGGTGATATTCACCCATCTTACTATGGAGAGGCTCCAATTCCAGAACTTGGCGAGGTGGATTCGCTTCGTGATGTGTATGATGTAGCACTTATTCGCATGGCTGGCGATATGAATATCCCTATGTTTGGCGTGTGTCGTGGCGAGCAGTTGATAAATGTAGCATTTGGAGGTACACTTTATCAAGACATACCATCACAACACCCCGATACAACTATCCACCACAAGCAAAAAGTGGCAGGAACAGTGGCAACACATCTCGTGCGATTTGAAGAAGGCTCAGTGTTGGGTGATGTGATAGGTACGAGCGAGTTGATGACCAATACATTCCATCATCAAGCAGTGAAAGCTGTTGCGCCAGGGTTTAGAATATCAGCTTGGGCCAATGATTCGATACCTGAAGCTATTGAATCGGCTGAAGGAAGACCAATTTGGGGTGTGCAATTCCACCCAGAGTATCAAACCGATAATGGCGAAGAGGTGTCGGCTCGATTCTTCTATTTCTTCCTGAACGAAGCTGATAAGTATCGTCGTGCAAAGGCTGTTCATCGCAATGCTTTGACAATAGACTCTCACACCGACACACCATTGCGTTTCAAAGGCGAGTATAACATAGGAAACCGCGAAAAGACACAAGTGTGCCTACCTAAAATGGAAGAAGGTTTGCTTGATGGTCAATATCTTGCTTGCTGGGTAAAACAAGGAAAATGTGATGCCGAGAATACTCAAAAAGCTGTTGAGCGAGTGAATTTCTTGATTGAAGGAGTTTATAAGCAAGTGGAAAAGAACAAAGGCAGAGTGGAAATAGCTCGCACTTCAGAGGATTTCAAGCGCATAAAGAGTGAAGGCAAGAAAGCATTCTTCTTGGGCGTGGAAAATGCCTATGGCGTGGGAAACTCATTGAAAGATATTAAACGAGTGCAAGATCTTGGCGTTACTTACATCACATTGTGTCACACAAAGAATAACGACTATTGCGATAGTTCGTCGGATACCGTTGCTCGTTGGAATGGCTTGAGCAAATTTGGTAAAAAAGCTATCAAGGAGATGAATCGTCTTGGGGTGATGATTGATGTGTCGCACGCATCGGAAAAGACATTCTGGGATGTAATCAAGCACTCAAAGAAGCCTATTATAGCATCGCATTCATCGTCGCGAGCATTGTATGACCACGATAGAAATCTTACTGACGACCAAATTCGTGCCGTAGCCAAAAATGGCGGTGTGGTGCAAGTGTGCATAGTGAATGAGTTCTTGCGCAAGAATAAGAAAGATGCTTGCTTAGATGACTTTATGAATCACTTGTGTCACATTATTGATGTGGCAGGAATCGACCATGTGGGAATAGGAACCGATTTTGATGGTGGTGGTGGTGTGAAAGGCTGCCGAGGCGATAACGACCTAATTCGCATCACAGTGAAGCTTATAGAGCGAGGATATTCCGAAGAAGATATTGCAAAAATATGGGGTGGAAACTTCCTACGCGTAATGGACGAAGTTCAAGACTTGTAAGTATATTTAGAAATGCTCAACTTTGAGGTTGAGCATTTTTTTTGTTTGAGGGTGCAACTTTTTAAGGAGTGTGTAGTCTTATAGGTAGATGAACCGAAAAAAAGATGTTCTCGGAGTATTTATTAACAATAATCACAATAGGATGAAACGAACCGACGCCGAAAGGCGTGCTTGCTTTGAGCAATATGTGGCAGAATATAGCAAGGTGATAAACAAAGTGTGCTATATGTATGCCGATGATATGGACAACTTCAACGACTTGCGTCAAGAGGTGCTTATCAATGTGTGGCTGGGGATTGACAGCTTTGAAAATAGGTCGAAAATGTCGACATGGATATATCGTGTGAGCCTGAATACTTGCATCACCTATACCAATAAGGAGCGCAAGCACTCATCGCACGAAGATTTGAGCGATAACCACTATCTGCTCGATGACACACAGGAGCACTCTCAGATGTTGCGAGAAATGTATCAACTTATCAATCGACTTAATCGATTGGATAAAGCGATGATATTGTTGTGGCTTGATGAGGTGCCTTACGACGAAATAGCGCTAATTATGGGTATAAGTCGTAATAATGTGGCATCGCATTTGCGACGAGCAAAGGAGAAACTTTCTAATATGGCAAACTTATAACAAAAACTACTATGGAACTTGAAGAATTAAAAAATAAATGGAACGAACTTGATAAGCATGTAAAGGCACAAGATGAAAAGATAAAGGAACTTACCGACCAGGTAACAGCAAATAAGGTGAAATCGCCATTGGCAATGCTTCGCCGTCATTGTCTTGTCTCAGCTATATTTGTGCCATTTCTGTTGCCATTTTTCTTTTGGTGTTATGGCGTTTCGGAATTGAATTGTCCTGAATGGCAAAAGATGTTGCTCTATGTGCTTACTTGGGTGTTTGTTGGTTTCATATTTGTGCGTGAGTTATACTTGTATTTTGAATTGAAATCAATAAATGTGGGGCGTGAAACGGCTCTTGAAGCCATGAAGCGAGTAATCAAGTTTCGCAAGCACTACAATGGAGGAGTGTTGATTGCTCTGGTGATGGGTATGGCTATGTTGTTAGTTATGTTTAGCTCGATAGATGTCTCATTTGCTGTAAGTGGAACAGCGGGAGTTGTTATAGGTGGAATATTTGGTGCTAAATTGTACCGCAAATATATAGATGCAGTCGACGAAATGGAAAAAACATTAAGTGAATGGATGGGGTGATGTGGAACCATTACGAACAAAAAACAAGTAGCGAAAAAAAACTTTGCGCTACTTGTTTTTTATAAAGATTCAAACTTGTGATTATAGTAGTTCGAATGGTAGTTTTGACAGCATTTCGCCGAATTTCTTAGCACCATCTTGAAGAGGCTTCGACAACATAGGTCGAATGAAAGGGTTAAGCTCTACTCCAAGTTCGGCACATGCATTAGTTTCGGTATCGCTCAACTTTTCGAGGTTTACCACAAGTTGCAAAGGCACTGGAGATTGTGCTGCTGCGAAAACCACTTTGTTAGGAGCTACGCGTTCCACAATGTTAAGTTTGATTTCGCCCACAGGATCGGCAACAAGAGTGATGCTGTCTTTGTCAAAGGTTGCTTTGCCAGCAAACTTTGCTTTTACCTCTTCGGGTAGTTGAGCAGCTATATCGTTGAACGATTCAGGGTTTGATAGCATCGCGTAAATTTTATCGATGCCGCAATTTATCTTAGCAATGTCGCTTTTAAATAGATCCATATCGATTAGTCAGCGTTACGATCGGTGTTTGGAGTCCAGTTAGCTGGATCTTTACGCCATTCTTCAAGAGCTGCAATGTCAGATTCCTTGATGTAGTTAATCTTAACAGCTGCTTCAAGCATAGAAGAATAGTTACCGATAGTAAAAAGTTTAACATTAGCTTCTTCGAACTTTTCGGTAGCAAGAGGGAATTGGTAAGTGAAAATAGCAGCCATACCCACTACTTCGCAACCAGCATTGCGAATAGCTTGAACAGCCTTCAAACTGCTACCACCAGTAGAAACAAGGTCTTCGATAACTACTACCTTTTGACCAGGTTTCAAGTTACCTTCGATAAGGTTTTCAAGACCGTGATCCTTTGGGCTTGAACGCACATAAGCGTAAGGCAGACCAAGATTGTCGGCTACGAGTGCACCTTGAGCAATAGCGCCAGTGGCAACACCTGCGATAGCTTCAGCTTCAGGGAATTGTTCTGCAACGATGCGGCAAAGTTCAATTTTGATGAAATTGCGTACATCAGGATAAGAAAGAGTAACGCGATTGTCGCAATAAATTGGAGAATTCCAACCAGATGACCATGTGAAAGGATTCTCAGGTTGAAGCTTGATTGCGTTGATGCGCAAAAGCTTTTCAGCTAAAAGATGTTCTTGCTTGTTCATTGTATTTAGTATTTTTAGTGTTTTACTTAATTATATGTTCTACAAAGGTAGTGAAAATAATTAGGAATTGTGAGCGAGTAATTAGGATTTTTAATGGTGTGTTGCAATTTTGCAGTTAAAAATATCTTTTTGCTATATATGAATACTGAAATGTTGCAGAAATTTTGTAAAAAGATGAGTTGCGTATTAACTTTGTGGTAAAGAAAAACGAATATTAACAACTTAAAAATTAAAGAATATGGATAAAAAAAGTTTAGGAATCACTTTAGGTTCAATTGCGATTGTATTGGTGTGTGTAGTGGGTTTGTTTATCGCCGTTCCTTACTACAATGTGTGGCAACAAGAAATGAGTGGTCGTGCAGAGTTCGCTAAGGCTGAGCAAAACCGTAAGATCAAGATTGAGGAAGCAAAAGCTAACCTTGAAGCCGAAAAACTTAATGCGCAAGCCGAGATTGAACGCGCAAAGGGTGCTGCTGAAGCTATTCGCATCGAAAATGGTAGCTTGACACCTGCTTATATTCAATACTTGTGGGTGCGTCAACAAGCTAACCTCAACGACAAAACAGTCATCTATGTTCCAACTGAAACTAATCTACCTATCCTCGAAGCTAATCGCGTGAAGGATAAATAAAGAACGAATAATTTACAAAATAAAAAGTAAAAGTAGTCATAAGCAATAAAGGTTTAAAATGAAAAGAGTTGCTCACTGTGAAGTGGGCAACTCTTGTTTTTATGAGTATCAAGCACAAGAATTATGCAAGTGCTTCGATGTTGCGAGGGTTGAGTAGTTGTTTACCTTCTGGAGTATACATGTACTCGATGCGGTCGGCATAAGCCTTTTCGATCTTACCACGCACCATCTTCATTGTACTGTTGATCATTTGATTTTGTTCAGTAAATGGTTCAGCAAGTACAGCGAAGCAAGTTGGCAACCAACGATCAGGGAACATAGTTTCGTGTACGCCACCCTTCTTGAACATATTCACATCGGCTTCGATGAGCTTAAGAGCTTCCTTGCGACCTTCTTCGTTGTCGAGAGAAAGACCCTTTTCGGCCAAAGTGCGCTTCAAATAATCTTTGTTAGGCACGATAACAGCAGTAGTGTAGGTAGATTGGTTGTTGTAAAGCATAACTTGGTCGATAGATGGAGCAAGTTGTACCATTGCTTCTTCGATACCTTCTGGGCTATACTTTTCACCATCGCTTGAGATAAGCAAGCTCTTGAATCGTCCCTTTACATAAAGCAAACCTTCTTCGGTCATGTAACCAAGGTCTCCAGTGTAAAGATAACCGTCCTTGATAGTGTCGGCAGTCGATTCTGGGTTTTTCCAGTAACCAGCCATCACATTTTCGCCCTTGATAACGATTTCGCCCATTTGGCCAAGAGGAAGTTCCTTACCGTTGTCGTCGCAAATCTTCAAGTCGATAGGCTTAACAAGCTTACCGCTTGAACCGAAACGATATTTTTCAGGACCATTAGAAGAGATTACAGGAGTAGCCTCAGAAAGTCCGTAACCTTGGTACATAGGCATGCCCACGCCTACATAGAACTTTTGCAAATCCTTATCAAGCAATGCACCACCACCGATGAAGAAACGAAGTTCGCCACCGAAGTTGTCGCGCACCTTAGAGAAAATCAATTTGTCGAATAGTGCAACAAGAGGCTTCAAGAAAATGCGCAAGCCCTTGCTGTCTAGGTTGCTGTCGCCATAGTAAGTTTGCTTAACCTTCAAACCGAAGTTGAACAAGCGTTCAGTAGTCTTACCCTTAGCGCGGATAGCTTGTTCGATATTCTTCTTGAAAGTCTTAGCAAGCGCTGGTACACTAAGAATGAAGTGAGGGCGAACTTCTTTGATGTTTTTAGGGATATTCTTAAGAGTTTCGAGAGGAGTGCGTCCCACTTGAACAGTTGCTGCAGTAGCACCTTGAGCCATCATGATGTAGAAACCTACCACATGAGCAAAACAGTGGTCAAGAGGTAAGATGATAAGAGTGCGCCAAGTTTCGTCGATGTCGACAAGAGTTAGCGATTGTTCCACATTGGCAGTGTAGTTGCGGTGAGTAAGCACCACACCCTTAGGGTCGGCAGTAGTACCACTGGTGTAAGTGATAGTAGCGTAGTCGTCGTTTTGGATAGAGTTGGCTACACTTAGGAATTCTTCCATTGAGTGTGAAGCAAGGAACTCGTCACCCATCTTGAATACATCTTCAAGGGCGATTTCGCGTTCTTCGTAGCTGTCTTGCTTGTCGAATACGATAATGTATTTCACTTCAGGAAGTTCGTCCTTGATAGCGCGCACTTTCTTTAATTGAGTGCCCGAAACCATTACATATTTCACATCACCGTGAGTGAGGCGGAACATTAGGTCGTTGCGCTCTTCAAGTTTGATTGAAAGAGGTACATTCACAGCACCTGCGTAGAACATAGCAAGTTCACCTATAACCCACATGTTGCGACCTTCGCTAAGAAGGGCCATGCAGTCACCTTTCTTTACACCAAGAGCTTGCAGACCAGCACCAAGGCGATACACTTGTTCTTTTACTTGTGTATAAGTAGTGGGTTCGAATACTTTGCTTGTCTTCTCGAGCAAGAAAGTATTGTTAGGATAGCGCTTTACCGACGCTTCGAATAAGTCAATAATTGTCTTTTTCATATGTCAATTTTCTATTAATATCTCTCTATTCGACTGCAAAGATACTAAATAATTGTAAATAAATAGAATTACGGCGTAATTTGGTGTTTTTATAATAAAATTCTTATATTTGTAATTCGTTTATAAAAAATATGATAAATATGAAAAAGATAAGTATAATTTTGGCTGCACTATTGTGTGCAGGAGTGAGCGCAACAGCGCAAAATAAAGAGTGGGGCAATGAAGCAGAGATGGACACATTGTCGTATGCTTCGGGTGTGAATGTAGCATTTGGAATGAACAAGCAGTTCGAATATATTCCATTTGATTATAATGTGTTTGACAAGGCGGTGAGCAATGCTGCCCTTGGCGTGGCAACACTTGAAGAAGATAGCTTGACAATAACAGCCGATGAATTGCCAAAGATTATCAACGAATATTTCGGTAAGACATATGTCGATCGCGTGAAGGCAGGTCAAGCCGACTTGGATTCACTCAAGGTGTGGAGCAAGACCATGTATCTACAATCTCGCGTGTTCGAAACTGAGCATGAGCGTGCTTATGTAACTAAGGCATTTGCGATGAATCTTGGAAATAATATTGCAAAGAGCGATTTGCCAGTTCAAATGTACTGGGTATTGCAAGGTATGCGCGATTATCGCGAAGGTAAAGCAATCATGGATAACGATAAGGCACAATATTACATCCGTCGCTATTATGAAATCGATCGTCCTATGGCAATTAAGAACAAGAGTGCTGCTTGGTTGAACGAAATGGCACAACAAAAAGGTGTGAAGGTGCTTCCATCGGGATTGGTGTATAAGATTGAAAAGAAGGGCGACAAGAAATTGATGCCAGTATCGGATAAAGATAATGTAACTGTTCACTATAAGGGTACAAAGCAATCGGGCGAAACATTCGATGCAACTCGTTATGCCGAAATGCCTGAAGCTCGCAAGGCTCAACTAAAGCAATTCCGTCCAGATTCTTACGACAAGGATGAACCTATCTCATTTGAATTGAATAGAGTGATTTCGGGTTGGACTGAAGGTTTGAAGTTGATTGGTAAGGGTGGTAAGATCACTTTGTGGATTCCTTATAACCTTGCATACGGCGAGCGTGGAGCAGGTGGCGTGATTGCACCTTACGAAGCATTGCGTTTCGACATCGAACTTGTGGATGTGAAGCCAGCAACCGAATAAGAAACATCATCGTAAATACAAAGAGATATGCTTGACTTTATAACTTGGACATTCGACCCCGAGCTGATCAGTTCGCCTGTAACCGTGCGTTGGTATGGATTGATGTTTGCTATAGGCTTTCTTGTAGGTTATGAGATAGTGTGGCGAATGTTTCGTCATGAAGGCGCACCCGAAAAGTGGGTTGGCTCGTTGTTTGTCTATGTGGTAGTGGCTACATTCTTCGGCGCACGCTTTGGCCATGTGTTCTTCTATGCGTGGGATTACTATTCACAGCATCTTGGCGATATTCTCAAGGTGTGGGAAGGTGGTCTTGCCAGTCATGGAGGAGCAATAGGTATTGTGATAGCTATCTTGTTGTATTCAAAATATGTAACTAAGAAGAATCCGTTGTGGACATTTGACCGTCTTGTTGTGCCTGTTCCATTTGTGGGTGCATTGATAAGAATGGGTAACTTGTTCAACCACGAAATCTATGGTGGACCAACCGACCTACCATGGGGATTCTCATTTATCGATAACATTGGTGCTTGGATGCATGGAGCACAACCTATAATGACTGTTCCATGCCACCCAACACAAATATATGAAGCTTTGTGCTACTTGGCACTATTTGTAGTGCTTATGCTTATGTATTGGAAGTGGAATGCGCAACGCCGTCAAGGTCTCATTTTTGGTGTGTTCTTCACAGTGCTATTTTCGGCACGATTCTTGATAGAATATGTGAAGAATGTGCAAGAACCTTGGGAAGTGGGTATGATAGAGTCGATAGGAATGAATATGGGACAATTGCTTAGTGTGCCATTCATTGTAGTGGGTGTGATATTGATAGTGCGTGCACTTACTCGCCCAGCCGACGACATTAAATTCCCTAATAAATTTGCCGACGCAAAGTAAATTGCTTATTAGAAGAATAACACAAACTATATAGGAAAAAAATAAATCGAGAAGGTATGGATACATTGTATTTTTGGCTAATTTGGGGTGCTGTAATGGGTGCCGTAGGTGTAGTCGCAGCATGGACGCAATCGAAAAAGAAGAAAACTCCTCAAGGATATGAAGGGGTGGAATTTGGTGTGGATTATGCTGTGAAATTATTGAAATCGAAAGGTTGTCCGTGCAAATTGCATTCGAAAGAAAAGACGGATGAGGGTGATGAGTTGAAATCGTACACATTTTCTTTTCAAGGGGGCGATTTCTATATTGAAGGATTGGCCAATTCAGTTTATGCCAAGATTGTTATGCCTAATATCGGTATGTTGCCAATGGAAGATTTGGTAACAGCTCGCATATTGTGCAATATGGTGAACAGTAATGCTCCCAGTCAAGTGCGATTGGAATATTATCTAACCGATGATGAGAAGAATGTGGGATTTAATGTCGTGATGGGAGGTCCTATTATGAGTGTAATCCCTAATGTGGATGTATATTTGGAGCGAAATATAGAAATGGGCTTCAATTTGCGCAATTCTTATAGCAGAGCATTGGATGTTCTTCGTGAAGAACAGCAAAAAACAAAAACTGAAGATGTAGAGGAAGAATATTCGGCTCGTCGCAGAGAACTCTATCTATTGCGTGAATGTGAACTCGGTCAATATAATTACAAGCGAGTGGATGTAGTCAAAGAGTATCTATTGCCCGATTTCTTGAATAATATAGGTTTAGAAAAGTTGGCTATTAATAAAGTGGTAGCTACTGCAAATACTGGAGAGTCGGTTGCCTATGAGAGCGAGGAGTTGGCGCAAGTTGATGTCTTTAAGACGCTGTTGAATGTGAATAGCGAAGATATAGCTAACACTTCGTTCAAATATGACTGGGTTAACTTAGTGGTTACAGGTACTCATAAGGGCGATGGCGAGAAGTCGTCGGTGGTGAATGTGTTTGTGGAAGCTGATGGCGAAACAGAACACACATTGTATGCCCGAGTTACTGTGTCGGTGTCAGGACAACCTATCAGCGAGAGCATAAAGGCAGGCTCGCCCGACAATAAAGCTTTTGCCAAGACATTTGTTATCGCATTTGATAAAGTGTCGGACAGAGGTCGCGTTGCCGAAGTGGAATATATGCGAAAAGATGCTTACGACAAGTTGGAAGCAGGAAAAACCGACGAACTTACTGACGAGCAAGCACTATTGTTGGATTGCGAAATTCCCGATGCAAGAGAAGAATTGTATTTCGGTCGCAAGTTATTCAATAGTGGTCGTTACTATGAAGCTATCGTTAGACTTTTGGTGGCATATACTCATTTGCGTGCATCGTTCGACCATTTGTCGCCGAGAATGCGTGAAACATTTGGCGAAGTGTGCTATATGCTTGGTTTCTGCTTTGCTGAGTTGCAACAATATGAAAAGGCTTTGTACTATCTTGAGATAGTGGCTTTCAAGGTGTGCGTACGATATGATATGGAATATATCAATTGCTTGGTGAACTCGGGCGATGTGAGAGCTATGGACGCCGTGATGAAAGCTACCGAGCAAGTGCAAAAAGTGATGAGCCGTATTGATGAAGAAGATAGCGATGCGCCCGATTTGGAGCGATATAGTAGATTCTTGTTTCGCCGCCGTTGCTATCTGCTTATAGAAAAAGGTAACTATGATGAGGCAGAGGCATTGTTGAAGCCTCTTGTTGATGACCCTCGTGATGGCTCGTTTGCTATGGGCGAACTTTCATATATCCAACGCAAGCGAGAAGAAAAGGGTGACTCACACAAGTCGGAAGAATAAATAGCTAATTCCCTATGATGAAAATACTATTCTTATTACTACCTATATTATACATCGTAGGCAATGCCTATGTGTATGTGCGAATGTTGTACTCAATGGTATTTTTGCCGTTGTGGGGTAAGATTTTGTTGTCGGTGGTGTATTGGGTAGTCGCATTTGCATTGGTAGTGTCGTTGGTGGGGCGTGATAAGTTGCCGTCGGTAATGCAACAAGTGCTGTATGTGGCAGGTTCGATATGGCTTGTGGCGATATTATATATGGTGATGGCATTGGTTGTTGCCGATGTAGTGAGAATATTTTTGCCCACATTTAAGTATGGATTTTGGTGCTGTTCAGGACTCACTGCGTGTGTGCTCGCTTATGGGTATTACAACTATTGTAACCCTGTGGTGAATAAAATTGCGATAACACTTGACAAACCACTATCAACACCAGTGAGGGTGGTGGCTGTGAGCGATGTGCATTTGGGTTACGCCACAGGCAAGGAACGACTCAAGAAATATGTCGAACTCATCAACTCGCAAAATCCCGATATAGTGCTCATTGCGGGCGACTTGATTGACAACAATGTAACTCCATTGCGTGAAAATCGAATGAATGAAGAGTTGTCGCAGATTGTTGCGCCGTTGGGAGTGTATATGGTGCCAGGAAATCACGAATATATAAGTGGTATCGATGAGGCTGTGAGTTTCTTGAAAGAAACACCGATAGTGTTGCTACGCGACACGATAGTGGAATTGCCTTGTGGATTGCAAATCGTGGGTCGCGACGATAGGCACAATAAGCGCCGACTGTCATTGCGCGATATTGTAGCCAAGACCGATAGCTCTAAGCCTATGATTATGCTCGATCATCAACCTTATCAAGTGGCGAAGAAAGATAGTCTTGGGGTAGATGTGCAAGTGAGTGGACACACCCACCGAGGACAAGTGTTCCCTATGAATATGCTTGTAGATATGATGTACGAGCAAAGCTATGGCTATCGCAAATGGTCGCATTCGCATGTGTATGTATCGTGCGGCTTGTCGCTATGGGGACCTCCTTTCCGTATTGGAACATCGAGCGATATTGCTGTTTTTGAATTAAAATGATATGCAGCGAGGGTGTTGATATCTTGTCAATATTTTTCGCGAAAAAATTGTGTCCGAGAATAAAAAAAGTTGGTAACTTTGTGGTGAAGCTTAGAAGAAAATCTCATGATATTTAATGTGCACAGAAAGAGTGTGTGTAATCGTTTAAAAAAAAGAAAAATCATAAACAATATAGCAATGAAGCGTTATTTATTAATAGTTGCAGTGATTATAACTGTGGTGCTAACTGGCTGTAAGACTGAAGGTGAGAAATTGCGTGATGAATTCCGTCGTGCAACAAAGAATCTCACGCTACCTATGGCTACTCCAATAGGAAATATGGTTGAGGCAGGTATAGAAGGTGATGGACTTTATTATACACTTAAGTTAAAAGATGATTACGCCCGAGTTGTTGGCGAATCGAAATATGCAGTAAATCCAAAGTTTGGTGCAATGGGTTTCTTGAGCGAAATAGTTAAGGGTAATCCAATTAAGGAGGAAGCGCTTAAAGAATCGGGCTTGTGGATAAGATATTCATACCTAAATCTTGACGGCGATACAGTGAAAATAATGCTCGTGGAGAATGAGCACCTTGTAGAAGCATTGCGCCGCTTGAACGATGCCAATGGAGAGCCTTTGTACGAAAAAGAATACTATATGATGTATATAGTTGACAATGCTAAGGCAGCTCTACCTGTCGATTTTGGCAATGGTGTGATTTATTCTGATGTGTTGTCGGTTGAAGATTCGGTGGTATACAAATACATTCTTGTTGGAGCCAACAAGGCGGCTATTACTCCCGAAATGCTGTCGACATCGCGTGAAATGCTGAAGAAAGAACTGGTGGGTATGTATGCATATATGAAATATATGATTGAAGACCTGTCGAAACAGGGAGTGTCGCTCAAATATGCTTACGAGAACGAGGTGGGAGAAAGCCTGTTTGACATAGAATTTACTGCACAGGAGATCGCAGATGAGATACATAGATTGATATAAGCTATGCGCTAACTGAAGCGTGATAGGTATAATCCCGGCGACTCTCTAAAAATGAAAAAATGAGTCTCCGGGATTTGTTTTTTGTGCTATTTTGAGCGTTTTTAACAAGAAAAAAGTGGAAATGTGTAAAAAATACGCAAAATATTTGTTGGATTCAAAGAAAAGATATACCTTTGTGTCTGAAAAACACATAAACACACGCTGAATAGGAAAAAAGAAGTGCTGAAGTGTGAAAAAGGAGGTGCCATGGGAAAGGAAAAATGTATGAAAGAGAGTTAAACAAAAATGAACAAAAAAGAGAACACAAAAGGACTATTGCCGCAAGAAGCTTCCCGTTTGGCATAGCACACCAAACGGGAGGGTAGAGTGAAGAAAAGTAGAATTAAAAAGAAAGGAAGAAAAAAATGAAATTAGAATTTTGGAAAAAGGAAAAAAATGTAGTATTTTTGAGTGATAAATACACAATAATTACTACAGCATGGAAGAAAAACAGTATTCATATAAATATCCGCATCCTGCAGTGACTACCGACTGCGTAATATTTGGGTATGACGGAATGGAGTTGAAGGTGCTTCTTATTGAGCGCGGAATTGACCCTTACAAAGGTACTTGGGCATTGCCTGGAGGATTCCTTCGAATAACAGAAACTGCTGAGGAATGTGCAATGCGTGAGCTAAAAGAAGAAACTGGTTTTGCATGTAGCCGACTTGAGCAGTTGCGCACATTTACCGAAGTGCGTCGCGACCCTCGCGAGCGCGTGATTACGATAGCATTTTTTGCATTGGTGAAGATTTCGGAAGTACAAGGCGGTGATGATGCAACAAGAGCTCAATGGTTTGGCTTGAACGAAATTCCTAAGTTGGCTTTTGACCATGATAAGATTTTGCGAGAAGCCACTATCCGATTGCGTGAGCGAATACACTTCGAACCAATAGGATTTGATCTGTTGCCAGAGGTGTTCACAATGCCACAGCTGCAAAATTTATATGAAGCAATATTGCAAGTGAAGTTTGATCGTCGCAATTTCCATCGCAAGATTCAAAAATTGAATATTGTGAAACCCGTAGAAGAAAGAGCCGACGATACACCTACACGCATACCGAGCAAATTTAAATTTAACTCGGAAGAATATGTGAGAATGAAGAAAAAAGGATTTAGACTGGAATTTTAAAACACAAAAATAGGAGAAAAAAAGTATGGAAGAAAATGGTCTACAAGTGCAGGATTGTAAGGTAACAAAAGGCATAATAGGAGCAATAATAGGCGATATAGTGGGCTCACGATTTGAGTGGGATAATTATAGAGCCACCGATTTTGAATTTGCGCATGAGGAATGCTTTTTCACTGATGATTCGGTGATGACTATCGCTGTGGCTGAATGGTTGATGACGAAGGATATGAAGTATACCAACAAGTATATCTACGACCATGCAGGCGATGATTTGGCTCCAATATTGCGTGAGTGGGGGCTTCGTTATCCTAATGCGGGATATGGAGGAATGTTCTACTTTTGGATATTTAGTAGAGACACTAATATGCACAAGCCATATAATAGCTATGGCAATGGATCGGGAATGCGTGTGAGTCCTGTGGGATTTTATGCAAGATCGCTCAAGGAGGCATTGAAACTTGCCGAAGAGTCGGCCGAAGTAACCCACAATCACCCCGAAGGAATAAAAGGTGCGCAAGCCATAGCATCGGCAATATATCTTGCACGAATGGGCAAATCAAAGCAAGAGATAAAGGAATATATCGAGAGCGAATTTGACTATGATTTGAGCCGTACATGCGACGAAATAAGACCTGACTATAGTTTCAATGAAACATGTCAAGGTTGTTGTCCTGAAGCAATCATCGCTTTCCTCGAAAGTGATGACTATGAGTCGGCAGTGCGATTGGCTGTGTCGCTTGGAGGTGATAGTGATACGATAGCATGTATGACAGGAAGTATAGCAGCAGCTTTTTATGGAGTGCCCGATGAATTGGTAGCAAAGTTCTTGTCTTATCTGTCGGACGAAATGAGAACTGTGTTGGATAACTTCGAAAAAATGCTTGTCGACCGTCAAAAACGCTCTTTCGGAGTTATAATGGAATAAATTAAATTTTGAACATAACATTAAGGAGTCAATCTATCGTGTGGATAGGTTGACTTTTTTGTGTCGTGTAGCAAACCAAGTAAGCCGTTGTAGTGTTTTATCGAAGAAAAATGTTTAATAACAAAAAACAAGTATGAATTATGAATTGGTTTGTTGACACATTCAGAGAATATCCCTCATTGGCGATATTTCTCACGATTGGCGTAGGCTTCTGGATAGGGAAGCTTAAGTACAAGAGTTTCTCGCTCGGTACAGTAACATCGGTGCTACTTGTGGGCGTTCTTGTGGGGCAAATGGGCATAGCGATTTCAGGACCGCTGAAGTCGGTGTTCTTTTTGCTGTTTCTGTTCTCGATAGGTTACAGTGTAGGACCGCAATTTTTTAGCGCCTTGCGAGGCGACGGCATAAAGCAAGTCGTGTTTGCCTGTGTGTTGTGTGTTGTGTGTTTGCTCGTAACTTGGGGTATTGCTGTCGCATTTGGTTACAATCCAGGAGAAGCTGCGGGATTGTTGTCGGGTGCACAAACAATATCGGCCGTTATCGGTGTGGGTGGCGATACTATTCAAACACTTGGAGTGTCGGCTGCCGAAAAGAAAGCGTGGATTGATATGATTCCAGTGTGTTATGCTGTAACCTACATATTTGGTACTGTGGGCTCGGCTTATATCCTTGGTAACATAGGTCCTAAGCTACTTGGTGGTCTTGAAAAAGTGAAGGCACAAACAGTAGAACTTGCTCGAAAACTCAATCAAAGTAGTATTACAGATGATCCTGCTTACATTAATGCTTGCCGTCCTGTATCATTTCGTGCTTATAAGGTTTCGGCCGATTTCTTTGCTACTCCTCGCACAGTAGATGAGATTGAAGAACACTTCAAGAGCCTTGGACGACGCATCTTTGTGGAACGCTTGCGTATCAATGGTGAGATAGTGGAGGTAAAACCCGATATGAAAGTGTCGATAGGCGATGAAATGGTGTTGAGCGGTCGTCGCGAATATATTGTGCAAGACGAAAGTTGGATTGGAGCCGAAGTGAGCGATTACGAACTACTTAGCTTCCCAGCCGAAGAATTGCCAATCACGATTACCAAGAAAGTGGCCGATGGCAGTACTGTTGACGACCTACGAGCAAAACCGTTTATGCGTGGTATAATGATTAAGAGCATTAAGCGTGGTGGCGTGGAAATTCCTGTGCTTGCGCAAACAAAGCTTCAAGCAGGCGATACTATTCGCATCGTGGGACTTGTGCAAGAAGTGAATGCAGCGGCTCCACAGTTGGGTTATGTAGACCGTCCAACCAATAAGACCGACCTTGTGTTTGTGGGATTGGGTATTGTGATCGGTGGACTCATCGGAGCATTAACATTACATCTTGGAGGTGTACCTATCAGCCTAAGTACAAGCGGTGGCGCATTGATTGCTGGATTGTTCTTCGGTTGGTTACGCTCAAAGCACCCAACATTTGGTGGTATACCCGAACCTGCAGTATGGATTCTTAATAATTTGGGTTTGAATATGTTCATTGCCGTAATTGGTATTGTGGCAGGTCCAACCTTTATTAGTGGTATTAAGGAAGTAGGTTTTATGTTGTTCATCGCAGGTGTGCTTGCTACCACTATTCCGTTGCTTATTGGAATATGGATGGGAGCCAAGATATTCAAGTTCCACCCAGCGATCAATCTCGGTTGTTGTGCCGGTGGTCGCACCACTACAGCAGCCCTTGGTGCAATTCAAGATTCGCTCGACAGCACGCTCCCAGCTATGGGTTACACAGTTACTTATGCAATCGGCAATACTCTGCTAATCCTATGGGGTGTGGCAATCGTACTGCTAATGGCATAACCAAAATCAATGTTTATTATTAAAATGTCAAAAAACAATGGACAAACAAAAAGAAAACGATAAGTTGCTTTCGCGTGAATATGAAAAGCAACTTGAAAAAATGAGCCCTTTTGAAATCAAAAACAAATTGATTGCAATGGCGCAAGCTGACGCTCGAAAATCTACTCACACGTTCTTAAATGCCGGTCGAGGCAACCCTAACTGGATTTCGACCATTCCGCGCGAAGCATTCTTCCTATTGGGAGAGTGGGCTATGAACGAATGTAAGCGAGTGATGTATGACGAAGCAGGCATAGCAGGTATTCCGTCGAAACAAGGCATGGCGGTGCGATTGCGTGATTTTATAGTGAATCATCAGGACTGCCGTGGGGCCGAATTGCTAAATGGAGCATTCATTTACCTTGTGGCAAAGGGTACCGACCCCGATGATTTGGCTCTCGAATGGGCTGAAGCAGTGATAGGCGACCAATATCCAACTCCCGACCGCATATTGCGTAACACAGAGGTGATTGTGCAAGATTATCTGGCTCAGGAAATGGGTGGAAAGGGTTGTAAAGATATGAAATTTGACCTATTCGCGTGCGAAGGTGGTACGGCGGGAATGTGTTATGCATTCGATTCGCTCCAACAAAACTACTTGCTGCGCGAAGGTGATAAAATTGCGCTAATGTCGCCTATTTTCACACCTTATATTGAGATTCCTCACTTGGCTCGCTTCAACTTTGATGTGGTGGAGATAAGTGCAAATCGCGTTGACCAAAATGGCTATCACACATGGCAATATGCCGATGAAGAAATAGATAAACTACGCGATAAGAATGTGAAATTGCTGTGTCTTGTGAACCCGAGCAATCCACCATCTTACACCTTGTCGCGACACACGCTCGATCGTATTATCGACATCGTGAAAACCGACAATCCAGACCTTATGATTATCACCGACGATGTGTATGGCACATTTGTGAAGGATTTCCGTTCGCTTATGTATGAATTGCCCGAAAATACCTTGTGCGTGTACTCATTCTCGAAGTATTTCGGTGCTACTGGTTGGCGTTTGGCAGTCATTGCAGCGCAACAGCAAAATGTATTTGACCGCTTGATAGCTAATCTTCCCGAAGCTGATAAGTGTGCGCTCAACAAACGCTATGGCTCGTTGACTCTCGAACCCGAAAAGATGAAATTCATCGATCGCATGGTGGCCGATAGCCGTCTTGTGGCATTGAACCACACGGCAGGGTTGTCAACTCCACAACAAATTCAGATGTCGCTATTTGCTGCATTCTCATTGCTCGACACCGAAAATGTGTATAAAGCAAAGATGCAAAAGAAAATCAAGGAACGCCTCGAAGCATTGTGGCAAACAACAGGATTCACCTTGCTACCCGATGAGTTGCGTGCAGGCTATTACTCTGAAATCGACATAATGGTGTGGGCTAAGAAGTTCTATGGAGAAGACTTTGCTAAGTATCTCGAAGCAAACTACGAACCTCTCGATTTCGTGATGCGATTGGCTCAAGAAACAGCAGTGGTGCTGCTCAATGGCGACGGATTTGACGGGCCTCTATGGTCGGTGCGTGCATCGTTGGCTAATCTTGTGGAAAGCGATTACCTAAAGATTGGTACTGCTATTCGTGCCATTCTCGACGAATACCACAATAAATTCGTAGAATGTAAGAAGTAGGGATGTAATCTAAATAAAATATCCGCCTTGAAAAATCAGGGCGGATATTGATTTTATATCTCCATTATTACTCCGTCGATAGGAGGGTTGGTGTCTTGTTGAGGTTGTTTGGTTTGTATTGGCTCAACTTGTGGTTGCTCCTCGGTAGGTTGTGGTTGTTCTGCAACCTTTTGTTTTGGCTTTTTCGCCTTCTTTGATTTTGCTTTTTTAGGCTTCTCAGGTTTAGGCTGTTCGGCTTCTTGAACTTCTTCTACTTGTGGCTCTTCTACAGTTTCTTCAACGACTTGTGGAAGGATTTCTTCTTGTTTTTCCTCTTGACGGTCGGCAATTTCGATAGGAGCAAGTGCCTCAACATCTTCGTAGTCGCCTATTTCTTCGTTTTCGATGTTATTGTTGTTGTCGGCATTTCCGGCATCGTCGTCTTGAGGTTCTTCCACTATTTCTTCTGTCTTAGCCGCGTCGTTATCTAATTGACGCACTTCGTCGGGCTCGGTGCGAATGTATCGGTCGGTAATGTCGATGAGAGTGCAATCCTCAGTAACCTCAAACACTCGTTGATTGGTGTCGGGGGTTCCAAGAGCGCCCTTGAATGCTTGATAAGGACCAGTCTTGAGGTAGTTGAAATTGCAATAATCAATTTCCTTGGCTATTTCATCAAGACCAGAGTACCAAGCCGTTCTCAATCCTGCGAAATTGTGCTTGATGAATCGAGCCATAGTGTTGATTTCGCTTGGTTCGTGTTCGCCACCCATAAAGCACACACATGTGATGACATGGCAGTAGTTTTGTAATATACCACGCAATTCCTTAATTGTGAGTGGAGTGCCCTTGTCTTTCCAAAGAGTGCGTTCGCAGCAACCAGGACACTTAATGGTGCAACCTGTGATGTTCACCACGAGGCTCACTTCGTTAGGGATTACTCGGCAAGATATGTCAATGGTGTGATATTTAAGCATTTTGTAATGAATTAGATGTGCATTAAGTCGCGATAGATGTCGAGTGATGCCTTAACATCGTCCTCGCTTGCTTCGCAGTTGATTTTTATGTCGCCAATGGCGTTGAGTAGTGAGAAATTCATTTCGCCACGGTTACTCTTCTTGTCGTGTTGCATAAGAGCGATAAGTGCAGGGTAATCGTCGCAAGTGATGTGGAAAGCTCCGTAATTGTCGTGAACAAATTGTGCATAGCGATGCAAGATGGTACTGTCAAACTTAAGCATCAAGTGCGACAATACCAATTCCACTACCATACCCCAAGCAACGGCATATCCGTGAGGAATAGGTGCTAGGCGTTGCATGGCAAGACTTTCGAAAGCATGACCTACGGTGTGTCCGAGATTGAGCGCGCGTCGCAATCCCTTTTCGTGAGGGTCTTGAGCCACGATGTCGCGTTTCACATTCACCGATTCTTCGAGAAGGTCGAGAAGATGGTCGGGTGTGTAGTTGTCGAAGTCGAATGCAAGCAACTTGTTGAAAGTTGAAGAGTCCTTGAGAAGGCTATGCTTTAGCATTTCGGCAAATCCCGATTTCACTTCCTCGATAGGGAGTGTGTAAAGAGGAATAGTGGAAATGATAACAGCTTTCGCCTCGTTGAACACACCCACTTCGTTCTTTAGACCATTGAAGTTGATGCCAGTTTTGCCACCAACGGCTGCATCGACAGCACTCAATAGTGTTGTAGGAATGTTGAAGAAAGGAATGCCGCGTTTGAATGTTGACGCAGCAAATCCACCAAGGTCGGTAACCATGCCACCGCCGAGATTGATCAATAGCGAGCGACGAGTAGCACCATTGTTGCCAAGTTCGCTCCACACATGAGCAAGGCTCTCGATATTTTTGTAGGTATCGCCTGCCGGGATAGTGATATTTATAGCATTATGTGTGTAAAGTGTTTCACCAAACTTAGGCGCAACATAGTGAGCCGTGTTCTCATCGGTAAGCACAAATAGCTTATTGAAATCCATTTCTGAAAGCAATTGTGCGAGCGCTTGATTTATTTCGTTGGTGAATATAATTGATTGTGACATAATGTTGTGTTGTGCTGATTAATTTCTAAAAGCTTCGATAAGAGTAGGTAGTGCATTGGCAAATTCGGCCATTGAGCCAAATACCAAGTCGGCACCAGCCTTTTCCATTTCATCTTTAGGAATAGGACCTGTAGTAATACCTATTACGAAGCAGCCAGCAGCTTTGCCTGCCTTGACGCCAAGAGGGGCGTTCTCGATAACGATACATTCTTGGGCTGTGCGTCCAACTTTCTCCATTCCGCGTAGATAAGGCTCAGGGTGAGGCTTACAATTGGTAACATCGTGAGCAGTAACTCGCTTGTCGTGGTCGAAAATTCCAGCATAGTCGGTATCGAGGCAATTCAAGATAGATGCTTGTCCCGAACCAGTTACAAGCACGCGTTCGATATTGTTGTCGCGCAGAATAGAGGTCATGCGTTGAGCATCGGGCATAACTTCCACCTTGCCCACTTCGCCGAAATATTTTGCTTTGATGGCATATAGCTCGGCAGCTTTTTCGTCGCTCACTTCTTCGTTGAAAGAGCGTTTGAATAGCAATCGGATAATGCCAGCCCCTGTCATACCCTCATAGATGTAGAATTCATCGAGAGAAGCCTCGATGTTGAGTTCGTCGGTGAGCTTTTTCCACGCAATAGTGTGGTATTTCATCGAATCGTACAACACACCGTCCATGTCGATGAGAGCAGTGGCGATGTTTAGCTGATTGATGCCTTTGGTTTGCTTATATTTAGCGATTATATCGTTGAATTGGTTCATTGTCGTAGAAATGTTTATCGTGTAGTAATGTGATAGCAACTTTGTTTTCGTTCAAATTTCACATAGCAGCGTCCGTCCTCGCGCATTTTGTAAAGCACCTCACCAAGAATGTTCTTCAAGTCCTCGGTACTCATGATGTAGGTAGAGTCGGAATGGTGGAATCGTCGCCAACTGATATCGAATGTAGTACCATAGACATGGCACGACATATCGGTAGCATTGCGATTGCGACGGCGCAATTTGGCGATAGAAGTGTTGGTGCGAAGCACACTTGTTACAATCATTCGGCATTCTTTACCTCCGCGTGCCACTACAGTGTCGGTGAACGCCTTTCCTATGTCCTTAAGAAGTGTTGCTGCTTTAGGAATGAGGTAGGGTAAAGAATGTGATAGTGAATCAAGTTCATATTCGTCGCAGGATGTAATCTCAACGATAGGTTGGTTGATGTTATAGGCATCTTTATAAGATTCTATAGGGTCAATACCTATCGCTTGCGCTGCTTGTAACTGCACATCATTCTTGTCGTTGAAAGCCGCTCCGAGTGACTTGCCAACGCCTCGTGTTTTGACATTGTAAACGAAATTTTCGTTGCCGTTGTTGGCTGTTTTGTTCGATTTGGTCATGTTGATGATTTTTACAGGACCATTTTCGTTTTCGGGAGCATCACAACCAACAAGCAGCGTTGAGCATAAAGCTAACGCTAATGAAATATATAAATTTTTCATAGAAGATAGATGTGCGTTGCTTTATTTACCTACAGTCTGTACAAGCAACACAGTCTCCTTATCGTTGAGTTTAAGAGCCTTTTTCAAACCTTCTTGGTCGAAACTTGCTCTAACTACTGTTTTCAAACCTTCAGATGCGCACCATAGATAGATATTGTTGCTCATAGCACCCACAGTCATTCCTGCAAAAATATCTTTGTCTTGCTTAGCAAGGTCGGCAACAAGAGCCACATTGAGAGGGGCTACTTTTGCATAGTCTTGCATTGCGCTCACACCGCGATGGTCGCCACTATTGATGTGAATGAGCTTGTTTTCTTTAGGCTCATAGCGATACACAGCTTCGGGAGTGATTACATAGGCACTCATTTCTTGACGATTGAGTGCAGTAGCCACAGTACGCTTGTCGGGACGATTGTAGCCACAAGCAATCCATAGCATGTCGCTTAATTGTTGATGAGTGAGAGTGGCATTGGTGAATTCGCGTGATGATTGACGATTGTTCACTGCTTCCATTAATGGCATTCCACCGTTACGAGTAGGCTCTGGTAGTTGAATGTCCTGAGCAGTTATGTTACAAGATGTCATAAGTAGAATTGTACTTAAAACTAATGATTTTAATTTCATAAAAGCGATTATTAAATAAAAGTGTCATTCAAAGGTAGTGCAAAGTGATGAAAATAACAAATTTAATATTAAATTTGTAGCTGATTGGCGCAATTTGTAAAATTCCTGCGTCAAAACCGAGATTGGATATACTTGAAAATAAACATTAAAAGAGAAAATAATATGAAAAAAACAGTTTTAAGCTTTGTTTTGGCATCGGCTTTTGCAACAGCAGGAGCTGTAACGCCATTATGGCTAAGAGATGTGCGCATATCTCCTAATGGTGAGGAGATTGTGTTCTGCTACAAGGGCGACATCTATAAGGTCGCTTCAAAGGGTGGCTCGGCTGTGCAGTTGACAACTCAATCGGCCTACGATTGTTCACCAGTGTGGAGTCCGGACGGAAGTAAGATTGCTTTCGCAAGCGACCGCAACGGTAGCATGGATGTGTATGTGATGAATGCTAATGGTGGCGCAGCAAAACGCCTCACTAAAAACTCGGTGGGCGAAATCCCAACTGCATTCAGCGTAGATGGCAAGCAAGTGCTTTTCAATGCAGCAATTCAAGACCCTGCTACAAGCGCAATGTTCCCTACATCGGCTATGAACGAACTATATTCAGTGAGCGTAGATGGAGGTAGCACAACTCAAGTGCTTGGAACACCTGCCGAAATGGTGAATTTCGACAGGTCGGGCAAGTTCTTCTTGTATCAAGATAAGAAAGGCTTTGAAGATGAATGGCGTAAGCATCACACATCGTCAATCACTCGTGATGTGTGGCGTTATGATGTGGCAACAGGCAAGCACACCAACTTAACCGATCGTGCTGGCGAAGACCGTAACCCAGTGTTGGCAGCCGATGGTAAGACAGTGTATTTCTTGAGCGAACGCAAGGGTGGTTCATTCAATGTGTATAGCTTCCCATTGTCAAATCCTTCGAAGGTGAAGGCTGTTACATCGTTCAAGACTCACCCAGTGCGTTTCTTGTCGGTGAGCAACAATGACAAACTTTGCTATGCTTACGATGGCGAAATCTATACTCAATCGGTGGGTAAAAATCCTGCAAAGGTGAAGATTGACATCGTGCGCGACGATGAAAACAAACCGATGATTACGCGTAGCTCAAGTGGTGCAAGTGGTTATGAAGTTTCTCCTGACGGAAAACAAGTAGCATTCTTGGTTCGTGGTGAGGTGTTTGTTACATCGGTAGATTATAACACAACTAAGCGCATCACAAACACAGCAGCTGCTGAAAATGGTATCACTTGGCATCCTGAAAATCGTAAAATTGCATACGCAAGTGAACGAGGCGGTAACTGGCAACTTTATACTGCTGAAATCGAGCGCAAAGAAGATCTTAACTTCCCTAATGCAACATCTATCAAGGAAGAAATTCTATTGCCTAATGACAAGGTGGAACGCACTTACCCAACTTATTCACCTGACGGCAAGGAAATTGCGTTTATCGAAGATCGTAACAAACTTATGGTTTACAACTTCGAAACTAAGAAACTTCGTCAAGTAACCGATGGTACTCATTGGTATCGTACTGATGGTGGTTTCTACTACACATGGAGTCCTGACGGCAAGTGGTTTGCTCTTGAAATCATTGGTAACGGACACGACCCTTATAGCGATGTGGCTATCGTGAGCGCACAAGGTGGCGAGGTAACAAATATCACTGGTAGTGGATATTTCAGCGTAAGCCCTCGTTGGACTGCCGATGGTAATGCAATTATCTTTGCAACCGACCGTTATGGTATGCGTAGCCATGCTTCATGGGGTTCACTTATGGATGTGATGATGGTGTTCATGAATCAAGATGCTTACGATAAGTATAAGTTGAGCAAGGAAGATTACGAACTTCGCAAGGAACTTGAAAAGCAACAAAAGAAAGATAAAGAAGAAGCCGACAAGAAGTCTAAAAAGGACGATAAGAAGGATAAGAAAGATGATAAAAAGGACGGCGACAAGAAGAAAGACGATAAGAAAGTCAAGGATATCAATGTGGAACTTGAAGGTATCTGCGATCGCATCGTTCGCTTGACTCGCAATTCATCAGACATTCATGATGCTATCGTAGACGGCGAAGGTGAAAACCTATACTACACTCGCTCAGGCGATAAGGGTATTGAAATCATGAAGATTGATCTTCGTAAGCGTGAAGAAAGTCGTGTAGGCTCTACTCAAGCTGTTTCTTTCGGTGCAAGCAAGGACGGAAAGACATTGTTCCTTCTTGGTCGTGGAATGAGCAAGATGGGTGCGGGTGGCAAGATGACACCTATCACTTATACTGCTGAAGTGAAAATGGACTTGGCTCAAGAACGCGCTTATATGTTTGACCATGTGTGGAAGCAAGAAAAGAAGCGTTTCTATCAAGAAAATATGCATGGCGTTGATTGGGATTTGATGTACAAGGCTTATTCTAAGTTCTTGCCTCACATCGACAACAATTATGACTATGCCGAAATGTTGAGCGAGCTACTTGGCGAACTAAATGTGTCGCACACTGGTGCAAGCTATCGTGGCGGTGCTGCTGGTGGCGAAACAACAGCCGATTTCGGTCTACTTTACGATTGGAATCACAAGGGTAAAGGCTTGAAGGTTGCCGAAGTGGTAGAAAAGGGTCCATTCGATCACAAGAACACAAAACTTGCTGTAGGTTGCGTGATTGAAAAGATCAATGGTGAAGAAATCGATGTGAATACCGATCTTGCTGCTGTTCTAAATGGTCTTGCTAATAAGAAAACACTTGTTTCAATCTATAATCCAGCCGATGGTTCTCGTTGGGACGAAGTGGTTCTACCTATTACTAAGGGTGCGTTGAATGGCTTGCTTTACACTCGTTGGGTGAAGCAACGCGAAGCCGATGTAGAGCGTTGGTCAAATGGTCGTCTTGGATATGTTCACATCCAATCGATGAATGACGGTTCATTCCGTACAATCTATTCAGATATTCTTGGTAAGTACAACAAGAAAGAAGGTATCGTGATCGATACTCGTTTCAATGGTGGTGGTCGTCTTCACGAAGATGTTGAAATTCTATTCAGTGGTAATAAGTATTTCACACAAGTGATTAGAGGTCGCGAAGCTTGCGATATGCCAAGCCGTCGTTGGAACAAGCCAAGCATTATGCTACAATGCGAAGCCAACTATAGTAATGCACACGGTACACCTTATGTATATAAGTTTAACAAACTTGGTAAACTTGTGGGTATGCCAGTGCCAGGAACTATGACAAGTGTATCATGGGAAACATTGCAAGACCCAACACTCGTGTTCGGTATTCCAATCGTGGGCTATCGTGTTGATGACGGAAGCTATCTTGAAAACAAACAACTCGAACCAGATGTGAAAGTAGCTAACTCACCTGAAACAATCGTGAAGGGCGAAGATACACAACTTCGCATTGCAGTCGAAGAATTGTTGAAAGACCTTAGCAAGAAGTAAAAACTCTGCTGAATAAATATTTAGAATCCACTCACAGCTCACCTGTGGGTGGATTCTAAGTTAGTGAATATTATATGCGAAATATGTAGAAAGGGTAGTTCGGAATTGATAAAAAAGATTAGTTATTGTAAGTGAAACGGCATTTAGGATAATTAGAACAACCTAAGAAAGTGCCATATTTTCCATTCCTTTCAACAAGTGTACCTCCACATTTAGGGCATATGTTATTCTCTATTGAGTTGTAATGACTTTGTACTTTTGCTTGAATGTTTTGTGTGTGGGCATTGCGACTTTCTTCGTCAATTTGATTTGCTGATGAGATTTTCTCAACAATTAAATCGATTTCATTACCAAATATACAAGGATAATCGTATTCTTGGATGGTACTACGCAATTCACTCCAGTTAATGACGATATTGTTAGGTGTTGTGATATTAAGTTCAGCATCATTAGAGAACACCACCATAGGTATTATCTTGAAATCTCCGATATCTTTTAAATGGATTTGACAGCAATGGTGTGTGCTATGTTTTGACGAATAGGATTACGGAATTTATGTTGCTCGCTTGACCATATTCCAAAAACTTTTCTTCCGTATAAACTTTGTGTCCACATCTCTGATTTTTCGTTTCCGAATATCCATCCTTTGTAATTTTTGGTTTCAATAACGAATATGCCATAAGTGCTTACGACAATATGGTCAATTTGTGTTGTTCCATATGATGTGGGGAGTAAAACATCATTTAGTGTGATATATTCTTCGGGAAGACCATCTAATTTTCTTGCAACGCGCTTTTCTCCATATTTACCAATATTAGTGGGTGAAGAAAACCATATTCTCAGAATTATAAGGAGAATAAAAGCACAAATGAAAATAATAGCAACTGAACCGTCCATTTTATGATGTTTTTTTGCAAAGATAAGACTTTATATAATATTGTATTTAGAAATGAAATAGAATTATGTTTAAGCAATAATATTTCACTTAGGATTTCGTTATTTATTGTATAGACAATAATTGGATGGAATGGGACAATTGAGAAAGATATTATATGCGTTGATTGTGGGGGTGGCGGTGATGGCTACTGCTTGCATTGAGGACGATTTTACGATGAGTAGCAGTGATGTGCTTGAGTTTTCGTGCGACACATTGGCTTTTGACACTGTGTTTACCGAGCTCGGTACACCTACTAAGCGATTCACGGTGTATAATCGTCATAAGAAGATGCTTAACATCAGTTCGGTGAAATTGGAAGGCACTAGTGGTGGACGATTTTATTTGAATGTTGATGGTATGACCGGCGAGGAGTTTCACAATGTGGAAATTCGTGGCGAGGATAGCATTTTTGTGTTTGTTGAAGCATATATCGACCCAACTAACAAGAATAATCCGATAGAAATCAAGGATAATGTGCAGTTTGTTACCAATGGCGTGTCGCAACGAGTGCTTGTAACAGCTTGGGGTCAAGATGTGGTGCGAAAATATGGCGAGGTAATCACTGACGATGCCACTTTCACAGCCGAAAAACCTTATGTTATCTTCGATTCGCTTGTGGTGGAAGAAGGTGCAAAGCTTACTATCGAACCAGGAGCTACATTGTGTTTCCACGACAAAGCATTTATCGATGTGCGTGGAACATTGAATGCTATAGGCACACAAGATGCGCCAATCACATTGCGTGGCGACCGCACCGATAATGTGGTGGGCGATATTGATTTCGATATTATGTCGGGACAATGGGGTGGAGTGTATATTGCGCCTCAAAGTTTTGACAACGAGATGCAATATGTGTTGATGCGTGGCTCAACATTTGGCGTATATGCCGATTCGTGTGGGGTTATCGACCGTCCTAAGCTACATCTTTATAATAGTGTGCTACATAACGCCTCTAATGCAGTGCTTGCATCGATGCACTCATGGATTGAAGCTGAAGGAACCGAGTTTAGCGATGCTGGTGGTAATGTGGTGGCGCTTATAGGAGGGAAGGTGCGATTTGTGAATTGTACGCTTGCCAATTACTATCTATTTAGTGCGATAGGTGGTGCGATTCTTGGTCTTGACTATGTACTTCCTGCCGATGAGATGAAGGGCGTGCCACTTATGGATGCGCGATTTGATAATTGTGTGATTTATGGTCTTTCGAGTGATATAAACATTGGCGACCTTACCGATTCAAATGTGTACTTGCGTAATTGCTTGTTGAAATCGGCAGGCGAAGATGACGAGCACTTCTTGAATTGCGTGTGGGAAGGCGATCCATTGTTCTTCACTGTGCGCGAAGATTATATATTTGATTATAGATTGAAGAACGAAAGCCACGCAATCAATAAGGGCGATAAAGAACTATGCCCACAAAGTGCGTCAATCGACCGTTATGGTGTGAATCGTTTTGAGCGCGATAGTGTGGATATAGGTGCTTATGTGTGGGTGGAACAAATAGAGGAGAGTTCAAAAGATGGAATGTAGTGTAAGGCTTGAGAATTTGCGCTTTTATGCCTATCATGGTGTGATGGAGCAAGAGCGACGAGTGGGGAATGAATTTGAGGTAACACTTGAAGTGTATTATCCGTTTGAAAATGCTTTGAAGAGTGATGAACTCGAAGATACCCTCAACTATGCTGCTTTGTATGCCATTGTAGAACGCGAAATGTCCGAGCCAAGCAAACTCCTTGAGCGAGTGGCAGGACGCATTATCGAGGCCATAAACAAAGAATTTCCAGCCGTAAGAGGAGGAAACATAAAGATATCGAAATTACATCCACCTTTTAAGAGCGATATGCCTAATGGCGCAGCAGCAGTAGTGGTAAAATGGTGATAAAAATAAAAAGTTATGGAATATCAACAGATACTTGAAAATATATATAAGTCGATTTTGCCTTATGCAAAGGAAGGCAAACAAGCCGATTATATTCCTGAGCTTGCCAAAGTGAACCCTGACCAATTTGGGATGAGTATTCACACTATATATGGCGAGATATATTCGATCGAGAGTGCCGAGGTGCGTTTTTCGATACAAAGTATATCGAAGGTATTCACGCTTGCCATGTGTTTATCAATCAAGGGGGATGACTTGTGGACAAGAGTAGGTAAAGAGCCTTCAGGAACTGCATTCAACTCGCTTGTGCAGCTCGAAGTGGAAAAGGGTGTGCCAAGAAATCCATTTATTAATGCGGGTGCTATAGTGATGGCCGATATCCTTATGTCGCATCTTGAAAACCCTAAAGAAGATTTCCTTGCATTTGTGCGAGCTGTGGCGGGTGATGATACAATCACATACAATGAGGCTGTTGCAACTTCTGAAAGAGAAAATGGTTATTTGAATGCTGCTATTGCCAACTTGCTTAAATATCACGGTACAATCGAAAATGATATCGAACAAGTTTTGCGATTCTACTTCTTGATGTGCTCGGTCGAAATGAGCTGTATGGAATTGTCGCGTGCATTTTTGGCTTTTGCCAACCACAGAAGGAAGTTTGAATATGCAGGTATTACACTCACCTCATCACAAGTGAAGCGAATGAACGCAATAATGCAAACCTGTGGATTCTATGACGAAGCAGGTGAATTCTCTTATCTTGTGGGACTACCAGGTAAGAGTGGTGTGGGAGGTGGAATCGTAGCCATCTATCCGTTGCAATATTCGGTGGCTGTGTGGAGCCCACGACTCAATGCAAAGGGTAATTCGGTGATGGGAATGAAAGCCCTTGAGCTTCTTACTACCGAAACTAAAGAATCGATATTTTAAACAAAACGCTTAAACGCGTTAAGGAACGATAATTCATCGATGTGCTCAGTTAGTGCATCGATGATTTTTTTTTATCGCTTGGGGCGAAGCATCACGATTGTTGAATAGCAACGACGAATTGGTGTGCGATGTGAGCTTGATGTAATAAGAAATGCTGACAGGCTCACTTGTAATGTTGTCGATGGCATCGGCAATCATCTTGGTGATGCTTGCAAATGTGTCCTCGGTGCATCGATCTTCACCATCTTCGCGAGTGTCGCCATTCTTGAAACAATAGAATACCTTGTAACGCGATGCAACATTTGTAATCGTTGTTTGAACAAATGTGTCGTTGTCGATTTTTAGGTCGAAATCGATTGTTTTGATGTCTTCTGCTTTCATAGTTATTGTGTGTTTTAGCCAAACATTTTTGCCACGCGTTCCACAGCTGCGACAAATTGTTCAACTTCTTCCATAGTATTGTAAATTCCGAAAGATGCACGCACTGTGCCTTCTACTCCAAGACGATGCATTAGAGGTTCGGCGCAGTGATGACCTGTGCGAACAGCTATACCAAGTTTGTCGAGGATAGTTCCCATATCGTAAGAGTTGATATTGTTCACAAGGAAAGAAATCACAGCGCTCTTATTTTCAGAAGTACCATAAATCTTCATTCCAGGAATCTTCATCAATCCTTCGGTGGCAGCAGCCATCAATCGGTCTTCGTGAGCAGCTATGTTTTCGATACCAATGCTCTTGATGAATCGAATGGCTTCGGCAAATGCTGCGATGCCTACAAAATCGGGCGTTCCAGCTTCAAACTTATAAGGTAGCTTAGCGAAAGTTGTTTTTTCGAATGAAACAGTGCCAATCATTTCGCCACCACCTTGGTAAGGAGGCATTTGTTCGAGGAACTTTTTCTTGCCATAAAGCACACCGATGCCTGTAGGGCCATACATTTTGTGAGCCGAGAATGCATAGAAATCGGCTTTAAGGTCTTGCACATCGATTTGCTTGTAAGACACTGCTTGTGCACCATCAACAAGTACAGGAATACTGTGTTTGTGGGCTATGTGAATCATTTCTTTCACTGGATTCACTGTGCCAAGCACATTGGAAACATGGCTGATAGCAACGAAACGGGTGTTTTCGGTAAACAAGTCTTCGTAGGCTTGCATATCGATTTCGCCCTTGTCGTTGATAGGCACTACACGCAAGTGAATGCGCTTGTTGCGTTGAATGAGTTGCCAAGGCACAATATTGGCGTGATGTTCCATCGCAGTGATGATGATTTCATCGCCATGAGAAAAAGCTCCGCCAAAAGAAGATGCTACCAGATTGATTGCTTCGGTGGTGCCGCGAGTGAAGATGATTTCTTCGGTGCTTGCAGCATTGATGTATTCACGCACCATTTCACGAGTGAGCTCCTGACGGTCGGTAGCCTCTTGCGACAATGTGTGCACACCTCGATGCACATTTGCTTTGAGGTTGCGGTACATATAGCTTATTGCATCGACCACGCAGTCGGGTGTTTGTGAAGTGGCTGCATTGTCGAGGTAAATGAGCGGTTTCCCGTCAATCTTAGTGTTGAGAATAGGGAACTGTTCTCGTATGTTTAATATGTCTTGGTCTGTTAGCATACTATAAAAAGTGGAACATTAATCAATGTTGTTGATGATATCGTGGCAGTCGCTACCGCATTGTTGGCAAAGGGTTAGTTTGCCATAAAGGCGCTTGTCGACAAGATGACGAAGTCGGTCTTTGAGTGAGTCCATGCGCACTGTTGCAATCACATCGGTCATGAAAGCTTGCATAAGCAACATTCGTGCTTCGTTTTTTGAGATACCGCGTGCTTGCATATAGAAGATTGCATCTTGGTCAAGCTGTCCAATGGTAGAACCGTGACTGCATTTCACATCGTCGGTGTAAATTTCGAGTTGAGGCTTTGAATACATCTTAGCTTCGTTTGAAGTGCAGATGTTTCGGTTGCCTTGATAAGCTTCGGTCTTAGGCGCATTAGGGTCCACCAGAATTTTTCCGCAGAATGCACCACGAGCCTTATCTTCGAGAATATATTTGAAAAGTTCGTTGCTTGAGCAGTGTCCCACATGGTGAGCAATGTCGGTGTGATTGTCGATGTGTTGTTCGCCACCAGCAATAGCCATACCATAGAGGTGAGTTTCGCAGTGTTCGCCCACGATGTCGATGTTATAATCGTTGCGTGTGGTACCATTCACAAGAGTGATGCCATTCACAAGCACATTAGAGCCTTCTTCTTGGCGCACCCATAGCGATGATACGCGGTGAGTGTGTTCGCCCGATTCTTCGAGGTCGTAAAGGTCGAACGAAGAGTTCTTACCAGCAAAGATTTCGACTACTTGAGTGTTTAGGAAGTCGAGCTCTTGATTCTGAGTGTGGTCGCAAACGAGCATTTTTGCGTGAGCATTTTCCTCAAGGACAATAAGCACACGACGGCACGCCATCACAGGGATGGTGGCGTTGAGGATGTTGACAAGTTGCAAAGGCTTTTCAAGAGTAACATTCTTAGGAATGTAGATTATCAATGCATCTTGAGCAAGCAATGTGTTGAGTGCGACAGTAGGGTTGCTGAGCGGAGCAAGTGTGCCATAATAACGGCTAATTAGCTCGCTGTGAGTAGCTGCAAATTGTCGCACAGAGCCAACGAGCACACCTTCGGGCATACCGATAGATGCAGTGCGGCTGCTATAGTAAGTGTCGTTGAACGCAAAGTATAGCCAAGTACTCATGTTAGGCACATCGCAACGGAATGCGTTGGCAGTGTCGGCACCAAAGTCGAAACGATTGATATTGACGCCATAGTCGGGCGCGAAAGTCGCTTCGAGGTCGGTGATTTCGTAGTTTTCGTCGCCTTTCACAGGAAGTCGCTTGCCTTCAAGAGCTTCAAGCGCCTTGTCGCGCAAAGCATTCATCGCCTCGATTGAATGCGAGTCGATAGTAGCGCGATTTTCCTTGAAAAGGTCGATATATTGTTTTAATGATGACATAAGTGGCAAGTGTGATTAGTCGATTTTGTTGTCGATTTCTTCCTTAATCCAATCGTAACCCTTTTCTTCAAGAACAAGAGCCAATTCAGGACCTCCCGATTTTACGATGCGTCCTTTGTAAAGCACATGCACGAAATCAGGTTTAATGTAGTCGAGTAGTCGTTGATAGTGAGTGATCACGATAGTAGCGTTGTTTTCAGTCTTTAGCTTGTTGACGCCACCAGCCACTATGCGAAGAGCATCGATGTCGAGACCACTATCAGTTTCGTCAAGGATAGACAACTTAGGCTCAAGCATCGCCATTTGGAAAATTTCGTTGCGCTTCTTTTCACCACCTGAGAAGCCTTCGTTAACCGAACGAGAAGCAAGCTTGTTGTCGAGTTCGACGATGGCACGCTTTTCGCGCATCAATTTCAAGAAGTCGCTTGCCGAAATAGGTTCTTGGTTGAAGTATTTACGCTTTTCGTTCACAGCAGCACGCATAAAGTTTACCATCGATACGCCAGGGATTTCAACTGGGTATTGGAAACTTAGGAAAAGTCCTTCGTGAGAACGATCTTCGGGAGAAAGAGCCAAAAGGTCTTTGCCGTCGAAATCGGCCGAGCCACCAGTAACGGTGTAGGCAGGGTTGCCTGTAAGAACAGCCGATAGCGTACTCTTACCCGAGCCGTTAGGTCCCATGATAGCGTGAACTTCACCAGGGTGAATTTCAAGGTTTACGCCTTTAAGAATTTCTTTGCCTTCTATGCTTGCGTGAAGGTCTTTTATAGTGAGCAGGTTTGGTTTATTTTCCATATTCCTTGGTTGTTTTCGAGTGTTATAATTATCCTACACTACCTTCGAGTGAGATTGATAGCAATTTTTGAGCTTCAACGGCAAATTCCATAGGCAATTTAGCCATTACCTCCTTGGCATAACCATTCACGATAAGACCGATAGCATCTTCGGTAGGGATACCGCGTTGGTTGCAGTAGAAAATTTGTTCTTCGTTGATCTTTGATGTTGTAGCTTCGTGTTCCACGATTGATGAGTCGTTTTGCACATCGATGTAAGGGAAAGTGTGAGCTCCACAAGTGTCGGTGAGCAAAAGGCTGTCGCATTGAGTGAAGTTGCGGCTGTTGGTAGCCTTAGGCAACACTTTTACCAATCCACGATAGCTGTTTTGGCTGAATCCCGATGAGATACCCTTCGAAACGATGGTGCTTCGGGTGTTCTTGCCTATGTGAATCATCTTTGTACCAGTGTCGGCTTGTTGGTGATTATTGGTAACAGCCACCGAGTAGAATTCGCCCACTGAGTTGTCGCCCTTTAGCACGCAACTTGGGTATTTCCAAGTGATAGCCGAACCAGTTTCGACCTGTGTCCACGAAATCTTAGAGAAGTCGCCACGGCACAAACCGCGTTTAGTAACGAAGTTGTAGATACCACCTTTACCGTCCTTGTCGCCTGGATACCAGTTTTGCACAGTAGAGTATTTCACTTCGGCACGGTCTTCGACGATGATTTCAACGATAGCTGCGTGAAGTTGGTTCTCGTCGCGCATAGGAGCAGTACAACCTTCGAGGTAGCTCACATAAGCATCGTCGTCGGCAACGATGAGTGTGCGCTCGAATTGACCTGTATCCTTGGCATTGATACGGAAATAGGTAGATAGTTCCATAGGGCAACGCACGCCCTTAGGAATGTAGACAAATGAGCCGTCGGAGAAAACCGCGCTGTTGAGAGCAGCATAGAAATTGTCGCGATAGTTCACCACCGAGCCAAGATATTTCTTCACCAAGTCGGGGTAATCCTTGATGGCTTCCGAGATAGAGCAGAAGATTACGCCAAGTTCGGCAAGTTTTTCTTTGTAAGTAGTCTTGACACTCACACTATCCATTACGGCATCGACAGCGATACCCGAAAGTCGCATTTGTTCTTCGAGCGAGATACCCAGTTTGTCAAATGTTTTACGCACCTCAGGGTCTACTTCGTCGAGGCTTTTAGGGCCTTCTTTTTGCTTAGGAGCAGCAAAGTAGCTTATGTCCTGAAAATCGATTTCAGGAATGTTGAGGTGTGCCCAAGTGGGAGGAGTGAGTGTGAGCCAGTATTGGAATGCTTCAAGACGGAAGTTGAGCATCCATTCTGGTTCGCCTTTCATTTGCGAAATGTAGCGCACCACATCTTCATTAAGCCCTTTAGGGATAATGTGCATGTCGATGTCGGTTACGAAGCCATACTTATAGTCGCTATTGGCAGCGTTGTGTATGATTGCTTCGTTATCGCTACGCTTGTTAGTTTCTTTTTCTTTATCTTCGTTTGACTTCATTGTTCAGTCGTAATTTCTTTTTGTTTAAGTGGCAATTGGCATAATAAAAATGCTTGTGTCCGATTGCCTTGTTTTTTATAAAAACAACCCACAAGAACTTAGGTTTGTGGTATGTTTTGGCATTAAAATGCAAAGTTACGAAAAATCGGTGTATTTTGCGAATTAAAACGGTGGAAGAATGGGTGTAAAATACCTTTCGGAACAAAAAAATAGTATCTTTGTGGGGTAAATAAAATAATTCGATGGGAAAGTGCGATGAATTTGATAGAAAAGTGATTTTGGACGAGCGCTCGGGCTTAGTGCTTGAAGGTGGTGGTATGCGTGGCGTGTTTACCTGTGGCGTGCTCGATAATTTTATGGATAGAGGCATTCGCTTCCCTTACACTATTGGTGTGAGTGCAGGTGCTTGCAACGGACTTTCATATATGTCGGGACAACGCGGTCGTGCCAAATACAGTAATATCGATTTGCTCGGCAAATATCGCTACATAGGACTGAAAAAGCTACTACTTACGGGCAATATCATGGATTTTGATTTGCTGTTCGATAAGTTTCCCAACGAGATTATTCCTTATGATTACGAGGCTTATGCTCAGTGTAAAGAGCGCTACGAAATGGTAACTACAAGTTGCGTGACGGGTGAGGCATGTTATTATGACGAGAAGCTGTCGCCCGAAAGAATTATCGACATCGTGAGGGCATCGAGCAGTTTGCCTTTCGTGTGTCCAATAGCTTATGTCGACGGTGAGCCAATGCTTGACGGTGGTATTGCCGATTCAATTCCGATAGAGCGTGCGCGCGCACTTGGCTACGATCGAAATGTGGTAGTGCTTACCCGAAATCGATGTTATCGTAAGCCCGACAAGAAGGGTGTCGTGCCTCCGTTTATGTATCGCAAATATCCTGCATTGCGCGAAGCGATAGCTAATCGTAATAAACTATATAACACACAATTAGAGTTGATAGAACGACTCGAAGATGAGGACGAAATAGTGGTGATTCGTCCCGAAAAACCTATCGTGGTAGATAGGATGGAGCGCGATGTAACGAAGCTGCTCGATCTATATAACGAAGGCTATGACTGTGCTTCGAAAATTAAGTTTGAGTGAAACGGAAATCATAGCCCTTGTCAATAGTATTATTATTTGAGCAGAAGAGTGTCGATGGCGTGTGCAATTTCTTGTTTTGGGTAAGCTCCCGATACTAATTTAGGCATGTCGTTCATCGGTACAAATACGAGAGTTGGAACTGTGCGAATGTTGAAATAATTGGCAAGTTCTGGTTCGTCGTCAACATTTACTTTGTACACATCAACTTTGCCATTGAAATCTTCGGCAAGTTCGTCGATAATAGGTGAGAGTCGTTTGCAAGGTCCACACCATTTAGCGTGAAAATCGATAAGAGCTGGTCGATCGCCCAAAAATTTCCAATCGTTAGGACTTAGTTCGATGTTGGCTACTCTTCTTGTGAAGCCACCTTTTGATAGATTTATAGTTGCCATAGTTATATTTGTTTTTTTTATTATTCTGATGTTTTTTGCAAATATAACTCGTGATATGGCGTTTGTCAAATTGATTTATTGCATGCCCCGATAGATGATGTTTATGATGGTAATAAAAACAAAACTGACCTCGTAATCACTACGAAGTCAGTTTGAAACCTTAATCTTATTTTTAATACTATGAAAAACACATAGCAAAAATACAATTATTAAAGATAAAACCAAATACTCCTGTGATAGAATATTTGGTTTTTAAATTATTTTAACTGTCGAATGTAGACAGTCGAAGATGTTTTATCGATTAGTTGCAACCATTGCAGCCGCCGCAGTTGTCGCCACAAGAATCGTGACCACAGCTACAACCACCGCAAGAGTGTTGAGGTTGCATATCTTCGGCAGTAGCATCGCGCACGAAAACTACCTTGCCTGTGTAGCGTACAGTCTTGCCAGCAAGAGGGTGGTTGAAGTCCATAGTAACCTTAGCATCGTCAACATTTACAACAATACCGTGTACATGGTAACCTTCTTCGGTCATCATAGGAAGTACATTACCTACATATACCATTTTGCTATCGAATTCGCCTTCTTCGTTGCAGAAGATAGCCTTGTCAAGTTCCATAACATATTCAGCAGAGTGAGCGCCGAATGCTTGTTCAGGTCCGAATGTCATATCGAAAGTGTCGCCAGCCTTAAGACCTTGCAAACCTTTCTCAAAATCAGGAAGTACATCCTTTTCTACACCAAAGATGAACTTATCAGGGTGTTCTTCGGTGAATTTCATCATAAGAGCGTCTTCGTTCTTATCTACTTCATATACATCGTAAGCAAGCTCGATGTATTTGCCTGGTTTGATTGTTTCCATATTATATTAAATCTTTTTGTTTATAATCGGTTATTAATGTTTCTGCAAAGTTACTTTAAATTCCTTGCTTGTACAATAGTGAGAATTGAAAACAAATGTAATAAAACAAAAAAGCCTTGAATTTCTTCAAGGCTTCTTGCGGTGCGTACGGGACTCGAACCCGTGACCCCATGCGTGACAGGCATGTATTCTAACCAACTGAACTAACGCACCAAAATTTCTATTTGTGCAAACCTCTCGTGGTTTTGCGAGTGCAAAGGTAGAACTTTTTTCTTAATCTGCAAAATTTTCTACGATATTTTTATCAAAAACATGAAATTTTCTTTCCAAAAGAGTTTTTTTACACAAAAATGGGGTTAAACGAGCTGTATGCCATGTTGGCGACAAATCTCAATTTGTTCCTCTGGCCATATACTTGCTTGTACCTCGCCGATGTGTGCTTTTTGTAGCAAGAACATACATAGACGGCTTTGTCCTATACCACCACCGATTGAAAGTGGGAGTTCGCCATTTAGAAGTGCGCGGTGGAATGAAAGCTCTTTGCGCTCGATGCAATTGCGTGCATTTAGCTGTAGAATAAGTGATTCAGGACTCACGCGAATACCCATTGATGACAACTCGATAGCAGTGTCAAGAATATCGTCCCACACAAGGATGTCACCATTCAAACCTTGGAAACCATTGCTATTAGGAGTGATCCAGTCGTCGTAGTCGGGAGCGCGTCCGTCGTGAGGTTCGCCGTTAGAAAGAGGAGCGCCGATGCCAATGATAAACACAGCGCCATATCGCTTGGTGATTTCTATTTCACGCTCCTTAGCTGTAAGATGAGGATACATGTCAAGCAACTCTTGTGAGTGAATGAATGTGATTTCTTCGGGTAGACGAGGAGTGATGTGAGGAAATTCTTCGTAGATACTTTGTTCGGTTTCGCGCAATGCACAATAGATATTGTTTACGGTGTTTTTGAGATAATCAACATTGCGATCGGCAGGCTTGATAGAGCGTTCCCAGTCCCATTGGTCCACATATAGAGAATGAAGGTTGTCGAGGTCTTCGCACGCACGAATAGCATTCATGTCGGTGTAAAGTCCATAACCAGCAGGAATGTCGTAAGCACCGAGTTTCATTCGTTTCCATTTAGCAAGCGAATGCACCACTTCGGCTTGACGATTGCCCATGCAAGCGATAGGGAAAGAAACAGCATTTTCTACACCGTTGAGGTCGTCGTTGATACCTGTGCCAGTGAGTACAAATAGAGGAGCTGTAACGCGACGCAGATTGAGGCGGCGAGCCAATTTCTCTTGGAAAGTTTCTTTTATCTTTTTGATAGCTACTTCGGTTGTTTCGGGAAGAAGCTTTTGCTTATATTTCTTAGGTATAATTAATGCCATTTTACTGCTTTTTGAAAATTTGAACGCAAACATAGCATTTTTTTTGTAAATGGGCAAATTTTATGGCAAAATGAATTAAAATATTTTATTTTGATAGCAAAATTGAATGTTTTGAAGCAATTTTATCGTCAAAACACACTATTAGATGTAAAAAAGTTGCAATTTTGCCACATATCGTGGAAAAAGTGTGAAATAAATGACACAAAGTAACAGAAGGGGGCTTTGAGTCCTCTTTTTTGTGTTTTTATGACTTTAATATTAGTTAGGCACGGAATTTGTATTAACTTTGCAGTGAATGATAGAAATTAAGAACATAAATAAGAGTTATGGTGCGCTGCGAGTGCTCGACAATGTGAGTGTGCGCATCAATGACGGCGAGGTGGTGACTGTAGTGGGTCCGAGCGGAGCTGGCAAAACTACGCTATTGCAGATAGTGGGTACGCTTGATGCACCCGATAGTGGCTCAGTGCTTTACGACGGCAAAGATGTGATAGCGATGAAGGAGCGCGAATTGGCTCGTTTTCGCAATCAGAACATCGGATTTGTGTTCCAGTTTCATCAACTACTTCCCGAATTCACTATGCTTGAAAATGTGATGATGCCAGCGCTCATAGGAGGCGTGAAGCATCGCGAAGCCGAGGCTCGAGCTAAAGAGTTGCTCGATTATATGGGGCTTGGCGCACGCATGGAGCACAAACCAAATGAGTTGTCGGGAGGTGAACGCCAGCGCGTGGCAGTGGCTCGTGCGCTTGTGAATCGTCCAGCGGTGGTGCTTGCCGATGAACCTTCGGGTAGCCTCGACTCGCAAAACCGTCAGGAATTGCATAAACTTTTCTTCCGTTTGCGTGACGAAATGAAGCAAACATTTGTTATAGTGACTCACGATGACAGTTTGGCAGCCGATGCCGACCGAGTGTTGCGCATGTGCGATGGAAAAATTATTAATGATTGATTTATGAAAAACTGGTGTAAATACATATTGATGAGCGTGATGGCTATGGGCTTGTTGGCGTCATGCAGTGAAGAAGACGATGCTTATAGCTATGGTGATTTCTTGTATGAGCTTGTTACCTATGAAGGTAGCGAGGAAGGAAAGGCTGTGTTTACTTATCAATCTTATAACGATTCGCCACTGGTTACACTCACTGCATCAAATGTGAAGAGTGTAGATGCGCCTAAGGGACAACGAATGCTTCTCAATTATGTGATCGAACAGTCGTTGGCGGCAAACGATCAAGTGGTAACAGTGAAAGGCTTGGCAAAGGTGAACACCGACACCATAGCTGTGGTGGAAAGTTCAAAACTTGACACTACGAAGATGGACCCTGTGAAGGTGGCGAGTGTGTGGCGCACAGGTAATTACTTGAATGTGCGTTGTAAGGTGCTATATACCGAAACTCCTCGCATGATGAGTCTTGCTACAACTGGCGAAGTGGGTGAAGATGGCGCGTTGCAATGCTATCAGCTTCAAGACCTCATGGGTGCACAACCTTATTATTGGACCGAAACTTACTTTAGTTACTACATAGAACCATCTATTAGCAATGCCGATTGCAAGACATTGATATATAATGTGAATGACGAAAAGGGTGCTATGAAATTTGATTTTAAGATCAGAGATTAAAGTTTTTACGATAGAAAATAAATAAAAAATAATAATATAGTTATGAGCAATAATCAACAACAAAAGAAGGAGATTAGTATTGAAATGTCGCCAGAAGTGGCACAAGGAAAGTATGCAAACTTGGCTGTGATTTCACATGGTCCATCTGAATTTTTCCTTGACATGATATGTATGGCTCCTAATGTGCCTCAAGCTAAGGTGCAAAGTCGCATCGTTATGACTCCAGAGAATGTGAAGCAGTTGCTTTTCGCTCTACAAGATAATGTGCGCAAATATGAAGAAACATTTGGCGAAATCAAGCCAAAGGTGCCAGTGGGAACACCTAATGCGCCACTTAATCCTTTTGGTGTGAACTAATATAATTTCAATCATAAAATAACTGAAAGATATGGAACATCCATTATATGTATATAATACGCTTACACGCAAGAAAGAACAATTCGTTCCGTTGAACGAGCCACATGTGGGTATGTATGTGTGTGGTCCAACAGTGTATGGCGATGGTCACTTGGGACACGCTCGTCCTGCTATCACTTTCGATATTTTCTATCGCTACTTGCTACACCTTGGTTATAAGGTGCGTTATGTGCGCAACATCACCGATGTGGGTCACCTCGAACATGATGCCGACGATGGCGAAGACAAGATTGCAAAGAAGGCTCGTCTTGAAAAACTTGAGCCTATGGAAGTGGTGCAATATTATCTAAATCGTTACCACAAGGCTATGGACGCACTTAATGTGCTTCCTCCAAGCATCGAACCACATGCATCGGGACACATCATCGAGCAAATCGAATATATCAAGAAGATTCTTGAAGCTGGCTATGCCTACGAAAGCGAAGGCTCGGTATATTTCGATGTGCCAAAGTTCAATAAGGACTATAACTATGGTAAGTTGTCGGGTAGAAATGTAGAAGAATTGCTAAATACTACTCGCGAACTTGACGGACAAAGCGAAAAGCATCACCCAGCTGACTTTGCGTTGTGGAAAAAGGCAGCACCCGAACATATTATGCGTTGGCCTTCACCATGGAGCGATGGTTTCCCTGGTTGGCACTTGGAATGTTCAACAATGGGAACAAAATACCTTGGCGAAACATTCGATGTGCATGGTGGCGGTATGGACTTGATGTTCCCCCACCACGAATGCGAAATTGCTCAATCGGTGGCACATTCAGGACACGATGCAGTGCGCTACTGGATGCACAACAATATGATTACTATCAATGGTAAGAAGATGGGTAAGTCGCTTGGCAACTTCATCACTCTCGACGAGTTCTTCAATGGTACTCACGAGCTTCTTGAACAAGCTTATTCACCTATGACAATTCGCTTCTTCATCCTTATGGCTCACTATCGTGGTACAGTGGACTTCTCTAACGATGCATTGAAATCGGCCGAAAAGGCTTACGACCGTATGATGGATGGCTGGAAGCGCTTGAATGACATCAAGGCTGCCGATGCTACAACAGTCGACCTAAATGTGGCTGACTTGAAGGCTAAGTGCTATGAAGCAATGAACGACGACCTTAACACAGCTACAGTAATAGCACATTTGTTTGATGCTTGTCGTTCAATCAATCTTATCAACGATGGTAAGGCTGCTATCTCTCAAGCCGATCTTGATGCGCTAAAGGATGTGTTCAAAGTGTTCTTGTTTGATATCCTTGGAGTGCGTGATGTGGCAGCTTCGGGTGATGTGAACTTGAAACCATACGAAGAGGCTGTTGACTTGCTTTTGCAAATTCGCAAGAATGCTAAGGATAACAAGGATTGGGCTACGAGCGATCTTATCCGCAATCGCCTTGTTGAAATCGGCTTTGATGTAAAAGACACAAAGGACGGTTTTGAATGGAAAGTGAAGTAAAAGAAATAATATTGAGAAGGATTGTATTTGTAATTATTGGAATTGTTGTGATGATGTTCACTGCTTGCCAATCATCGCAAAGCAAGTCGGTAGACAGTGGCAAAGAGGAGAGTAGAGTGATATATAAAGGAATATTGCCTGCTGCCGATTGTCCGGGAATAGTCTATGACCTTACGCTGATAGGAGATAGTGTATATTCACTCGATATGACCTACATCGAAGGGATTGACGGAAAAGATGTAACTTTTTCGTCGACAGGGAATGTGAGCTACACTCAACAGGGGGATAAAAGAGCGGTGATTCTTAAGCCTTCGACTGACGAGGTGGCGACATATTTTCTTGTGATAAACGACTCTACACTGCGAATGGTGAACGATAGTTTGCAAGAGATTCCAAATAATTTGAACTATGATCTTATCAAACAGAAATAATAGTAATAAATCACAAATTTAATAGAAGAGGGCGACTAAAAAAACAGTTTTTAGTCGCCCTCTAAGCAATTTCATTTTAGTCGCCTATTTACGCCATTATAATTTCTTCGAAACATATTTTAGTATCCTTCCTCTTTCCTTGGTGTCAGCCATAATCAAAGAATCGCTATCTAATTTCAACACCTCATATACATATACGATTTTTGTTCCTAATGTTCGTTTTATCAGATATTTTCCATTTTTATTTTTACCAACTTTGCTTTCGTCAAATGTAGAATCGGCTTCATTTGACAAATAATATGGAACACATCGATCACTTACTATCAACTCTCCTTTGTTAAATACAAAAACACCTATTCCTGACTCTGTATAGAACTCACCTAAATAGGTCGTACTATCTTCACACACATAATACCATTTATCTACACTCATCAGTACATCTCTCATACTACGATTCTCTTCTGCTAATACATTGGAAACATTACATAATATCATTATAATAGTTCCCATTATCATTACATTCTTTTTCATATCAGTTATTTTTTACATTAGTTATTACAATATTATAAGTTTCTCCAAACATAGATTCATCTCCTTTACATAGATATCCTTTTTCTGGATCCATATATATATACTGAGAATCATTTGTATAGCCAACAATAAGCACATTATGCCTATCATTTCCAATCCCATCTATATCAGTCATAATCGGAATCTATTGCTGATACATAATCTATGAATTCTGAAGTATAAAAAAAATGATTTACTACTTTGTCTAAAAATTGAAGGTTAAATCCAACACAAGGAATCTACTTATCTTCACACTCTAGGCTATAATACGTCCAAAATTCACCTTCATTAATATAAGGACCATAAATTTGTGTTACAAACTCCATAATTGCTGTTACGCATGTATTTGGAACTTGTATAGGCATTGTTTGGGGGATATCTGGTACTGCCATGTTATCATTTTTTGTGTATTCATATGGCCCTACATTTGCTTCACTGTTAGCGGTTCCTCCTCCACTTTCTTTATCATCTTTTTCTTCATTCTTATTACCACCTTCATCATCATTATTACCACCTTCATCTCCAATATTATCATCGTCGTCCCAATCATCATATATACAAGAACATGGGTCTTGACCACATTCACTACATTTGAAATAATCACAAACACATTCTCCTTTCAACATATTACAGATCTCACAATATATTGGATCCTCTTCTATAATAACACATTTACATTCTAATGCATTACCACCACACAATGAACATATCAATGATTCACTATCTAAATTATAAATTGTGCGAGAAACGTATTGTCTTGAAAAGAAGTAAATTTGTAATCGTTTTTTACTCTCTCCATTCTCAAATATATTCTCACTATCTGTTGTATGACTCTTTTCTGTTATAGAGTATTTACTTACCAAACATCCGTTATTATATCTATATCCCTTTTTAATATCCCCTCCAATTGTTGATGTCAATAATAATCCGCTATAATTAGTTTGATCTACAAAACAACCAATCATATTAACATCATTAAATTCATAACATTCATCTGGTATATATGTAAAGAGTTTTGCCCATATTTCGTCTTTATTCATTATAACTACTAAACATGAATAAGTTTTTGTAAAAAGAAAATTATGTTCCAACTCATCAACACATTTTACTTTAGATAACATTTCTTTTTCGCTTTTTAATGGAGTCATTAATATAATCCTACCATCATCAAGTCTATGAATTTTTGAATTTCCCCAATCAATCTCTATTTTATCCGAATTTGATGTAACTCTAGAATAGAATTTGCTATTATTCCTATTCATTGGTAGGACAACAGTTTCCTTACATTCATTTATAAATGTCTCAGCTCGTGTTAAAATCTCTAAATCAGTTTCACTCATTAAAACTTGGGGATGATAAACATTTTCATCAACACAGGATAACATCAACATAGTTATCCCGAATAGTATTAGAATCTTTTTCATTTGTAAAATTTGTAAACAATTTAATTAAACAAAAAGCATTTATTTTTCTGATTGCAATCATCTCAAAATGCTATTGCAAAAATAAATCATCACACATAATTTCCTTTTAAAATCCTATAAAATAAGTCTATCAACAATATATATATATCACTGAGATTCAATATTTTAAAGGCTTAATAGATTCTGATTTCTATCATATTATATAACTTGCTAATAATCAAGTATTTTCGTTATCTATTTAAATATATATTAATAGGTGAAAATCTTAACTATTCATTAATTCTATAAATTCATCTCTATCCTCTGCTCCTGATTTCAATATCTTATTTTTTAATCGTGATTTCTTATTGTAATAATTTTCTTTTTTATCTCCAATAAGTAAACACACAGCACTAGCAGAAAATCCACAATATAGATAAAGCAATAACGATATTTCTTTTTCATTTAACCATGGAATCTGTTCTCGTACACGACTTATTACATCATTATTGCATTCATTTAGTATATTTTCCAACTCTAACAAAGTCTGTTTTTCTCCAAATGCAGTTATCATTGAGATAGCTTCTCTATAAATAACATTTTTCTCCCTTTGTGTATTTTGACATTCAAAATATGCATCACATAAATTATTTATCAATTCAAATTTTTGACCAAACAATTTTTTAACTAACAATTGAACTTTCGACAGTTCAGAGCTATTTCTATTTAATTGTGTCAACACATTATTCATCTGCTCTTTTACATTTTTTAGTTCTGCATCATTCTTTTTTAATATTTCATTGTATTTCTTATAAATCAATACAATAATAAAAGTAAACAACAATAATAGTAATATTATAACACAACAATAAAGCCATCTATCTCTTTCTAATTCCAACTTCATTATTTCAGTATTATTATCATTATATACTTCAATTGCATTAATTACTCCCGTTTTCATAGAAGTTCTTATTACGGAGTCTTGAAGAATCATCATCTTTTTAAAGAATAACAACGATAATTTTAAATCTCCTCTTAATTCAGCCTGTTCATATTTTATTCTATATTTAAGCAGATTATCATTTTCAACCATATCAAGAGCTTTATCTAAATAATAAAAAGCACTATCTGTCATATTCAAATTTTTATAACACATAGCTAGATTTTTGTAATTACGACCATTCTTCAAATCTAATTCTATAATCAATGGTCTAATCAAATTCTTTGCTTTTTCATACTCACCCATTATCACTAAAACATCTGAATATAATTGAACAAATATATTGCCATCAACTAAATTCTCATAGTGATTTTTCCTCTCAGCTATATTCTCTATAATACTCAATCCCTTTTTGTATTCACCAGCATTAATATATGAAACTCCTAAATCCAATAATGCATACTCTGCTAATCTGCTACTATCTGATTTTAAGAAATTATCGTATGATAACTTAGCATATTTTAAAGCATTACCTACATCATACGAATCACCATACACAATTCTAAAGCTATTATATATTAACCCCAAATAATAGTAATCATCTAACTGTTGAGCTATTTCTTCTGCCTCCAATAATGAAATAATACACTTTACATATTCTCCGGAATCGTATTGATTTTGCGCTTCATAGTATAACATCTCTAATTCTTCTTTAACCTCAATCTCATTGTGTTCTATGATGTTACATGAAAAAGCACAGAATACTACAATAATATTTAAATATATCAATAATTTCATAGTTCATTTTTTTATATTTCTACAAGTTTATGTTAATCAACATTATTGATAATGTTGTATAGTATAATATCAAACTATATTTCAAAATAGGAATTTTCTATTATACATATTATTTTTACAAATCTAACACATTCTATATTTTTAAGCAATTATTTTATCATTTTCTACCTCATTCCCATATTTTTTCATACACTTACCACCCGCAAGGATTCTGTTTCTTTAATTCAGCTGTCAAAAAACTCGCTGCAAAAATACACAACGCATTTTTTTCAAGAAGTTCCCTAAAAAAGCTAAAGATTCTATAGCAAAACACATTCTGCGTTTAAAATATTTATAAGGGAAAGGTTTAAAAACTTGATGAAATGGATATTTAGCATTTGCCTACTATTTATGGGGATGAGAATGATATATTGGTTGGATTTAAAAAGAGATAAAAAACACACCAATTTAAGTTGGTGTGTGCTTTGTAGGGTATGTTACTTTCTGATTAGGAATTCGAGAGGAATGTGTAGGCGTGATTCCCAAGAATTTTCATCGTGTGCATGTCCTGGGAATAGCTGACTGCGGAAATGAGCCGTTCCCCAACCTTTAGCTTTGAAAAGCTCGTTGATTTGCATCTGAAGAGGAATGTAGCCTGCATCGATAGTGCGATCGCCACAGTCCATGTAGATGTGTGCCGAGTTTGGAGTAGGGAGATTGTCGTTGAGGTAGTCGCGAAAAGCTTTCGCCCACACAGGGACCTCGGCAGGAGCGTCGGTAATCACAAGAGGCGAGTGGGTTGACAAACAAGCTGCACCACCAAAAATGTGAGGGTACTCGCAAATAGCATACATAGAGATGAGTCCACCCATACTTGATCCAGCGATGAATGTGCTGCCGCGTTCGGGACTTGTAGAGTAGTTCTTATCGATGAAAGGCTTCAATTCTTCTACGATAAAACGAAGATAATTATCGGCTACAAACATATTCATGTTGTATTTAGCTAGCAGCGTATCATCCTTGGCTATGTAATCGAGAGCCTTGCGAGGCATGTAGTCGAAAAGGCGTCCTTCAGGGTGATTATTGATGCCAACTACGATGAATGGACGAGTGCGATTGTCCTTTTGAAGGATTTGTGCCACGCTATCGACATTCCAACTCTGTTTGTTCCAAGAGGTTGACTTGTCGAAAAGCATTTGTCCGTCGTGCATGTAGAGCACGGCGTATTTCTTCGAAGAATCGTATCCTTCGGGTAGCCACACCATCACATCGCGAGCTTCGAAGTGCTTGCTTTTGAAGGCGTTATGATATACAAGTGTGCCGAAATCGACTTGTTGTGCGTTAGGGGTGTCAGCTTGTCGCTTTTCTGTCTTGGTGTTGCATGCCACTGCGGCAAGTGCAATCAAAAATATGCCAAAGATCTTTTTCATAAGTTAAAAATGTTGTAATGGAATGTAAAATTACGAATAATATGATATTTGCTTACTATCTTTGCGCCGAAAAAATGAAATTATTATAAAAATATGAATATATCGAATACTATTGGTCGCGAGAAGCTACAAGGGCATCTTGCGCTTCTTTTTGCTAATACAGCGTGGGGGTTGATGGCTCCAATTTCAAAAAGTTTGCTTAATATGGGCATTATTTCGCCTCTTGCCTTGTCGGGAGTGCGCATTATGGGTGGCGCCTTGTTGTTTTGGCTCGTGAGTACACTCGTGCCAAACAATGTGATAGCAAAAGAAAAGGTTGAAAAGGGTGATTTTATAAAGATATTCTTCGCAGGTCTGCTTGTGATAGCAGCCAATCAGATACTTGTGGTGCAAGGAATGAGTTACACCAGTCCTGTAGATGCAGCGGTGGTGTGTAGCACAACGCCAATCTTCACACTTGTTCTTGCAACCTTGATATTGCGTGATCGTCTCACCTCGTTCCGTCTTGGAGGTGTGGCATTAGGATTTGCTGCAGTGGTGGTGTTCTCGTTGTGGGGAGAACCTGATGTAGCGATGAATGTGACCAATCCTGTGCTTGGCAACACATTCTGCATCATAGCTCAAATGTGTGGTGCAACTTATCTTGTGTTGTTCGGTAAGTTGATAAGCAAATATTCTCCATTCACGATGATGAAATGGATGATGCTCATGTCGGCAGTAGTGATAATGCCGTTCACATTGGGCGATATTATGAAAATCGATTGGACTTCGTTCCCAGTGGAAGGAATGCTTGAATTGGCTTACATCGTGGTGCTTGGCTCTTGCTTGTGCTACTTGATGATTCCATTTGCTCAACGCCGATTGAAGCCTACTGTGATAGCGATGTATAACTATTTGCAACCTGTAGTGGCTACATTGGTGTCGGTTATTATAGGTATGGCAGTGCTTGACGCAGTGAAGGTGGGCTCGGCTTTGCTTATTTTCCTCGCTGTGTGGATGGTGAGCAAAGAGCGATAACAATGACGATGAGGCATGTGATGGCTTCGCCAGCAGGAACGGCGAGCCAAATGCCTTCGGAGCCATAAATGCGAGGTAGAAACCAATAGGCAAGTCCTAAAAACAAGAATCCTCGCATGATGGTGATAGCTAGAGCCATTCTGCTTCGTTCGATGCTTTGAAAGTACATCACAGCCACAATGTTGATGGCGCAAGGCACAAAACAAAGTGCATAAATAGGAAATCCTGCCGATGCTATGGCGTGTGCAGGTGTTGACGCATCGACAAATAGAGATGCGATGTTGTAGCTATAAAAATAGGTAACGACAAATAAGACGATACTACAAGCCACTGCCGATGTTATGGCAATGCGTGTGGCCGAAAAGATGCGCTTGTAGTTGTTGATACCGTAGTTAAAGCTAATGATAGGCTGAGCCGATTGTGCTATGGCGCTATCAATCATGAATAATATAGGGAAGAAATAGCATGCCATGCTGAATGCAGCCACTCCATCCTCGCCCAAATAATTGATAAATACAATATTGCCAACGAGCATCATGAAACTTAGCGCAAGTTCGCCAAGAAACGAAGGAAATCCGAGTGTGCAAATGCGCTTGACGGCTTGAGTGAGCTTAAATCCCGATTTTTGGAACGAAATAGAGCAAAAATGTAGTTGATGCTTGCTTTTTAGGAGATAGATGCAAGTCATAATAGCTCCGATGAGTGAGCCAATGCTTGTGGCGATGCCTGCCCCCATGACACCAAACTGGAACGGGAATATAAACAAATAATCAAGTATGCAGTTGATTATGGCAGCTATGATGGAGCAAGTCATGGCAAACTTAGGCGCGCCGTCGAGTCGCACAAAGAAACTACTCGATACGAGGAATGCGTTGCTCGCTGCGAATGGCACAAATCCATACATATATAATCGAGCTTGTGGCATAAGACTCTCGGAACAACCCAATAGTGTGAGCGATGTGCGAGGGAATGCCAGTATCAAGATAGAGCATAGGATGAGAAACACTGTTGATACGATGAGCGCAGCCGACATGTAGTAACGAGCCTTATCGATTTTGCCTTGCGAAAGGCTTATCGACGATATGATAGAGCCTCCCATACCGAACATCAACGCTATACCTGTGCCGAAAGTCCATATCGGAGCCACAATGTTCACGGCAGCCAGGGCGTCGCTACCTATACCATGTCCAACAAAAATACCATCGGTAATGATGAGCAACACCGAGAATAGCATTCCTGCCACTGTAGGGAAAAGCAGTTTGCTGAATAGCTTGCCGATAGGTTCGTTGCCGTAATCGATATTGGTATTACTCATGACAATACACTTTAGAGTGGCATATTAGGGACTTAGCCAGATATGCCTTAGAACATTTTATAGACCTAAAAGTTGTTATCTCTGACGGAGTTGTCGGTTAGGATTGAAGTTGTTGCGACTGTCTTGATACTTATTGCCAGTGTATGAGTTGTTTCCGCCGAAGTTTGTGCCAAATTCAGGCTCTTCTTCCTCCTCGTCATTTGAAGATGAAGGCTTGAAGTCCTTAGGCTTATTCTTCTTGATATCGTTAGGTTTTTGCTCATCGATAGGCAATTCGTAGATATTCCAAGATTGTTCCACATCCCAGTTTTGCTTTAGAGCTAACTTTTTAGGGTAATAGTACACTTCTTCAGGTTGAAGATGAGTCTCGTAGTTACCAGTGTCCCACTTGCCGTTGTTGTTGCGGTCGAGGACAATGCGCGCGTAGTATTCGCCTGGTCTCACATTGAAGAAATCTACACTACCATTCTTCACTGGAGCGACAAGAACAGGGTTGTCGTTGGTGCTAAGTAGCTCCACAAATGCGCTATCGGTAACATTCACTTTCATGAAAAGGTTAGAATACTCGTCGAGCGATTTCACCTTGAATTCTTTCTTCAGTGAGGCATTGTGTGCGCCATAGATGTCGAATATCGAAAGAGAGTCGATAGTGATAGAGTATTCAGCTCCCGGTTCCCAGTCATATTCGATATTATATTGCAAACCCTTGATAGAGTCTTTTACCAATTTTACAACACCTAAGTCGTTCCACACGGTGTCGACCTTCATGCTCAGGCGAGCGCAATCGGGCGCTATGGAGTCGATAGGAGTTTCGCTCTTGAAACGAAGTGGAGCATACACATCTACCGATGCCATAACAGTTAGATTGAAATTGATGAGCTTAGCCGGAGGCACAGTGTCAATGTTGGCAGTGTCGCCACTTTCGCGTCGTTTCTTGGCTTCCTCTTCGCGTTTTTTGCGTTCTTGTTCTTCTCTTTTCTTGATGTACTTAGCATTTTTAAGATTGACATACAAAGTATCGTTGGTGAAAGTGATATTGTCGAGCGAGTCGGTGTGTAGATATCGCATATTCACCTGTATAGAGTCGGACATGATAAGCGCCGAATCAGTAATCCAATAGTTGAGCGTGTCGTTGTGGATTGAATTATCGAGAGCGTACCATTTCTTGCTATTGTCGTAGCCTTCGGGCTTAAGGATTTCGAGCGTAGGGAGCGAATCGCTTGGCGCAGAGAATGTTATTGTGAAACGGTGGCGCTCGGTGCGTTCGTTGCTAACCAAGTAAAGCGACTTGAATTCCTCATTGAATGACGATAACAAGATGTCGTTAGGAAGGAAAACCGTGTGCTTAGCTTTGACGATAGTGTCGGTAACCATTTGCGAAGTGAAAGTGGTGTCCATTGTTTCGATTTCGGTAGTGGTAGGCACTATGATTTCGTCCAAGAAAGCAAGGTCTTCGGTGCGCGCAAACTTGTAGTCGCGGTCCACATCCTTAAGCGCAAAAATGTGGTAGCGTCCAGGCTTGATGTTGCGGATAGTGAATTGTCCCAAGTCGTTGGTGCGTGCAATGCGTTCAAGGGGCAAAGTGCGGAAAGCCGAGTCGTCGAGGCATGAATGTAACCCTACGAACATCTCCTTTTGAGGCTCAAGGTCGCGTGCATTGAGCACAATACCAGATACTTGCAGTGTGTCGATGGTGTCGCCTGTAGCAAATGCAAAAGAGAAATTCTCGATAGGGTTGTTCTCGTTGTTGTCCTGAATAGCATCGCTAAAGTCAATAACATAGGTGGTGTTAAGACGAAGCGTGTCCTTTAGTTCGATGTCTATTTTCTTGCCATTGGCGCGAATGATAGGGTTGTCCTTTTGCGCTGGCGACACAACCACCTTAGTTGCTTGATTCTTGAGAACGATATATTCGTTGAATTGTAGTTCAATCTTTTGCTTGTTGTAGTTGGTAGAGTTGGGCGCAGGGTTGCTGGCGATGAACAAAGGAGGGTCTACATCCTTTTCGCCACCAGTAGGATGACCAATACTTGCACACGAATAAAGCAATCCCGCAAGAAGGACCGCCACGATGAGATATTTAGTGTTTTCGAGTTTCATAAATAGCGTTTTTATAAAGATTTTTGCCGTTCGAGAGGCAATAATTGGACAAAGTTACGAAAAATGACTTACAACTTAATAAAGATGAAGGTTAAAAGTTGTGCTGTGCTTAATAATAAGGTGATAAAGGTGTGGAAAACTAAAGAATTATTCATGAGAGTGAGATGCTATGTAAATGTGTGCTTAAATCCTTCAAAAAAAAGCTATTTGAGTTGAGAAAGGTAAAAATATGGGTTAAAAGTGTCGAAAAGCTAAGTTAAATTTTTTCACTTAAATAATTTGATGTATATTTGCAAGTTGTAAACTATATTGCGAAAATTTTATAACAAAATAACTAACAAAAAATAAAAATGCAAAGTAAAGGATTTATTAAAGTGTTGACTATTGCACTAATTCTTGTATGTGCATTCTATTTGTCATTCTCGTTTGTGACAAGCCACTATGAAGGCATTGCTGCCGACTATGCAAAGGCTAAGGCAAACACAGAAGATGTGTCAAATGATGCTTACAAGACTTACTACAAGCAATATGTTGACTCGCTTGCAAAGGAAGAAGTGTACCTAGGTTATTACACATTCCAGCAAGCAAGAGAAATGGAAGTAGGTTTAGGTCTTGACCTAAAGGGTGGTATGAATGTAACTCTTCAAATCTCGGTTCCCGACATTTTGAGAGCTCTTTCAAACCAAAATCCTGATCCTAAGTTTAACGAAGCGTTGGCTGAAGCTGAAAAGCTACAAAAGAACAGCGCAGAAAAGGATTTCGTAGAAGTATTCTGCCGTGAGTACCAAAAGATCGCTCCAGAAGGAAGCCTATATCAAATCTTCCGTGGTATTGAAAAGCTACAAGTAGGTGCAAGCAATTCAGATGTTCAAAAGGTGTTGGCTGAAGAAGTTGGCGCAATGGTTGACAACTCTTACAATGTGCTTCGTACTCGTATCGACCGTTTCGGTGTAGTTTCTCCAAATATCCAAAAACTTGAAAATACAGGTCGTATTCTTCTTGAACTTCCAGGTGTAAAGGAACCAGAACGCGTTATCAAGCTTCTTAAGGGAACTGCAAACTTGGAATTCTATGAAACATATACAATTGCTGAACTACAAGGTGCATTGATGTCACTTAACGCAGCGGCAGTGGCTCCAGTAGACACTACAGTAGCTGATAGCGTTAAGAAGGAAGCTCCAAAGAGTTTGTTGCAAATGCTTAACCAAGGTCGTGGTGGTGCATCAATCGGTATTGTAGCAGTAAGCGATACAGCTGCAGTTAACGCAATCTTGAACTCAGCTGAAGCAGCTCGTCTTCTTCCAACTAACTTCAAGCCTCGTTGGAGTGTTAAGTCAATCGACGAAAGAGGTCAATACTTCGAACTTGTAGCATTGAAGACTGTACAAGGTGGTCCAGTGTTGACAGGTGATGTTGTAACTGACGCATCAAGCGAATTTGACAACATGCAAGGTCAAGTAGTTTCAATGAAGATGAACGACGAAGGTGCTCGTCAATGGGCTCGCGTAACTCAACAAAACTTGAACAAGGCAATCGCAATCGTACTTGATGACCAAGTATATTCATTCCCTAATGTAAACAGTGTTATCGAAGGTGGTAGCTCACAAATCACTGGTAACTTCTCAGTAGAAGAAGCTAACGACTTGGCTAACGTATTGAAGAGTGGTAAGATGGTGGCTCGCGTTAATGTAGAAAGTATGAGCGTTATCGGTCCATCACTTGGTCGCGAAGCTATCGAAGCTGGTTTCATGTCATTCATCGTAGCTCTTATCCTATTGATGATCTTCATGATTGCTGTCTATGGTATCTACCCAGGTCTTGTAGCTAACCTTGGTCTTATCTTGAACTTGTTCTTCACTCTTGGTATCTTGGCTTCAATCCAAGCAGTACTTACATTGCCAGGTATCGCTGGTATCGTGCTTGCAATGGGTATGGCAGTGGATGCTAATGTGCTTATCTTCGAACGCACTAAGGAAGAACTTCGCGCAGGTAAGGGTGTTAAGGCTGCAGTAGCTGACGGTTATAGCAATGCATTCTCAGCAATCTTCGACTCTAACTTGACTACTATCATCACAGCACTTATCCTATTGCTTAACGGTTCAGGTCCTATCAAGGGCTTCGCTACTACATTGATCATCGGTATCGTTTGCTCATTCTTCACTGCAGTATTCGCTACTCGTTTGGTAATGGAAAAACTTGCTGCAAGCAAGCAAATGTCATTCAGCACTAAGGTTTCTAAGGGCTTGATGGAAAATGTTAAGTTCGATTTCATCGGCGCTCGTCCTAAGGTGTGGACTATCGTTGCAATTATCGTTCTTGCAGTAGGCGTTCTTCTTGGTGTTCGTCGTTTGAGCCCAGGTATCGACTTCTCAGGTGGTCGCAACTATACAGTACAATTCGCACAACCAGTAAGCACTGAAGAATTGAAGGCACAACTTGCTCCATTGTTCCCAGAAGCTAACTTGAGCGTAATCACTATCGACAACGATACAAAGGTTCGTGTTTCAACTAACTACAAGATCGATTCTAACGAAGATGGCGTAGATGATGAAATCATGGCTAAGCTATATGAAGGTCTTAAGGGTAACCTTAACAATATGAGCTTCGAAGCATTCAGCGTAGCCGACGAAACTCAAGGTGTTACATCAAGCGAAAAGGTGGGTCCAAGCATTGCAAGCGACATGACTCGTGAAGCATGTTGGGCAGTATTCTTCTCATTGATCGCAATGGCACTTTATATCTTGCTTCGTTTCCGCAATGTAGCATTCTCAGTAGGTGCACTTTGCGCAGTAGCATTCACAGCATTCTTGGTAATTGGTTTCTATGCATTGTATGGCTTGTTCCCATTCTCAATGGAAGTAGACCAAAACTTTATCGCTGCAATCTTGACAATCATCGGTTATCAAGTGAACGATACAGTGGTAGTATTTGACCGTGTTCGTGAATACCGCACATTGTATCCAAAGCAAGATAATGCAACTACATTTAACTTTGCGCTTAACAGCACATTGAGCCGTACTATCATGACTTCATTGAGTACATTGCTTGTTCTTATCGTGATCTTCGTTCTTGGTGGCGAAACAATCCGTAGCTTCGTATTTGCAATGACTCTTGGTGTTATCTTCGGTACACTTGCATCATTGTTCATCGCTGCTCCAGTGGCTTGTACAATGGCAATGAAGGCTGAAAAGAAGTAATCGCATCAAAAATCTAATCCAAATATTTGTCGGAGAAAGTCCTGTTAGGATTTTCTCCGATTTCTTTTTGTAAGTATGTCGGAAATGTGTATTTTTGTGTGATAAGTTATTAACCCTAAATTTTTATTGTATGAAAAAATTAGTTCTATTAGCCACATTAATCATAGTAGCTATTTCGGCTCAAGCACGCGGCGCCTATTTTGGTGGCGTGGTAGGATTATCGCTTGAAAGCAGTACCAAAGCAGAAAAATATTCGTTTAAAACAGGTCTTTCGGTTGAACCTGAAATAGGTTACAATATTACCGATAACTTTGCTATAGGTGCATCGGTGGGGGCAGGTTTTAACTTAGACGGAGGCGATGCAAACACTCTGTTGGGTATTACTCCTTACTTGAGATATACATTCTTTGAAGCAGGACCAGTGAAGTTCTTCGGCGAAGGTGCGTTCACTTTTGACTCAGCAGCTACGGAATATGGTATTGATAAAGGTTGGGGTGTGGCAGTAAGACCAGGCATGTTGGTTAGAATCACCTCAAGATTGCATTTGTTGGGTCGCATGACCGTGTTGCGATATAGCGAAGCTGGCAAAGGCGAGAATAAGATTCGCGAAGGTGGGCTTACTATCAGCGATGCGATATCGTTGGGCGTGCAGATTAATTTCTGAAGAAATAGATTTAAATGCAAAAAAATAACAGCTATACATGCGAATGTATAGCTGTTTGCTTTTATAATGTGAGTAATGTGTTATAGTCGGAACATCACACCAAATTCGAGTGAAGGGTTGATTGCAAGTCCTATTTGAGTAACTATGATTTCGTCGCCCACGGTAGACCATCGGAGAAGTGTGGTGCGACCTACAAGATGAATCTTTTCGTTAAGGTCGACAGTCAAACCAGGACGCAATGCAACGCCAACACCACCAAGGCTGTAGCCTTCGTAAGAAACACCTTCGTAACCAGCAGCGACTTCGGCGAAGAAATTCACTGGACCCACTTCGGCAAATGTATATCTTAAATAAGGTGCACAAGTGAGGGTGGTCATATTGGTGGTAGAAGATGCGCTTAGTCCAAGGTTAAGACCGGCAGCCCATTTATGGTTGAACTTGTAAGATAATTCAGGAGCGATAGCAATGGATGCAACCGATTGGTTGTCGCCTTCGGCAATGATGCTTTGAACTGATAGTCCAACAGTACCGCCGACATGGAATTGAGCGTTTGATGCGAAAGCAACGAATGCGAGAACTATTGATAGGATGATTTTCTTCATAGTTTCTACTGTTTTAAAGTTGATAATGCGGTTAGTTTATGTGTTTTTTGTACCTCCGTCGGGAATCGAACCCGAATCTAATCTTTAGGAGAGATTTATTCTATCCATTGAACTACAAAGGCCTGAAGTCGATCGTTAGTACGATCAATTGGTTGTAACCTTAGGCAAAAGTACAATTTTTCTGCGATTTTGGCAAATGTGTTGGGTTATTTGACTGCAAATTTGCAGTAATGGGTGTTTGAATAAATGAAAATAGCTATCTTCGCAGAGGATAAACGAAAAATATTAACTTTTAAATAGAATAAAAATTATGAAAAAGAATCTTTTTGCAATCGTAGCCATCGTGATGGCTCTATCGCTTACAAGTTGTGATTATAACTCATTGGTAGAAAAACAAGAGTCAGTGGAAAGCGCATGGTCGCAAGTAGAAAATGTGTATCAACGCCGTGCCGACCTTATCCCTAACCTTGTGAACACAGTGAAGGGTTATGCTGCACACGAAAAAGAAACTCTCGAAGGAGTGATCGAAGCACGCTCTAAAGCTACTCAAATCACAGTGAGCGCTGATGACTTGAGCGAAGAAAATATCAAGAAATTCCAAGCTGCTCAAGGTGAATTGCAACAAGCACTTGGCAAACTTCTTGCTATCACAGAAAATTATCCTGATTTGAAGGCTAACGAAAATTTCCGCGACTTGCAAGCTCAACTTGAAGGTACAGAAAACCGTATCACTGTGGAACGCCAAAAGTTTAACGAAACAGTGAAGGAATACAACACTTCAATTCGTAAGTTCCCAACTACAATCTATGCTGGTTGGTTCGGATTTGAAAAGAAGGGTTACTTCGAAGCTCAAGCCGGTGCAGAAAAGGCTCCTGAGGTGCAGTTCTAAGATAAAAAAGTAAGAAAGAACTATGGCATTAGAATCGTTTCTCGATAAGGAATCGCAACGCCGAGTGGTGGAAGCCATTGGCGTTGCCGAGAAATGCACTTCGGGCGAGATAAGAGTGCATGTGGAGCCTACATGTAAGTGTGGCGACCCTTATGCGCGTGCCGTAGAGGTGTTTGATCGTCTCGAAATGTATAAGACCGACGCTCGCAATGGTGTGCTTATCTACATTGCCTATAAGTCGCGCATGTTGGCCGTGATAGGCGATAAAGGTATCACCGACAAGGTGGGCGTGAACTTTTGGGTGGGCGAAAAGGATATCCTTACCGAATATTTGCGTGCTAAAAAGCCAGCCGAAGGGTTGTGTGAAGTGATAAAGATGATAGGGGAGAACTTGTCGAAGCATTTCCCATATCAGAAAGATGATGTGAATGAATTGAGCGACGAAATATCTTATGAAGCTGAATAAAGTGATAAAATCGTGGGTGGTGATGCTCGTGCTGTGTGTAACAACGGTGGCGCAAGCTCAAATACCCGATGCACCTAACCCTCCTCGGTTGGTGAACGACTTGGCTGGAGTGTTCACTGCAGGACAAGTGAAGTTGCTTGAAGATTCGCTTGTGAGTTTCGCACGACGCACATCTAATCAAGTTACTATCGTTACTGTTGCTGACCTTGGTGGAATGGAGGCATCGCAATTTGCCTACGAAATAGGCGAAAAGTGGGGCGTGGGTGGAAGCAAGAACAACAATGGTGTTGTGATACTTGTGAAACCTAAGACCGACACTAAAGGCGAGGTGTTTATAGCCACTGGTTATGGCGTGGAAGGTGTGTTGCCCGATGCATCGTGTAGCCGAATCATCAACAATGAGATGATTCCCGAGTTTAAGAATAATGATTATTTTGCGGGCGTAGTGCGCGCGTTGAATGTTATTATGCCAGTGCTTGCTAAGGAATATTCGATTGAAGAATATGAAAAAGCGGCCGAAGGAGTTCCTCCGTTTGCGGTTTTGTTCTTGGCAATATTTGTGGTGTTTATGTTCCTTTTGTTGATGAAAGACCACAACGATAAAGATAACGACCGCAACGGAAACTCAGGTACATTTGGTGGCGGTAATAGTGGAAGCGATGTAGCTACAGCTATTCTATTGGGTAGCTTGCTTGGTGGACGCTCATCGGGACGAGGAGGCTCGTTTGGTGGAGGTTCATTCGGTGGTGGCGGCTTTGGAGGCTTCGGTGGCGGCTCTTTCGGTGGTGGAGGGGCAGGCGGAAGCTGGTAAACACACGCCTAATATACAAGAAATAGATTTGGGGGCTAAAGATGGAGGTCTTTAGTCCTCAATTGTTTTTTTAGACGAAAAGTTGCTTGAGGATGTCGGGCGATCGCAAGTTGCCTACCATGGTGTTGTGAAGGCGGTAGTAGTTGAGCGCGATGTCGAGGATTTCGCCTCGTTGAGTGCGTGAGAATCGGAAATGATGCAAATTGCGCGATGTCATTCTTGATAATAGTACGATAATGGGTGCATCGGTAGGCGATAGGCGATGCTGATGCGATGGGCACTCGCGAGTGAATGTACCATTGGCCATGTCGAACCAATATCCCTCACGGAACGACTCCACATCGGGTTGAATGCCGAGAAACGCGCCAAGGTTGTAGAGAAACCAAATGTGGAAATTGGCAACGCCTGCTTCGAGTGAGTCGAGTAGCTCGATTGAAGTGGCAATGAATCGGAAAAGACCAGTGTTCTCCTCGCTTTCTTGTATCGATCGCGACAGAAGTTCGCTCATAAACATTGCTATGGCGTTTTTCGACGGGTCGGCATAGATGTTGGCAAGAGTGGTAATAGGTCGTGCGTCGCGGAAAGTGTGCAAGTCGCGTCCAGGAAGAATCTTTGCCTCAAACTCGATAATCGACAAAGGCATAAACATGGCGTTACGCATGCGTGCATTCTTCGTGTTGCCTTGTGGAAGCATAAAAGCCATGCGTCCACATTTGTCGGTGAGAATGTGAACAATCGAATTTTTGTCGCTATAACGCAACACATGAAGAACTATTCCACTAAGTTTTTCGTACATTCAGAATTATTTATTATCTTTGCAGTCGCAAATCGATATTTTCTGCAATATTCGTGAAAAAATGCGATGTGTGCAAGCCGAAAAGGTAAAAAATCACGGTTTTTGAAAAAATGTTGCCAAAAAATTTGGTGGATTCAGAAAAAGTGTCTAAATTTGCACTCGCTTTCGATAAGCAAGGCATATGGCCCCTTCGTCTATCGGTTAGGACGCAAGATTTTCATTCTTGAAAGAGGAGTTCGATTCTCCTAGGGGCTACAAAATAAAAATGCACTAAAAGTTTAAGATTTTTAAAATGGCAAATCACAAATCATCAATCAAAAGAATCCGCCAAACAGTGGCAAAAAGACTACACAACCGTTACTATGTGAAGTCAGCTCGTACTACAGTACGTCGCTTCCGTGCATTGACTGATAAGGCTGAAGCAACAGCGAAGTTGCCTAAGGTAATTTCGTTACTAGATAAGATCGCAGGTAAGGGCTTGATCTCAAAGAATAAGGCTTCTAACTTGAAGTCAAAGCTTACTCTTCACGTGAACAAGTTGGCTTAATCCTCGCGGTTAAAGCAAAGAAAAACGATTGACCTCGCAAGAGGACGATTTTGAAGGAGGCCCCTTCGTCTATCGGTTAGGACGCAAGATTTTCATTCTTGAAAGAGGAGTTCGATTCTCCTAGGGGCTACCACAAGACGCTAAGTAAAATTTACTTGGCGTCTTTTTTGTTGTATGTATAAAGTTTAAAAGTTTAATGTAGAGTTGTTTTATTTGCTTTTTTTCCTTTATATTTGCGTAATATTTGCAATGTATTATAACTCGAAATCTTACTTTGGTATGGAATTAAATGGTGTAATTAGAGATGTGGACAGAGTTGGTATAAAGTTGGAGTGTCACTGCCTTCTTTATCTCAATGATAACATGAAGAAAATTTACAAATAAAACAAAATTTAAAATTATGGAAAAGTTTAATAGATTAAATAGCAATATAGCTTTATTGCTAAAGGTGTTTGCTTTAAGATTATTTCCTGTGAAAAGCTTTGCTCAAGATGGTTTTCAGCAAAAATTTACAAAAAGGTGCACACTATTTGCAATAATGTTGTTGTCGTTGATAAGCGCATATGCACACGATTTTGAGGAAAATGGTATATATTATGATAAAGTAGGTGATGGCAGCTGTGTCGAGGTAGTTGTTGGAATGACAAGCACTCGCGGTGGCGGTTGGGAACATCATTATCTGGAGGGAGATGTTGTTATTCCAGCTCGTACTTCAAGTGGATATAAGGTCATAGGGATTGCGGAAAGTGCCAATTGTAGAGTATCTTCGATATCTTTACCAGAAACATTATTGTATATTGAAAGTGGAGCTTTCTTTCACGCACTTTTAACTGAATTATATATACCTAAGTCTGTAACAAGTATTGAACCGGGTGCTTTTATCTCTTGTAGTAGGTTGGAGAAAATAGAAGTTGATAAGGGTAATACAGTCTATGATTCAAGAGAAAACAGTAATGCAATTATAAGAACTGCAGATAATGCATTGGTTGTGGGTTGTGTAAATACAATCATACCAAATTCGATTCGTAGTATTGAGTATAAGGCTTTTAAAGGGAATTCTGCTATAAAAAAATGGTAATTCCTAATACTATAATGAACATTGGTGCTAATGCATTTGAAAACTGTTTAAATTTGGAATCTATTGTGCTGCCTGAAAATCTTACAATCTTAAGTGACCACTTATTTGATTGTTGTAAATCACTTAAATCAATAGAGATTCCAAATAATGTTACAAGTATTGGATATGCTACTTTTTATAATTGTGATAGTTTGAGCTGTGTGAAGTTTTCAAGTAATTTAAGAGAGATAGGGGAGTGTGGTTTTGCTAGTTGTGGAAAATTAAAAGAGTTGAATTTTATCTCAAATGTTACGATAAATGAAGGAGCGTTTGAGTATTGTGGTGAATTAGAAAAAGTTTGTTTTGAGAATAATATAATTGGAGGGGAAACTCAAATAGAGGCGTATGCATTTCAAGCCTGTGGTGGATTGAAAGAGTTGATTCTTCCAAAGAATTTAACAAGAATAGCTCAAAGAGCCTTCGAAGGATGTGTGGGCTTGGAAAAAATTATAGTAGAAGAAGGAAACTCGATTTATGAATCTGCCGAGGATAATAATAGTATAATGTGTAGGACAATAGAGAATGGTATACCTATTGTTGATTTGGTTTTAGCAAATAAAGATGCTATTATATCGCCAAAAGTACATAGACTGGCTCCGTATGCATTTTTGTACGGAAGACGTAGTGTAATTATACCGGAAAATGTATTGTCAATACAAAAGTATTCGTTTTATGGTTGCCGAAGTTTGGATGATGTTTATATGAAATCAAGTACGCCACCGAATATGACACAACCAGCATCTGATCATGGGGCGTTTTATAGGAGTGACCCTAGAGTGATGACACTTTATGTCCCAGTTGGAGCTAAAGAAATATATTCTGATCCTACATTAGATTGGTGTTTATTTGGTAGTATTGTTGAATGGTATCCGTCAGATATAGAAGATGTTTGTTCCGATGAAAAAAATATTCCTGTTGAATACTATAATTTGCAGGGAGTGAAGGTTGAAAATCCTGATAATGGTGTATATATTAAGAAGCAAGGCTCACGCTCGACAAAAGTTGTGTTGTGATGTGAGGAAAAAAGTGCTAAATTTGTAACTCCAAAATTAAATGTAAATCGAATTAAGGAAATGAAGAAACAAATTTCAACAACTAATGCGCCTGCTGCTATCGGACCTTACAGCCAGGCTATCGAAGCTAACGGTATGGTGTTTGTATCGGGACAACTTCCAGTGGATCCTGCAACTGGCGAATTTGCCGAAGGTGGTATCAAGGAACTTACTCGTCAATCATTGACTAATATGAAGAACATTCTTGCTGAAGCAGGATTGACAATGGCTAATGTGGTGAAGACAACAGTTTTCCTTGCTGATATGGCTGATTTTGTAGCGATGAATGAGGTGTATGCAAGCTTTTTCGAAGGCGTAGCACCAGCGCGCTCGGCTGTGGCAGTGAAGACATTGCCTAAGAATGCTCTTGTAGAGATAGAATGTATAGCTGTTAAGGGCTAAGAAAAGCGCGCAAATGGCGCACGCTCGTCGTTCTGCCGACAAGGTGTCGATGGAGACTCGAAAGTGGCTGAAAACGGCCTTAAAATGCGTGAGGCGAGGTGTGGTGCGATTTTGACCTGCTCTGCAGAAAATTGATGATAAAAAATCCCTGTTTTTATTTCGTAAAGCGGGGATTTTTTTGTATTTTTGTATGTTGGAAAATAGGCAGTTAGACCTATTAAGTAAATAGCAATTTCAAAACGATTAAAGTAATATAATGGCTGAAGAATTAGAATTGAATCAAGGAACTCAAGAACAGGCAAATTATACTGCCGATAACATTCAAGTTCTTGAAGGTCTTGAAGCGGTGCGTAAGCGTCCGTCAATGTATATTGGTGACACAAGTAGTAAGGGTTTGCATCACTTGGTGTATGAAGTGGTGGATAACTCAATCGACGAAGCGTTGGCAGGTTATGCCAGCCACATCGATGTTGTAATCACCGAAGACAATTCAATCCAAGTAACCGATAATGGTCGTGGTATTCCAGTGGATATGCACGAAAAGTTGAACAAGCCAGCCCTTGAAGTGGTGTTGACAGTGCTTCACGCAGGTGGTAAGTTCGATAAGGGTTCTTACAAAGTGTCGGGTGGTTTGCACGGTGTAGGTGTGTCGTGTGTGAATGCGTTGTCGACCTATTTGCGTGCCGAAGTGCGCCGCAACGGCAAGGTGTATATGCAAGAATTTAGCTGCGGACAGCCAACAGGTCAAATGAAGGTGTTGGGTGATACCGAAGAACACGGTACAACCATCTATTTCCACCCAGATAATACAATTTTCTCAGAAACAGTTTACGATTACAAGACACTTGCAACACGCCTACGCGACTTGGCATTCTTGAACGCAGGAATCACATTGTCGCTCACTGATATGCGTGTGAAGGACGAAGAAGGTAATCCATTGAAGGAAATCTTCTTCTCAGAAACTGGTCTTGATGACTTCGTACAATATATCGACTCAAACAAAGAACATCTAATCAACGACATTATCCACATCAGTATCGAAAAGCAAGGTATTCCTGTGGAAGTGGCAATGACTTATAATACTACTTTCAATGAAAATGTGTATTCATATGTGAATAACATCAACACAATCGAAGGTGGTACACACTTGACTGGTTTCCGTCGTGGTCTTACAAGCACATTGAAGAAATATGCCGAAGATTCTAAGATTCTTGAAAAGGAAAAGGTAGATGTGTCGAGCGACGACTTCCGCGAAGGTCTTACTGCAGTGGTGTCGGTGAAGGTGCTTGAACCACAATTTGAAGGTCAAACAAAGACAAAATTGGGTAACACTGAAGTGATAGGTGCAGTGCAAACAGCCGTTTCGGAAGCACTTGGCAACTATCTTGAAGAACACCCAAATCAAGCAAAAGCGATTGTAGAAAAGGTGGTGCTTGCTGCAAAGGCTCGTCATGCTGCTTACAATGCGCGTATGAAGGTGCAGAGAAAGTCGCCATTGGCAGGTGGAGGTTTGCCAGGTAAGCTTGCCGATTGCTCATCGCGCGTAGCCGAAGAATGTGAATTGTTCCTTGTCGAAGGGGACTCTGCGGGCGGTACAGCAAAGCAAGGTCGCGACCGTATGTTCCAAGCTATTCTTCCTCTTCGTGGTAAGATTCTTAATGTAGAAAAGGCAATGGAACACAAGGTGCTCGATAGCGAAGAAATCGTGAATCTATTCCGTGCTCTTGGTGTAACTATCGGTACCGAAGAAGACCCTAAGGCAGCCAATCTTGCAAAACTTCGTTATCACAAGATTATCATCATGACCGATGCCGATGTGGATGGTGCCCACATTGCAACATTGCTTATGACATTCTTCTTCCGTCGCATGCGCCCAATCATCGAAAAGGGTTATCTATATCTTGCTACTCCTCCATTGTATAAGTGTTCGAAGGGTAGCCACGAAGAATACTGCTGGGACGAACAACAACGCGAACAATTCATCATGCGCTATGGTAATGGTGAAGAGCGCCAAGTGAAGGTGCAACGCTATAAGGGTCTTGGTGAAATGAACGCCGAACAATTGTGGGATACTACAATGGACCCAGATAATCGTATCTTGAAACAAGTACAAATTTCGGACGCTGCCGAAAGTGATCGTATCTTCTCAATGCTTATGGGTGAAGATGTGGCACCTCGTCGCGAATTTATCGAACAAAATGCAACTTATGCTAATATCGATAGTTGATAAACACACAAAAACAACAGACAAGAAAATTAAATAAATATCTCATAAAGTAATGGTGAGGAAGGCGACGGGAGTCGATTTCCTCATTTTTTTATCCCTATGATTAAACTTTAGTAATAGAGTGGCATCAAAAGTGATGAAAGAGATAATTAAAACAAGCTAAAAAGTAACAATGGCATCAGATAGCGAAATAATAGAACTGCTAAGAAGCGATACCGAGCGTGAGCGTGGCTTTAGGCTATTGCTCAAGGCCTATGGCGACAAGCTATATTGGCACATACGCCGTATAGTGGTGAGCAGAGAAGACGCTGAAGATGCTATGCAAGAAACCTCGATAAAGGTGTATAGTAAGCTCGATAGCTTCAAGGGTGATAGTTCGCTATATACTTGGCTATATACGATAGCTACTAATGAAGCACTACAGGTGTTGCGTCGCCGATGTGGCTTGTTTCAGTCGATTGACAGCGAAGGAGTGGGCGAACGATTGCGCGATACGATGTATGCCGAGAATGATGTGGATAGCGATGCTGCCGAGACAGTGTTCCAAGAAGCTCTGCTCACCCTTCCCACTCAACAACGATTGGCATTTAATATGCGCTACTACGATGAGATGCCTTATGAGGAAATAGCTGAGATAACAGGCAAAAATGTGAATACACTAAAAGCTAATTATCACTTTGCAGTAGAAAAAATTAAGAAATTTATAAACGATAACGCCATATGAAAGACTTACAACAATTTGCAGGCAAACGAATGCCTTACAAAGAAGATAGCGACTATGTGTCGAGCCTTTTGGATCGCTGTGCCGATAAAGCACTGGCTGCAAAAGGTGGTCGTGGTGGTGAGAATGTGAAAGCATTCTGGTTGCGCGTGTCGAGTGCAGCAGCAGTGATTGCCGTGGCATTGGTGATGTGTTTCAACTTGACCCGTAACAGCGAATTTGACAGCTATAAAGGCAGTGCTCCGCTTGCCGATGTGATAGCATCGATGAGCGATGACCAACTGATGGATATTGCTGCCTACGAATTAGATGAAATTCCGGAATACTATGAATAAATATCAAGAAACTTATTAAGATGGAACTTATTATGAAAAGAATAACATTGATTTTGGCTCTTGTGGTCACAGTGGCTATGAGTGCAGTGGCTCAGCCTAAGAAGATGAGCAAAGAAATGCAAGAAAAGGTGTTCAATGGCAAGGCTCAAATGATGCAAAAAGAATTGCGACTTACTGATGAACAAATGGTAGACTTTTTGCCTATATACAAAGCGTTTCAAGAAGATGTGTTTAGCATCAAACCTAAGAGAATCGAAGGCGATTCGCTTACATCGCAAAAGGCTTATGATAGAGTGGTCAATCGACTTGAATATCATGAAAAAGTGATTGCAGTGCAAAAGAAAGCTATCAAGAAACTTCAACCTATACTTACTCCAAAGCAACTTGTTAAGTTCCTTGATGCTGAGAATAAGGTGCAAAAGGGAATTCGCCGTTTTAAGAATGACCGAAAGGGTGCACCACATATGGGAAAAGACTCAATAGGCAAGATGCATCGCCCACATCGCGACAAGAAGCACGCCTTTAGAAAACCTATGCGTAATGGCGAGAAAGACAGCAATCTGACCCCTGAAACAAAGGAGTAAAAAGGTATAAATATAAAGTTGTGCCGCACGACAAGAAAGGTTGTTGGGCGGCGCTTTTTTGTTGTTGAAAAACGCAATGGGCTGTTGAAAACTCCAGAGTTATTAACAAAAAAGCCCACTTATCAACAATTTTGTCATTTTTAGGTCTGAAAATTAGGCATATATGCGTAAAAAATAATTCCTTTGCATTGTAAAAAAGAAAGCTTGACTAATAATATGGGAAAGATAATTGCAATAGCAAATCAAAAGGGTGGTGTGGGTAAGACCACTACATCAATCAACTTGGCAGCATCACTTGCCGTACAAGGTAAGAAAGTGCTTATCATCGATGCCGATCCACAGGCTAATGCTACATCGGGATTGGGTATTGATCCAAAGCAAATGTCGTCGTCGATATATGAATGCTTGGTAGACGATTATCCATTGGAAGGCACTCAAGTGAAGACTTGTGTTGACAAGTTGGAACTTGTGGGTTCACGCATCGACCTTGTGGGAGCCGAACTTGAACTTATCAACAAGCCTAATCGCGAACGAGTGTTGCGCAATCTTCTTACTCAAGTAATCGATAAGTATGACTTTGTGTTGATTGACTGTAGTCCATCGCTTGGTCTTATCACAGTGAATGCGCTCACAGCGGCCGACTCGGTGATTATACCAGTGCAAGCCGAATATTTTGCTCTTGAAGGAATCAGCAAATTGCTTAACACAATACGCATCATTAAGTCGAAGTTGAACCCTGACTTGCAAATTGAAGGATTCTTGTTGACAATGTATGATGCACGCTTGCGTCTTGCTAATCAGATATACGAAGAACTAAAGGGACACTTTGGTGATATGGTGTTCGACACAGTTATTCCTCGTAATATTCGTTTGAGTGAGGCTCCAAGTCACGGCTTGCCAGTAATCCTTTATGATGCATCAAGTAGAGGTGCCACAAGCCACTTGCAACTTGCTAAGGAAATAATAGCTAAGAATCGTAAAAGAAAGAATTGAAAAACCACAACAAAATTAGAACAAACAATCTATGGCAGTAAAAAGAAATGCTTTGGGTAGAGGGCTCGACTCTCTTATTTCGATGGACGATGTGCAAACCGGTGGCTCATCGGCAATCAACGAAATACCTGTAGAGCAAATAGCTCCAAATCCCGACCAACCAAGAAATTTCTTCGACGAAACAGCTCTTGAAGAGTTGGCAATGTCAATCAGAGAACTTGGTATCATTCAGCCACTAACATTGCGCAAAGTGGCAGCCGACAGTTATCAGATTATTTCGGGTGAACGCCGCTATCGTGCAGCAAAACTTGCTGGACTCGACACTGTGCCTGCTTACATTCGCACAGCAACCGATACCGAACTCACCGAAATGGCACTTATCGAAAACATTCAACGCGAAGATTTGAATGCTATCGAAATTGCACTTACTTTTAAGAAACTTATCGAACAATATAAGCTCACTCAAGAGCGTTTGAGCGAGCGCATAGGTAAAAAACGCGCTACGATAGCCAATTTCTTGCGTCTATTGCGTTTGCCAGCCGAAGTGCAACTTGGATTGCGCGACCGCTTGGTGGATATGGGACACGCGAGAGCTATTTTGATGGTAGATCAGCCTGCACTACAGTTAAAACTTTATAATGAAACTATTAAAAAAAGTTTATCGGTGCGTCAGGTTGAAGCTCTTGCAAAACAGTATCAAGAAGGTGGAATTGATACTGAAACCGCATCGTCTACACCAGCTAAACGCTTGAATAGCAGTGAGTACAAGATTTTGGAACGCCATTTGTCATCGGCATTTTCAACTGCGGTTAAGTTCTCATGCGATGTAAATGGTAAAGGAAAAATAACATTTCCTTTCAAAAATGAGGCTGAACTTGAGCGATTAATTACTATCTTTGACAAATTAAAAAATGAAGATTCGCAAAAATCGTAAAAAATGAGGGTTGCGAATCGCCTTGATTTGTGCGTTAGTGAACGAAAAAAATAACATATTGAGAAGCTTTATAGCAAGTGTGGCGTTGTTGCTGGGCTTGCTATTGCCGTTTTCGATAGATGCACAAGAAATTGACTCATTGCGTGTGGCTGAGCCCATAGTAAAAGTGGATTCGCTCGTGGAAGCCGACTCACTTTCGGTGGCACTTGCGAAAGAAATGAAGCATTTACAAGATTCGTTGGCAAAAGACTCGCTTTTGAAAGCCGAATATGGTAATGTGCGTAATTTTATTCCTGATCCTAATCGTGCTATGTGGTTGTCGCTACTATGCCCAGGTCTCGGACAGGTGTATAACCGTCGTTACTGGAAGTTGCCGATAGTGGTGGGTGGTTTTGTAGGTTTCGGATATGCTACATCGTGGAATAACCGAATGCTTCAGGACTATACTAAGGCCTATCGCGATGCAATGGACAATGACCCAGCTACCAAGAGCTATATGGATTTGTATCCACCCAACTATAAGGAGGAAAACATCGATATGGAGTGGCTCAAGCGAATGCTGAAATCGAAAAAAGACTTCTATCGTCGCAACAAAGAAATGTGTGTCATTGGCGTTGTGGCAATGTATGCATTGTGTGCTATAGATGCATATGTAGATGCGTCGCTTATGCAATTCGATATTAGCGATGACTTATCGATGAAGGTGAAGCCTGCAGTGATGGAACCTAACTATGTGGTGCAAGGTAAATTGCCATCGATGGGAGTGCAATGTGCATTTAGCTTTTAACTATTAGAAAAATATAAGTACAGAGATATAAACTTAGCTTGATGAAAAAGAAACTTTTAATATTACTATTTTCGGGAATGATGTCGGCAGGTGTTGTGAACGCTGCCCCAAAACAAAATATCCTAAGCGTTAGAGATGCGTTGACCGATACATCGGCTGTTGCACCTCTAAGCTTTGACACCGATACTGAAGCGTTGCTTCAAAATTGGTATTTGCAGAATTATGCTATACTTGATGAAGAAGTAGAAAAGAAATCGACAGGCGATGTGAGCGATGAAGTGTATATTGAGCGCTTGAGTAAGATTCCTTCAACAATCGAAATGCCTTACAACTCGGAAGTGCGTCGATTTATCGATATGTATATAGTGAAAAAGCGTACACTTGTGGAAGCAATGCTTGGTATGAGTCTTTACTATATGCCTATTTTCGAACAAGCACTCGAACAAGAAGGTTTGCCTCTCGAACTAAAATATCTTCCAGTGGTAGAGTCGGCTCTCGACCCAACAGCAAAATCGCCAGTAGGTGCAGCAGGGTTGTGGCAATTTATGATTCGCACAGGTAAAGGTCTTGGTTTGGAAGTGAACTCACTTGTCGATGAACGCCTCGACCCTTATAAGTCGTCGGTAAAGGCAGCTAAGTATTTGAAAGAACTGTATAATATATATGGCGATTGGTCGCTTGCTATTGCAGCCTACAACTGTGGTCCTGGTAAGGTGAATCAAGCTATTAGAAATGCAGGAGGAACAGGCAAAGACTTCTGGCAAATCTATGCATTTTTGCCAAGAGAAACTCGTGGTTATGTGCCAGCATTCATCGCGGCTAATTATGCAATGACTTATTTCAAGCACCACAATATTAGCCCAGTATTGGCTAAGAAGCCTATTTTGGTGGATACAGTACAAGTGAATCGTAGAGTACACTTCAAGCAGATTGCCGAAGTGTTGAATTTGCCTATCGAAGCATTGCGCGTGCTTAATCCACAATATCGCAAAGATGTGATTCCAGGAAATTCTCGTCCTTATACACTTGCTCTACCTTCGCAACAAATCTATAGCTATCTATTGAGCGAAGATAGTATCACAGGCTATAATACTAAGAAGTATCAACCTCGCAAGGTGGTTGAACCTCAAATGGAACAAATAGCATCGGACGAAAATGGTGAATATACCTACGAAAAGCGTACCGTAACAAAGACTCACAAGGTGCGCAAGGGTGAAACTTTGGGTAAGATTGCTAAACGATATGGCACATCATCATCGGCAATCAAGCGTGCAAATGGTTTGAAGAGTAATGCGCTTAAGGCAGGTCAACGCCTAAAGATCAAGGTAATCGAAAATGTGAAGGTGTATCGCAAGGTTGAAGAAGATTCGGCCGAAATGGCAGCTACTGAAGATGCAATCTTGAAGGCCGCTATTACTCCTGATGAAGACAAGCCAAAGGCAGAAGCTAAGGAAGAAAAGAAGGTTGCAAAGAAGCAAGAACCTAAGCGTGAAGTGGTTGAGGATGACAATGAAGATGAATTCGACAACTTTACAGGTACTCACAAGGTGAAGAAGGGCGAAAATCTATCGATTATTGCCAATAAATATGGTGTTACAGTTACCGACTTGAAGCAAGCAAATGGCTTGAAGAATAACAATCTTAAGGCAGGTCAACGCTTGAAAGTGCCTAAGGGTAAGGAAAAGGTTGAAAATGTGTCGTCGTCGGTTACTCACACAGTGCGCTCTGGCGAATCGCTTTACCTTATTGCTGAACATTATGGCGTAACAGTGAATGCTATCAAGAATGCAAACAACTTGAGTGGTAACAGCATCAAGCCAGGTCAAAAATTGACTATCCCAAAGAAGAGTGCATCTAAAAATACTTCTCGTTCAAAAGCAAAATCGAGCAAAAAGAAGAAGTAAAGAATAATTATAATGCAATTATAACAGAAAGAGGTGTACTCGATGCAATCGGTGGTACACCTCTTTTGTATTGTATAAGTGTGTAAAGTTGTCATTTTTTTAGAATAGTAAACGCAAAAACCATACATTGAGGGAAAAAAATAAGAAAAATCGTATAAAAATGCGTTTTTTGTGGCGAAAGTATTTCTAATACGAAAAAAGTTGCTAAATTTGTAACATGAAATAATATGTAATTACTTTTAAAGTTAAAACTTCCATGAGAAATAAAAAAACTCGCCTACAGCTAATCGTAAAGTTGATTAAGAACAACTGTGTGGGAAGCCAAGATGAACTCGCACACTTGTTGGCAACCAATGGATATGTGGTAACTCAAGCCACATTGTCACGAGACTTGAAAACATTGAAAGCAACAAAGGTGGCTACCGATATGGGCAGCTATATGTATATCATTCCTGATGGAAACGATTTGCAAGATTCAATGTTGTCGAAGGGTATGTCTTATTCATCTTATTCGGTTCATGCTAATAGCTTTGTGTCGCTACAATTTTCGGGACACATGGCGGTGATTAAGACACGCAATGGTTATGCAAGTGGTCTTGCATACGATATTGATATGAGTAAAACACCTGAAATTTTAGGTACAATTGCTGGTGCTGATACTGTGTTTGCTGTGATGCGTGAGGACTTGACTCGTGAAGAAGCAAAGAATCTTTTCGCGAAGTTCTTGCCTTTGATGGTTGACGAAGAAGGTGCTGTGGAATAACTGCAGTCGCACACCAAAATATAAAGATTGTTTTAAAATAAAGAATGATTAATCCAGAAGAAATCGAAATCGTTGTTGCAAGTGCAGAGCATGTGAAATATGTAGATGAAGTGCTCGACACTATTAATCGTGCAGCAAAAGTGCGTGGCACAGGTATCGCAAAGCGTTCGCCTGAATATGTCAAGCAAAAAATGATAGAGGGTAAAGCCGTGCTTGCGCTTTATCATGGCGAATTTGCTGGATTCAGTTACATTGAGTGCTGGAGTAATAAGAGATTCGTAGCAAATTCGGGTTTGATAGTTAATCCTGATTTTCGCAATTTAGGATTGGCAAAGCGCATTAAGCGACGAATTTTTGATTTATCGCGTGAAAAGTTTCCTGAAGCAAAGATTTTTAGCTTGACCACAGGGGAGGCGGTAATGAAAATAAATAGCGAGCTTGGATTCCGTCCAGCTACATTCCCAATGCTTACCGATGATGAAGCATTTTGGCGTGGATGCGAAAGTTGCGTAAATTTTGATATTCTACAACGCAATGGTCGACGAATGTGTTTGTGCACAGGGTTGCTTTACGATCCAGCCGAACATCAAGAGACTGAAAAATAATTTTAGAAGACTTTATTTATAAATACAAAAATGGAAAAGAAAAAAGTGGTGTTGGCATTTAGTGGTGGTCTTGATACCTCATATTGCGTAAAATACCTAACTGAAGATTGTGGATATGAAGTGTATACAGCCATTGCTAACACAGGTGGCTTTAATGCACAAGAATTGAAAGCTATTGAAGAGCGTGCTCTTGCACTTGGTGCAGTGCAACACGCTACTCTCGACATAACTCAAGAATACTATGAAAAGAGTATTCGCTACATGGTGTTTGGTAATGTGTTGCGTAATGGTACTTACCCAATTTCGGTAAGTTCGGAACGCATCTTCCAAGCACTTGCTATCATCAACTATGCTAAGAGCGTAGGTGCTAAGTATGTGGCTCATGGTAGTACAAGTGCTGGTAATGACCAAATCCGTTTTGACCTTACATTCCAAATCCTTGCACCTGAAATTGAGATTATCACTCCTACTCGCGACAAGAACCTTACTCGTGAGTATGAAATCAACTATTTGAAGGAACATGGATATGAAGCCGATTTCACTAAGCTCGAATATAGTATCAACAAGGGCTTGTGGGGAACAAGTATCGGTGGTAAGGAAACTTTGAAGAGCAACGAAACTCTTCCTGAAGAAGCTTACCCAACACAAATGACTGCTACTGAAGAAAGTCGCATCACTCTTGACTTTGAACAAGGTGAAATTGCAGCTATCAACGGTTTGAAGTTTGACGACAAGGTGGCAGCTATCCAATATCTTGAAGAAGTGGTAGAACCTTACGCACTTGGTCGCGATATGCACATTGGCGATACTATTATCGGTATCAAGGGTCGTGTAGGTTTCGAAGCTGGCGCTCCAATGCTTATCATTGCTGCTCACAAGATGCTCGAAAAGCACACTTTGACTAAGTGGCAACAATATTGGAAGGATCAAATAGGTACTTGGTACGGTATGTTCCTTCACGAAGCACAATATCTTGAACCAGTGATGCGCGATATGGAAGCATTCCTTGAATCATCACAAGATAATGTAACAGGTCGTGTAATTGTTGACTTGAAGCCTTATCACTATGTGCTTGTGGGCGTTGAAAGTCCATTTGACTTGATGAAGAGCGACTTCGGTGAATATGGCGAATTGAGTAAGGGTTGGACTGCCGACGATGTGAAAGGATTTACTCGCATTCTTGGCAACCAAATGAAGATATTCCATAACATTCAAAAAAGAAACGGTAAAACAGACGAATAATGATTAAAGCCGGAATTATAGGCGGTGCTGGATATACAGCAGGCGAACTCATAAGATTGCTTGTCAACCACCCCGATGTGGAGTTGAAGTGGGTGAATAGTGGCAGTAATGCAGGTAATTTGATAACCGATGTTCATCAAGGATTGCTTGGCGAACTTGATATGCGTTTCACTTCGGAAACTCCTTGGGACGAGATTGATGTAGTGTTCTTCTGCACTCCTCATGGCGAAAGCCGCAGGTTCATGGAGTCGAACGAACTACCTGCCGACTTGCGCATTATCGACCTTTCGCAAGATTATCGCATTGCAGATGGCGAACACGATTTCTACTACGGGCTGCCCGAAGTAAATCGTCGTCGCATTGTGAAAGAAGGTGCAAAGCATGTTGCTAATCCAGGCTGTTTTGCTACTGCAATACAGTTGGCATTGGTTCCATTGGCTAAGAACTTGCTTCTCAATAGCGATATCCATGTGAATGCTATCACTGGTAGCACTGGTGCAGGCGTGAAGCCAAGCGCAACATCACATTTCTCATGGCGCAACGACAATGTGAGCATCTACAAGCCATTCAAGCATCAACACTTGGCTGAAATACGCCAAACGCTGTCGGGCTTGCAAAATAGTTTCAAGGCAAGCATCGACTTTATTCCTGTGCGTGGTTGTTTTGCTCGTGGTATCTTTGTAACTGCTTACCTTGATTGTCCTATCGAATTGAGCGAAATTCGCAAGTTATATGAGGACTATTATTCCGACCATAATTTTACATTCGTTGTAGATAAGATGCCCGATTTGAAAGATGTAGTTAACACCAACAAGTGTTTGATCCACCTAATCAAGGAAGATGGAAAACTGCTTGTTGTGAGTGTGATCGACAACTTGTTGAAGGGTGCGTCGGGTCAAGCTGTGCATAACATGAACCTAATGTTTGGTTTGCATGAGTGCACTGGATTGCGACTTAAGCCATCGGCATTCTAAAATAAGGAGGATTTTGCCTCTTGAAAATATGAAAGACGGGGCTTGCTCCGTCTTTATTTTTAAAACATTACTAAATTGAGACGACTATGAAACTTTTTGATGTATATCCACTATTTGATATAGAGATTGTGAAAGGTAGAGGCGTACACACCTACGACGCCGAAGGTACTGAGTACCTCGACCTTTACGGAGGACACGCCGTGATTTCGGTGGGACACTCACACCCTCATTATGTAGAGGCGTTGCGCAAACAAGCCGAAAACCTTGTGTTCTATTCCAACTCGGTTGTGAACTCGCTACAACAAACGCTTGCCGACAAGCTCGGTCAAGCATCAGGATATGACGATTACCAATTGTTTCTTGTGAATTCGGGTGCTGAAGCCAACGAAAATGCGTTGAAGCTTGCATCGTTCCACACCGGAAAACGCCGTGTGTTGTCGTTCAAGAAGGCGTTCCACGGTCGCACATCGCTTGCCGTTGAAGCTACCGACAATCCGAAGATTGTGGCACCAGTGAACGAGAGTGGTAACATCACATTTGTTCCTTTTAACGATATTGAAGCTGTTAAAGCCGAACTTGCTAAGGACGATGTGTGCGCAGTGATTATCGAAGGTATTCAAGGCGTGGGTGGCGTACAAATCCCTGAAGATTCATTCTTGCAAGCACTAAGCGTAGAATGTGAAAAGGCTGGTGCGTTGCTCATTCTTGATGAAATTCAGAGTGGATATGGTCGTTCGGGTAAATTCTTTGCTCACCAATATGCTGGAATCCGTCCCGACATCATCACAATGGCAAAAGGTATAGGTAACGGCTTCCCATTGAGTGGAATGCTTATTTCGCCTAAGATTGAAGCATCTTATGGTATGCTTGGTACTACATTTGGTGGTAATCACTTGGCTTGTGCAGCCGGTATAGCTGTGCTTGAGATTTTCGAACAAGAAAACCTTGTAGAAAATTCTCGCGAAGTGGGCGAATACCTTATGGAACAGCTACGCGCATTCCCTCAAATCAAGGAGGTGCGTGGTCGTGGATTGATGATAGGTATTGAATTTGAAGAACCAGTGAAGGAGCTTCGTCGCAAGTTGCTTTTCGAACAAAAAGTGTTCACAGGAGCGTCGGGCACAAATGTGCTTCGCCTTCTTCCTCCATTGGTGCTTACAAAGGCCGATGCCGACGAATTTATTAAGAGATTTAAAGCAGTACTATAATGAAAGTAGGAATAATAGGCGCAGGAAATATGGGTGGCGCTATTGCTCGTGGTTTGGCTGCAAGCAATAGTGTGCGCTCGTGCGACATTACCGTGTGTTGCCCTGTGCAACGCGAACTTGATGCTATCAAGGCGTGCGACGATGAGGTGAATGTGTCGCTCAACAACGAGGCGGCAGTGAATGGTACCGATGTGGTGATAGTAGTGGTGAAACCATGGTTGCTCGATGCAGTGCTCACCCCATTGTTGCCAATTATCGACTATTCTCGCCAGATTATTGTAACAGTGGTGGCAGGTGCCAACACAGAACATCTTGCCGAACTTGCGTCGCCTTATAGTGCTACCCCTGTGGTGATGTGTGCTATGCCTAACACTGCAGCCAGTGTGCACGAAAGCATGACATTCCTATGTGCGCGTAATGCATCGCAAGAGCAAATCGATGCTGTGAAGGGCATCTTTGACAATCTTGGCGCTACAATGGTGATAGAAGAACGCCTAATGGGTGCAGGAATGGCGCTTGCGTCGTGTGGTATTGCTTATGCTATGCGCTATGTGCGTGCTGCTATGGAAGGTGGTGTGGAAATGGGTATGTACCCAAATGATGCCAAGAACATAGTGCTTCAAACACTCAAAGGTGCAGTGGCATTGCTCGAATCGACAGGCAATCATCCCGAAGTAGAAATCGATAAGGTAACTACACCTGGTGGAGTAACCATCAAGGGGCTTAATGCAATGGAAGCCAATGGTTTCACTCATGCAGTGATAGAAGGATTGAAGCATTCAGTTAAAAATTAATCAGTTAATCATTTATTATTAAAAGGAAAAAAATATGTCAGTAAACAAAGTTATTCTAATAGGAAATGTTGGGAAAGATCCAGATGTGCGATACACTGCTCCCGACCAAGCTGTAGCTGCTTTCCCATTGGCAACTACCGAACGAGCTTACACTAATGCATCGGGAGTGCAAGTGCCCGAAAAAACCGAGTGGCACAACATCGTGATGTGGGGTCGTAATGCTCAGATAGCCGAAAAATATATTCGCAAGGGTAGCCAACTCTATATCGAAGGAAAATTGCGCACGCGTGTGTGGGAAGACCGCAACCAAATAAAGCGCTATGTAACCGAAATCTATGTAGATACTTTCGATTTCCTCGGAGGAAAGAAAGAGTAAAAGAAATAGACAATAAATGCAGAAAAGACGATGCGGAGTGAATGCTTCGCATCGTCTTTTTTTAGATAGATGATGATTGTGGGGGTATATTTTGGTGAGGTCGAGAGAAAAATGTTGTTAATAGTTGCATATACCGAGAATAAGGACTATTTTTGTAAAAGAATTTAAATAAAATCAAATAACTAATCAAATTAATAATTAAATTCAGAACTACTATGTGGTTAACTAAATCATCTGTAGGAAGAAAGGTAGTAATGTCTCTAACAGGACTTTTCCTTATCCTATTCTTAACATTCCACGTGCTTATGAATGCTGTAGCTCTAGTGTCAATGGACGCATATGAAGCTATTTGTCATTTCTTGGGCGCGAATTGGTATGCGTTGGCTGGTACTGCAGTAATTGCTGCTGGCGTAGTGCTTCACATTGTTTACGCTTTGTGGTTGACAATCCAGAACCGTAAGGCTCGTGGTAACGACCGCTATGCAGTGAACAGTCGTCCAAAATCAGTAGAATGGGCATCACAAAACATGCTTGTTCTAGGTTTCGCAGTGTTGGTGTTCATGCTAATGCACCTTGTACAATTCTGGGCAGAAATGCAGTTGCCAGAAATTCAAGAACGCTATCTTGGCGACTACTCAGTAGAAGTATTGGGTGGTAAGGAAGCAATCTTTGCAGCATTTAGCTGTGTGTGGACATTGCCTATCTACTTGGCAGGTTTCGCAGCACTATGGTTCCACTTGACACACGGTATTTGGAGTGCATTCCAATCAGTGGGTACAAGCAACAATGTGTGGCTTCCTCGTTGGAAGACAATCTCTTGCTGGTGGGCAACAATCGTGTGCGGTTTGTTCGCTCTAGAAGCTATCGTGTTTACTGCAATGGCTCAAGGCTGGTGCTAATTGTTTAACTCTAACATTTAAAATCAATTATGGAAGAAATTAAAAAAGCTAATCAGCCTGTAGACTCAAAGATTCCTGAAGGTCCAGTAGCTGAGAAGTGGACTAACTATAAGGCTCATCAAAAACTTGTGAACCCAGCAAACAAGCGTCGTCTTGACGTGATTGTAGTAGGTACTGGTCTTGCTGGTGCATCGGCAGCATCTACACTTGCTGAAATGGGTTTCAATGTATTGAATTTCTGTATTCAAGACTCTCCACGCCGTGCTCACTCTATCGCAGCTCAAGGTGGTATCAATGCTGCTAAGAACTACAAGAACGACGGCGACTCAATCTATCGTCTATTCTATGACACAGTTAAGGGTGGTGACTATCGTGCTCGCGAAGCTAATGTTTACCGTCTTGCTGAAGTGTCAAACGATATTATCGACCAATGTGTGGCTCAAGGTGTTCCTTTCGCTCGCGAATATGGTGGTCTTCTTGACAACCGTTCATTCGGTGGTGCGCAAGTAAGCCGTACTTTCTATGCAAAGGGTCAAACTGGTCAACAACTTCTACTTGGTGCTTACTCATCACTTAATCGCCAAATCCAACTTGGTAAGGTGAAGAGCTACAACCGTTACGAAATGCACGATGTAGTGCTTATCGATGGTCGCGCTCGTGGTATCATCGCTAAGAACCTTGTAACTGGTAAGTTCGAACGCTTCGCTGCTCACGCAGTTGTAATCGCTACTGGTGGTTATGGTAATGCATACTTCTTGTCAACTAACGCTATGGCTTGTAACTGTAGTGCTGCTGTGGCTTGTTACCGCAAGGGTGCATGGTTTGCTAACCCTGCATATGTGCAAATTCACCCAACTTGTATCCCAGTGAAGGGTGGTGGTAACCAATCTAAGCTTACTCTTATGAGTGAATCATTGCGTAACGACGGTCGTATTTGGGTACCAAAGAGCCTTGAAACTGCTCAAAAACTTCAAAAGGGCGAAATCAAGGGTTCTCAAGTTCCTGAAGAAGATCGCGACTACTACTTGGAACGCCGTTATCCTGCATTCGGTAACTTGGTACCTCGTGACGTTGCTTCACGCGCTGCTAAGGAAAGATGCGACAAGGGCTTCGGTGTGAACGACTCAGGTCAAGCAGTATTCCTTGACTTTAGCGATGCTATCAACCGTCTTGGTAAAGATGTAGTGGCTCAACGCTATGGTAACCTATTCGATATGTACGAAGAAATCACTGACGTATCTCCTTACGAAGAACCAATGATGATCTATCCTGCTATCCACTACACAATGGGTGGTATCTGGGTTGACTACGAATTGCAAACTTCAGTTAAGGGCTTGTTCGCAATCGGTGAATGTAACTTCTCTGACCACGGTGCTAACCGTCTTGGTGCATCTGCACTTATGCAAGGTCTTGCTGATGGTTACTTCGTACTTCCTTACACAATCCAAAACTACTTGAGCGACCAAATTACTGTTCCTCGCTTCTCAACTGATGCTCCTGAATTTGCAGAAGCTGAAAAGAAGTGTGTTGAAGCTCACAAGGCTCTATTGAACATCAAGGGTAAGCGCTCAGTTGACTCAATCCACAAGGAACTTGGTAACATTATGTGGGATAACGTGGGTATGGCTCGTACAAAGGCATCTCTTGAAGAAGCTCTTGTTAAGATGAAGGCTCTACGCAAGGAATTCGAAACTAACTTGTTCGTTCCAGGTGAATTGGAAGGTATGAACATTGAACTTGATAAGGCATTCCGTTTGAAGGACTTCATCACAATGGGTGAACTTGTGGCTTACGATGCACTTAACCGTAACGAAAGCTGTGGTGGTCACTTCCGTGAAGAATATCAAACTGAAGAAGGCGAAGCTAAGCGTGACGACGAAAACTACTTCTATGTAGCATGTTGGGATTATGCTGGCGACGACAACGCAGCTCCTACTCTAATCAAGGAACCTCTTGAATATGAAGCAATCAAGGTTCAAACTCGTAACTATAAGGCATAATAATTAAGGAAAGGATTAAAAATGGCAAAATATATATTGAAAGTTTGGCGTCAAGCAAATCCTAAGGCGCAAGGAAGTTTCAAGACTTATGAAGTGGAGTCAACTCCTGATACTTCTTTCCTTGAAACATTGGATATTCTTAA
>CAJGBY010000005.1 GCA_904501735.1 uncultured Muribaculaceae bacterium
ACGACCAATACGATAACCAATAAAGCCAAAATAGATAAAATATATACATATTTTGTCCTGTTTTGATATTCACGCAAATACTGATTCTCTCTTTCTTTCTGAGTGTAATTATAAAATGAATTTTGATGGATTATTGCTTCTTTTGATGATATTTGTTGAATTGAATCTAATGATTTTCCATAAAACTCAGTATATATATTGTACTCCTTGTTATTATTTTTATTCTTATAAATATATCTAAGGGCATTAGATGCAAATTTTTTACTATAAATACTACCTTCTTTTAGTAGTTTTTGAGAATAAGCTATGGCATTATCATAATCTTTTGCACATAAATGAACTTTAGTACTCACAATCCAAATATAATCAAAATTATATTTTTCTAAATATGGTTTTATCTTGATATATAACTTTATTGCTTCTTCATAATTCTTTTGCTTTATATAAAATTCAATGATTCCTAAAGAAATTTCTAACTCAGAACGCCCAAATGGCACTAAGTTTGAAGCTATTTTTAACGATTTATTATAATATGGTAGCACACTATCATATAATTCGATTCGTTGATTTAATTCTCCAAGGTTTCGATAGTTATACATCAACCCAACCGAGTCTTCGCATTCAGTTTGGTAGGCGATTGCTTCTTGAAATTTGGGTTTGGCTTGCTCAAACATATACAGTTCGAGGAAGATTTGCCCCATTTGGCTTGCGATTTTGCCTTTGCGATACATGTGTTCGGGTGAAGTGAGCACATCGAGGGCTTTTTGATAGTAATCGAGGGCTTGTGGCGCATCACCTTGCTCTCGGCGCACTCGACCGCCATAGTAATAGGCTTCGCCAAGCTCGTTTTCGCTTCCACGACGCTCGAAATAGGCTATAATATCGGTGATGGTGGTGTCGGTAGTGATGTCGAGATAGGATTTGTCGCGAGCCTTGATGCTCATTAGGTCGTAATAATAGCGATTATGCTCGTTGAGCGAGTCACGACACACATCGGCAAGCGCAGCAAGCGCGCTATCGGTGGCGTTGCAGTCGGCAAGTTGACTCACTCGCACAAGACGACTATCGACCGAGCGACTACACCCAGCCAATAGCATCACAAAACTTAGTATGCCTATTAAAAGACCTCTCATGTATGCAAAGATAAAGAAAAAAACAGTAAAGAGTAATATCTAAAATGGAGAAAGTGAATTTGTGTATATTTTGGAGGATAGGAAAAAGTGTATTAAATTTGTGGTCAACACATTCTGTTTCTTATGAAAAAAAGGATATTATGCTCGATATTGGCAAATATACTCATTGTGGCTTGTGTATTTGCTGAATCGCCAAAGCGCGAATGGCGTTCGACATGGCTCGCTACAGTGGCCAATATTGATTGGCCTCATGTGAAAGGTAAAACACCTGCAATCATTAATCAACAGAAGCAAGAAATGATAGATTATCTTGATGGGTTGAAGATGATGAACATGAATGCGATATGCTTTCAGGTGCGTAGCATGAGTGATGCGATGTATGAGTCGAGCTATGAGCCTTGGTCGTCTTTTCTAACGGGTACTCGCGGTGTGAATCCAGGTTGGGATCCGTTGGCTTTTGTGGTTGAGGAATGTCACAAGCGAGGTATCGATTGTTATGCTTGGGTGAATCCTTATCGTTGGTCGCACAATAGTGTTGATTGGTCTACAGCTATCGACAATTCGCTCAAAGAGAGGGGCATTTTGTTGTCGTGGGACGGTCGCACCTATCATAATCCTGGACTTCCCGAAGTGCGTGAGCACATTGTGAAAGTGTGTAAGGAAATTATCACAAAATATGATGTGCAAGGGTTGATATTTGACGATTATTTCTACCCCAATTCCCTTCCCATCACCGAAGAAGCTGGCGATTACAATTTGTGGAAAGAAAGTAACACCAAATTGAGTATCAGCGATTGGCGTCGTGGCAATGTGGATCAAATGGTGAAAGATGTGTATGACATGGTGCAAAACGAGCGTCCCGACTTGCGTTTCGGAATCTCTCCTGCAGGTGCAGCAGGTCGTTCGACATGGAAATATGGTTTGCCCGAAGCTCCATTTGCTAAAAACGACTGGCAATATGAAGGTATATATTCCGACCCTTTGTCGTGGCTGAATAGTGGTACGATTGATTTTATTTCTCCACAAGAATATTTTCACACTGATGATTCGAAAAAACCGTTTGAGCCACTAACTAATTGGTGGGATGAGATGGCTACACATTTTGGCCGTCATCATTACACAAGTGTGTCAATTTCTTGCTTGTTGGATGATAATTCGCAGACGCATTGGGACGAACATGTGAATCAAACTCTTATTGCACGCCAACTTTCACGAACAGGAGTGTTTGGTGTGTGCTATTTCAGTACAAAATATTTGAATGGGCCATCGGTAACAGGTTCGGGCGCCTATTTTAAGGAGAAACTATTCTCGCGACCATCGCTTGCACCAGTGCTTGACTGGAAAAAGGGCGTGAATTATGCCCCAGTGAGCGGTTTGGAAGTAACCGAAGGAGGATTGAAATGGAATCCTACGGTAAACGGCAATGCGATTATACGCTATACAGTGTATGCAGTGCCCGATAGTGTGGCTTATGGCGATGCACTTACCGATGATGGTTTGAGCAATGAATATCTGCTTGGAGTAAGTTATTTCACCGAATATGCATTGCCTATGGAGTGTGTGGACAACCATTGGTATGCAGTGTGTGTTTACGATGGTTATGGACGCGAATCGCGCCCAGCAGTAGCCGAATATAATAGGGGAGTGTCGCAAGTGGTAGCACCTCTTATCCCTATCAATGGTGAGAAGGTGGCGTGGGATTGTGAATTTGCTTGGAGTGGGTTGAGTAATGCTACTTACACTTTTGAAATTGCAGAAGATAAGGAATTTAAGAACCTTGTATATACTCAAAAGTGGATTAAGACATCGCAAATAACCGTCGATTTGGGCTTTGCCGACTCTAACAAAGATTATTATTGGCGAGTGATTGCCATGGAGGATGGAAAATGGGAGTCGGTGAGCGAATATGCTCAATTTACATCGCCAATCAGAACCGAAGCATCAAAAGCCGAACTCATTTCGCCACGAGAAGCAGAAACAGTGGGCGAAAACATCGTGTTTGAGTGGAAGGGTGATGCAAATGCCGATAAGTTTACGCTCCAAATAGGTTCAACACCCGATTTTGCCGACATTATTTACGCTATAGAAACAGCTGAGAATAGGGTAGAGCTACCATCGGCATTTATCAATATAGGCACTCGTTATTGGCGTGTGATAAGTGAAGGAAAGAGGGTGAAAACAGCGATTTCTGATTATCGCTCGTTTGTGGTTGAAAAGGTAGGCGTAGGCGATTTCGAACAAGGGTATGTAATTAAAAAAGACCCATACAATTATACCGATAAAGATGGTGTGAGTGTGAAAAACTTGTGGATGCGCTCGGTGAAAGAAGATTTTGAAAATATATCATTCAAGGAAGAGGGAAGTCTCAATCGCAGTTTCATAGTCAAAGATGGATATGTGTATCTTGCTGGACGCACAGAAAGTTCTTCGTATGCAACGGTGTATCTACGCGTATTCAATGGAAGTACAGGTGAGCATATCGAAGATAAGTATATCTATAATTCCTCATCTACAAGCATATATCCATGCAATACGATCACCAAAGATAGCAAGGGCAATGTGTGTATTGCTAATATGTCGACCCAAATAGATGCAAAGGCAATAGTGGTGAACTATGTAGATGTGAAAACTGGTTGGGCTGAAGAATTGTGTCGTCTCACTTGTCCCGATGGAGGTCGTGCTGATAATATCTCAATCTATGGCGATGTGCGCGCCGATAAGTATTATGTGTTTGCAGCTATTAAAGGCTCGAATAGGGTGATTCGATGGACCGTTGAGGGTGATAGTTGCACAATGGAAGAGTGCGCGCTTCGCTCATTCTATCCAGCAAGTGCGTCGTCGCTTGGCACAGCGCCTCTCGTGATTCCAATCACCGAAAACGATATCTTGGTAGACGGTGTATCAACCTATCTCACTCGTTACGATTTCAGTACAGGCAATATCACCGAATCATTCGAAGAAAAGAAGTCGGTGGCACCATCTAATGCGGCTTCTTCGGGAGGAAAAATCTTCAGTATGGCCGATAAGACATATATTGCCCACTCTTATAACTACGAAAAAAGCACAAATCCATCGAATGCACAATTGGTGTCGATAAATGAGCAAATGGATTTCAGTTCGATGAAGAGTATGTGGGTGTTCCCTCAAGCAGGGCTCGGAGGAGTGAACATAGGCACAAAACATGTGTTGACCGATTATGACCCTATCGCCGAAAATAAGGGCGTGCTGTATGTGTATTCACCTGGTAATGGGTTGAGCGCTTACGAACTTACCGACAACACCTATTCATCGGGCATTGTAGATGTAGTAGAAGATTGTGGGGAAGTAGAATACTATAATCTGCAAGGAGTGAGAATCACAAAACCATCATCAGGAATGTATATAAAGCGACATGGAGTTACAATTTCAAAGCAGATAATTAAGTAAATAACAATGCAAATTATGTGTTTTTGACTGATTTATACTAACTTTGTGACTTGGAAACTACTAACAACTAAATATCAGATGACTAAAAACCGTATCTTTTCGGCATTATTGGCTATGATAATGCTTATGGGAAATGCTTATGCAGCAAATCCTAAGCGCGAAATGCGTTCTACTTGGTTTACTACAGTGTGGGGTATCGACTGGCCTTCAACACAAGGTACTTCAGCCTCAGTACAATCAACCCAAAAGAATCAAATGATCAGCTATTTGGACAAGATGGAAGAATTGAACATGACTTCTATGTGTTTCCAAGTGCGTTCAATGGGTGATGCAATGTATCCATCAAAATATGCTCCTTGGTCGAGCTATGTATCGGGCGAAAGAGGAACATCGCCAGGTTGGGACCCATTGGCATTCTTCGTAGAAGAAGCTCATAAGCGTGGTATCGAAGCCTATGTGTGGTTGAATCCTTATCGTTGGAGTTCAGGTTCTTCATGGAGCACTGATATGGACAACGAATGGAAAGAAAAAGATATGCTTATCGCAGGAACAAACAGCCCTGAATATATCACATTCAACCCTGGTTTGCCAGAAACTCGCCAACTTATCGTAAATGTTATCAAGGAAATCTTGAACAACTATAACATTGATGGTATCCTATTTGACGACTATTTCTACGCAAGTGGTGGTACTACTGAAGGTTCATCGGCACCTGACTATGCTCTTTACAAGGCAAGTGGCACTACAATGTCGATAGGAGACTGGCGTCGTCGCAATGTGAACGATATGGTTGCCGATTGTTATAATGCAATAAAGGAAACTCGTCCTGATGTGCGTTTCGGTATCTCTCCTGCTGGTGTATCATCAAAGTCAGTGAGCCGTTACAGTGGTCTTAAGACTCCATCATCTTATGGCGTAACAGCGAGTGACTGGCAATATGCTCAAATCTATTCTGACCCATTGGCATGGCTTGAAGAAGGTACTATCGACTTCATTTCGCCACAATGTTATTGGTTGACAACTCACTCTACTGCTCCATTTGGTCCATTGACTAAGTGGTGGAGCTATGCAGCCGATTACTTTGGATTGCACTACTATGCAAGCCACTCGGTGTCTTACATCGCATCGGCTGACAAGCAATCAAGCTGGACCGAACTTGCAAGTCAAATTAAACTTAACCGTCAATATGTAGAAAATAATGCTCAAGGTAGCATTTATTATAGCACAAAGAACCTTACAACAGGTACAAGAAGTCATCTAAAGAGTGATGTGTATTCAACACCTTCTCTTTCACCACAAATCACTTGGAAGAGTGGCCCAAATTATGACAAGGTGGCTAATCTTGCCTATAACAATGGTACTCTAACTTGGGATGCTACACAAAATGGTAATGCAATTATTCGTTACACAGTGTATGCAGTGCCTATGACAACAACATTCGACCAAGCTCAAGCAGCCGATGGCGATGGTATTGATGTTCAATATTTGCAAAAGGTAGAATATAGCACTTCATATACAGTTGATAGCGACAAGCAATCAAACTATTGGTATGCAGTGTGTGTGTTGGACGGATATAGCAAGGAACACACTGTAGCAGTGGTAAATTATCCTGAAGGTGAATCAGAAAAGACTACTCTTGTGGCTCCTATCAATGGCGCAGCTACTACTTGGGACACTGAATTCTCTTGGACTGCTGTAGCCGATGCTACTTATACTCTTGAAATAAGCGATGATGCTCAAATGAGCAATGTTATCTATTCTCAAAAGAATATCGACACTAATAAAACAACAGTAGATCTAAGCTTTATCGAAGATGGCAAGACTTGCTATTGGAGAGTGCGCTCGGTTCAACCTAAGAAACTTGAAGCAGTGAGCGAAATCGCTTCGTTTGTTGCTCCTAAGCGTGTAGCTGGTCCTGCAGTAACACTTTCTTCTCCTGAAAATGGTGCAGATATCGAAGAAGAATGCACATTTGTGTGGAAGGCTGTTGAAGGTGATGTAGAAAGCTACACTATCGAAGTATCGGCCGATAAGGACTTTGCTACTATCAAGTATACCGATGATGTAGAATACAGCAATACTACTAATGATGTATCGCTTAAGGTTAATGCATCGCTATTTGGTAAAGGTACTTTTTTCTGGAGAGTGAAAACTAAGGGTAGCCGCATTCTTGATGGCGTATCGGAAGTGCGTTCATTCACAGTAACTAAAATCTCGGTAGGAACTTATGAACCAGGTTATGCTATTAAGACCGATAAGGATTCTTATGCCGATGTTGACAATATGAATGTGGAAAGTGTGTGGTTCCGTTCAATTCGTAGCGACTACAACAACATTTCATTTGGTTCAAATGGTGGTTTCAACCGTGGTATGTGTGTAGCTGGTGAAAATGTGTATCTTGCAGGACGCAACGAAAACTCATCGGGCGCAAACACTTACCTTCGCAAGTACAATATTCACACAGGTGAATGTATGGGCGATTTGAAACTTGGTAGCGAAGCTTCAATGGGATATTATCCTTGTAACGATGTTATTAAGGACTCTAAAGGCAATGTGTGTATCACAAACCTATCGCTAAACATAGGTGGAACTCCATTTGTAGTGATGTTGGTTGATTTGGAATCGGGTGCTGTGACTGAAGTTGGAAGAATTTCAACAAGTAAGTCTTACCGTGTTGACCATGTGGCTCTTTGGGGCGATGTTACAACAGGTAATTTCAAGATATATGCTGCTATTAGAGAATCAAAGATTATTATGCGTTGGACATTCGAAAATGGTAAGCAAACTAAGGAAGAATCTTGCACAGTGAGTGGATTTTATTCAGGTTCAGGATTTGGAACAGCTCCTCGTGTAGTAATGATCGACGAAAATTCAATGTTTGTTGACGGTGGTAGCCAACCAATGACTCGCTACAACTTTGCTACAGGTGCGATGGAAGGCTCTTTCAAGGAAAATGAAGCTCTTATGACAAGCGGTGTAGAAGGTAACGGTTGTAATTTCTTCACTCTAAATGGCAAGAAATATGTTGTGTATTCTAATGGTGATGACGAAATCATCAATAGCTCATCAACAGGCAACACACCTTGGACTTTCAATGTAGTGTCGGCCGACGACAATATGTCGTTTGCATCAATGAAGCTATTGTGGACACTTCCACAAGAAGGTCTTGGCGATGTATATAGCTCTACAATGCAAGCTCCAGTAGATTATGCAGTAATCGACGAAAACACAGTGAGAGTGGTTTTGTATGTGCCTGGTTGCGGCTTGTGTGCTTACGATGTCACAGATACAAGCGTGTCGGGTGTAGAAAGCATCTTTGGTTCAGCATTCAGCATTGTAGCTAAGGGCAATCGCATTGTGATGAGCGAAGTGGCTCAAAAGGTTGCTGTATATGACATTGCAGGTACATTGGTAGCTCAAGCAGCTAATGTTGCCGAAATGAGTGTAAACCTTAATTCAGGTGTGTATATCATAACTGCAACAGTTGACGGTGAAACTTACGCACAAAAGGTTGTGTTGAGATAATCGAAAGATTCTAATATAAAGCGACGGAGATATACCATGTGGTGTATCTCCGTTGTTGTTTATTATCATTCCACGGTAAGGAATAAGTTGCGATTATTTTGAGCTATTGAGTCTAGGAGTTCTTGGGTGGTTTCGCCTCGTGCTGTAGCGATGCGAGAGGCTATTTCCTCGATTGACAGCAATGATTCGTCGGTCTCGATTAATAGGCGTTCGCTGGGAATCAATTTCACGGCTTCTTCATTGAATTTCTCACCTATCGAGAAGTATATGCCCGATTGAGCAAGTAACGGACGCAGAACATTAGCATTTGAGCGAAATCCGTGAAGAATCCAAGGCTGTTGAGGCTTGTGGCAGCGATGCAGTTGTAGAATTTCGTTGTATCGCTTCACGCAATGTATTATTAGGTTTTTTTCAAGCTGTTCGGATAGGGCGATGTGCTTCTCAAAAACGGTTAATTGCTCATCGTCGGGAGCTGTGGAAAATGGGTCGAGACCACATTCGCCTATAGCAACGATATGAGTATTGAGAGTGGTTAATTCTGTGATTGATTTTAAAGCCTTCTCGCAGTCGGTTTTGTGAATATCCCAAGGATGTATCCCCACCGAGTAGTAAAGCCCGTCAGAGGGCTCAAAATCGCTTATCGGTGCATTTATGATGGTACAAGTGCGATGTGAGTGGTGGGTGTGGGTGTCGATAATCATAATTGCGAGTGAAAATTAAGGCACAGGGTCATATCCACTTCCTCCCCAAGGGTGGCAACGACCAATGCGTTTCACTGTCAACCACAGTCCTTTTATAGCGCCATGTTTGCGCAATGCTTGTATAGCATATTCGCTACATGAAGGAGTGAATCGGCATGTGGGTGGAAACAATGGCGAAATGCAGCATTGATAGAAGCGAATGGGCAAGATGAGAATGTTAGCAAAGAAGCGTTTCATGGCTGTTCCTCCTGCTTGTTGTTTTCCTTTTCGATAGTAGTAAGGATTTTAGCCATAAGAGCTTGCATCTTGGTGTTGATAGTAGCATAGTCGGCCAATTCGTCGCTTAGGTACACAAACGCTACTTTGAGAGAGCGACCTTGTGCGTTGATGTGTGGAACGAGAAGGTGTCGGTTGAGGCGATAGGCTTCGCGCACTCGGCGACGCAAAAGCACTCGTTTCACAGCCTTTCTGATCTTTTTCTTGGGTATAGTGATGAGAAATTGCACAGGAGTGTCTTCGGCATCGGAAAATGTGAAAGCAGCTCGCAAAGGATAGCAAATAGCCGACTTTCCGCCCTGAAAAATGTTATTGATAGCAGTGCGGCTACATAGTTTCTCGTATTTATAGAGTCGGTTACCTGTCATTGTTGTGCAATTTTGTTTTGCAAAAGTAAGAAAAGAAACAGAGATGAAGAAATCTCCATCTCTGTTTTTATGCTATTTTTCGTGAAAATATGCGTTAAGCTTTAGCTTCTTTTTTCAAGAAAGCATCGAGTGCGTCGGTCATTGAGCGATATTCGGCCGTTGGAGCTTCGAGGTCAAGTCGTAGTCCAGCATCCTTGACTGCTTTCGCTGTTGATGGACCTAAAGCACTGATTTTGATATCGCCTTGATTGAATTCAGGGAAATTCTTGTGAAGCGATTCGATACCGGCTGGGCTGAAGAACATAAGCATATCGTAGTCGAAAGCTTCGTCTTCGGTAAAGTCGTTACTCACAGTGCGATACATTACAGCCGATGTGTAAGGCACATTAGCTTGATCCAAAGCCGCAAAGTTGTTCATATTAGCATCGGCAGCAATAGGAAGAAGGAACTTTTCCTTGATATGCTTAGTGATTGAAGGCATTACATCTTCAATCTTGCCCGATTTGCCAAAGAAAATCTTGCGCTTACGGTATACGATGTATTTTTGCAAATATAGAGCAATAGCTTCTGTAGTACAGAAGTATTTCATTGTATCAGGAATTGTTACGCGTGTTTCTTCGCAAAGGCGGAAAAAGTGGTCAATAGCAGTTCTTGCTGTGAAGATGATAGCAGTGAAATCGGCGATTGATACTTTTTGCTGACGAAATTCCTTAGAGCATAATCCTTCCACTTTGATAAAAGGACGGAATACGATTTCTACTCCATATTTGGCTGCGATGTCATAGTAAGGAGACTTTTCAGATGAAGGTTTCGGTTGAGAAACCAGTATTTTCTTTATACCCACGATAATACTGTTTTTTTCTAAATATTTTCACATAAATTGATTGCCCCAGCACATATCAAAAATATAGGGACAATTTCGAGGGTGCAAAGGTACAAAATAAAATAGATATACGAGCCGAAATTATTAAAAAAAATCCTAAATCCTTTGATAATGAATATAATTCGTGCGCAGAAGTAGGAAATTATTGCCAAAATGAGCATAAAAAGTGTGCTCGCAGGATAGAGTAGGCTGATGAACACGATAGGCGACAATACGAGTCCTAAGATGGCTTGTGATGACTTGAACCCATCGAGCCACAAGCGAATGTCGTCGCGATTGTGGGCAAAAGTGAAGCCTATAGTGCGATACAATAATAGTTGCACCAAGAAAAACAGACCATAGAATACCGATAGTATGCTCACCCACTTGAACACATTTTGTGATAGCCCGATTTCGGGATACCAATAATCGACGCCCAAATAGAACATTAACCCACTCATAATACATGTGTTAGCTATCATTGCAAGCATCAAAAAAGTTTCGGAAGCGGTGTGTATTTCGAAGGCATTTTGGCGTTTCCTTATGGAAAACAAGTGGTTAGCTATGTCGGTGATATACTTATATCCCCCGCGGAAGAATAGTGCTAAGAAGAAGAACACAAGCAACACGAAGCCCACCGTACCAGTGTCGTGGAGCGGCGTATTTTTGTAAGATTGGCACTCTTTCCCTTCGGGAAGAGCAACAATAGGGGTTGTTGTGGTGTGTTGAGCTTGTGTCATGCGGGTGATACTTAATATTTTGATTCGATTTCTATTTCGAGGTCAGTATTTAGGAGTTTTTCGATTGCTTCTTCGGGAGTATTGGCCACAAACCATAGCGATGAGTGCGATTCTTTCATAAATTGTTCATCAATGCAGTGTTGCAACATCTTGAGCAGATGGTCATAGTAGCCATTTGTATTGAGAATCACGATAGGTTTGTGGAAAATTCCAAGTTGTCGCCAAGTGATGATTTCGAGCAGTTCCTCAAGAGTGCCACAACCACCAGGCAGTGCAATAATGGCATCGGCAAGGTTGTTCATAGTTTCCTTGCGTTGGTGCATATCCTCGGTAACGATAGTTTCGGTGAGTTGAGGGTGACACCAACCATTATCGACCATAAAGCGAGGAATTACCCCGATAGCTCGTCCGCCATTGTCGAGGCAACCATCGGCTACCGAACGCATGAGTCCACAATTGCCAGCGCCACACACGCATGCAATACCATTCATGGCCATAAGTGTGCCCAATCGGTAGGCAGCATCATTGTATTCTTGATTGATGCGTGCGCTCGAAGCGCAGAACACAGTGATGTGATTATATGTTTTGGTATTCATCTCTAACTTTGTTTATCGTTTCTAAATGCAAAGTTAAGTAGAAAATTTTGTATTGCTCACAAGTTGAGTTATCTTTGTAGGAAATTTATGAATTAAGTAATTCATCTTATGAAAAATTATATCGTATCGGCACGAAAATACCGTCCAAGCACATTCCGCAGTGTAGTGGGTCAACAAGCGCTCACTCACACGCTCAAGACGGCTATCGACTCGGGACGATTGGCGCATGCCTATCTGTTCTGTGGTCCACGAGGTGTGGGAAAGACCTCGTGTGCGCGTATTTTCGCCAAGACTATCAACTGTCTGAGTCCCACTCCCGAGGGCGAGGCGTGCAATCAATGTGAGTCATGTGTGGCTCTCAACGAGCAACGCTCCTACAATATCGTGGAACTCGACGCTGCGTCGAACAACTCGGTCGACGACATTCGCGCTCTTACTGAGCAAGTGCGCATACCGCCACAAATAGGCAAATATCGCGTGTTTATCATCGACGAGGTGCACATGTTGTCAACTCAAGCGTTCAATGCGTTCTTGAAGACTCTTGAAGAACCTCCAGCTCATGCTATTTTCATTCTGGCTACTACCGAGAAGCACAAGGTGATTCCAACCATCTTGTCGCGTTGTCAAATATATGATTTCTCACGCATCACAGTGCAGGACATTGTGGAGCAATTGCAATACATTGCGTCGCAAGAAGGCATCACAGCCGAGGCTACAGCGCTCAATGTGATAGCACAAAAGGCCGATGGTGCAATGCGTGATGCGTTGTCGATTTTTGACCAAGTGGCAGCATCGTCGCAAGGTAATATCACTTACCAATCTACTATCGACAACTTGAATGTGCTCGATCACGACTATTATTTCAAACTTGTAGATGCATTTATGGCAGTTGATGTGCCACAAGCATTGCTCATTTACAAGGATGTGCGCGATAAAGGTTTCGATTCGTTGTTCTTCATCAACGGACTTGCCGAACACATTCGCAACTTGATGGTAGCAGCCACTCCAGCCACAAAATGCCTTCTTGAAACTACCGAAGAAGTGGCAAACCAATTTGTGGTGCAAGGAACTAAACTTACCCCACAATTCTTCTATCGTGCGCTCGATTTGTGTAACAAGTGCGACCTCGATTTCCGCACAGCTACCAACAAACAGCTACTTGTAGAACTCACGCTGATCAAACTGTGTCAGCTTTTTGATAATGCTACCCCATTGCCTGCTGGCGGCGATGGTGGTACCGATACCTTGCGTAAAATTGAGCCTGTGAAACGACAAGGCTCAGTGGCTCAAGCTCAACCTACTCCTACGCCTGAGGCTCCGAGGGTTGCGCCTGCAGCGCCAGCGACAACCACTACTACTGCTCCTGCTCCTGTTACTCCTACTCCTACACCTGTTGCGACGCCTGTAGCGCCTGTTTCGAGGGCTTCAAGTGCCGCTATGACTGCTGAGGCAGGAGTTAAAAGGGCTATGCCACGCATTCTCATCAATGCTCGTGGGGCAAAAGGCGGTGATGCTGCGAGTGCAGCTAAAAACACTACTCAGCGACGCACCAATGCCTACACCGATGATGCTTTGTATGCAGCATGGCACAAGTTTATCGAGTTGCACCCACGCGAGCAGATCATCATCAACACAATGCGCTGTTCGCTACCTCGCAAGATAAGCGAAAATGTGTACGAAATAGAAGTGGAAAACCAAGTGCAAGTGGAATCGTTCAATGCTCACAAGATGAATATAATGACATTCTTGCGCGACAGTATTGAAAATGATATGCTTGCTATCGAAGTGAAGATAAATCCTTACATTGAGCGTCCTAAATTCTGGACACCACAAGAGATTGTGGCATCAATCAAGGAGTATAACCCTTATTTAGAGAAATTCATCGACGATTTTGACCTTGCTTTAGGCTAAAAAAAGGGACTAAATGCAATAAAAATGCGGAGTGATGGCATCTTTGGCTTTCACTCCGCATTGCTTTATTTTAGACATAAGAGAAGGTCCTTATTAGACAAAAGGACAAAAGAACATAAAATTGGGAAGAAAGTTTTAGGCAGAAACCACTTCACCGTTTAGAAGTTCTTTCCTTCAGAAAGTATTGTCAGTGTGTCGGTTCTCCGAGTGTGGCAGTCGCTTTGCTCCTTTACACTCGGTTAATAGGCCGTTTTATGCTTCCAGCATATTTAGTTTGTTGGTGTAAGTCGTTATTATGCAACCTCGTCGAGGTTGTGTGAGAGGGGTGTCATCACTAACCCTAAGATTCACGTTGCTCATCATAGGGCTACTATTGTGAAACACCCTTCGGGCGTTTAGCTTTTCAGGATATAAGGAACTAATTGCAGTAAAAATGCTATAAGAATCCTAATCGCTCACTAAGGTGAAACTGCTTGCTCGTACCGATCCTGTGGGTCTATACACGAGTACCCAATCGGTTAGGTAGCGTAATTCGTAGGAATAACATATTCTATCGGATACTCTCAACGATGGTGATCGTGGGTAATAATATGTTGCTCCTTCTTCCGAACTATATAATTTTACTGCTGGTGATTTGATTTTTATCAAACGAATTATATCTCTATAGAAGTTGATAAATCGTCCACCTTCGTATTTCTTGTCCAATTCGTCCATGCTAAAATTGTGGTGGGCAAAGTCGGACAAATAGAATGGTTGAGTCTTGATGGTTGTGTTCCATACCTTCTTAAATTCGTCGTACACGAAATCCACATCAGCCCATAGGCTATCGGTGAAATACCAGCGATGCCACTTCGACATTGTAGGGTATGGTTTCTTGGCAAATCGCCACTGACGCCCCGAAAGTCGGTCGAGGGTAGTCTTGCCTTTGATTGAGTCTTGTCGGTCGGCGAGCACGCGTTCTTGCTCTTCTTGGCTCAGGTCGCGCTCATAGGCTATCACATGTTCCACGCTATCGAGCATTGCGCTGAGTAGCATGTTTTTATTGTCAAGATAGTCCACCTTGTAGCTCACAGCCATTCGTCCTTCGCCAGTGGTGCGTTCATTTACCACGATGAAATCACCTTCGGTGGCTTTGCCCACCTTGTCGAAGTTAAAGATGCTATCTTCGGTATTGGAGAAATAATAGGGATTAGATAGCTCAAATGTGTCTCGTACGCCGTTTTTGATGGCTGAGAATGTGCGTGTTACATTTATATTGTCAAATTTTTCGGTAAATAGGATGCGACTTGTTCCGGTAGAGTCAAGGCGATGCCACACATTCTCGGTTAGTTGCCATTGTTGTGCTTTTTGGATGTTGCGATGTGATGTTTCGATGCTAGAACGCGTCATGAAAACGCGTGTAGGCATTCCTTGTGGGTACACACAATCAAGCACCAACCGGTTGGCCGAAAGGGTTGAAATGTCGTAATTGGCTGCGAACCATTTGCCATCGGCTCCTCTCTCTTTCACAACGAGATAGATACCATTCACGCGGTCGCCTATCTTAGAGTGTTTAAACTCACGCTCGATGTTATCGCTGAAATAGAATTCGCGCATTTGCCAGTCGGGCAATTCGGATTTATAATTCTCTGCCATTGTGCAGAATAGTGCCATACCATCTTTTTCGTATCTCACTTCGGTGCGCTTGCGTTTGCCTGTCTTGAGATCCACTTCATACCACATTTTGTCAATGAGCAGGTCGCGAGTGGATATAATAGTTCCGTCATCGGAAGGGTTGTTATCGGTTAAATCGGCATATTTGGAATCGACGACATAGCAATGCTGTTGTGCTGCGCCCTGGCGTGAATTGCCCATGCGCATATTCATATCGTCGAGTTGGTATAACTCCATACACACAGCATCGGTGTAACTGCCATGCTTTTTGCCTTGTAAAACTATGTATTTACCATTGCGGCGCTTACCCACTTTGGTGTCGTCGAAAATATCGGTCTTTTCGTTGCTAAGGTAGTAAGATTGCACACGCGCTTTGGTGTTGCCGTCTTCATCTGCGCCCACTGTGAACCGTTGTGTACCTGTAAACTTTATATAGAAGTCGTGGCGTGTTTGCATCTTTGAGAGATCTATTTCATACCACTCCTTATTGATTAGCATTTCCATAGTGGATTTTGCTTCAATGTGCACGATTGAGGCAAACAAAAATACTACGATGATTAGAGCAACTCGGTGTCTCATAATTATAGCTTTTAGTTATTCCTATGAGCAAAATTACGCCTTAATAGCAGTTTTTCCAAGAAAAATAGTACGCAAAAAGTACGCAAATGCGATTTTTTAGGCAGAAGGGAGGTTTTTCTTTAGACAAAAGGACATGTTTTTTATTGGACAAAAGAACATATTCTTCTTTAAAGATAGAAGGACAAAAGAACAGAAGAAAGAAGCATGGAGAGATGTTTTTTTATTGAGATTTCTTGATAGATAGGTAGTGGGCGCGAGTGGGTTGTGGAAACTTCTCGATAGCGTAGTGAAGGGCTGTGCGAGGCATGTGATGTGCGTGAGTGTTGAGGAAATGCAGTAGGGTGTCGGTATCTCGTTTGCCCACTTCACGAAGTAGCCAACCAGTGGCTTTGTGCATGAGGTCGTGCTTGTGCGTGAGAAACGATTCGGCCAAAGTGAGAGTGGTGCTAAATGATCCATTACGCACAAGTGTGAGAGTGCTGACGATGGCAATGCGTTGCTCCCACATGTTGTCGCTCTTGGCGAGTGCAAATAATATGTCGTGAGAATGGGTGCGGCACCATTCGCCCAAGATGTAAGGGCAACTGAGGTCGACAAGATCCCAGTTGTTGATGTGATGTGTGTGGGCGAGATAGAAATCTACAATTTGGGCGCGCGAGTCTTCATCTTTGTATTTCTTGAAGCGAAGCACAAGAGCTATGAGAGCCGACAGACGAAATTCGTGAATGGGTGAGGCGAGGAGAGTGCCGATGTGAGAAAATGGCAAGTCGATGTATTTTTTTGCGACATTGCGATTTTGAGGAACAGTGATGCCGATGAAGATATCGCCTTCACCATATTCACCTTTGCCAGTTTTGAAAAATGAAGAAAGAATTTTTGCCTTGTCGGGGTTGGCAATGCTTATGAGTTCGTTTTGCCAAGTTTCAGCTGGTGTCATTTTTTTGAGGTGTTAGATAGTGTCAAAATTACGAAAAACAGTTGAAAACTCCCACCAAATTCCTTGAAAGATATTGATTTTTGAAATCTCAGCGACTTAAAATATAGCTAAGTTGCAGATAATCGGCAAGATAGCTCAAATATTGGCAATTACTGCGAGTTGCGAGAAAAAATGGAATATGGAATAAAAAGTGTATAATGTAAATTTTTGTTAATATGATATGCTCATTGTCAATTCTATCGTATCTTTGTGTGTAATTTAGGTTAATTATGTCAACAATAAATTTTATAGCAAAAAAGATTGCGATGCCAACGCTTGACGAAGAAAAAGTGAAGGCATGGATTGTGGAGGTGGCGCGTCGTCATGACCGACGAGTTGGCGACCTTACTTACATATTTTGTGATGATGAGAAGATTCTCGAAGTGAATATCGAATTTCTTCAACATAATTATTATACCGACATAATAACATTCGACTACTCAACCAAGCGTCGCATAAGTGGCGACATGTTCATCTCGCTCGACACAGTGGCAAGTAATGCCGAATTGTTCGGTCGCGAATATGACGAGGAATTTATGCGAGTGGTGATACACGGTGTGTTACACCTGTGTGGAATCAACGACAAGGGAGAGGGTGAACGCGAAATAATGGAACAACACGAAAACGATGCGCTTGCATTGTGGAAAAATGATATTTCAAAGCTATGAGATTTGAATATGATGTGATAGTGATAGGTGGCGGTCACGCAGGTTGCGAAGCAGCTTGCGCAGCGGCAAATTTGGGCTCAACTACTCTACTTATCACCTTGGATATGAACAAGATAGCTCAAATGAGTTGTAATCCTGCTGTCGGCGGTATTGCTAAAGGTCAGATAGTGAGGGAGATAGACGCATTGGGCGGTTTTATGGGTATTGTAACCGATCGTTCGGCTATTCAATTCAGAATGCTGAATCGCTCGAAAGGACCTGCTATGTGGAGTCCGAGAGCACAGAGCGACCGTATGCAATTCATGGCAGAATGGCGCAAAGTCATCGAAAACACCCCTAACCTATACATCTGGCAAGACGATGCATTGGGGTTTGTGATCGAAAACAATACTGTGGTGGGCGTAAAAACAGCATTTGGCGTAGAATTCAAGGCAAAGGCTGTGGTGCTTACTGCGGGTACATTCCTTAATGGATTGATGCATGTGGGACGCGTGCAAATCAAGGGTGGCCGTGTGTCGGAACCTGCTTCGCATGGTATCACTGAGCAATTACGCGATCTTGGTTTCACTACCGAACGAATGAAGACAGGAACACCTGTGCGCATCGATGCTCGCTCGATCAATTTTGACCTTGCCGAAAAGCAAGAAGGCGACAACGATTACCACAAGTTCTCTTATATGCCCGATGTGAAGCGCACGCTAAAGCAACGCCCATGCTGGATAGTGAACACTAACAGCGAGGTGCATGAAATATTGCGTGAAGGATTGCCAGAATCGCCTCTATATAACGGACAAATTCAAAGTATCGGACCTCGTTATTGTCCGAGTATTGAAACAAAGATTGTAACATTTGCCGATAAGGATTCGCATCAGTTGTTCTTGGAACCTGAAGGCGAATACACTAACGAATACTATGTGAATGGCTTCTCTTCATCTTTGCCACTTGAAGTGCAATTTGATGCGTTGAAGAAGGTGCCAGCGCTCGAAAATGTGCAAATCTATCGTCCAGGATATGCGATAGAATATGACTTCTTTGATCCTACACAGTTGAAGCATACTTTGGAAACAAAGAAGGTGAAGAACCTGTTCTTTGCTGGTCAGGTGAATGGTACAACAGGCTACGAAGAAGCAGCAGGACAAGGTTTGATAGCCGGTGTGAATGCTCATCAAAACGCTGTGGGTGGCGAACCATTTACACTTGGTCGCGATGAGGCTTATATAGGCGTGCTTATTGATGACCTTGTAACAAAGGGTGTAGATGAGCCTTATAGAATGTTTACTTCGCGCGCCGAATATCGCATTCTATTGCGTCAAGACGATGCCGATATGCGATTGACTGAGAAATCTTACAAGCTTGGTCTTGCAAGCCAAGAACGATATGATTTGATGGTATCGAAGCGTGAACAGCGTGATGCGTTGGTAGATTTCTGTAAAGAATTTTCTATCAAACCAGCATTGATTAATGCCGATTTGGAACGCATGGGCACATCGCCATTGAAAGAGGGCTGTAAGTTGTATTCGTTGGTATTGCGTCCACAATTAGATATCAACAAACTTGCCGAAGTGATTCAGCCATTGAAGAACTTTATCGACAAGTTAGAAGAAGCACGCCGTGAAGAAATTATCGAAGCTGCCGAAATTCTAATCAAATATCAAGGATATATCGACCGCGAAAAGATGATTGCTGAAAAGGTGATGCGCCTTGAGCATGTGAAATTGCGTGGCAAGTTGAAATATAGCGAAATTCAAGCTATTTCGACCGAAGCACGCCAAAAGCTCGAAAAAATCGATCCAGAAACCGTGGCACAAGCTGCCCGTATACCTGGCATTTCACCGAGCGACATAAATATATTACTTTTATTATTAGGAAGATAAACTAAAATTGTTCCACGTGGAACACTAATTTAAATAAATAGACATATTATGGAAGAAAACAAAATGGAGAGAGTTAAAAGTCTAATTCGTGATATACCTGATTTTCCTCAAAAGGGTATTCTTTTCCGCGATTTGACTACAGCATTGAAAGATGGTCAAGCATTGAAAGAAATCGGCGAAACCTTGCGCGATATGTATAAAGATCTTGGCATTACTAAGGTTGTGGGTATCGAAGCTCGTGGCTTTATTGGTGGTTCTATCCTTGCTTATGAATTGAATGCTGGTTTTGTTCCATTGCGTAAACCTGGTAAATTGCCTGCAGATACAATCAAGAAAACTTACGATAAGGAATATGGTACCGATACAATCGAAATTCACAGAGATGCTATCGACGAAAACGATATCGTAGTGATTCACGATGACCTGCTTGCTACAGGTGGTACTATGGCAGCTGCTTATGAACTTGTGAAGAGCCTTAATCCAAAGAAGGTATATGTCAATTTCGTGGTAGAATTGACTGGTCTTAATGGCCGTTCAGTGTTCCCAGCTGACGCTGAAATTACTTCGTTGATTACTTATTAATACATCTTCTTGAGGTGGATTCTCGCGAGGAATTGATGCTGAAAGTAGGGCTATTGCCTGATTCTCCTGGCGTATATATGTACTTTGATGGCGAGGGGAAAATTATCTATGTGGGTAAGGCCAAACGCTTGAAGCGTCGCGTAAGTTCTTATTTCAATAGGGTACATAGCGTGGCGCGCACCAATATACTCGTGAAGAATATTCGTGACTTGAAATATATTGTTGTAGATAGTGAGGAAGATGCCTTACATCTCGAAAATAGCCTTATCAAGGAGCATAAACCTCGATATAATGTATTATTAAAAGATGATAAGTCATACCCGTGGATATGTGTAACCAATGAGTTATACCCACGGGTATTTCTCACTCGTGAAACCCCTAAAAGAGGCGGTAAATTCTATGGACCATATTCAAATGTGAATGTGGCACGCACCGTTATCGAACTTATTCGCGAGTTATATCCCATTCGCACATGCCGTCATGTGTTTACAAAGGAGATGGTGGAGCGCGGAAAGATAGGTCTTTGCTTGCAATATCACATAAAAAACTGTTTGGGTTGCTGCACAGGGGAGATTAGCCCCGAAGAATACCACAAATTCATCGATGAAATCAGGCAAATTCTGAATGGTAACACGCAACAGCTGTGCGATTATCTTATAGACGAAATGCAGAGTTTGGCTAGCGAATTGAAGTTTGAAGAGGCTCAATTGGTGAAGCAAAAATATGAATTGGTTGAAAAGTATCGTGCAAAGTCGGTAATTGTGAGTTCACACATAACCGATGTAGATGTGTATGCAATAGAGCGCGATGAAACCAATGCTTATATCAATTACCTACATTTGCGTAATGGCTCGATAGTGCAATGCTTGACGCTTGAATACTCAGTGAAGATGCAAGAAAGTGATGAGGAGTTGCTGTCGATGGCAATAGCCGAAATCATCGTCAAATTCGACCGAAAACCTCGAGAAATCCTTGTTCCTGTGATTCCCGAAACCGAAATGGAGGGAGTGCAATTTGTGGTTCCAAAGATTGGTGACAAGAAAAAACTCGTGGATATAGCCTTGAAGAATGCCAAGCAATATATGCTCGACAAGATAACGCGTTCGGAAAAACTGAATCCGCAACAACGCACAATGCGTGTGTTGAAGACTATGCAACGCGATTTCCGTCTTGAAGAGTTGCCACGACACATAGAATGTTTCGATAACTCCAACACACAAGGAACAAATCCTGTGGCATCGTGTGTGGTGTTTAAAGATGCTGTGCCATCGAAACGCGATTACCGACATTTTAATATTAAAACGGTGGAAGGCCCCGACGACTTTGCGTCAATGAAAGAGGTGCTCACGCGCCGTTATACGCGTTTGGTGCAAGAAGGTGAGGACTTGCCTCAACTGGTGATTGTCGATGGCGGTAAAGGGCAGTTGAGCGCGGCTGTGGAAGCTTTTGATGCTATGGGGCTGCGAGGAAAGATAGCGCTTGTGGGTATTGCCAAGCGACTCGAAGAAATATATTTCCCTGGCGATAGCGTGCCGTTGTATATCGACAAGAATAGTGAGTCGTTGCGAGTGGTTCAACGCTTGCGCGATGAGGCTCACCGATTCGGTATCACACATCATCGCAATCGTCGCAGTAAGGGGCAGACTGTATCGATACTCGACGGAATAAAAGGAGTGGGAAGTGTTACTCGCGATACATTGCTAAAGCATTTCAAGAGTGTAAAAAGGCTTCGTGAGGCTACCGAAGAAGAAATAGCATCGGTGGTAGGCGTGGTGAAGGCTAAAATCGTAGTAGAAGGACTAAAGAAAGAAGATTAGATATGAGAATTGTAATACAAAGAGTGCTAAATGCCTCAGTATCAATAGATAACAGACTTTATAGTACTATAAATCAAGGACTTATGATACTTGTGGGTGTTGCTTCGGGCGATACAGAGCAAGATATGGAATGGTTGGCTGCCAAAGCGGCTAATATGCGAATTTTCGACGACGAGAATGGCGTGATGAATCGCAGTGTGATAGATGTGGAAGGCGAAGTGCTTGCTGTGAGTCAATTCACACTTAATGCATCGACCAAGAAAGGCAATCGCCCATCGTACATTCACGCAGCAGGTCATGATGTCGCTATCCCACTCTACGAAAAATTTTGTGAGCGAATGCAAGAACTCGTAGGTCGAGAAGTGAAGCGAGGAGTATTTGGTGCCGATATGCAAGTGTCGCTAATCAATGACGGACCTGTAACTATTATTGTAGATTCGAAATTAAAAGAGTAACTTTGGAATTGAAATTGGAGAGAGTTGAAAATTTCATTTAGTTTCACTCGGAGAATTAAAAATATTGACCAAGCGGTCGAAATAAAGTAAAATTTTGCAAGGAAAATGACTTTAAAAGAGGCTCAAAAGCGTGTAGACGACTGGATTCGCACCTATGGAGTGCAGTATTTCAGCGAGTTAACTAATATGGCTATCCTTACAGAAGAGGTTGGCGAGGTGGCTCGAATTATTTCCAGAAAATACGGAGAGCAGTCGTTTAAGCCTTCGGACAAAGAAAAAGACCTTGCCGACGAGCTCGCTGATGTGATGTGGGTGGTGATGTGCCTTGCCAACCAAACAGGCATCGATCTTACCGAGGCACTTGAACGCAATTTCAAGAAAAAGACCGAGCGCGATAGCGAGCGACACAAAAACAACGAAAAATTAAGTAACAATAAAAATAAATAAATCATGGGAGAATGTAATTGCAATCACGAACACCACAATAAATACGAAGAAGCTATTTGCCATAGCCAAGTGTGTGTTGATGATGAAAAGGTGAAAGCAGCTGTTGCCGATATAATCGCAAAGCACGCAGAAGAAAACAAGAACGAAGAAGTGTATAAGTTCTTGCTTAACACTATCGACCTTACAACTCTTAGTTCGGAAGATTCAGAAAGCTCGGTAGCTGCATTTGTTCAAAAAGTGAACGATTTCGAAACAAACTATCCAATGTTGAAGAATGTAGCAGCAATATGTGTATATTCTCGCTTTGCTGAGGTGGTTCGTTCGGTGCTTGAAGTGTCTGAAGTGAATGTTGCTGTATGTTCGGCAAATTTCCCTTCATCACAATCACGCCTTGAAATTAAGACAGCCGAAACAGCGCTTGCAGTACTTGATGGCGCTAATGAAGTGGATATCGTGTTCAATCTTGGTTTGTATCGCGATGGCGCATACGAAGATTTGTGCGACGAAATTTCAGAAATCAAGGCTTCTTGCAAGGATGCTCACCTAAAGGTTATCCTTGAAACAGGCGCTTTACAGACAGCTGAACACATTCGCAACGCATCAATCTTGTCGATGTATTCAGGAGCCGATTTCATCAAAACATCAACAGGAAAGATGTATCCAGGTGCATCGCTTGAGGCTGCTTATGTGATGTGTAAGTGTATCAAGGAATACTACGACAAGCATGGCGTTATGAAGGGCTTTAAGGCATCGGGTGGTATTCGTACTACTGAAGATGCAGTGAAGTACTACACTATCGTTAAGGAAGTGCTTGGCGAAAAGTGGTTGACTAACGAATATTTCCGTATCGGTGCATCAGGTCTTGCTAATAGCTTGTTTGCTGACATTTCTGGTACAGAGATAGCTCCTTTCTAATAGAGAATATAAGAGTATTTAGAATAAAGAAAATCGCCAAACTCCGTAAAGGGATTTGGCGATTTTTGCTGTATATAAAGGATGTGTTTTTACCCTACTTTACAATAGCTTTGATAGGTTGGTCTGATTCGCGAGCAGTGATGAGGTAGATGCCCACTGGGAGGTCGATTGCATGGTCGTTTTCGACATTGTCGAGTTGCTCTACAAGTACGCCTTGAGTATTGTAGATGCGCACATCGTTGAGAGGCTCGTTGCAGATAAATCGTAATCCTCCAGGGTGAGGAGCAATGGCTAGAATGCGATTAGCTTCTACGCCTTCAATACCACTACCTTCGGCAACTGTAATAGTGTTTGACGCAGGCGAAGTGTAACCAAGTCGACTGCTTTGCACATAGTATGTTTCACTTGTGCCAGCTTCGCGTGTGAAGTCATAATAGGTTTCTTCGGTATCTACTTGTTCGGTGGTTACGAGAGCCCCATTCTTGTAGATTGAGCGAGTGATGATGTAGTAGTCCACCTCCTCGTCGACAGCTTGCCACACGGCGCGATAGCTATCGGAAGTAACATTCTCGGCCGATAGAGCCACAGGAGCAGATAGAGTAGGAATATCGAGACATTCACCATTGATATAGACACCTGTTACACTACCAGTGATACCTCCGTCGTAGAAGTAAAGACAAGTAGAGTGCTTGCCCACCTTAGTAGGCTTGTAGGTGATAGTGAGTTTGTATCCGTTGGCCGAATTTACGGCAGCAGCATCTATGCGCTCGGTAGAAAGAGAGAACATCTGGTGGTGTGTGTTATCGTCGAAAAGCACCAAAGTGATGCCGTAGCCTGTAATGTTTTGACCTTTTACATAAATTTCAAGGTTGGAAGTCTTGCCCACGCCTAATTGACCGAAATCCATAGAGCTACCAAGTTGAGGGTATATGATTTCGGCAGGACCAGTTACGCTACCACTACCACCACCATTATAGGTTTCGCCCATTCTGTTACCCCAAATGTACTCAGCAAGGTTAGGATCGTCGACAAATGGGTTGCGGTTACCTTGGATAGTGAATACAGCATCGTTGCGGTCGCGTTCCTTTTGGCTCACAGGGTCGTTGCGGTGCCATGAGAGCAATATATTGCGAGCATATTGGTTCAATGTCAAGTAGCTTGAGTTATTGAACATGTAAGTATACTTCCAAGTATAGTCTTGGTAGCAGGTTGCCATGTAGAAATATACGCGTGCAAAGTCGCCTTTGTATTCATCGTCGGGTTCAAACACATAATTTGTTCCACTGCCTGAAATAGAAGGGTAACCAACTGTAGACACGCCATTGTCAAATTTCACCGAAAGAGATGTGTTTACTTCGCCCAAAGGGTAGTTGCTCTTTGCCGAATTAGCTTTACCATCGCTTGGGAATAGGTGTATAATATCGGTACCAGCTTCGAACGCTTCTACATTGCTTGGAGAGTTCCACCAACTCTTAGGCACCGAGTGCTCGCGGTTAAGTCCATAAGTTCCTCCGTAGTACCAATAATCGCGTGTGTTCCAGTTGTCGGAATACATATCCCATACAATAGACTTTCCGTTCACCTTTTCGGGGTAAACATCGGTAGTAGGGAAATGATTCCATAGGCTTGAATATGAGAGCTTTGTGTGAGGACGCACGAGGCTGTGTATGGCATTTTTCAATGTCTCCCCACTCTTACCGTTCAGAGATGTATAATATCCGTTAGGAGCCACAGCATAAGCGCATATAACACATAGATTGGTGAGCAACAATAAAACTTTATATCTTTTCATAAACAATTGTGTTTTGTTTGAAAACTTGACAAATAAATTGTAAAGATAGTATAACTTTTTGAGATTTTTTTGCTAAATGGCTAATTTTCACTAAATTTGCCGAATATTTCTATTCTAAAATAGGACAAATTTAAAAATAATAATCATAAAACATAAATTCGGTGAAAAAACAATTACATTTCTTTGCAACTGTGGTGGCATTATTAATGCTAAGCACAAGTTTTATGGCAAATGCATCGAGTAAGCGTATAGCATCATTTGATACAAATGCTTCTGTTAAAGTATTGGGAGGTCATAAGTGGAAAAAGGAAGCTAAGACATTCCAAACTGTGAAAAATAACAAGATTGAAACTCGTGGCGTGACATTAGGTCCAACTCAAGGTTATGCCTTTTTGGAAGCAGCCGATGGTTCTCAATGGTATGTAACTCAAAACAATGAGATTGAGAATTATTACTATAAATCATCGGAGTTGTCTTTCTACAACAGCAAGGGCGAGCTACAAGGCTCTTTCTCGGTTACTCTTCCTGATACTGTGAGCTGTAATCAGATTATGGTGGGCGAACTGTTGACCAACAACCTATTCGACAAGAATAAGAGTTCTTACGAATTGCCTGTCATCGCACACTTTATTCATTCTCCAGGTGTAACATCGTATGTTACTTACATCTATGATATCGCTACAGGTGAATTGAAGAACACTTATAATGGTATCATGTCGGTGGTGCGTTATAGCACTGGATATAGCTATGAAGCTGTGGGTATATTGAGCTACACTGCGCAAGAAAATGGCGAAACAGTGTCAAAATATGAAATCTATAGTAAGCCAGGTTGGAATGCAACAAGTGCTCAGTTGAAGAAGACATTCTCAGTACCAAATAAGCTTGCTGAATACCAAGTGGGTGGCGTGTTGAATGTGTTTGAGATTGACAATAGCTTGTATTATGTGCTTTCTCAATATGAAAAGGAATATCTTGATCCGGCTTCTTATGAAGAGCCTTGGGATATGATTCCAACTGCCGACAACAACTTCGTATCAACAATCTACGATATGAACTTCAAGAAAGTGGGAACTGTTACAATCCCTGTAGAATCTACATCTAAGGTGCTTGTTCAATATGGTGTAGGATTGTTCGGTTATAAAGATCTTTCTAAGAATTTCTGGGATAATTCGGACAATTTGTCGCTTGTAGTTGCAACTACCAACTTCGTGATTAATACCGAAGAAGAAGCAATTAGATTTGATGTGTACGATACTGAAGGCAATAAAGTGAAGACTATTGCTGAAAATGTGAACAACTGGATGAACATGTACGATATTCCAGGTGAATCGGCACAAATGGCATTCTTGTCGACCGATGGAACTACAATGTCGATGGTAAACATTCCTTCTTGCGAAACTGAAGTGGTTTTTGAAGCTGAAATCGACGGAACTATTATCTCAACTAATGTAGACCGTTATCCAGTGGGCGACAGCTATCAATATGTAATGGGACTTCCTGCTCCTGAAGTGGATAGCGAAGGCAATGTGTACCAACGCTATGCTTGGATTAACAGAAATGTAACTATCGACCGCATTGTGAAGTTTAATTTGGGTGATACCAATGCTAACTGGACCCCACTTGTGATTGGTGAAGTGATGAATCCTTATTTGTTCGACACTGATAGCCAACGCGAATATATCTTCATCGCTAATCAACGCGAAACAGCTACATCTTCTAATATGATTGACGAAGTGCGCATTGTGAAAGAAGATGGCACTATTGTTCGTATCTTCAAGGAAGAACCTAATGGAAAGGGCGATCTTGGTACTTGCTCTTTGTTTGGTGTACATGGTGACACTCCTACGCTATTTATCCCATTCTATAATTCAAGCAACGATGCTATCACTATTGAGTTGGAATTCCTTCCATTCGAAACAAAGAATATGGAGGGTGAGGGTACACAAGCTAACCCTTATTTGATTACAAATGCAAGCGATATGGCTATGATAGCTCGCAATCCTTCGGCTCACTACAAGGTGGCAAACGATTTTGATGCAGCCGACTTTGGTGCTTGGAAGTCAATTTCGGGCTTTACTGGCTCTTTCGATGGTGATAACCATGTGATTAGCAACCTTGGTCTTGATGGCGAAAAAGGCGTGGCTGGTTTGTTTGCAACTGCTGAAAGCGCTAATATTAAAAACTTTGTTCTTGACTCACCAAAAGTTACTTTGACAAATAACTCAACAACTGTAGGTTTTGTTGTAGGATCAGCTACAGCCGATACTATTAGCAATGTTCATGTAAAGAATGCAGTTCTAAGAGGTGCTAATACTCAAACTTATGTAGGTAGCATTGCTGGTGAAGCATTCTTCTACACTGAAATCTCGGGCTGTTCATCTACTGATATGATGATCGATGCAGCTTCTGCTTCGGTTGGTGGTATCGCTGGTAAGGTACAAACAAGCTCTAATGTGAGTGCTTGTGCAGTAACTGGTAGCATCGTAGGTGGTGTTGAAGTAGGTGGTATCGCTGGTTATGCTTCTGCTGGTTGTGTGTTTAGAGATTGTCGCGTCGACGCAACTATCACTGCCGACAACAATGTGGGTGGTATCGTAGGTAACGCTGAACGCGGAGGCATCTTTAATTGCATGGTAGAAGGTAGTCTAGTTGCTAAAAAGGCCGACATGAAGGGCTATGCTCGTCTTGGAGGTGTTGTAGGTACATTGGCTTCAGATTGGTCGGAAGAGGGTGAGGAAATTGATCGCATCATCGTGGGCAATGTGGTGAAGGTTGATTCTCTTGTAGCTCCTAACATGAATGGTGTGCATCGCATTGTGGGTTATTCTCGTTTCGAAGATGATACTGAAGCTAAGAAGGATGATCCAAAACTTGTTCCTGTTAAGGAAGCTGGTCTTGACAAAAACTATGCAATGGGTATTAATGCTGTGGATAGCACAGTTGAAGCCGATGGTACAAGTACCGAAGGTGCCGACTTGGCCGACGCTGACTTTAATCAAGCATTCTTGGAAAGCATTGGCTTCAAGTTTGGCGATAACAAGGAAAATCCTTGGGTGTTCGTATCGGATGCAATGCCTTGCTTGTACTTCGAAAAGGCTAATTCATCGGCTGTAGAATCGGTTGTTGCCGATAAGGTTAAAATCGCATTCGATGGTCAAAAACTTACAGTTTCGGGTGCTGCGACAGTGGAATTGTACAGCATTGCAGGTGTGAGAGTGGCTAAGAGCAATAGCGATGAGCTATCGGTAAATGGCGTGGCAACAGGTGTATATGTTGTAGTTGCTACCGATGCTAATGGCGCTAAGACAGCTGCTAAGATTGTGGTGAAATAAGCAAATAATTGCGATTATATACGACGAACGGACTGCTTCATGGTGAGGCGGTCCGTTCTGTTTTTATTAAGTAGAGCTAAGAGATATAGTCTTGTCGAGGCATGTTTTGCACGATACGGTGCACCGTAGGTTTGATTGTGCTGCGTTTTGCGCCCGATAGAGCGCTTATCTCGTCAATGGAGTACCCTTTTATGTATAGAGTGAATATCACGCGTCTATGGGGCTGCATTGCGTTGTAGGACTTGTGCAGATGATCCAGTTTGACTATTGAATTGCGTCGAGGAGTTGCTACAATTGCTAAACGATTTTTTAATTGAGCAACTTTGGAGGCGATACAAGAAATTGCGCTGTGGCAATGCCCAACAAAAGATTCTATGCACTCGCTAAACTTTGCGACTACATTGTTCCGATTCAAGGAATGGTGTGTAAAACTTTCCATTGTGTAGTGTTTTATGGATATACTCTAATCGTAATACATATAACACAAAACACACCAAAAGTTTCGCTATGAAGTCAAATAAATTTCAAAATTTCGATTTCTTAACCCAAGAAAGGCTCATTACCAGCTAAAACATATTCCCGATCGAGGTAAAATAGATTCTTTAGCCTTGAAACAGAAATAATTTATACCTGATTCCAATTGGTATTTATCCTTTGCGATAGGTAGGAAGGTCATGGTCTTTACTTGGCTTGGATTAATTCCTGTTGAGCCGTCAATAGTAATTCTAAATAGTTCAGTATTGGTATCGGATGTAACTAATGTTGGATTTGCAAAAACACAGTAGAATGTATCTGATTCAGGATAGTTATAAGTGCATTTAATTTTACCTTTGTAACCAGTATATTTCTCCATATGTTCAGCTGATTTAATATCTTCTTTTGGAACTATAGCCGATAAAGTAAAATATTTATAATCAACAGGATATTTTAAAGTAATATTTTGAACTGATATTGATTTGTTGTTAATAAATAACTCGAATTTAAAAGAAGCTTTAATATTGTTTAATATTTCATTCTTTTTTTGTGTATCATCAAGGTTTGTATTCTTTAAGATGTTTAAAATTGTATCTCTTAATGTCGTATCTTTTAATTCTTCTCTAAAAAAGAAAGAATTGTTATTTAGTTGTTTATCTAATTCATTTTCTGATAATATAAAGCAACATGTCATCTCAATAGGTTGGGTTGATTGATCCTTAAGGAATAGGCGATGATAGGAGAGTTCTTGAGTTATCTGTTTTTGGAAAATAGTTACATTATAGTTGAAATCTTTTTGAATTACATCAAAACAGTTATGTATAAAGTTAGAACAAGTGTCGGCTAATGCAGTATTATACCATTTAAGACAATTTCTAAAAACTTGGTCAATAGCCTCTTTCTTGTAGAAGTTCTGAATAAGTCCAACATCTTCAACTTTTAAAACATTTAGCGAGTTTTCAAGTATTTTTTCATTAATTATTTCATCAACATCCTTCTGTAATGATAAATAATTAGCGATTCGTATTCCGAGATAAGTAAGAAGAGCCAATATAATTGTCTCAAGAAGACCTTGAATGAGGTTGTTTTCTACATTTATTAAGCTAATAGCTATTGCAAATAGGCATACAGATATAAGAATCCAATTTTTTTTGAGTTGTGTTATGGTATTTGTTATCATAATTAATGTATATCTAAAGTTAGTAATCAAGTAATTTGAATTTGAGTTTGTCTTCTTCCTTTTGGTGATATTGGTAGTGCCACCATTCGTAAGGATAAGGAAATAAATTATGATTTTTCATTAACTGATAAAGGAATAATCTGTTAGAATACTCCTCTTGAGTTAATAGACCTTTCTCTAAGAGCTGTTCTTCGTTGCCTACATGAGCGGTATCCTCGAAAGAGTCGTAATCAGTACCCATAGGAAGAAGTTCTCCTTTTGAGTTTACTATTGATAAATCAACTGCCATACCATAATTGTGAAATCCTCCTGCATATTCGCCATAAGGATTAGCAACATAACATTCCTTGTTAGTGCCTTTTACAATATCATACATCTTTTTTTGAATGCTGATAGGGCGTGCAGCATCAAAAATAACTAATGAATAATCGGGATGCAGTTGCTTAAGCTCTAATTGAGCGTCGGATAAAGCATAAGCTAATTCAGGAACGCAAAAAGCCCCATTGCAATCCTCATAAAGGATTTCACCAGTAAAATTATTTGTAGTTGCGTAGCGAATATCTAATTTAATAGACGGGCAAATATCTAAGATATTAACCAGTCCCATATCATGATAGAATTCTTCAATTTTTCTCATAACAAATATAGAGTTTAGGCAAATCAGATTTTTCTATAAGCTTTGTTACAAATGTTTCACTAAGTTCTATTTTTTCGTTTTCTTTGGAATGAACAAATGCGTATAAGAACCCCAATTCGCTGTTGGTTAACATTGATTCTATTATTCTAATGAAATTGTCTTCTTGGATAAATTTATCTGAGATTTTTTTGTTTTGTTCAATGAAAATTGCAATATTTCGTAGCGATTTAATAATAGGTATGTAATAAAATCTAACACCATAAAAACCAATGGATAGTTTTACCCTCTAAAACATATCTTGCGTAGTTTGTGAATAATGTATATGTTTGGGCAAGATAATTTAATTCTCGTACTTTAGCAGGTTCTCTAGTGGAATTGACTGAAGAAAGATCCTCTCTGTAATGGATTATTTGTTCTTTCATGTAATTATAATCTACGATTGACAAGATATCTTTATAGTGATTATAAATCATATCATTTTCAGAACCGTCATTATCGGAAGTAATACCATTAATCACAAATGACATGGCGATAGATGAAATATCAGAAGGGCTCATAGGTGAAGATGTGTTCATATTTATAAATCCCTTGCGAGAGAATAATTCGAAAAGCATTTTGTATTCATAAAACAAGAAATTAAACACCTTACTGCCTTTTCCGATATTAGGAATTTCAAAAAGTTGAACACGAGATTCATATCGATTTAATAAAATATTGAATCGATTTTCAAGTCGTTCAGTTTTAATATCATTTCCTTGTTTAGAATTTATGAGAGCCTGAATAGCAAAAATCAAAATAGTGAAAAGACAACTTGCCATAGCTATCCACATACTCCACCAGGCTATCTTTATGCTTTTGAAATCAGCAAAATTTCCTATGTTGTTTGTGCTACTATTAGATAAATCTATACGCTCATCAATGATTCTCTCTAATGTACCAATCTGATCAAGGAAGGGAAGTTGAGAGATAGAAATGCTGTCGGTGTTTGGCGTATTTTCGGTAGCTAAAATATCTTGACTGAAACAAGCTGATGCTATGGTAATAAGGAAAATAATAATAATTCGGAGTTTCATGATTTTGCCTAAATAATAGTTTAGGCAAATGTACTAAAACTTTCTATTGTATCAAAAAAGATTGTAATTAATTCTTGGTTAGATATGTAGAAACTCAAGTTTTGCTTCGTGGGGGGTGATGTTGAGGGTGGCGGTGGCGCCTTCGATGACAGGGAGGTTGCCGTCGATGTGTCCTATTGGGAAATCGAAGCACACTGGGTAGTCATAGGGTTCAATCATGCGGCGTATCATTCCGTACATAGTGTCGCCGTTGGCATCAGGTTCGCGATAGTCGGTGAATTGCCCCACAATGAGCCCTTTAAGTCGTTGTAGCACCCCACTAAGTCGCAGATTATAGAGTATGCGCTCCACTTTGTAGATAGGTTCGGCGATGTCCTCTATAAACAGGATTTTATCGGGAAGAAGTAGGTCGTATTCAGTGCCGATAAGTCCACTCAGAACAGCAAGGTTACCACCAACAATTTCGCCAGTTACTGAGCCCATGCGGTTAAATGGGTGTGAAGGAGTGGTGTAAGATGGTAGTTGGCCTGTGAGAATGTTGCGCAATGCTTTGTTGCAATGATTATCGGTGCCGAATAGTGCAAGTTGCTTAGCCATAGAGCTATGGATGCTTGCAATGCCTGCGCGGTGGCACATAGCATGCAGTGCAGAGATATCGCTGAAGCCGATAATCCACTTTGGGTGGGTTTTAATTTCGTTGGGAGAGATGAAATCGGTGAGGTGGATGGTTCCGTAACCACCTCTACCACAAAGGATTGCTTTTATCTCGGGGTCGAAAATTGCTTGTCGGAGGTCGTTGAGGCGTTCTTCGACCGTTCCGCTGTAATATCCCACGCTATTGCGACAATGCTCACTTGGCACTGGCGTAAACCCCCATTGTTCAAGCACATAGCCAGCCCCGTCGATAAATTCGGGCTTGACGGCGCTGGCTGGCGATACAATCGCTACCTTGTCGCCGGGTTGTAAAAATGGAGGGGTAAACATGGGGTCAAAAATTAAAAAGCGACAATCAACTTACAACAACTTTGATGCCTGCAGCCTCGATGCGTTTTCCGATAGCTTCGAGTTCGTCCTTTTCCACTTTAGTGAGAGTTTCGACAGGTGTTTTGCGGTCGATAGAATAAATCATCACTTCTTGAGGAGCGATTTCCTTGTAGGCAGCAATAAGAGCATTGATTTCGGCATCGGTAGTGTTGTCGATTTTCACGCCATTGTGTTCGCCACGCAAGAACATAGTTTGCACGATACACTTGCCATTGAATTGCTTCAAGTGAGCAATAATACCTTCAGGAATCACATCTTTCGATGTAGGTTGATTGATAGCTCTAAGAGTTGGCGAGAAAGCCGAGTCAAGTTTGAGAATGTTATTATCCACTTTTTTGAGTGCTTCCACCACAGAGTCTTTCTTTAGCATAGTGCTATTGCTCAATACGCTCACTTTCGCATTAGGGAAGAAGCGGTCGCGCAGTTTCATTACATCGAGCACGATGTCTTTGAATTGAGGATGCAGAGTAGGCTCACCATTGCCTGAGAAAGTGATTACATCGAGCGATTCGCCTGCTTCGGTCATAGCCTTAAGCTTGCGATTGAGGGCTTTTTTCACTGTTTCGCGCGAAGGAATACCACTTTTGCCAGCGCCTTGAGCGTTGAGACCAGCTTCGCAGTACACGCAGTCGAAAGAGCATATTTTGCCATCGTTAGGCATAAGGTTTACGCCGAGCGACACACCAAGTCGGCGGCTATGAATAGGTCCAAATATCGTTTCGTGAAATAAAACAGTCTGCATAATGATTGAGATAGTTATTTAGCTAATAATTTTTCAAACAAAGATAAGTATTTTTCTACGACGGTGGTTGGAGAGAAGCGTTTTTGCATCTCGTCGTGTAGGAATTGACGGTCGAGTTTGGCATTTATAGCCCATTCGATACCGTAGGCGAGGTCCTCGTGGCTTTTATACATCGCGATGTAGCCAGTACGCTTGTGGTCCACGATGTCGCCCTGTCCACCGTTGCCAAATGTTACTGGAGTGCAACCCGCAGCCATTCCCTCGATGAGTGTACCACCAAACGATTCGTAAAGCGACGAAGAAATGACAATATCGGCGTGCGCCAACACATCTTTCACACGGTTAGCATCGATTCGACCTAAGAAAGTGTAAGGAATGTCGATTTCTTGTAGCAGAGAAATGTCGCGTAATCCTCCGAAAAGAATCAAGTGTATTTTAGACGCTGTTTCGGGCTTGTGAGCCTTGAGCCACTTGAGCGAGCTGAGCAAGATAGGGAAACCTTTCACTGGGTCATCAAGGCGTGCTGCACCTATTGCTATCACCTTTTTGTCGGCCGATATGCCATAGTTGCTATTAGGCAAACGAGAGCAAGAGTATTGCTCGACATTTGTTGTATTAGGGATAACAGTGATGTGCTTATCGCCGAGCAATGAGCTTTCCTTGCACTTTTTCGCAAGCCAATTGCTTACCGACACGAAGTGAAGATTAGGAGCCGAAAATATGCTCTTTTTCTTCTTCCACACGCGATGTGAGAGGTCGTTCTCATTGTTTGACGATAGATATTGACACTTTCCACACTCATGCTTGTAGCGAGAGCATTCGTAGGCATGGTGGCATATACCAGTGCATTCCCACATGTCGTGCATGTTCCAGATGATAGGTTTGCCAGTGTCGCATAGCTTCTCTACACAATCGAGCGATAGTGCTCCTTGGTTGATCCAGTTGAGAATAATCACATCGGCATCTTTCACTGCAGGGTGGTTGGCGATGTCGCGTCCCCAGTCGGCAGTGTCCACTTTGAACAGATTTTCGCGCGAAAAGCCATTTTGCAAAAATATTTGCAATCGTTCGGCGAGAAAATGATACTTATCGGCAATTGTGTCGGCATAGGACACCACATTTTCGTCGTTACCTAATTGTTCGGTAACGAGCATTGATGCATCCACCCCTGCATTGCGAAAAGCATTCATAAGGCGATAGGTAAATACTGCCGCCCCTCCATTCAAATCGCTTCTGTTGATTATTGCTATTTTCATAATCGTTTTATTACGACAAAAGTACATAATTTTTGGAAATTGGACAACCTTTGGCGCGATAGAGGGGTGGTTATAGCTCCAAGCTTTTAGACTGAAGTGCATAAGAACAAAAATAGATGCAGATGGCGTACCGAAAACTGAAAGCCCAGCATAACAGCTCAATGTAATGCAACCTCGTCGAGGTTGTACCTATACCGGAATAACCTTTCCCTAAGATTCGCTACGCTCATCATAGGGCTTATATTGACAAACACCCTTCGGGCGTTTAATTCAGTGAGGAGTTAGGAGTTGATGAGTGGTGAATTATTGGGTACTATTTTTCGTTCCATAATTTTATGGACTTTACCCCCGATCGCACTTCGAGGTATTCGGTGAGTTTTGTTTGTTCGGTGCTGTTCATCGTTCCATTAAGTTTCACGAAAGCAATGTTTACGGTGTCGATGTGTCCGCTATTCACCTCGCAAAACACATTACGGCTCAGTGCAATATCCTTCACCTTGGGGAAAAGGATGCGAATTTCGGGAGCCAGTTGAGGCGAAAGTCGTTCAAATTCCGATTCGCGCGCCAATACCATCTTGAGTGAGTCGATTTGCTCGGCTTGGTTAGCAATTCGTTTTTGGTTGTCGGCGTAAATCTCGTTAAACATCGACGATGTGATAGCTTTTGAGTCGAGCACATTATTAGCATCGATCGACACGCCCTGTTGAATGGTTAACGAAGCACCACGAAGCCATCGATTTTCGTCCATACGCTGAGTCATAGCTATGCGTAACGAATCCACATTGATACGCTCACCGATGAGCGTAACCTTGATGAATTTTTTGCCGTGTCGCACTCCTGCGTCCTTACTTAGCACTTGAGCGTTGGGAAAAACAAATTGCGTGTTGATAAAACTATTTGCGCTACTGATAAAGTAGCTGTCGCGCACCATTGTGAAAGTGAGCCACACACTCGGCAATAAAGTTGCAACAATAATAGCAGCAACATAATGTTTCACCTTGTTCTTTATTGCTTCGTTCACGAAAGTGCGTTGCTTGAAGTGTAAAAATTTCACTCCCACAGTGGTGGCATAGCCTATAAAGATGGAATTTATGAGGAAAAGGTAGAATGCGCCAAAGAAATATTGCAATTGCCATGTAGCTAATCCGTATCCCGCAGTACACAGTGGAGGCATAAGAGCCGTTGCTATGGCCACGCCAGGTATTACATTGCCCTTTTTCTTGCATGCCAGAGCCACGATACCAGCCAATCCACCGAAGAAGCCTATCATCACATCGTAGATGGTGGGCGATGTGCGCGCCAATAGTTCGGAACGCCCTTCGCTCACTGGCGAAATGAGGAAAAACAATGTAGAAGCAAGCACACTGAAAGTTGCAGCAATGGCAAGGTTGCGAAACGAGCGCTTGATGAGGTCGAAATCATACACACCCAGTCCAAATCCCATGCCAAGAATAGGACCCATGAGAGGCGAAATGAGCATTGCGCCTATGATTACCGCTGCCGAGTTGGTGTTAAGCCCAAGGGAGGCGATAAAAATGGCAATAATTAGGATTATAATATTAGACCCTTTGAACGACACTCCGTCCATCACAGCTTGCACAGCCGTTTGCTCGTCGTCGAGTTCGTCGTGAAGGTCAAAATACCCCTTTATGAAGTCTTTTGCCCTATGAAATAAGTTGTCGTTGTTCATATTTTTGTAGCATTAACTGTTGTATAAACACCCAAGAGTCATAAAAATATCTCTTTGAGCAAAAAAATAGTTGGCAAAGGCTTAAGTGGCTATCTCACATTGTTAAGCAATTGAAAATTGGGGTAATTAATTGTCGGTTTTTTTGCTTATTTGGGAAAGTCTTGCCAATTTTGCAGAAAATATTGGATATTTAATGATTAAAAGCTGCGAGGGCGCGTCCTAATGGGTGTGTCTTGTGTGGCATATTTGCTATGAATAAGACTTATAAAGGATTTTGGTTGATACTGTTGGTGTCGTTTGTGTTGTTCTTTACACTTTCGGCATTTGACTCATTCAAAATAGGAGGCATGGAGCTTAAAACATCGGGAATGATAGATCGCTTGACGCGAGTGCCCGAAGGTGTGGAAGCAGAAATTGAGACAGAGCAGGTGAGTGCCAGTGTGGTGGAAGAAAAGAAGCCACGCGTGATAGACGAAACACCTCAAACAATACTTTTCGTGGGCGACTCGATGCTCGAAGGATTATATCCTCGATTGGCTGCCTATGCTGCCGAGAATGGCCACACATTGTACTCGGTGATATGGTATAGCTCAACATCGGAAGTGTGGGGTAATTCGACCAAACTTGCCGAATATATCGAGAAGTGCAAGCCAACATATATTTTTGTGTCGCTTGGTGCAAATGAGCTATTTGTGAAGAATATAGCCGAAAAGCGCGATAAATATGTGAAAAATATCTTGTCGCAGATAGGTAACATACCATTTGTGTGGATAGGTCCTCCAAACTGGAAACCCGACACAGGTATAAACGACCTTGTGGCGAAGAATGTGAAGCGTTGCGAAAATGGTTCGTTCTTCGTGTCGAATGGAATGCACTTTGATCGTGCAAAAGATGGAGCGCATCCTACTCGCAAGTCGGCTCGCGCATGGATGGATAGTGTGGCACGCTGGATGCCAGCCAATGCAGCTCATCCTATCAAGATGAATCTGCCTAAGGTGGAAACAGCTAAGGCGAAGCGCGTGTTTATGCATCAACCTAATGAAAAATAGTGTGAGGGAGGCTTAAGAAATGGAGTATTTGTGGCATAATATATGTGAACTGTTCTCGTATCAGAAAGATGCACCAATGATTTTCTCGTCGGGAATCTTTTGGGTGATTTTTTTGATGTTTTTGCCAATATATGCAGCATTGAAGGATAAGCGCAAGCAGATGCTTGTGTTTGTGGTAGCATTCAGTTTGTACTTTTATTACAAATCGAGTGGATTGTTCTTCTTGCTGTTGGTATGTACCTCGTTGCTCGACTGGACATTGTCGCGCGTGTTGGTGAAACTGCGCTCAAAAGCGGCACAAAAGCTATGTGTGGCTGTGTCGGTTGTAACATCGTTGAGCATATTAGGTTATTTTAAGTATGCTAATTTCTTCCTATGGAACTGGAATGAGATGGTGGGAGGCAATTTTCAGCCGCTCGACATCATATTGCCTGTGGGAATTTCGTTCTACACATTCCAGTCGATAAGCTATATCGTAGATGTGTATAAGGGTAGAGTTCAACCCACTTCGTCATGGCTTGAATATGCATTTTTCCTATCGTTCTTCCCTGCGCTGGTGGCAGGTCCTATAGTGCGTGCCGATTATTTCATTCCACAAATCAAGGAAAATCGTAGTGCGACACGCGATGAGGTGTATTTCGGCTTTTGGCTCATTATACTCGGTATCATAAAGAAGTCGCTTATTGCCGACTACATTTCGCAATATAACGACTTGATATTCTCGTCGCCAACAGGTTACACAGGCTTCGAGAGCCTTATGGGTGTGATAGGTTACACAATGCAAATCTATTGCGACTTCTCGGGTTATTCTGATATGGCAATAGGTATAGCGTTGATTATGGGCTTCAAGCTAAGTGCAAACTTCGATTTTCCATATAAATCGACCAACCTCACTGAATTTTGGCGTAGATGGCACATCTCGCTATCGTCGTGGTTGCGCGATTATGTGTATATCCCACTTGGCGGTAACCGTAAAGGCACAGCTCGCACTTATATCAACAATTTCTTGACGATGCTTATAGGTGGATTGTGGCATGGTGCAGCATGGAAATTTGTGTTTTGGGGTGCAATGCATGGCGCAGGCTTGGCAGTGCATAAAGCATCGAAACCATGGCTCGACAGATTGCCTAATAATTGGCTTGTGCGATCGGTGTCGTGGATTGTAACAATGGTGTTTGTGTCGTTCTTGTGGGTATTCTTCCGTGCCGATTCGTGGACCGATTCGTGGTTGATTGTAAAAAATATTGTTACTAATTTCAATTTCGCCTACATACCAGTGTTTATGCAAGTGCGCTATGTGTGGTGCATAATGATGGCTGTGATAATGGTGGCTCATGCAGTGCCATCGCGTTGGTGGACATCGTTGGGCAATATTTTTGTGCGTTCACATTGGGTAGTGAAACTGGTTGTGTTTGTGGTGGTAGTGCAATTAGTGATACAATTCATGAGTGAAGAAGTGTCGCCATTCATATACTTCCAATTTTAGGCAAATGTTAGTTGAAGAAGTGTAAAAATCGGTGAAAAGACGAAAACAATAGAATTATGGACAAACATAGATTTGATAAGATATATATTGCGCTCACAGTCATCATAGTGTTGGCAGTGGCGATACTTATTTGGAATAATAAGTGAAATTGTGTATTTTTGTGCAAAAATATAGGCAAAAGGGCGTTGATTTAAGGTTTTTCGCCCGATTGTCGGCTAAAGAGATATTATATGGCAATTGTAATCAAACAAATTTCAACTACTAACAGCGAACTTGAAAAGTTTGTTGATTTTGGTATCAACCTTTATAAAGGCAATCCTTACTATGTTCCAGCGCTTGTGATGGACGAAATAGGCACACTATCGCCAAAGAAAAATCCAGCATTCGATTTCTGTGAATCAGCTTATTTCATGGCATACGATGAAGCTACAGGCAAGCCAGTGGGACGCATCGCAGGTATTATCAATAATGTTACCAACAAAAAATATAACGAACGCCATGTGCGCTTCGGATTTGTTGATTTTATCGACGATAAAGAGGTGAGTAAGGCGCTTATCGGTGCTGTAGAAAACTGGGGTAAGTCAAAAGGTATGGACACTATTGTAGGTCCTCTTGGCTTCACTGATATGGATCCAGAAGGTATGCTTATCGAAGGTTTCGACCAAGTGGGTACAATGGCAACTATCTATAACTATCCTTATTATCCTCAACATCTTGAGGCTCTTGGCTTCGAACAAGAAATCGACTGGATGGAATTCAAGATTATGATTCCTAATTCTATCCCTGAAAAGATGGCTCGCATTGCCGACATCGTTCGTAAGAAGTACAAACTATCAACTCCAAAATATACAAGCGCAAAGAAGCTTATTGCCGACTATGGTGAAGCAATCTTTACACTTATCAACGAGGCTTACGACCCTCTATATGGCTATTCACCACTTACACAAAAGCAAATCGACCACTACATCAAGATGTATGTGCCAATTTTGCGTCTTGAAAATGTGTGTTTGATCACTGAAGAAAGTGGCGAATTGATCGGTGTGGGTATCACATTGCCTTCAATGTCGAAAGCTTTGCAAAAGTCGGGCGGACGCCTATTCCCATTCGGATGGTGGCACATGCTTAAGGCTTTGCGTGGCAAGAACGAGATTGTGGACTTGATGCTTGTGGCTGTTAAGCCTGAATATCAAAGCAAGGGTGTGAATGCATTGCTATTCACTGAACTTATCCCTGCATTCAATGGCAATGGTTATGTGTATGCCGAAAGTAACCCAGAGCTTGAATTGAACCAAAAGGTACAATCACAATGGCAATACTTTGACACTACTCAACACAAACGCCGCCGCGCTTTCAAGAAGAAAATCTAATAGTACACGCGGAGCGTGGTGACATAATAAAAAGGCAATCATTCATTGAATGGTTGCCTTTTTCGGTTTTATACTTGTGAGTATTTAGAATTCTTCGAAGCTGAGAGGTAGGAGGCTGCGAATGCCTTGTAGCTTGTACACTTTGTTGCGTCCTGCAAGAAGGATTTCGATAGGTTGACCTCCGAGTTTTTCGTATTCAAGGATTGCTTGGCGGCAAGCTCCACATGGTGAGATAGGTTCTTCGATGAACTCGCCATCGGTGAATGCTGCGATAGCTAATTTGCAAAATCTTACGCCTGGGAAGCGTGCGCTTGCATAGAAGATAGTGGTGCGTTCGGCACAAGTACCGCTTGGGAAAGCAGCATTTTCTTGGTTAGAGCCTGAGATAGTTTCGCCATTTTCGAGCAGAACAGCAGCGCCCACATTGAACTTGCTATAAGGAGCATAAGATGTTTCGGTAGCTTTTTTAGCTTGTTCCACCAAGTTGCGATCGGTTTCGTTCAATTCGTCGTATGAATAAACCTCTATTTTAGTTGTAACGATTTTATTTTCCATATAATCAAAAGAGTTTTCGCAAATTTATTGATATTTTTTCAAAAAACAATCGCTGAGGCGCTTTTTTGTGCGTTTACAGCCGTTTTAAACGATTTGGCGAAGGTTTTCTTGGTTGAGGAGTCGAATGCCCGTAAAGATGCGCAAAATGAGCCACAGGAGGCGTTTGTCTATTCTTGAGAGAAAAGGAGAGGTAGATACAAAAAAGAAGATGCGAATAGAATCACTTCTGTCGCATCTTCAACATAAAACCAAAAAAATTATGAGTGTATTAATCTTTGTTGTAAGTTATAGTTATTATCGTCTACCACCTCGTCCGCCAGGACCAAATCCACCGTAGTTGCGAGCGCCAGCAGGAAGGTCGCTGTTAGAACCGAATGTATTGAAACGGTAGGCAAAAGTGAACATTGCATAGCGAGTGAGCGTGTTGTATTCGCTATCTTGGATGTAGTTGGCAGTTACACTGCGTGAGATGTTCTTCTTTTGTCCCAAGATGTCGTAGATGCGTGCTGTGATAGACGCTTGACGACCCTTTAGGAATTCGTAAGACACAGCAGCGTTCCATAGCCATTGTTCAGTGTCGTAACCATCTGAATAACCCTTAGATGCGCTGAAGTTGAGGTCGGTGTTGACTGATAGACCGAAAGGTAGAGTCAAGTTACCATTCACCATACCGCCATATCGATGCACTGTAAGGTCGTTTTGAGTCTTCACAGTGTTGTGAGTGGTTTGAATGTTGTAGTTAGGACGAAGTTGGATTTCCAACAAGTCGGAACGGAAAGTCAAACCAGGCGATACATTCACCGATAGCGAACCACTGCGGTTGTATTCTTGGTTGTTGTAACCCACAGTGCTTGAGTAGCGAGTGTTGAGGTGAGAAGAGAAATAGAACTTCTTGTTAGGCAATGGAACACTAATCATACCCATTGCAAACGCATTCCATACACCATTCACATTACCGTAAGTAGTGATTTGTCCCCCTGTTTCGCGATTATAGTCGGTCATAGAGATGATGCTGTTAAGAGTGTATTGAGCATTAGCCATCAACATGATACTGCGTTGCGCTTGTTGGTTGAAGTCGTTGAAACGCACATTGAAGCGTTGAGTGAACGAAGGCTTCAAGTTAGGGTTACCTTGAACGATGCGCAAAGGATTCGACATGTCGGCAACTGGTTGAAGTTGGTTGATCGAAGGTTGGCTTGTGTTTGCGCGATAGTTAAGTTGCAAAGAGCGTGACTTTGACATCTTGAAGCGAACGCGAGCATAAGGCGCCACATTCCACACCCAACGAGTAGGGATACTCTTGTCGGCATTGGTCAAGTTCCTGCTGCTCGACATTGAAGGGTTCAAAGACAAACCAGCCGAAGCATTAAGGTCCTTAGTAACCTTGCGCACACCTACTTCCAAAGTTTGAGAGAAGAAGTTGTTGCGGAATTGGTTGCTATCGTCTTGATTTAGCACTGGGTTGCCCATTGCCAATTCGTCGTCGAGTAATTGTTGAAGCAATACAGGGTTGGTGAGTGCAAATGATGTGTAGTTTTCCTTGATGTAGTTGATAACATCGGCACTACCAAGTAGATAGTTGTATCGTTGAATCTTGCGAGCTTCGTCGCTTAGTTGAGTGTTGCCATTGTAAGGCACATCATAAACGAGCTTGTCGGCGTTGTTGAAACGATAGTTAGCACGATAAGACACATCGAGGAATAGAGCCTTCTTGATGTCGCCAAGAGGTTCGGTCCAAGTCAGACGACCTTGGATATTGTTGTTCCAACGGTGGTTATCGTCGATTTGGCTGATGATTTGAAGAGAGTCATCATATAGGTAGTAGCGGTTTTCAGTAAGCGTGTTGCCATCTTCTTGTGTATCGCTGAAGTTGTAGCGTGCTTGCATACTGAAACTGCGACCAGGGTGCGATTTCACTTTGTGGTTGTACACGATTTGACCACCGAAGTTGTAGCTCTTACCTTCAGAGTTGTCGCGCTTGTAGCTGTAGTTCACATCGCGCATGTGTCCGTCGAAAGTGCGAGTAGAATCGATCTTGTTTGATTCGTTGAAGTTCAAAGAGAAGTTAGGACGGAATTCAAGAGTGTTGAATGAGTCCACTTCCCACTTCAAACGGAAATTACCGTTGAAGTTGTGGCTATTGTCTCGGCTGATGTTGCGAGAGTTACTATAAGAAGTAGAGTCAACAAATAGATATTGCTTGTCGTTGCGGTTGCGAGAGTCTTGGTCGCTGTGAGAATACATCAAGTGACCACCAGCGCGGAATTTTTCGCTGTCTTTGCTACCTACATTGAAGTTGAAACCAATGTTTTGGTTGGTGTTGATACCTCTATTACCACCGAAACGAGCAAATTGAGAAGCTGCGCCGTTGGTGAATCCCATATTGTTGGTGTTGTTGGCACCACCAAGGATTGTGAATTGGTCGCCATCGCTGAAACGGTTCACCATGAAGTTGGCTTCGTAGCGATCGTTTGTACCATAACCAGCCGATACATTGCCAAACCAACCGTTGTTCATGCCCTTCTTAACCGAAAGGTTGATAACTGTTTCGTCTTCACCATCGTCAACACCAGTGAGTCGAGCAAGGTCTGATTTGCGGTCAACCACTTGCACTTTGTCGACAATGTTGACAGGAAGGTTTTTAGTACCCACCTTAGTGTCGTCGGCAAAAAATTCCTTACCATCGACAAGGATCTTAGTAACTTCCTTACCGTTGGCAGTGATCTTACCGTCGCTATCCACTTCTACACCAGGCAAACGCTTCAAAAGGTCTTCCACAACGGCATTAGGTTGTGTCTTGTAAGAGTCGGCGTTATATTCTACGGTGTCTTCTTTTACCACGATTTCAGTTTTTACGCCAGTTACCACAGCTTCCTTAAGCATGATAGAGCTTGGTTCGAGCGCAAGATCTCCAAGTTTCATGTTGCGGCTATCTTTAGCCACAGTAACATTTTTGTTTACATTCTTGTAACCGATATAAGAAATAGACACAATGTAGCGACCTTGTCCCACGCCAGTGAGCCAGAAGTTACCATCTTCGTCGGTACTTACACCTTTTACAAGAGAACTATCTCTGTTGGCCTTAAGCAACTTCACAGTAGCGCCAGCCAAACCCGATTTGTCGTTAGAATCAACAGCGCGTCCACTAATATTGATTGCCGACGCAGTTGAGAGTAGAAATGCCATTACGGCACAGACAAAAACACTTAAATTTCTATAATTTGTAGTCATTTTTATGATAAATTTCTTAGTCAATGTACTTTTTTCGATGCAAAGTAAGCTATAAAGTTTAAAAGTTTTATCTTTGTAGCCGAATTTTTTTTGCATATATCGATAATGAAGGAGTTTTTTAAGATACTTACGAGGTTTATACCACCTTATAAGAAATTTTTAGCACTTAATATATTATTCAACTTACTTACAGCATTCCTCACGCTGTTCTCGTTTGCTCTCATCATTCCAATCCTACAAATGCTCTTCAAAATCAATGAGGCGAGCTATGTGTTTATGGAATGGGGCAGTGGCTCAATCAAAGATGTGGCTGTAAACAATTTCTATTACTATGTTCAATACATTATCGAAACTTGGGGTCAATCGGCAGCCTTAGCATCGTTGGGTATTGCATTGGTAGTGATGACAGGATTGAAGGTAGGTGCTGCTTATCTGAGCTCTTATTTCTTGATACCTATTCGTTCGGGCGTTGTACGCGACATACGCAATATGATTTACGACAAGATAGTGAATTTGCCGATAGGATTTTTCACTACCGAGCGTAAAGGCGATGTGATGGCACGAATGAGTGGAGATGTTACCGAGGTGGAAAATTCGGTGATGTCGTCGCTCGATATGATGTTCAAGAATCCTGTGATGATTGTAGCATGTTTGAGCATGATGATTGCTGTGAGTTGGGAGCTTACAGTGTTTGTGCTTGTGCTTCTACCAGTGGCAGGATATGTGATGGGTAAAGTGGGTAAATCGCTCAAGCGCGTATCGCTCGAAGGACAAATCCAATGGGGCGTTATGCTATCGACTATTGAAGAAACACTCGGTGGCTTGCGCATCATCAAGGCTTTCAATGCCGAACAAAAGCTTAAAAAGCGTTTCCACAACGAAAATGAAGTGTTCTTTGAATTGTCCAACAAGCGCAATCGTCGTTACGACCTGGCTCACCCTATGAGTGAATTCCTCGGCACAGCAACAATTGCTATTGTGTTGTGGTTTGGTGGTACATTGATTTTGTCGGGACATTCATCTATTACAGCAGCATCTTTCATCTATTATATGGTGATATTCTATAGCATTATCAATCCTGCTAAGGACTTGTCGAAGGCCGCTTATTCTATTCAGAAAGGTGTGGCATCGATGGAACGCATCGATGTGATTCTAAATGCTGACAATCCTATCAAGAACCCGGCTAACCCTGTTACAATAGTGGGCAAGAATGCAAATATCTCATATAAGAATGTGCGTTTCCGCTATCAAAACGATTGGGTGATTGACGATGTAAATCTCGATATTGAATATGGTAAAACCGTAGCACTTGTGGGACAATCGGGTTCAGGAAAATCGACACTTGCCGACCTACTTCCTCGCTTCTACGATGTAAATGAAGGTAGCATCACAATCGATGGCGTAGATATTCGTGATGTGAATGTGGCCGATTTGCGTGGACTTATGGGCAATGTGAATCAAGAAGCTATTCTATTCAACGATACATTCTACAACAACATCACATTTGGTGTAGAAAATGCCACAATGGAACAAGTGATTGATGCTGCCAAGGTGGCGAATGCCTACGATTTCATTATGGCGTCGGAAAATGGCTTTGAGACCAATATTGGCGACCGTGGTTGCAAGCTATCGGGTGGACAACGCCAACGATTGAGCATCGCTCGAGCAATCTTGAAGAATCCACCTATCCTTATTCTTGATGAAGCTACATCGGCGCTCGACACCGAAAGCGAACGCTTGGTGCAAGAAGCTCTCGATCACTTGATGAAGAATCGCACAACCATAGTGATAGCACACCGTCTATCTACTATTCGCAATGCCGATATGATATGTGTGATGCACGAGGGTAAGATTGTGGAACGAGGAACACACGACGAGCTCATTGCTCTCAACCACTACTACAAACGCCTCGTAGATATGCAAACATTCTAATGATATAACAACAAAAAGAAAAATGACGGGATTAGCATTGCTATTCTCGTCATTCTGTTTTTTATAACCAACCTGCTTTGCGGTACCATTCGATTGATTCGCGTACGCCAGCTTTAAGGTCATATTTTGGAGAGAAATTGAAGTCGCGTTCGCCGTCGCTCACATCGCATAGCCAGTTGCGCTGCTTGATAATCTTGAATTTGTCGCTGTTGAGCGTGCTTGGCTTCATTCGCATTAGTCCAATTTGTTCAGAAACCCAACAGATGATGCGTGTGAGCCATAGTGGAGCGCAAATAGGAAGTACATGCTTCTTACCAAGAACGCGAGCCACGATTTCACGGAATTCTTTTTGTGTGTATCCGCGTTTTTCGGCTATTAGATATGTTTTACGCATAGCTGCAGGAGCTTCGAGCGCGTCCATCATGGCTTCGGCAAGGTCTTTCACATAGATGAAAGTGAGCATTTGTTTCTTGAAGCCAACACTGAAGTCGAATCCTTGATCGATGCTCTTCATCATCAAGAAATAATCCTTTTCGTGAGGGCCATAAACGCCCGTTGCACGGAAGATAACATACGGGAAATCAGGTAGATACTTAATAGCTTGCTCTCCCATGAGTTTGGATACGCCGTATTGAGTGTTTGGATGAGTTAAGTCGGTGTTTTTGAACGGAGTATAGTTGTCGTCGTCGCCTTGACCCATCACGCTGAGGCTACTCATAAGAAGGAATTTTTCAGGAACTCCACCCACTTCGATGAGAAGGTTGGCGAAAGTTTTGAGATAGTCGCAGTTGATGCGATTGAAATCACGGAAGTTGTTACACTTAGTAGCTCCGAGATTGTGAATTATATAATCCCACTTACCATTTTCGGCGATAAACAATGATAGTTGTTCGCGCAAGGTGTCTTTATTGGAAAAATCGAGTTCGATGATATTGATGCGAGGGTCGGTGAGATATTCGAGCGAAGTAGTGGCGCGCACAGCAGCCCAAGTTTCGTACCCACGATTGAGAGCAGCTTCGACAATAAAGCCGCCTACAAATCCTCCAGCACCAGTGATAAGTATTTTCTTTGCCATAGTATAGTAGCTGAAATAGTGTTAGATGGTTAAAAAAGAGTGAGTTGAGGGTTAAGTAATTGGAACGACATGCGGTGATGAGGAGTAGCCCCATGCAGTTCGATAGCTGCTCGGTGAGCAGGAGTAGGATACCCTTTATTTTTGTCCCACGCATATTGCGGAAAATCCTGTGCTATGCGTTGCATATATTCGTCGCGGTGAGTTTTAGCCAGTACCGATGCTGCAGCAATGCTCATCATCTTGCCGTCGCCTTTCACGATGCAAGTGTGAGGTATGTCTTGATACTTGATGAAACGATTGCCATCGATAAGCAGCGCTTCGGGGCGCGTAGTGAGTTGGTCGATAGCTCGGTGCATAGCAGTGAATGAAGCTCGCAGAATGTTGATTTCATCTATTTCCTGGGGCGAAACAAAAGCCACTGCCCACGCAATAGCTTCGCGCTCGATGATGGGGCGAAGAAGCTCTCGTTGTCGCTCGGTGAGCTGCTTTGAGTCGTTAAGTAGTTCGTTGTGGAAGTCTTCGGGCAGAATCACTGCAGCCGCCGTTACAGGTCCAGCCAAGCAGCCTCGTCCAGCTTCGTCACAACCAGCCTCGATGCGTCCTTTTATGAGATACGGTTCGAGCATAGAGAAAAAGATTTATTATTTATTGCGAGCTATGATGTAATTGAATAGCGTCTTGAAGTCGTCGATAACTGGGCGTTCGCGATAAGAGTCGAGAATAGCGAATGCTTCGTTGCGAAGTCGTTCCATAGTAGCGTAAGCATATTCAATACCACCTTCATTCTTAGCAAATTCAATAAGAGTAGCAATTTCCTCGTTAGAAAGTTCGTTTTTCTTAGCAAGAGCTACCATTTCGTCGTGTTGAGGAGCGTCCTTCTTAGAAAGAGCATAGATGAGAGGAAGAGTAACCTTACCTTCGCGCAAGTCGTTGCCAGTAGGTTTGCCGATAGCTTTGTCTTCGAAGTAATCGAAGATGTCGTCCTTGATTTGGAAGCAAAGACCGAGGATTTCGGTGAATTGCATAAGGTCGGCAAGTTCCTTTTCGTTAGCATTGTTTACATGTCCACTCACTTCGACGCAACATTTGAATAGCGAAGCAGTTTTGTGTTTGATGATGTTGAAATAAGACTCTTCGTCGATGCTGTGTTGACGAGCATTGTCGATTTGATCCATTTCGCCAAGAGATAGTTCTCGTCCCAAACGAGAAAGAACAGCAGTGATGCGGTGGTTTTCGGTTTGTACAGCACAATGTAGCGCAGCACTCACGAAGAAGTCGCCCACAAGCACCGAAATGTGGTTGTCCCAAATGCGGTTGATAGTAGGTTTGCCGCGTCGTTCCTTCGATTCGTCGATTACATCATCGTGAATAAGAGAAGCGTTGTGCAATAGTTCAATAGCAGCACCAGCGTTGAGCACTTTATTGTTGACACCTCCAAAGAAACGACCACTAAGAATCACGAGGATAGGTCGAATCTGCTTTCCTTTGCTTTCCAAAAATTTAGAAACGATTTGGTGCATGAGAGCCGAGTTGCTCTCAAGCGCTTTCTTGATGATGTCGTTAAGTGATGACAAGTCATCAGCAATATTTTCTTGAATTTTCTTTACTTCTCCCATTTATGTTGGCGATTAAAGTGCAAAAATAGCAATAAATCTGCGTTTTTGGGTACTGTTTTGAGAAAATAATCGTAAATTCGCAAATAAGAAACGAAAAAATAACGAATATGAATCGAAACCGTCTTTTTTTGCTTGATGCATACGCGTTGATATATAGAGCATATTATGCACTCATAAATGCTCCACGAATGTCGTCGAAGGGATTCAACACCTCGGCGATATATGGATTTGTCAATACACTTCAAGATGTGTTGAAGCGTGAGAATCCCACTCACATGGCTGTGTGTTTCGATCCTCCAGGTCCTACATTCCGTCACGAAGCATTCGAAGGGTATAAGGCAGAACGCCCACCAACACCCGAAGATATCCGTTTGGCAATACCTTACATCAAGCGCATTCTTGAAGCCTATCGCATACCAGTGATAGAGAAAATGGGATATGAAGCCGATGATGTGATAGGAACACTTGCCAAGCAAGCGCAAAGTAAAGGTTTCGATGCATATATGATGACCCCCGATAAGGACTTCGGGCAAGTGGTCGACGAGCATATATTTCAGTATAAGCCAGGCAAGCAAGGTGGTGACTTTGAAGTGCTTGGCGTGAAAGAGATATGCGATAGCTATGAATTTGAAACTCCATTGCAGGTGATTGATTATCTTGCACTTATGGGCGATAAGGTGGATAATATTCCTGGTTGTCCTGGCGTGGGTAAGGTAACTGCTATCAAACTTATAAAGCAATTTGGCTCGATAGAGTCGATGCTTGAACGCACCGATGAGCTAAAAGGCGCGATGCGTACCAAGGTGGAAGAAAATGCCGAGCAGATAAGATTTTCAAAGTTTCTCGCAACCATAAAGATAGATGTACCTATCGACCTTGATGAAGAAGCATTGAAGGTGGAAACACCCGATTATGCTGCGCTATATGAAGTGTTCAACGAATTGGAATTCCGTACACTCATCACTCGCATCATTGGCGACAAGGTGAAAGCTGCTGCCACTCCAACTCCAGCACCAAAGGTGGAATCGATGCAATGTAGCCTATTTGATGCTGAAGAAGAAAATAGCGAGGAAGAAGTGGTGGAAGTGAAAATAGCCAACATTAACACCGAGGCACATCGTTACGATATAATTGACAACCCGGCCACAGTGAGCAAACTTGCCGAAAAACTATCGTCGGTGAAAGAATATGGCGTACACATCGTAACATCGGGCGAAAGTAGCATCGAACGACGCATTGTGGGTGTGGCTATTTCGGCAATGAAATCGGTTGCAGCCTATATTCCTATGCCAAGTGATGAGGAGGCGCGCCGTGCGCTAATATCGTCGATGAAACCGATGTTTGTCAACAATTTGTCAACCCTTGTGAGTGCCGATGTAAAGGCCGATATCCTTGCTCTTGCCAACGAAGGCGTGCAGTTGTCGGTAGAATACTTTGATGTGGCTGTGGCGCACTATCTTGTGCAACCCGAAATGAGCCACGACGTAGCTCGCTTGGCATCGACAATGCTCGGTTATGATACTATTGCTTGGGAAAGCCTTATCAAATCTGAAGGAACGAGCAGAACAAAGCGTACTATAAACGAAATTCCGGTGGAACAGCTTTGCGACTATGCCTGCGAACAAGCCGACATGGCTTTGCGTCTCAAACCATTACTTCTTGAGCGTATTCAAGAATTCGGCATGAGCGAATTGTTGCGTGATGTGGAATTCCCACTTATCGAGGTGCTTGCCGATATGGAAATGACAGGTGTTCGCCTCAACGAAGCCGTTCTCAACGACTATAAATCGGTGCTTGAAGCACGAGTGCAAGCTCTTGAAAAAGAAATATATGAAATAGCTGGAACACAATTCAATATATCTTCGCCAGCTCAAGTGGGTGAAATCCTTTTTGACCGATTGAAGATAGATGATAAGGTGAAAAAGACTAAGAGTGGCAAATATTCCACTTCGGAAGATGTGCTACAAAGTCTAAAAGCTAAAAATCCTATTGTGAATAAAATTCTCGATGTGCGCGGACTACGAAAATTGCTCTCAACTTATGTGGAGGCGCTCCCACAACTAGTAAATCCACGCACGGGTCGCATTCACACTACTTATAACCAGACTGTTACAGCTACTGGACGCTTGTCGTCGACCAATCCTAACATGCAGAATATACCTGTGCGTAGTGATGAAGGTCGCGAAATCAGAAGAGCATTCATCCCAGCCGAAGGAAATGTATTCTTCTCGGCCGACTATTCACAAATCGAGTTACGCCTTGTGGCCGATTTGAGTGGCGATGAAACAATGGTGAACGCATTCAACGAAGGGGCAGATATTCACACACTCACAGCTGCTCGCATCTATCATAAACAGCTCGATGAGGTGTTGCCAATAGAGCGTAGTAAGGCGAAGACTGCCAATTTCGGTATTTTGTATGGAATTTCGGCATTTGGATTGTCGCAACGCCTTGAGATAACTCGTGCCGAAGCAAAGATGCTTATCGATGGATATTTTGAGATGTTCCCTAAGGTGCGTGAATATATGGACTTAGCTATCGCAAAGGGTAAGGAACAAGAATATGTGACTACACAATTTGGCCGTCGCCGTATGCTTCCCGATATCAACTCACGCAATGCAATAGTGCGAGGATTCTCGGAACGCAATGCCATCAATGCACCAATACAAGGCACAGCTGCCGATATTATCAAGATAGCTATGGTGCACATTTTCCGTCGATTCAAGGAAGAAAATCTGCGCTCAAAAATGATTATGCAGGTACACGACGAATTGAACTTTGATGTGCTGCCCGAAGAACTTGATCGTGTGAGTGGAATAGTGCTTACCGAAATGCGAAGAGCTTACAGTGGACGAGTGGAGATGATACCATCGTCGGGAGTGGCTCAAAATTGGCTCGAAGCACATTAAACGGGCTACTTTTCGTTGGCTTTTAGTTTTTCTTGAGCAAGTTTCTCTTTGTAGGCTTGCAAACGCTTACGCCAGGCAATACGCTTGGCGTTTTCTTTGGCTGCTTTTTGTTTTAGATATTCTTCGTATTGATTTTCGAGAAAGTTATCTGCCATAAGAGGTGAGTTTTGGTAAAAATATCGTTTTTATGGGTGGATTTAGGTGAATAAGTGTCGTTTTTACAAATATGGTTTGATTTTTGCAAAAAAATAGTTATATTTGTAGTAGAAGAAATAACACATATTAGCAACCACCCGATGAAAGTGTTGGCGAAAGTACAAAACTATTTTCTATCGGGCAAATAGAAAACTAAAAAGAAAGGAATTATTATGGAAAACTGGCTCATTTGGCTCATCGTAGCAGCTCTGCTCATCATTGTTGAACTATTTACATCGCTTGTGGCTACATTCTGCTTGGCAGTGGGATGCTTATTCGCAATGGTAGTTTCGTTATTGGATATGGGTTTGGAAGCGCAACTCATTTCGTTGATCGTGGGCACTATAATAGCATTTGTGGCATTTGCACCGATTGTTCGTCGTTGGCAAAAACGCCACGAAGGATGCGACAGCACTGGTCTAAGCAATATGGATGCGCTCAAAGGTCGTGTGGTGGAAGTAATCGAAGCTATTCCTGAGCATGGTACAGGTAGAGTGCGAGTGGATGGTGATCGTTGGCAAGCTCGATGTGTAGATGATAGCGAAGTGGCAGTGGGAACTCGCGTGCGCATCGTGGGCTACGACAGCATTATTCTTGAGGTAGAAAAATTGTAAAACTAACAAAAATAGATTGAAAAATGGACACATTAGTATTGTTGGCAATCATTGTGTTTATCGTGATTGTCCTTGTATTGGCGGGTGTTAAAGTCGTTCCGCAGTCAGAAACCAGAGTAATCGAGCGTCTTGGTCGATTCCACAGCGTTCTTCCTCCAGGATTGAACATCATCTGGCCATTTATTGATAAATCAAAGATGATTTATACTCGTAGAGTAGATAATTTGGGTGGTCGTAGAGCAATAGCAAGTATCGTATCAACTTCTTGCATCGACTTGCGCGAACAAGTGTATGACTTCCCATCACAACAAGTGATTACTAAGGATAATGTAACTACCGAAATCAATGCGTTGTTATATTTCCAAATCGTTGACCCAAAGAAATCGGTTTATGAAATCGACAACTTGCCAAATGCGATAGAAAAACTTACACAAACATCGTTGCGTAATGTGATAGGTGAGCTTGAACTTGATGAAACATTGACATCTCGTGATACTATCAACTCAAAGCTACAATCAATTCTTGACGAAGCAACCAATAAGTGGGGTGTGAAGGTGAATCGTGTGGAACTACAAGATATTACACCTCCTGAAAGTGTGCGTGAAGCAATGGAAAAGCAAATGCAAGCAGAGCGTAATCGTCGTGCTGAAATCTTGAATGCCGAAGGTGAAAAGAAATCTCTTATCCTTCGCTCAGAAGGTGAAAAGCAATCGCAAATCAACCAAGCCGAAGCCGAAAAGCAATCACAAATTCTTAAGGCCGAAGGTGAATCGCGTGCTAAAGTGCTACAGGCTGAAGCTGAAGCCGAAGCTATTCGCCGAGTAACCGAAGCTATCAAGGAATCGAAGACCGACCCAGCAACTTATATGCTTGCAATGAAGTACATCGAAACTCTTAACGAAATGACTTCGGGTAAGGATGGTAAGACTGTTTATATCCCTTATGAAGCAACAGGCGTTCTTAGCTCAATAGGCTCGATCAAAGAAATGTTCAATAAGTAATAAATCGAGGTTTTAATAAAGTAAAGGGGGTGTGTCAACCATTATGACACACCCCCTAATATTTTTTTAAGAGTGAGATTAACGAGGTCTTATTCCCTTTGTTAAAGTGATAGTGCCATCGGGAGCTTGGTAATAACCACCTATGTCAGATCTATTTCTTGATCGAAGATCGTTTCGATAGAGGATATTATTGCTTTGATAATTGTTGCGATAGAATTGGCGGTTACGATAGCGTTCTCTTTCCCAGTAATTATTGCGAGTCATATTAACTGACTTTTCTGGCTTGTATATTGACTCAGCAACACCTTTTCGGTGTGCAAGAGGGACCATTTCCTCCAATTCCATGTTCGCGTTGAATTTCTCGGCAGCTAAAAAGTCGCCATAGATGTTGGAAATGATAGATACATATTTGGTTGTTGTATCGTTGGAAATGGTGAAATTAGACGAAACGGTGCGATAATAGAAACCATCTTGTCGAACAATATTCAAGAATGATTGAAATTCCACGCCATTCACAACGGACTTAAAAGGAATCATTAGTGATGCATGGTTTGGGCTTGGAGCTTCAAAGAATGCTTCATCCCAATAAGCAGTGGCATATATCTTTTCAGCTTGATCTTGTCCTAATAGGGTGTTTACTTCTTCGGGTAGAGTGATTTTGTTCTCGATTTTATCCAGTAGCCTTAGAGTGTAGGACAAAGTACTATCTTGCAAAGTGCGAAAAATCGAATCTTCCGACATAGTGCTTTGCGTGATGATATATGCTCGCGAATTGGTGCTAAATTTTTTCAAGTCTTCTTGAAATTGCTCTTGTGTTCGTGTTCGTTGAGCTAATTGTGCAGCAACCACACTATCGCGTTCTTCAAGTGTAGCATAAATATCATCATCGCCCCATGCCACAAATGTGCCACAAGCTAATAATAGCGAAAATAAAATCAGAGTTCTCATAAGTTTCGTTTTTTTGTTTGATTGTGATGCAAAAATACATTGCACATATTGCAAACGCCAAGAAAAACAGTACGCAAATAGTACGCAAATGCGTTTTATCCCATTTAATCGAAGAATTTGGGTGTGTTTTAATCGAGGTTACGACCTTCGAAAGCCGATAGTTTTTGCTTCCAGTCGTCGGAAATAGGAGCCGACACACCAACTTTCACATCAAAACCTACCATAATCACCACGCATTGGCATTTCACTTCGCCAGTAGATGTGTTGACAAGTTGTTGAAGAAGTTTCACGCTACGGTCGTGAACATATTCGGCTTGAGTTTGCACCTCGATAGGTTCGTGGAAGTAGATAGGAGCGAGGTAGTTGCAATTCACATTGGCAACCACCACATTGGCAGTGCGCCAATCCACTGGACCACCATTCACATCGGTGAAATAGGTAGCTTTGCCGAGGTCGAAGAACTCCATGTAGATGGCGTTGTTGACATGACCAAGAGCATCGATGTCGTTGAAACGAATTTGCACGCCCAAGCGGTGCTTGAATTCAGCCTTAGGCTGTATATAAAAAGGATTTTTGTTAGCTTTATTTTCCATAAGTTGTAAATGATTTCTATCTAAAAACGATGTCGGATATAACTTCGCTACCCACAGCATCGTTGAGTCGTTTTACGAGAGTTGAGCGTCCCATCATCAATTCGTTGCGCAACACAGCCGACGACAATCGCACATATAGAACGCCGCCTTTCACATATCGGTTCACGGTGTAACGATTTACGCCAGGACCCACTACTTCAGCCCACAATTCAGCAGCTCGTAGCTCGTTCATCTTGCCGTCGAGGTGCTCAGTTTCAAGAAGTTTCTTGATGATGTCGCCAATAGGTTCGGCTTCGGTGCGTTTCATAGGCCGTCCTCCTTGTCTTCATTAGGGAGCGACTGTACTACACCACTATTGACCATGAAAATGCGATAATCGCTTCCCACATATTTCACTATTTCGTCGAGGTGGGTGCGATTGGTATCGGTGATGAATATTTGTCCAAAGTTGTCGCTGTTGCTCACCATCGAAATGATGTTTTCAACGCGAGAAGCATCGAGTTTGTCGAAAATATCGTCGAGAAGCAAAATAGGAGTGATTCCACTCACGCGCTTCAAGAAGTCGTATTGAGCCAATCGCAATGCGATGGTGTAGGTTTTGCATTGTCCTTGCGAGCCAGTTTTGCGCATAGAATGTTGCCCAAGAAGTAGCTCGATGTCGTCGCGGTGTACGCCGCGCGAAGTGTAACCGATAATCGTATCTCGGTCGCGACATTCGGCAAGCAATTGTGCCATTGGTTTGTCGTTGAGGTGGCTCTTGTATTCAAGGCTCACAGTCTCGGCGCTGCCCGAAATGGCTTGGTAATAATTCATGAATATAGGCGAGAAATCCTCTACCCAAGCTTTGCGACATTCGTGAATGTATTGCCCAGCTGCACACATTTGCTCTTCGACAGTTTCGAAAAGGATAGGGTCGCGATAGCCTTGCTTGATGAGGGCGTTGCGATTTTCGATAGCTTTTCCGTAACGGATGAGAGCTGCAAGGTATTCGGCATTGCTTTGAGATATAATCATATCCATGAGTCGGCGTCGTTCGTCGCCAGCTCCACGAATAAGTTCCCAATCCATAGGCGACACCATCACAGCAGGTAGCAACCCGATGTGTTCGCTCAGTTTCTTGTATTCCTTGCCGTTGCGTTTCATGGTTTTGCGCTTGCCTCGTTGTAGCGAAAGCGCAATTTCGAGCGGTTCGGCACGACGAGTGTAATCGCCTTTGAGCATCAAGAAGTCGGCATCGTGATGAATAACCATGCTGTCGCCTTGATTGATGTAGCTCTTGCTGAAGCTCAAATAATAGATAGCATCGAGAATATTGGTCTTTCCCATGCCATTGTTGCCTATGAAGCAATTCACTTTGGGAGAGAACTGCAAAGCAGCTTCCTCGATGTTTTTGAAATTTAAAATTGAAACGCAGTTAAGTATCATAAGTGCAAAGATAGTGTTTATAGCGGGAAATATTTGAAAAATGAGTCGAAAATTTGCGTTGTGTGGGGTGTTGTACTATCTTTGTGGATATAAATACCGTAAAAGTAAAAAATACAAAAATATAAATTTATCATTAAAACATTTATTTCTATGAGAAAGCAGGTTTTTATATTGATTATGGGGTTGTTGCTGAGCGTGGTAACAGTTAATGCTCAAAATATTCAACTTCATTATGATTTCGGTAATAATGTTTATGACGAATTAAGCGATCGTGCCAAGATTACCACTACAGTGGAAATGTTCCGTCCTGATAAGTGGGGTAGCACATTCTTCTTTGTAGATATGGACTATGCTGACAATGCAGTAGCATCGGCTTACTGGGAAATCGCACGCGAATTGAAGTTCTGGGAAGCTCCTGTATCGGCTCATTTGGAATATAATGGTGGTCTAAATTATATCAAGAACAGCTATTTGGCTGGTGCAACTTATTCTTATAACAACAAAGATTTTTCAAAGGGATTCACAGTGAGCGCGTTGTATAAGTATATCTGTGGCAACGAATCGAAGAACAATTTCCAACTTACTGGTACTTGGTATGTTAATTTTGGTAAGGGTAAGTTCTCGTTCTCAGGATTTGCTGATTTCTGGCGTGAAAAGCATACCGACAGAGACGGTAACAAGCACGAGTTCACATTTATCACCGAACCTCAATTGTGGTTCAACCTTAATGCACTTGAATGTGTTGACAATGATTTCAACCTAAGCGTGGGTACAGAATGGGAAATTTCATCAAACTTTGCATTGAACAAGGGGTGGTACTGGAATCCTACTGTAGCGCTTAAGTGGACTTTTAAATAAAAAATAAACAAAGCAAATAGAATGAAAACATTTGTAAATGTAGAAGATATAGGCGACTTGAAGGCCGCAGTGAAAGAGGCTCTTGAAGTGAAAGCTAATCGCTTTGGCTACAAGTCACTTGGTGAGAACAAAACATTGTTGATGGTGTTTTTTAACTCGTCGTTGCGCACTCGCTTGAGTACACAAAAAGCAGCTATGAACCTCGGTATGAATGTGATAGTGCTCGATGTTAATCAAGGTGCATGGAAACTTGAAACCGAACGCGGTGTGATCATGGATAGCGATAAGAGCGAACACTTGCTCGAAGCTATTCCAGTGATGGGAAGCTATTGCGATGTGATAGGCGTGCGTTCGTTTGCTCGTTTTGAGAACAAGAAAGATGATTACGAAGAAAAGATTCTTCAACAATTCATTCAATATTCAGGAAAGCCAGTGTTTGCAATGGAAACTGCCACAGTTCACCCACTACAAGCATTTGCCGACCTCATTACAATCGAAGAATTCAAGAAGGTGGAACGCCCTAAGGTGGTGCTTACTTGGGCTCCTCACCCAAAAGCACTTCCACAAGCAGTGCCAAATTCATTTGCACAATGGATGGATGCTACCGACTACGATTTTGTGATAACTCACCCAAAGGGTTACGAACTTGATCCTAAGTTTGCAGGCAATGCTCGCATCGAGTACGATCAAGATAAGGCTCTCGAAGGTGCCGATTTCGTGTATGCAAAGAACTGGAGTGCCTATACCGATCCTAACTACGGACAAATACTCTGCAAGGACATGTCGTGGACAGTAACTACTGAGAAGATGGCGCTCACCAACAATGCTTTCTTTATGCATTGCTTACCTGTGCGTCGCAATATGATAGTGAGCGATGATGTAATCGAAAGTGCACAATCAATTGTGATTCCAGAGGCTGCCAATCGTGAGATTTCGGCTCAAGTGGTGTTGAAACGCATTTTGGAACAACTATAAGAGGCGTCGCTATGGTGCGTGTAGGTTGGATTGTCGCAATGATGCTTGTTGTGGCATCGTCGGCAATGGCTCAGGTGGCTGACTTTAAGAAATGGAGTGAAGGCATGCTTTCGTGGGACGATTTCAGAGGTTCTAAAGTGGAAGAAAATGCCTCATCGTCACACTTGGCAGCAGCGCTCACTACTGTGTCGAAAGAAGAGGTCAAAAATGGCAATGTATTACACTATCGCATCACAGCCGAAGCATCGATGAGTAGAAGTGAGTCGTATGCCGATAGTGATGTGAGAAGTGAACGCAAGTTGCGATATTACCAATTGATGTTTGACCAATTGGAGATATATCGTCGTCGCTTGCAGAACGAACTCAACACAGGAATAAATGGATTGGAAGCCGATCGCCGATTGGCTCACTATCGTTCGCAATACAAAGACCAAGTGCGAACTATCGAGCGCGAAACAGCCCATGGTTCCAATGATAAGAAACTTCAAGAGTGGGAATATTTCACCCGAAAGGATCTTGAGGAAATGGGATTGCCTGGTGTGCCCGAATTTGTGCCAGGTGATTGGAGTTATGGCTTGTATTTGGGGCTTGGAGGCTCGTTTGTTACTAAATATATCAACAACTATTTCGGTAATTGCGCCACATTTACAGCCGGTATAACAGCCAGCTATAAGAGAGTGGCGTTGAAAGCCGATGTAGCGTATGGTCAGCCAAGTTTTAAGAATCGCAATGTGTTTGGCGCCAAAGTAACCACAGCCGATGGTGTGGTGCGTGATGCACAAGGCCCAATGAACAATTGCGCATCACTATTGTCGGTAGGAGCAGCAGTGGGATTCACTGTTGTTGATAGCGAACGCATAGCTATCACACCTTATGCAGGAGTGTACTGGAGTGGCTACTCATGGAATATGGCTAATCTTGACTGGGTGTATAATGACGAAAAGCGAGAATATGTGAGCAAGGTGAAAAACACGGTGAGCGCACAAATTAATAATGTTGGCTGGCAAGCCGGAGTCGATTTCGACATAAAATTACATCGATATGTGTCGTCGACCCCATTGCTATTTAGCGGACAGCGCGAACAATACACCTCATCGTTGCGTATCACACCTTTTGTGATGTATGCCGATTATAAGAAAATTGCTACTAAGGGCTATCATCTTGGCGTTGCTGTGACCTACTCGGGTATAGCACGAGCGCTAAAGATGGAGTAATTAGTATTTTTGTGTGAACGGCGGTTTTTTCGTAAATTTGCACCGATTTTGTAAATTGCCCCTAAATATGTGGGCTTAAAAGACTTAAAATATAGATAAAAATGGAAGAATCACCAATTAAACCGAATGTACTCGACTATGATGATATAAGAAAAATGGTGCCTTTCTTTGAAGGTAAGCCAAAACTTGTCAATTTCTTATTTAAGCTACTTAAAGTAGACAAAATCAACGGGTTACATTCGAACAATTATAAGACACCAGGTGCGCCTTTTACTAAGGGCGTGTTAAAAGACCTTGATATTACTCTTGAGGTGGAAGGCAAGGAAGTGCTTGATTCACTGCCAGAAGGAGCATTTATCACAGTGTCAAATCACCCATTTGGAGCCCTTGACGGTATTATCTTGATCAGTGAGCTTGCTTCACGCCGCCAAGACTACAAGGTGATGGTGAACCTTATATTGAACTATATCACAGCTATGCGTCAAAACTTCATCGCAGTCGACCCTGTGGCAAGTAGCGATCCTGCCAAGAAGGCTGTGAGCATGAAGGGTATTCGTGAAGCTATGCTACATGTGAAGAAGGGACATCCAATAGGATTCTTCCCTGCAGGTTCGGTAGCTAAGATCAATGGTAAGTTTGAAGTAGACGACCGTGATTGGCAACCTACTATTATTCGCCTTATCCAACAGCTTAAAGTGCCTGTTGTACCTATCTATTTCCAAGGTTACAACTCAATGTTGAGCTATGTGATGGGTCGTATATGTTGGCCTTTGCGCTCGTTGATGCTTCCAAGCGAAGTGTTCCGTAAGAAGGGTGCGCACATGAAGATGAGTGTGGGTAAGCCTATCAGCGTGGAAGAACAAGCTAAATATAAGAGCGTAGAAGAACTTACAAAATTCTTAAAAGATTCTACATTTGCGTTAAAAGATAAGTAATGGGCGATTTGTCACAGGACATATTAAGAGCAAAACAGCGATTTTCGATTATCGGTACGGCAAAAGCCCTCGATAATGCGTTGGGGCGTGCCATTCAGGTGGCACCTATCGACTTGTCGGTGCTTGTGTTGGGCGAAAGTGGTTCGGGAAAAGAGTTTTTCCCAAAGGTAATTCACGAGTTCAGCAAGCGCAAGCATAGTCGTTACATTGCGGTGAACTGTGGTGCATTGCCTGAAGGCACAATCGACTCTGAGTTGTTTGGGCATGTAAAAGGATCGTTTACATCGGCAACATCCGATCGTAAGGGCTACTTTGAAGAAGCCGACGGCGGAACAATCTTCCTTGATGAAGTGGGCGAATTGCCACTCACTACGCAAGCTCGATTGCTGAGAGTGCTTGAAAGTGGCGAATTTTTGCGCGTTGGTTCGTCGGAAGTGCGCAAGACCAATGTGCGCATAGTGGCTGCAACAAACAAAGACTTGATAAAAGCCGTAGCAAAGCGCGAATTCCGTGAGGACTTGTATTATCGTTTGTCGACAATCATAATCTCGGTTCCACCATTGCGTGAACGAGGCAACGACATTCTGCTACTTACTCGAAAATTTGCGGGCGATTTTGCCGAAAAGAATCGTATGCCTAATGTAACGCTTCTCGATGGTGCAAAGAATGTGCTATTGAGTTATCGCTGGCCAGGAAATGTGCGTCAATTGAAGAATGTTATCGAACAATTGTCGCTTTTTGAGGCTGGTAAGAATGTGGACGAACAACAACTGAAGATTTATTTGCCTAATTATAATAGCAACGATTCGAAGCCAGTGGTGGCATCGCAAACATCGTTCAACTACAGTCAAGAACGCGAAATGCTATTCAAGATGCTGTTCAAGATGCAACACGAGATAGATGAGTTGCGAGCAAAGTTGGACGAAGAACAAAGTGGCACTCCATCGCGCCACCTCGAAACGCCATCGGTTAATGAAGGCAATGTGAAGCATCCATCGTTCATTCGCAACTACCCTACGCAAGCAGCGCATAACACCAATGAGGTGGAATATAGCGAGGTGCTTGCCGACGACATCGAAACGGTAGATGTGGAGCGTGTGGAAGAGGCAAAACCTTCAATGACACTTGAAGATACTGAGCGTGAAACAATAAAGCGTTCGCTCGAACGCAATGGCGGTAAGCGTCGCAAGGCTGCCGAAGAATTGCAAATCTCGGAGCGCACTCTTTATCGCAAAATAAAGGAATATGGACTTGAATAAGTGCCATAAGACGACCAGAAACAATAAAAAACGATAGCGAACAATGATAAAGCGTCTATTTACTCTCATATCATTAATTGTGATTATGCAGGCTTGTAGCATTAGCTATAAGTTTAATGGTGCTGCGCTCGATTATACGATATATAAGACTATCTCGATATCGCAATTCCCAATTCGCGCTGCATTGGTGTACCCTCCTTTGCAACAAACTTTTGAGAATCAACTTACCGAGATGATTGAACGCCAAACTCGTTTGCGCGTGATGGATTCGGGCAACACCGATCTACGCATTGAGGGCGAAATCACTGGATATTCGTTGAGCCCACAAGCAGTAAATGAGAACGCTTATGCTTCGCAAACTCGTCTCACAATCACTGTGAGAGTGAAATATATCGACAACAAGAATGATGGTCAAGAAATCGACCAAACATTCTCGGCTTATCGCGACTTCTCAAGCAATGAAATGCTTACCGATGTGCAAGATGAGCTATGTACGCAGATAAGTAAGGAACTTGCCGACCTTATCTTCAATGCTACGATAGGTAACTGGTAAAAAGAACGGGACACTATGAGTATTGCCGACGACATAAAAGATATGCTTGCCAATCAGGATCGTAAAATCGATCGAGAATGGTTGCAGAAAGCGCAAGAGGAATATCCTTATTTCACCTTGCCCGTGTTGATGTATCTGCAACGCAACATGGATGCTGAAGGGCTCGATGAGGAACTTCTTGGAAAGTTGGCAATCGCTACACCCGATCGCAAAGCACTTTATGCAATACTTGGCGACGATGCGGCAAAGTTTGCGTCATTCTATCCAGCTGAGCCAGAGCCCGTGCAACTCGACACCGATTCAACACTCGACACATTTCTTGCTACCTATGGCAATAGTGATGAAAAGGAAATAGAGTTGCTCAACAAGATGATTTTCAATCCAGTGCCCGACTATGCACAAATGCTTGCAGCCGAGGAAGAGCGTAGTGCTCCTAAGGTGGATGCAGCGCAAAGCGAGGAAGATGCACTTATCAATAGTTTCATCTTGAAAACTAAAGAGCGACCAGGCTATTTTCCAACCGAAAAAACTGCTGAAAGTGAGCCTGTAAGTGCCGAAACCGAATCAGAGCCAATTGATATGCCTGTGGTGATAGATGACTCGATGTTGAGCGAAAGCCTTGCCAAAATTTACATAAAACAAGGCAAATATGCCAAGGCACTTGAAATTATAACGACTATAAGTTTGAAATTTCCAGAAAAAAGTATTTACTTTGCAGACCAAATTCGTTTTTTGCGAAAATTAGTAAAATTGAAACAATAAAAACAACAAATAAGTTATGTACATTTTTTTAAGTATTCTTATTCTTCTTGCCGCACTATTGATGATCGGCGCAGTACTAATTCAAAAGTCAAAGGGTGGAGGTCTTGCTTCTAACTTCTCTGGCGCAAATCAAGTAATGGGTGTTCGCAAGTCGACTGATTTCATCGAAAAGGCAACTTGGACACTTGCAATTTTCATCGTGGTGTGCAGCATTATTTCTTCTTTCTTCATCAATGACACATTGGTGCAAGGTAGTAGAATAGTTCAACAGCCAGTTCAACAAGAACAAAGCACTCCATTTGCTACAGAACAAGCTCCTGTAGCTGCTGATTCAGTTAAGTAAGAAAGCGAGCGCTTTTAGTTGACATATATAGCGACGGTACACACGATTATTCAGTTGTGCGGTCGCTTTTGTCGTATACATATATAGGAAATTAACACTTAAGATATTACTATGGAATCGATAAGCGAAATATTCAGAATAGGAACCGGTCCTTCAAGTAGTCACACTATGGGACCTCGTAAAGCAGTGCAACAATTTATAGCAGAATATCCGTCGGCAGTGAACTTCGAAGTATACCTTTACGGTTCGCTAGCAGCAACGGGTAAAGGCCACTTGACCGACAAGGCTATTGAAGATGTGTTGTCGCCTGTGGGTGAGCTTGTTATCAACTGGTGTCCTGACTTTGTACCCCAATATCACACCAATGGAATGCGCATCGTAGGTCGCGATGTGTGTGGAATTGTGTTAGGTGATCGCACTGTATATTCGGTGGGCGGTGGTAAAATCGTGTGGGATACCGAAGTGTCGGGAGAAAGCGATAGCAAAAAGAGCGTGTATCCTATGCGTCGCATATCGGACATTCTTGAGTGGTGTGAACGCACAGGCAAGAGCTATTGGGAATATGTGGACGAATGCGAGGGCGAATATATATGGGACTATCTACACGAAGTGTGGGAAGTGATGAAAGCTTCGGTGAAACGCGGACTTGAAGGCGAAGGCGTGTTGCCAGGTGGACTTGGTGTGCGTCGCAAGGCTGTGAGCTATTATATGAAGGCGAGTGGTTATTCAAGTAGCCTAAAAAGTCGTGGGCTGGTGTATTCTTATGCACTTGCAGTGAGCGAAGAGAATGCATCGGGTGGAATGATTGTTACTGCCCCTACATGTGGCTCATGTGGCGTACTTCCTGCGGTGTTGTATCATTTGTATCTATCTCGTGAATTTTCTGAAAAGCGTATATTGCGTGCTCTTGCAACAGCAGGCATATTTGGTAATGTGGTGAAGACCAATGCATCTATTTCGGGTGCCGAAGTGGGTTGCCAAGGCGAAGTGGGTGTGGCGTGTGCTATGGCAGCAGCTGCAGCAAGCCAACTCTTTGGTGGTTCGCCAGCGCAGATAGAGTATGCTGCTGAGATGGGACTTGAGCACCACTTAGGGCTTACATGCGACCCTGTGTGCGGACTTGTGCAGATTCCATGCATCGAAAGAAACGCTTATGCGGCAGCGCGTGCGCTCGATTCGAACCTATATGCGTCGTTTAGTGATGGTGTTCACAGTGTTAGCTTTGACCGAGTGGTAGAAGTGATGAAACAAACAGGCCACGATTTGCCAAGTGTGTATAAAGAAACGTCGAAAGGTGGTCTTGCAGCTATAGGATGAGGAGATAAAAGTAGTAAAAATGGATAAAAATTCGTAACTTTGTGGTTGGAAAGGTGAGATATGCGTATGTCGCAAAGAAAACCTTCGAGAACTGAATAGATAACGATTTAACACTAATATATTTAGAAGCGAATGAAACCATTGTCGCTTGAAATGGCATTTCCTGAATTGCGAAACGATATTACGCAATGGAAGGATCAAATAAACGAATCGGGACAACTCCCTGCTGAGCTTATGAGCGAGGAGGAAGGGCTTGATGTGCGCCGTTGGTATGTGCTGTATCTTGCTAATAATGGTTTGGTGGACGAAGCTATCCAAGAACTAAGTGCTATAAATCGTGATTTGTATGCGGGAACGCTTGGTGGAGCATGGTTGTATCTTGCCGAAATGGCGTTGCAGATAGAGCGAAACGAGTTTAACTATGCACTTGAGGCAGGTGAACAGTCGTTGCGCGTGTTGGCATCGATGGATACCGATCGCACACATATCGATTATCTGGCGCTTGCGGCAGGTGTGGTGTATTGCTTGGCTGTGTTGCATCACAAGGTGGGCGAGAATGTGCGCGCTGAAAAAGAGCTTGTGAAGGCTCAAAAACTGCTTGAAAAGCTTGCTAAAAAGGATAAAATGCGTTTTGGTGCATCGATAGTGAACGCTATCGAAGCCTCAACAACAATATTCAATTCGCGCTTGAAGCAAATGAACATCTTGGCGCACTATCAGATTACCACCGATTTGTATCTCGATAAGGCTCATAAGGGTGTAACCCAAGCTATTTATGACCTTGTGGAATCGCTACAAAACGAGGGCGACTTGCATCTAAAGATTGGTAACTATCGTGATGCTGTGAAGTATTATACCAAGGCGTTGCGCTACCAAAAGAAGGTAACACCTAAGATGGGCGAGCGTGAATTGCGCATTTCGATCAATATGGGGCGTGCATTGCTTCACATTACAGCTCGTCAAAGTACTGGCGAACAGCTGTTGCGTTCGCTTATTCCACTTGCCGAACGACTTGATGCTATCAACGAGAAAAATGAGATTCAAGCTATTCTCGACCATAAAGGTAAGGCATTTGACTTTATGTCGTTCATAAAAAAGATTTTCTAAGGTAGTGGTAATCAGTTGATTGATTGTATACTGCTATAAAATCCTCTAAAATAATTTGTGATTTACGAAAAATATTCGTACCTTTGCATCGCATTTATGCAAGGGTAGGTAGGTAAGTGGTTAAAACGGGCAGACTGTAAATCTGTTGGCTTGCGCCTTCGGCGGTTCGAATCCGTCCCTGCCCACTTAATTTTCGCGGAAGTAGCTCAGTTGATAGAGCATCAGCCTTCCAAGCTGAGGGTCGCGAGTTTGAGCCTCGTCTTCCGCTCAAACAACAAGACAAAAACGATGTGCAAGATTTGCACATCGTTTTTTTTATTTTACTATCTTTGTAACTGATAAAATCAGTAATCGATATGCGAAGAGTATTTGTAACAGGTGCTGGGCATGGAATAGGTCGTGCGATAGTGGAAGCATTTGCGAGCAGAGGCGACAAAGTGGCGTTCTGCGATAAAGATGTGGAGCGCGGCGAGGAAGTGGCGAAGGCTACGGGAGCGCGATTTTTTGCTCTCGATGTGTGCGACAAAGCTGCCTTAGAGGGCGCAGTGCTTACATTGATTGACGAATGGGGTGATATTGATATCATCGTGAACAATGTGGGTGTGGGTGGTTTTGAGTCGATAATTTCGACCACTGTAGAGCATTTTGAGGAGATACTGAACACCAATTTGCGTAGCGCATTCATCACAGCCCGATTGCTTGCCGTGCATCGTTCGCAACAAGAGGAAAAGAACCCTTATGGACGCATTGTGAACATGTGTTCGACACGCTATTTGCAAAGCGAGGCCGGAAGCGAAGGGTATGCTGCGTCGAAGGGCGGAATATGGTCGTTGACACACGCATTGGCAGTGTCGTTGGCTCCTTATCACATCACAGTGAATTGCATTGCTCCAGGTTGGATAAGCGTAGACGAAAATGAAGTGTTGCGACCAGAGGATCATGAGTTTCACCTATCGGGCAGAGTAGGCCGAGCCGAAGACATAGCACGCACATGCTTGTTCCTATGCGATGAAAACAGCGATTTCATTAATGGTCAGTGTATCACCGTTGATGGCGGAGTAACAAAAAAGATGATTTATCCAGAGGAGTAATATAATTATGAGAAGTGAGAGAAACTATTGGGGTTATAGAATCTGTACAGATCATATTGATTTTTTTGCTAAAAAGTTAAATCTTGAAATATTGCATCAAGGTTGGGGCTATCACGAAGGGCAAAATTTGCTCAATATGACATACGATGGAGGTGCTTCAAAAAACCTTAGGATGTTAGAGGTTAAAAAAGGAGATTACCTATTAGTACCAAGACTGCCAGAATGGGATTATGTAGCCATAGTTGAAGCTACTATGGACTGGAAAGCCGGCTACAAATTCGAAATAGATGAAGAGTTGGAAGATTTTGGACACATCTTTCCTGCTAAAATTATTTGTGTGTTCAATCGCCATAGTGAGGTTGTTTCGGGTGATATTCGTTCAACATTGAAAAACCCTGGTCGTTTTTGGAATATAAATTATCTTGCTGACGATATTGATAAGATTGTAGAGTCGAAAGGCAATGAAAACGCATTAAAGAACTATCATAGTGTGGATAATCGTTTAGTAGGAACAATAGAAAATTGTTACAAACAGAGTTTTGACAAATCTAAATTTGCTAATGAATTATTCCAAAATATTCACAAACAGTTCCAAGCATCAGAGTGGGAAGATGCGTTAGTGTGCGGATTGAAAGAGTTGTTCCCAGAGCCAATATTTACGGTTGAAAGGACAGGTGGCATCACCGAGGTGGAACACGGAACGGATGTTGTTATCAAATTTTCAAACCCACTTTCGCAAATCAATTATATAATTGCAATTCAAATAAAGGATTATAAAGATATAGTCTGGAATATAGAAGACATTATTAATCAAACCAATAAAGCCTCTTATTGGGATAAAGATGGTGATAAACTCATTGAGAAGATATTAATTGTAACACAAGCAGATAAAGAACAAAACACAGATTTGGTTACATCTTGCAAAGAAAATAATATCACACTTATTATGGGCGAGGAATTAAAAGATATTTTGGTTCAAATAGGACTCAAGCGAATTGCTCGCAATTTCCCATATGGTGAGCAATAATCAATGATTATCTTGACTATAAAATAGCAAAAGCGCAAGCCAGTGTGGGTTGCGCTTTTGTTGTATATTATGATTGGTTTTATTTAGCTTCTTCTTCTGAATCTTCTTTGTTGTCGATGAATTCTTCAGGTACGAAAGTGAATATACCACCTTGTCCGTTGTTTAGGCGAAGGCTTGTGCCTGTAACCACATAGAAAGTTGACATTTCATATTTGCTACCTTCCATTGTGATGCTAAGCATGTGCATTGAATTTGCACCAAGATTGTAAGATTTCCATGTGAATTGGTTTCTTGTTATTTCAGTATCGTTTTCAGTCTTTTCTTCGCTGTAACCTGTGTTGTCGAGGTTGAAAACATAAGAAGAGTATTCTACATTTTCGCCACCCATAACACTTTGTAGCACCCATTTAGTTCCGCAAAGACCAGTTGTAGCAGGATCGTCTAAAGGATAGTCGAATTCGCTGCCACCAGTAGCGCATGAGTTAAAAGCTATAGCAACAAATAGCATTGAAAATGCTAAGATTACACTCTTTAGGTTTAATATCTTTTTCATAATGTTATTTAATTAGTGTTCAGTTATAGTTCAAGCACAAAGATAGGAAAAAAATGCAGTCGAAAGCATTAAGGGGGGTAATTAATACCTCTTTTTAGCTTTTTTTGGGTTTTAGTAATTGTGCATTGCGTTGCAAACCTTCGAGTTTGGCTCGTTTTACGGCACTTTTCCCGAAAATAGCCTTAAATGTTTCGGGAGTCATAGAGACGATGTCGTCGAGCGAAAGGTTCAAGAACTCAGATGAAGGACGGAACTCCTCGATGGTGGTAGGAGTGGCGTGTGAGTTGTGAGGACAACAGAATTGGCACGAATCGCAGCCATAGATTCGATTTCCCGCCACTTCGGCTATCCAATGAGGTAAATCCCCACGACGCTCGATAAGTTGGCACGAAAGGCATCGTCGTGCGTCGAGACTGCGTTCGTCGTGCAAAGCATTAGCAGGGCAAGCCTCAACACATCGGTTGCAGTTGCCACACGACAACGAACAAGGTTCATCGGGTGTGAGTTCTAAAGGTGTGATGAGTTCGCCAAGGAAGAAAAAAGAGCCTTTGCCGGGAATTATGAGCAGATTGTTGCGTCCTATGAATCCAATACCTGCTTCACGAGCCCAATATTTCTCCATTATGGGAGCAGTGTCGACACAAATACGAGATTGAACACCCCAATTATCCGAGATAAACTGGTTGAGGAGTGATAGTCGTTGTCGAATGACATCGTGATAGTCTTTTCCGTAGGCATAGCGAGAGAATTGAGGCGCATCGTGATGTTGTGATACTGCAGGATAGTAGTTCATCGCCACGCAGATTACAGTTTTTGCGCCAGGAAAGAGCGTGCAAGGATTGTTGCGTAGGTCTTGGTAGCGTTCGGCATAGTCCATGATATCGTTTTTGCCGTCGGCAATCCATTCAGAATATTGCGAAATAGCTTTGTCGCTCACTTGTTGGGCACGCGCAAATCCACACACATCAAAACCAAGTTCGAGGGCCTTGGCTCTTATGCTTTCGGTTATCTTTTTAGGAGAATCCATGTTGCGCAGATGCTATTCTTGAGCTTTGATAAGTTCAAAGGTGTATCCTTTGCTCTTGAGCCATTCGATAGCTCGAGGCAGAGCATATTTGAGGTTCTTTTCGGCCTTGAGTGAGTCGTGGAACACGATGATAGAGCCCTTGCGCGCATATCGCTTCACATTGTTGAGCACATCTTCGCCCGATAGCTTGTTGCTATAGTCGCGTGTTACGAGGTCATACATCACGATGGTGAATTGCTCGCGCAAAATACTTGCTTGCGCCCAACGCAAAAGTCCATGAGGAGGGCGGAATAGAGGCGAATTGATGTAGCGATGAGCTTCGAGCACATTGCGAAGGTATCGTTGCGAAGTAACCTTGATGCCTTGCAGGTGATTCATAGTGTGATTGCCCACATTGTGCCCTCTGCGCTTGATTTCCTCGAATAGTTCGGGGTTGCGACGCACATTGTCGCCCACGCAGAAGAATGTAGCTTTCACGCCATATTGGTCGAGCGTATCGAGTACCCAAGGAGTAACTTCGGGTATAGGTCCATCGTCGAATGTGAGATATACGCATTTGCGCTTGCGATGTAGACGCCACACACATTCGGGAAAAAGTATTCGATAAAAAAGAGGAGGTTGCTCGATAAACATAGGCTCAATATTGAGTGATTAAAAATAAGGCGATGTATCATAGTTGAACATCGCCTTATTGGAAAGATTATGCATCCTTGCCTGAAAGATTGATGCGGTCGAGGTTAACGCCCAATGCTTCAATCTTCATAAGCATAGCAGTCATAGTTTCGTCGTCAACGATTTGTGCATACGATTGCAAACAGCTTGCGAAGATGTTGCGGTCGATATACATGTCGTATCTTGAGATGAGGTTGTACTTACTTGGTTCGAGAGATTGGAAGAAACGCACATATTCGGCATATTTCAATACTTCGCGTTCAAGAATAGCTTCGGCCTTCTTCAAGTCTTCTTCGTTGCCAGTTTCTTCGCCAAGAGTCATGTAGAGACTTGCGATGTCCATACCCATAGAAAGTGAGTAAGAGCAAGCCTTTTCAGGCAACTTAGCAATCATCAAGTCGAGGATTTCGCGACACTTGTTTTCGCTATCGTTAGCCCACTTCATTTTTTCGGCATATTGAGCCGATGTAGTGTCCATTTCGCTTGCTTCAACCTTGAACATATAAGATTCTTGAGCAAGAGCAGTAGCGAGGTCAAGCATAGTAGAACGAGTGGTAGAAACCATGCGACGAACAGACTCGTCGAGATATAGGCTACCAGGTTCGGCAGTGTCGAGACCACCCCAAGTGAACTTCTTAGTTACATTTTCGTACATCTTTTCGGTGTTCACACCTGCATCACCCGAGGCATTGTAAGCCACAGGAGTAACTTGGTAGGCCATACCAGTGTTAAGCATGTAAGGAGTGAGACCAAGATAATACTTATCGGGCACAGTCATAGCGAAGTAGACTGGTCGTTTCCAGCCTTCAGCAATAGCCGACGCAACGATGTCGATACTCATCACCTTACTTGTGTTCATAGCACCATCGGCACGAGTGTTAGGCTCATTGAGCATATCGAGAGAAATATAAGGGTTGATATATTCCTTATATCTTTCAGAAACTACATTTTGAGCCACAGCAGCATCAGCATCCACAGGGATATACATGCGAGGGTACTTGAATTCGTACAAGTTGTACTTCGCATTCTTGCTATCGCCGTAGAAATGCTCAACAGCCTTTAGAGCAGGAGTAAGAGTTGAGTCTGGGCTAATTAGGTAGCCATATTGTCGTTGATCGTAGGCAAAAGTTTCAGCATCGGCAATCATTGGCACAGGTTCCGATTCGTAGGCAGGGCGACGCATTTGGTTGATGTACCAGTCGGTAGCCAAATAGCTCAAGTTGATAACGCGCACATCGGTGCGATAGTCTTCCACTTCTTGAGCATACCATAGAGGGAATGTGTCGTTATCACCATTGGTGAAGATGATACCATTTTGGTCGACACTTGCAAGGTAGTTTTTACCGAAATCGCGAGCGCAATAGCGTCCAGAGCGATCGTGGTCGTCCCAAGTTTGGCTCACCATTTGTAGTGGAACCAAAAGACCAACTACAGCAGCTACCCAAGCAGCAGCGCGAGCTTGCTTGTCCTTCTTCATCACATATTGGCGTAGGATGTACCACAAACCAGCAACACCCATACCCACCCAGATGGTGAATGCGTAGAACGAACCAGCAAATGCATAGTCGCGTTCGCGAGGTTGGTTAGGATATTGGTTGAGGTAAACAACGATAGCCACACCAGTCATCAAGAACAAGAAAGTAACCACCCAGAATTGTTCGATACCACGCTTGCTTACGAAAGCTTGCCATAGCAAACCGATGATACCAAGCAAAAGAGGTAGCATGAAGAACACATTGTGTCCCTTGTTGTCGGTAGTGAGGTCGGCAGGCATTAGGCTTTGGTCGCCAAGACGCCAGTTGTCGATGAAAGGAATACCACTGATCCAGTTACCTTGAGTGATTTCGCCATTACCTTGAATGTCGTTTTGGCGTCCTGCGAAGTTCCACATGAAGTAACGCCAATACATGTGATTCATCTGATAAGAGATGAAGAATTGTAGGTTTTCGAGGAATGTAGGCTTGAGTTTAGGCTCGTTGGCAAGAGTGTTGCCATTGCCGTCCACATAAGTGGTAGCATTCACCATTGTACCCTTCATTCCAGTCCATTCCTTGTATTGTTGGATGTGCGAACCACTATACATACGAGGGAAAAGCATATTCAACTCAGGAGTCATCTTGTACTTCTTAGTGCGACCAGTAACGATGTATTCGTCGGCTTCGTCAGGATTGCTCTTTACCTTCTTAGCATATAGTTTCTTGCCTTCGGTAACGATAGCCTTAGGAATACCAGAGCTATTTACTTCGTAAACGATACCCGATTGGAAAGTTTCGCCGTAAAGAAGAGGGCGGTCGCCATATTGTTCACGGTTGAGGTAGCTTGCAAGGGCAAACACATTGTCAGGAGAGTTTTGGTCCATTGGAGTTTGCGCATTAGAGCGAATAAGGATTACTGCGTAAGAAGAGTATCCCACGAAAATCACAAAAATGCTCATAGCCACGATAGTGAACCAACGCACAGGAATGTTCTTGCAGAACTTCCATAGATACACAACAAGTGCTGCAGTGAGAGCCAAAGGAAGCATCACACCATCACCGATGAGTAGAGTACCCGAGAAGAATACTGTGCAAAAGAATGCAATCTTGATGCGAGTAGCGCTGCGTTGCTTGTAAAGTTCGAACACGCACCACACAAAAATCGCAAGAACTGCAATAGCGTAGAATAGAGTACCACTATTGAATCCGAATCCTAATGTGTTGACAAAGAAAAGTTCAAAATATTGAGCCATTTCCACGAATCCAGGAACAAGACCGTAAAGGATAGCTGCAATGATAATAAACGACAAAAGCAATGCGATGAGCGAGCCCTTAGCCGATGTGTTTTTGAACTTCTTATAGTAGTACACAAGTACGATAGCAGGAATACAAAGCAAGTTAAGCAAGTGAACAGCTACCGATACCCCAATGACATAGGCAATAAGAATCAAGTAGCGGTCGCTATGTTCTTCGTCGGCGTGGTCTTCCCATTTGAGGATGAGCCAGAACACCAAAGCAGTACAGAACGAAGAGAACGCATACACTTCGGCTTCGACAGCTGAGAACCAGAAAGTGTCGCTCCAAGTGTAGGCAAGAGCACCACAGATACCACTACCAAAGATAACAATCATTTGGGTGAGAGACATAGCATCTTCCTCGCCATCTTTCACGGTGAGACGGCGCACGAGGTGTGTTATAGTCCAGAATAGCAGCAATATAGTGCCGGCACTGAGCAAAGCACTCATTGCGTTCACCGCCAATGCGATGTGGGCTGTGTCGCCACCAACAAAGTTGATGAAGAAGCGAGCAGCAAGAATGAATATAGGGTTGCCTGGTGGGTGACCTACTTCAAGTTTGTAACCTTGTGCGATGAACTCACCGCAGTCCCAGAAGCTTGCAGTTGGCTCAAGAGTGAGCATATAGGTTATGGTTGCTATAGCAAACATAAGCCAACCGAGCGATGTGTTAATTAAGTTGTATTTTCTCATTTTTACCGATGAGGATATAATGTTAGAAGTTTATAAATTCACAATTTAACAAGCAAAGATAATATAACGGGATTAATAATCGAGTAATTTTTTTGAAAAATAACACAATGTTATGTATTTTTGTGAGTTATATATAGAAAAAGAATATTGAAAGATGGCTTTTAATGATATATACAGTTCGCGAAGAGTCCTAAAATGGGGGCTTGTAATCGTGTCGGCTCTGCTTGTGGGATATTTCCTTTACTTCTCAAACAATCTGGTGAAGGACTTGTCGGAACAAGAACGAGATCGCATGCAAATATGGGCCGATGCCACCAAGGAGCTTGTGTCGATGAGTGTTGCAACCGAATCGTCGCCAGCCAATGTGAACTTTCTGTTGAGTATCATCGAAGCCAACGATAATATCCCCGTTCTTCTTGTTGACGAGAACGATAATATCCTCGACCATCGCAATTTTCAGTTGCCCGACGCCAATGATAGTGTGAGCTATTATGGAATGCTATCGGAGGTGAATAAGGCGTTTCTTGATGATAAGTTGAGGGGGTTGAAACACTCGTCCAATCGCATTGATATTCAGATAGATGAAGATATAACTCACAATCTGTATTACGAAGATTCTACGCTGTTGCGTCGCTTGCAATTCTATCCTTATGTGCTGCTTGGCGTGCTTGTGGTGTTTGTGCTTGTGGTGTATTTTGCGCTAATGAGTATCAAGAAAGCCGAGCAAAACAAGGTGTGGGTGGGATTGTCGAAAGAAACAGCCCATCAGTTGGGCACACCAATATCGTCGCTTATGGCGTGGATGCAGATGCTCGAAACCACCGATTTGGACTCGTCGATAGTGGAGGATATGAACAAAGATGTGAATCGCTTGTCGATTATTGCCGATAGATTCTCAAAGATTGGTTCGAAGCCCGAAATGGAACTTGCATTTGTGAATGAGTCGGTGGTGAAAAGTTTGGAATATATGCGCACACGCATATCACAACGCGTGAAACTCAATATTCACACAGGCGATGATGAATGCGGTGTGTTGTTGTGTATGTCGCTATTTGAATGGGTGATGGAAAACCTTACTAAGAACGCAGTGGATGCGATGCAAGGTGAGGGTAAGATAGATATCACAGTGTCGAGCAATGCGAACACTGTTCTGATCGATGTGGCCGATACGGGTAAAGGTATCGCTCGCAAGAACTTTGGCAATGTGTTCAATCCTGGCTATACGACCAAAAAACGAGGTTGGGGGCTTGGTCTTACATTGGTGAAGCGCATCATCGAAGAATACCACGGAGGACGCATCTATGTGAAGGAGTCGGAACTGGGCAAAGGTACCACTTTCCGCATCGAATTGCCTCGCGCGTAGGCGAAAAATCCCTTTTTGAATACAATTTTTATACAAATACGGCTATAAAATGCAGCATTTGGTCTATTTTTTGCTAATAATTGGTTGATTTGTAGTAAATTTGCAGACTATTTCCGACTTTTTATCTTTAAGATAAAAAAGGGTTAGAAAACAACTTTTTATTAACTAATAAATTCATCTATTATGCAAAAAATGGCATTAAGATTGTTATTGTTGCTTACAATATTTGTAGGTGGCAATATTTTTGCGTATGCTGGTGAAGCCGTAGCAAAGAAGGGCGTTATTCGCGTGAAGTTGCAACCAGAGGTAGCACTTCAATTGGGAAAAACACCTCGCATGCAAACTGCAGGCGTGTTGAAGACCGGAATTACCCCTCTCGACGCATCGGCAAAAGCTATTAAGGCTTACAGTATTCGCAGAGTTTTCCCTTATGCGCCAAAGTTTGAGGCACAAAGGGCAAAATACGGTCTTGATCGTTGGTATGAAATTACCTTCGATGAAGGAGTAACTAATGCAAAAGCTTTGAGCGTGTTGAAGCAAACAGCAGGCGTACAAGATGCACACTGCATTGTTCCAATGGAGCTAAAGGAAAGTACAACATTCCGTAAAGCAACAGCGGCACCAAAGGCAGCGAGCTCAGCAATGCCTTTCAACGACCCTCGTTTGCCATCACAATGGCACTATTTCAACGATGGTAGCTTGGCACAAAGCAAGGCTGGAGCCGACATCAACTTGTTTGAAGCGTGGAAGATTACCACAGGTAGCAACAAGGTGACAGTGGCAATTATCGACGGTGGTATCGACATGTCACACGAAGACCTTGCAGCCAATGTAGCAAAGAACGAAGCTGAGTTGAATGGTAAGGCAGGTGTCGACGATGACGGTAACGGATATATCGACGATATTTATGGCTGGAACTTCTGTACTAATTCAGCTGAAATCTATCCACACGACCACGGTACACACGTGGCTGGTACAGTTGCTGCTGTGAACAACAACGGTATCGGTGTAGCAGGTGTAGCAGGTGGTGATGGTACTCCAGGTTCGGGTATTAAAATGATCTCTGTTCAAGTGTTCGACTCTCGTTCAGGTTCGGGTGATGCCGACTTCGCAGCAGCATTGGTATATGCTGCAGAACGCGGAGCAACAATCGCTCAATGTTCATGGGGTTGGGGTTCAGCCGACTACAAAGAACAATCGGTACTTGATGCAATCGACTATTTCACCGATGCAGCTCGTAGCGAAAACATGAATGGTGGTCTATGTATCTTCGCAGCAGGTAACGATGGTGCAACAGGTAACTGGTATCCTGGTTGCTATGAACCAGTAGTTGCAGTAGCAGCGATGGGCGACGACTTGACTCCAACAACTTATTCAAACTATGGCGAATGGGTAGATGTAGTAGCACCTGGTGGTCTTTTGGACTACGGTGATGCACATGGTATTTTGAGTACACTTCCTGACAACTCTTATGGTTTCAGCGAAGGTACATCAATGGCAACTCCTCATGTGTCGGGTATTGCAGCACTATTCTTGTCAAAGCATGGTAAGGCAGAGTTGATCAACGAAACACTTCGTCAACAACTTATCACTTCGGTTAACGATTTCTACACACTAAATCCAGCAGCCGAAGGATTGTTCGGTAGTGGATATGTTGATGCAGCTAAGGCTCTTGCAATGGGCGACGGAACAGCTCCATCGGCAGTGTCATCGTTCAGCGTATATCCAGGACAAGACAATGTAACACTTGGTTGGATTATTCCAGCATCAAGCGACAACAATGTAAACAATCACATTTTGTATTACAGCAAAACCGCATTTGACGCAAATAGCGACTTGAGCGCAGTGTCAACAAAGGTTATCGATACAAAATTCCTATCATCGGGTGACTCAATCACATACGAATTGACAGGTCTTGAATCGCTTACAACTTACTACTTTGCGATGAAGGCTGTGAATCGTTGGGGTAATGCATCAGAATTGTCTCCAGTAGTGAGCGCAACAACAAATGCAGGTCCAAAGATGACAATCGACAAGAGCTCAATTTCATTGACAGTGAAGGCTGGTGTTGCATCAGCAGTAACATTCAATGTGGGCAACCAAGACGAAGGTTTGTTGAAGTGGAATGGTCTTGCACGCACTACACAACAAACTATCAGCACTCGCGCACTTAACAATCGTCCTCTTGTACCATCGGTTAAGCCATTCAACGGCAAGCTAAGCTCAGAAAAGGCTACTACTTATGCAGTAGTGAGAGGCGAAGGTTTCCATCAAGATGAATATCCAGTAGAAATGGCATATTTCGATGCATACTATGCAAGCATCGGTGAAACAGATACATCATTGCCTAACTCGGCTGCACAATGGTTCTATGTTGATCCTAATGAATATCCAGAAGGTTTCAACTTGACAGCAGTGAAGAAGACTTCTTTCTATGGTGAATCGGCAGTGGTTCAAATCTACAAGGGAAGTAACTTGACACAAGCTAATTTGGCTCAAGAAATCACTCCAACATCATTCTATTCTGATATGGTAGTGAGACTTAATGAGCAAATGTACTTTGCACCAGGTGAATCATTCTGGGTAGTATATCATTTCCCTGCACAAGAAGCTGCTTACCCACTTGGCTTGGCTACAGCAAAAGACGAAGCTTATGCTGGCTATAGCTACATGAGTAACGACATGGGTAAGACATGGGTGAAGGTTGTAGATGTATTGAAGGGTAGCGCTTACGAAGCACTTGGCAACAATGTATCTTGGGCTATTACAGCAATGAGCCAAAACCCTGACTGGAGCGAAGTTCTTGTTCTTAATCCAAATGAAGGTTCTGTTAAGTATAACGAAAAGCAAGAAGTATCAGTAACTACAAACGGCGAACCTCTAATCAATGGTACTTATAAGTTCAACATTCGATTCAACACTAACGAATCGGCAGCTAATCAGTTGAAGATCCCAGTAACATTGACAGTTTCGGGTAATACAGCTAAAATGAAGGGCCCAAAGATTGTTGATTTCGGCAATCTACTTGTAGGTCAAGAAAAGACTCTTACAGTTGAGGTTTACAACGAAGGTTATGGCATATTTGGTTACTATGGCTCATTGAGTGGTAATAGAATCACTTGCTCATCGGCAAACTTCAAGGCACCAAGTTATATCTCTGGTGGTTTCCCAGCTCGTGCAACATCAACATTTGAAGTTACATTTGCACCACAAGAAGCAGGAAGCTTGACAGGCGTTCTTACATTCAAGAATGGCGACAACACTACTTACAGCATTACTCTACAAGGTGTGGCAACTGAGCCAGCTAAGATTGTAGTAGATCCAGCTGAAGTGAAGGTAGGTGATCTTGCTGTGGGTGGCGAAGAAGTGAAGGCTACATTCAATATCAAGAACGAAGGTAAGTACCCACTTGAATATGTATTCCCTAAGTTCAGCAATGAAACTATCGAAGGTAGCACATCAAAGGCTCATAAGTTTGGTTACACAGCCCTTACTAACTTGAATGGCGATACAACATTCGCTTATGATGGCAATTCAGAACTTATCGGCGCTACTGATATCACATCGGTATTCAGCGATGATAACTATTTCTCTAAGCCTATTTCATTAGGATTTGCATTCCCATTCTATGGTAAGACTTACGAAAATATCTACATAAACAGTTTCGGTGGTTTGCAATTTGCTATTGGCGAATACACATTGCGCGCACCAGTGAGCGAAAGCTCTTATGGTACTGAAAATGTAGGTTACATCTCAGCTTATGGTTATCAATTGCAATTTGGTCCTGATTCAAAGATTGAGTATGCAAAACAAGATGGTAAGTTTGTGGTTAAGTACAGCAATGTATTAGCACTTGTATACGATCAAGAATATACTCCAGTATCATTCCGCATTGCATTGTCATCAAATGGTGATATCGAAGTGTTCTACGATAGCTACGATCCAATGTCAATGAACTTGTTCCAAGAAGGTTCAACATTGTATTGCGGTATCCTTGACCCAGCTTGTGCTGATGCGTTGACAATGACTTCGGCTGATATCGCTGACTATTGGGGACAAAATGATGATCTTGCAGGCGACATGTATGTGAATTTCACTAACCAATCATCAGTGAAGTTCGTTGCACCAAAGCCAAACATGGTAACAGCACTTAGCTCAACATCGGGCGTTGTAAACCCAGGCGAAACAGCTATTATTGAAGCAACTCTTAAGGCAGACGAAACAATGAATGCTGGCGAAAACTTCAATAATATCGTAATCTTAAGCAATGACCCAGTAAATGGAACAGCATTTGTTAAGTTTACAGCTAATATCGTAGGCGATGAGTTGCTTCCAGTGGTAGCACTTGAATCAAACGATATCAACTTTGGTAAGGTGTTCCGTACATCGGATACAAAGGTGGTAGTTACTGTGAAGAATACTGGTAAGAAGGTGATGGAAGTAACTGAAGTGAAGGCTGAAAACAATGTGGTAACATTTGAAGCTACAGTTCCATTCGCAATCGAACCAGGTATGTCAAAGGACATCGTGGTAACTATCCCAACAGAAAATGAAGGTGCAGTAGCCGACGCTATCACAGTGGTTACAAATGCTGGCGAAGTGAAGGCAAATATCGCTGGTGAAGTGATTGGTGTACCAACATTGGATTTGAGCTACAATGAAATCAAGAGCACACTTAACAGTGGTGATGAATTGAAGGCTCCTCTTACTATTACAAATAATGGTAATGAAACTCTATTGTACTCTATCACACCAAATCCTGAATATATCTCATTCAGCGAAGAATTTAGTGCTGATTCAAAGGTGTCGTATGCATATACAGCATCAATTGATGGCGCAGGCGCTAAATATGATTGGGTAGACATCGAAACAACAGGTCTTGGTGAACAAAACAACTTCACATACTATAACTCTCACGACTTCGTGGCAGTAGAACTTCCATTCGAATTCCCATTCTATGGTAAGAAGTATAGCAAGATGTATGTTTACAACACTGGTTTCGTATCATTCACTGAACGCAATGACGATAAGGTGTGGCCAGAACCACCAGCAGCATTCCCAGGTGGAACAGTTTATACAAACTTGATCGCACCATATTGGGGCTTGCATACAATGGACCAAACTAAGTCAGCAGGTACTTATCACTATGTAACCGAAAACGAAGCTATTATTTCGTGGATGGAATATGGTAACACAATGAACATGGGCGTATGTTATCAATTGATTATGCGCAAAGATGGTTCATTCAAGTTCCAATACAAGGGCTTAGGTGATTATGCAGTTATCTATAGCGCATTCGGTCTTGCTGGTTTGTCAAACGAAGATGGCTCAAACGGTGTTAAGATTCCAGAACGCTATATCCAATTCGGAAATGCAGTAGAATTCACACCAGTAGTAGAAGTAGCAGTAGCTGCTGGCGAAAATCGCGTTGTTGACATCGAAGTTCTTACTGATAAGTTGGCAGGTGTTTACAATAGCGCAATCAAGTTGAATTCAAATGTACCAGGTAAGGAAAAGGTAGAATTGCCTATCGAACTAACTATTAATGGTGTTGCTAAGCCAGTGTTCCCAACAGATACTATCGTAGTAGAACGCATCATCGGTTCTTATGATGGTTATCGTGAAGACCTACCAGTAGGTGGTGTAACAGGTATGGGCGCAATGTATGAAGCAGGATTCAAGATTGAAAACCAAGGAACAGCTGCATTCACTATTACAAATGTAGTGAACGGTGGTCCTTCAATCTATGATGATTGGTTCGATATGTATACTCCAATCTTCAGCACTTACTATTATGCTCCAGAACTTGATTGGATAACAGGTGAACCAACAGGTAACTATGCTTGGACTCAATATTACGATTATTTACCAGTAACTGTTGACAATAATGGAGTATATTTCACTATTCCAATGATTGACTATACAACAGCTTACACTCCTGGTGTATATGACATTCCATTGACATTCCACTACAACGAAAGTGATGTGGCAGTGGTGAATGTGAGATTTATCGTAACTCCAGCTCCAGTAGCATCTCTTGATAAGAGTGAAATTCGTGTAGAAAACGCTACCGACTCACACAAGAGCGTTGAAACAGTGACATTGAGCAATGTGGGTCAATATAAGATGACTTACGAACTTCGTATGGACCCAACAGGTGTTGGCGAAGTGCTTGATGAAAACGACGGTGGTGGTATCGCTCCAATGGAAGCTAAATCGGCAGTGAAGATGTTGTCGGTTGCAGTTGATTCTCCTCTACGCGCTAATATTAATACTAATATTGTGCCAATGGCTAAGAGTACTAATGTAATGGAAGCTCCACAAGACTTCGAACACAATAGCGCTCTATTCTATCCTGTAATGCCAGGTAACAACACTACTTACCAATATGGTGCAGGTAACACTTATAGCCAATATAAGACAGCTACAGCATTCGTAGCTCCTGAAGAAGGTTTCAATATCTCACACATCTATACAGCGACTTATGTGGGTAATCTTACTAATGTAGACTTGGTGGTAGAAGTGGTGAGAGGCGCTCAATCAGGCGATCCAACAACTGGTACAGTGGTTGGTAAGGGTACATTCCACATCGATTCAATGGATGGCGCTAACTTCATTGTAATGGCTCTTGATAAGGCTGTTTACATGAACCCTAACGAAGAATTCCATGTAATTATCACTTATCCTGTGGGTGTTGAATACCCAGGTTACTTGTGCTACAAAGAAGAAGCAGTAGTATCTAACCGTTACATGGCTTATGTAGAAGGTTACGGATGGTTTGACTTGGCTACAATGTTCAAGGAAGACTATGGTTCATTGGGTCACTTGGTAACTTGTCTTGAAACAGTGGCAGGTGATGCATGGGTTAAGCTATTGAACGAACCTAAGAGCGGCGTGCTTGAAGCTCCAGCTGAAGGTGGCAATGGCGGTAGCACAGGTGGCGATGACTTCGGTGGTGGCGCAGTGGCTCCATTGAATGTATCGGCTGATGGCTCTGCAGTTGAATTGCAAATCCAAATCGATGCTTCGGCAGCTCCTCTTGTGAAGGGTAATAAGGCTGTGCTTGTGATCAAGACAAGCGATCCTACACAACCAGTTATCAACTTCCCAATCTATCTTGATAAGAATGGCGCTCCAGTGATTACAGCTCCTACAGGAACTGTATATGCTAAGGAAGCTGAAAAGACTACTGTAAATGTAGTGGTAGCCGACGAAGATGGCGACGACTTTACATTGGCATTTAGCTCACCAGCACAATTGGCAAGCATTAAGAGCGTAACAGCTGTGAATAATGCTGAATTGACATTCGCTGCAGCCGAAGATGGTACTTACGCAGTAAGCGGTGCATCACAAGGCGTGAATGTTGAAATAGAAATCGCTCCTAACTATGGCGATGCAGGTAAGTATGCATTTACATTGACTGCTGTAGATGCTCATGCTAACGAAGCTCAAGCTATCGTGAACTACGAAGTAGAGCATGTGAACCGCGCTCCTGAAGCTGTGGCTGTTGAAGACATTGAATTGGCTCTTGATGCAGCTTCTCCAGTGATTTCATATGAAACTATGTTCATCGAACCAGATGAAGACAAGATGACTTACACAATGACACTATCAAATAACGGTGTGGTAACAGCGTTTACAACTGAAAGTGGTGTAATCTTCGTGGGTACAGCCGAAGGTGAAGTGGAAGTAACTGTTGTGGCTACCGATGTATATGGTGCTTCTACAAGCAACACATTCAAGGTGATTGTATCACGCACAACTGGTATCGACGAAAATAGTCTAAATGCTAAGGTTGAGGTATATCCTAACCCAGTAGCTGAAACATTGTATGTAACTTGTGGCTTCTCGGCTAACGAAACAGCTTACACAATCTATGCAGCTAATGGTGCTAAGGTTTACAGCTCAGTAGAGGCATCGGCTCAAGGTGAAGCGAAAGCAATCAATGTGGCTGAACTAGCTGAAGGTGTATATATCTTGCAGGTAGCAACTGCTGAAGGTACAGCTACCTTCCATGTTGTTAAGAAGTAATATGACTGAAATTTAGCGAGCTGATTGAGTTCGGCTCGCTCTTGAATAGGTGAGGGCTTGCACTTAGTGGTGCGAGCCCTCATTGTTTCGATATATGTGTGCTTGGTTATGGGCATAAAAAAAGGGACCGCTCTTCACAGATGGGTCACCTTTCCATAACCAAAATTCAAGTATATTATTGTTTGTTGTTTATATTACAAAGATAACCTATCGTTTATAATTGTGCAAGTTTTAAAAAGAGAAATCGCCTTAGCCTCGGAAGGATAAAGCGATTTTCTTTTATTATTTTTCTCTCATATACACATTGATAGGAGTACCAGAGAATTCCCAATTTTCGCGAATCTTGTTTTCAAGATAGCGGCGATATGGATCTTTCACCCATTGAGGCAAGTTGCAGAAGAAGATGAAAGTAGGTACTGGAGCACCCTTAAGCATTGTGATATATTTGATCTTCACATATTTGCCCTTAGTTGCTGGAGGTGGGTAAGCAGCGATAGCTTCTTGCATAACCTCGTTAAGCTTAGATGTAGGCACTGTGCGTTGACGATTTTCGTACACCTTAACAGCTTCTTCAAGCACGCGGTGAATGCGTTGCTTAGTAAGCGCTGAACCGAAGATGATAGGGAAGTCGGTGAATGGAGCAAGGCGCTTGCGAATAGTGTCCTCGAAGTGCTTGATAGCTACTTGGCTCTTGTCTTCCACAAGGTCCCACTTGTTCACAACCACCACAAGACCCTTCTTGTTGCGATTTACAAGCGAGAAGATGTTGACATCTTGGCTTTCGATGCCTCGAGTGGCGTCGATCATAAGGATACATACATCACTATTTTCGATGGCACGGATACTGCGAATAACTGAGTAGTACTCGATATCTTCGTTTACCTTGCCTTTCTTGCGAATACCTGCTGTGTCGACAAGATAGAAGTCGAAACCAAACTTATTGTAGTGAGTGTAGATACTATCGCGAGTTGTACCAGCAATTTCGGTAACGATGTTGCGTTCTTCGCCAATGAAAGAGTTGATGATAGACGATTTACCAGCGTTAGGACGACCTACGATGGCAAAACGAGGAAGTTTTTCGAGCGCTTCGTCGTTTTTGATGTCCTCAGGCATGCGCTTAACGATTTCGTCGAGCAAGTCGCCAGTACCGCTACCAGTCATAGCCGAAATAGAGAATGGGTCGCCAAGTCCGAGAGAATAGAATTCAGCTTCGGCATAGATAGAGTCGCCCTTTTCGGCCTTATTAGTAACAAGAATTACGGGTTTCTTGGCACGGCGCAAGATAGCAGCCACATGGTCGTCGAGGTCGGTAACACCATTGGTGATGTCGACCATAAATAGAATGATGTCGGCTTCTTCGATAGCGATAGCTACTTGCTTGTTGATTTCTTCTTCGAAAATATCTTCCGAATTGACAACCCAACCACCAGTGTCGACCACTGAGAATTCGCGTCCACACCAATCGAACTTTCCGTATTGGCGGTCGCGTGTAGTACCCGAAGTATCATCAACGATGGCACTACGAGTTTGAGTCAATCGGTTGAAAAGAGTGGATTTGCCCACATTAGGGCGTCCCACGATTGCTACTAAGTTTCCCATAATATCTATGTATCGTTATAATCTATTTAATGTTGCAAATATACGGAGTTTATTCGATGTAACCGAACGAACGCAGTATGTTTTCTCTATTTCGCCAGTCTTTTTCTACTTTTACGAACATTTCCAAGTAAACTCGTTTTTGGAAGAATGCTTCGATGTCCTTGCGCGCTTCGATACCCACTCGCTTGAGTTTGGTACCACCTTTACCGATAAGAATCGCCTTTTGGCTGTCGCGTTCGGCATAAATTACTGCCATGATGTGGATAGAATCTTCGGTTTCGTCAAATTTTTCCACGATGGCTTGCACTGCGTAAGGAATTTCTTGGTCGTAGTCGAGCAAGATTTTCTCACGAATGATTTCGGTGACGAAAAAGCGTGCTGGCTTGTCGGTGAGCGCGTCCTTACCAAAGAATGGAGGAGAGTCAGGAAGTAGACTCACGATGCGCTTCATGAGTGTGTCGACATTGAAGTGTTCCTTAGCCGATGTTGGATAGATTTCGGCATTAGGAATGAGTTTCTTCCATTGATCAACCTTGGCTACGAGTTCGTCTTGACCTTTTAGAAGGTCGATTTTGTTGATAACAAGCAGTGTAGGTACATTGCACTTGACTACCGATTCCACGAATTCGAGGTTTTTCTCAGGCGATTCGATGACATCGGTAACATACACGATGATGTCGGCATCGGTGAGCGCGCCTTTCGAAAATTCAAGCATACTTTCTTGTAGCTTGTATTTTGGTTTCAACACGCCTGGGGTGTCGGAGAACACAATCTGGTAGTCGTCGGTGTTTACGATACCCATAATACGGTGTCGTGTGGTTTGCGCTTTTGATGTAATGATGGAGATGCGTTCGCCCACGAGCTCATTCATGATTGTAGATTTTCCTACGTTGGGATTGCCTACAATGTTTACGAAACCTGCCTTGTGCATAGTCCTATAATGGTTGTTTTTGTGGTGTAATGTGCAGATTTACTGCACGATATCATTATTTCAAGTAAACAAAAAAAGCATCAGTATAATGATGCATTTTTTGTGCGACAGCCCACAATTATCCCTTGTCGGCTATCGTAGGAATGTGGGGATTAACACCCCCACACGATATACATAGCGCCCCAAGTGAATCCTGCACCGAATGCGGTGAGAACCAACTTGTCGCCCTTCTTCAACTTGTCTTTGTACTCGTCGAGACACAATGGAATAGAAGCAGCACTTGTGTTGCCATAGTGTTCGATGTTTACAAGCACCTTGTTAGGATCGATACCAAGGCGTCCGCCTACGGCTTCGATGATGCGAAGGTTAGCTTGATGAGGAATGAACCAGTCAACATCTTCTACTGTGATACCATTGCGAGCCATTACTTCTTGTGAAGATTCTACCATGTCGGTAACGGCGTGCTTGTAGACATTGCGTCCTTCTTGATATACATAATGGTGGCGTGCATCGACAGTTTCGTGAGTAGCAGGAGAAGCCGAACCACCAGCTTTCATAAGCAAGTGTTGAAGGCCTTCGCCGTTTACGCTGTAAACGCCATCGATGATACCGATATTTTCTTCGGTTGGCTCAAGAATAACTGCTGCAGCAGCGTCACCAAATAGAGGGCAAGTATTGCGATCTTGATAGTCGGTCATACTTGACATCTTTTCGGCAGCAACTACGATAACTTTCTTGTAAAGTCCCGATTTGATATATGCATTACCAGATTGTAGAGCTACGATGAAACCAGCACAAGCAGCTTGAATGTCGTAGGCATAGCATTTGCTACAACCACAGCCGTGAGCAATAATAGATGCTGTGCTTGGGAAACGGTAGTCGGGATTAGATGTTGCGCAGATAATAAGGTCGATATCTTCGGCTTTAGTACCTGTTTCGGCAAGAAGTTTGCTTACAGCCTTGATACCCATATATGAAGAGCCTGCATTAGGTTCTTTCAATATGCGGCGTTCCTTGATTCCGACGCGTGTTGTAATCCATTCGTCATTAGTGTCCACCATCTTCGACAAGTCGTCGTTGGTGAGCTTGAATTCGGGTGCGAATGAAGCAATTCCTGTTATTTTAGCATTAATCATAAATATCTTCAGATGTGCGAATATGAAAAATTTATCCTAAATAATCAGTTGTTATTTAGGATAATATCACATTCTTTGTTTGGGGAATCGAGTTAATCAAAAATGAGTGATTAAACAGCTGCCGATTTCTCGATAGCGATTCTTCCACGATAGTAGCCACATTCAGGGCATACTGTGTGGCAAACGTGCCAAGCGCCACAGTTTGAACAAAGTGACAAAGTTGGAGCTACAGCCTTATCGTGAGTTCTTCTCTTAGCTGTACGAGTCTTAGATTGTTTTCTTTTAGGATGTGCCATCTTTTCTTATTTGTTTTTAATTATTTTCGGTTAATTTTTTCAAGGCTTCCCAACGAGGGTCGACTTGATTGCTATTTTCTATCTCGTCGTTGTCGAAAGCCTCGTCGTCGTCAAAGCCGTCTTCGTAGCCTTCTACAGCGTTATTTTTCAAATATTTTGCCATTCCCTTATTGCATTTCCCTGCTGGGTGAACATGCTTCAATGGAATGGTAAGTGCAACCGTGTCGTATAGCATGTAAGCTACATTTAGGCTGACCTCAGTTTCGGGAATGATGAGCAGTTCATCGTTTTCGTCGTTGAATTCCTCGCCGTATTTCACACACAAGTGATAGTCGGTGTCGACAATGTGTTCCATTTCGTCGAGACAACGGTCACAAGGGATGAAAATAGAACCTTTCAAAGTGAAATCAAGCTCGTAATAATCGCTTTTGCAATTCACTGTAAGATGAGTTTTTACATTACCCTTGATGATATCCTCGCTTTCCATATTTCTGAAAAACTCGGTATCCAGCGTGTACTCAAATTCTTGAGTGCCGCAAGTCATTCCTCGGAGCGGCAATTTAAAAGCTACAAACTTTCCCAAAATATTTTTTTCGTTAATCGGTGCAAAGGTATAAACAATTTAAATAATAATCAACTTATTAACACTAAAAAACGACTTTTTAGGTAAAAAACTGTTGAAAAAGGGCGTTTCTATCCGTTTGAACCGTGGTTTTACATGATGTTTTTTGGATTTAGGAACAAAATTGGGAGTGTTTTGTTCGCCGATGAGTGGATTTTTGTATTTTTGTGTTCGAAACGAGAAAAAGTGTTTAAAACGATGAAAAAAACATTATATGTGAGCGACCTTGATGGTACATTGCTCGACCGAAATTCGCAGTTGAGTGATGAGAGTGTGGCGATACTAAATAGGGTGATCGAGGAGCATGGTGTGAACTTCACCATAGCTACTGCTCGCACGCCTGCCACTGTGGAGCATATAATGCGTCGTGTGCGCACGCGCTTGCCTTATATAGTGATGAATGGTGCAGCGATGTGGTGCAACGAAAATCGCCAGTTCTTGAGTAAGAATGTGATTTCGCCAGCCGATGTGAAGCGTGTGTGCGGCATTTATGAGTCGTATGGACTATGTCCGATGGTGTATCGTGTGAATGGCGATAAACTGGAGGTGAGAAGCTGTGGCAGTCTGTCATCGGCCGAGGTGGAGTTTGTGGAACAACGACGCAGCTTGGAGCTAAAGAGGTTCTTCCTAGAGGATTGTTGCTATAAGGAAAATGAATGTGATGCCTTGCTCATTTTTGCAATGAACGATTACGAAACACTTCGCCCTATACACAACGAGATAGTGGCAACTACTGAATGCTCGTCGGTGTTCTATCACGATATTTTCGATGCCTCGGCGGGATTGGCCGAGACTTATGCGAGTGGTGTGTCGAAAGCCGATGCTGTGGGTCGTCTTGCGCGCGAAATGGGAGCAGAACGATTGGTGGTGTTTGGGGACAATCGCAACGACATACCAATGATGCAAATTGCCGACCTGTCGGTGGCTCCTGAAAATGCTGTTGACGAGGTGAAAGCTATTGCCGATATGGTGATAGAACCGAATTATATGAACTCAGTCGCTAAGTTTATTTTAAGTGAAATAGAAGGGTGAAAAATTAGAGGAATTAAGGTTTGGATGGGTATAAAACAAAAAAAAATTGGTTATCTCACGACAACCAATCTTAATTAACCTTAAATCTAATACCATGAAAAACACATTGCAAATATACTAAGGATTTTTGACATGGCAATACAAATTTTAGGGAAAATATCAGTGATTAATATTCTTTAACTAAAATTCAAAAAGTGAAACATTTCGCTCTTTTTTCGTTGCTCTTTATGGGGTGAGAATTATATGTTTTAGATGTGAAAAAAATAACAGAGCTTGGCACGCATGCGCCAAGCTCTGTTTTGTGAAATATAGTGTTAAGCAACTATTATTCAGCAGGAGGAAGCATTACGAATTGAATGCGGTTGCCTGCAGCAAGAATCTTCTTAGTGAAGTCTTGAATCTTAGCAGGAGTAAGACCCTTCACGATGTCGCGATAGCCAGCGTTGCGGTCAACACCTGTGTTCAAGTAAGCGTACATTGCATTCAACCAGTAGCGGTTTTCGTGTTCGTTTTGGTCGATAGCCTTAAGCATGTATTCCTTGATCTTGTTCAATTCTTCTTCCTTTACATTAGTAGAAAGGTCAGTAAGAGCCTTAGTAGTAAGTTCGCACACGCGATCTTTCTTCTTAGGATCGATACCGAAAGATGCTTGAACTACAAGTTCTGGTTCGAAGCTCATGTCAAGAGAAGCCGAAGCGTGAGGGCTGTAAGCAGCACCTTCGTCTTCGCGTACACTGTTAGTAAGGTTAGTGCTCATCAATTGACCTACGATGCTTGCCATAACGCTGTTTTCGGCAGTGTAAGCAATCTTGTTAGTGTGCCAGATACCAGCATACTTAGCTTGATTGTTTTCGGTAGCATAAACAAATTCGCCATATACATCACCCTTCTTGATAGCAAGTTTGTCGTCGATAGCAACTTCCTTCTTGCCCTTCTTAGCAGGAAGAGAAGCGATGTATTGAGCAACATATTGCTTCAATTGAGCTTCGTCGAAGTTACCGATGATGATATAGTTAAATTCAGCAGCATTGCCAAAGCGTTCCTTGTGGATTTCAAGCATACGGCTGTAGTTAGCCTTTTCAAGAAGTTCAGGACCTACGATTTGAGCCTTAGGATTGTTGCTGTGGATGAAGTTGGTCAATGTATCACCATAGAGATAGTCAGGCGAATTTACTTGGTTCTTAAGAGCTGAAGCTACCATGTTTCTCACTACATTGAAGCTTGCTTCGTCGTTGCGAGGAGTAACGATGCTTGCATATAGCAATTGCATCATTGTTTCAAGATCCTTAGGAGTAGAGTTTCCTGAGATAGTTTCTTTGTGGCTGCTGATATTGAACGATACAGAAGCTTGCTTACCACTCATAAACTTGTTAAGGTCGTTGTAAGACAATTCGTTAACACCATTCATGCTCCACAATTGGTTGTAGATAGAGATGTTAGCGTGGTCTTCAGCGCTGTAAAGAGCTTCACCACCCCAGCTTGTAGCTGATAGGCGTACTTCGTCGTTCTTGAAATCGGTCTTCTTGTAGTAAACCTTTGCGCCATTAGAAAGAGTTAGCTCAGTGAAACCGAACTTTGCAGGAGCTTCCTTCTTGATCTTACCAGCCTTAGGCATAGCGCTCAATAGAGATAGGTTGCTTGCTTCTTCAGCAGGTTTTTCAGTTGGAGTAGCTTGAACTTCCTTAGCCACAGCAAGCATTTCTTCTTCGCTCATGACAGTAGTACCTTCCTTGATAGGACCAAGGTTAAGAACAACAAGGTTCTTGCCGTTAAGGTCGATCATTTGAGCCATAGATTGGTTGATTGCTTCAACTGGCAACATAGGAGCCATCGCCTTAATCTTTTCGTATTCGTAAGCAATGCCACTCATAGGAGTGTTGTCAAGGAAGTGAGCGATATAAGTTTGAGCATAGTTGTCATGCTTTTGCTTGTCGCGGTTAGTGTAAGCCTTTTCAAGACGGCTTAGGTATTCATTGCGTGCGCGATCATATTCGGCAGCAGTGAAACCGTGTTCAGCAATGCGCTTGATTTCAGTAAGCACAGCCTTAAGTGCAGCCTTGCCACCCTTGCTGTTTACAGAAGCTTGTACAGAAAGAGCGCCCTTGTAGGTAGAAAGAAGGAATTCTCCAAATCCACCACCAGCATTACCGAATGGAGCGTCGGCCTTCAAAGAAAGTTCGTTCAAGCGTTCGCTAAGCATGATGTCGGCTACGCTGAATAGGTAGTCAGTGATGTATTGAGCGTCAGAGTTACGAATTTCGCGAGGAAGGATGTCGTACTTAACGAAAGCCCACACAAGTTCAGCAGGCATTTCCTTGTCGGTGTGGCTCACGAAGATAGGTTGCTCATTGTCAGGCACTGGGTAGTATTCAAGTGGAGCAGCATTAGCTGGCATCTTGATAGGACCGAAAAGGTTCTTGATTTTTTGTTCCATTTGGTCAACATCGATGTCACCCACAATTACGATACCTTGAAGGTCAGGACGATACCACTTAGTGTAGTAGTCGCGAAGTTCGCTATACTTGAAGTTGTCGATAACTTCTATAGTACCGATAGGAAGTCGTTCGCCATACTTGCTACCTGGATAGATCTTAGCACCATGCTTTTCGATCATGCGAGTGATAGCATTGCCAAGACGCCATTCTTCGTGGATAACGCCGCGTTCCTTGTCGATTTCGGCATCTTCAAGAAGAAGTGCGCTTGCCCAATCGTGAAGGATAAGCATACATGAGTCTACAACAGCTTCGTTGGCAGTAGGTACGCTTGTGATGCGGTACACAGTGCGGTCGGTAGAAGTGTAGGCGTTAAGGTCGGCACCAAACTTGATACCCTTAGATTCAAGCCAAGTAACGATGTTGTTGCCAGGGAAATTTTTAGTACCGTTGAAACACATGTGTTCAAGGAAGTGAGCAAGACCGCGTTGAGCGTCTTCTTCTTGCACAGAACCCACCTTTTGAGCGATGTGGAAATCAACTTGGTTCTTAGGGAATTCGTTGTGACGGATATAATATGTCAATCCGTTGTCAAGTTTTCCCACTCTCACAGCCGGATCAGCAGGAGCTTCCGGAACTTGTGGCATTTGAGCCATAGCAGGCATAGAAAGCCCGATAAGAGCGATAGCTACAAGTAGTGAATTAAAAAACTTTTTCATTTTAGTTATTGTTAATGATTATGATGTTTGTTTTAGTATTAAAAAGTGTCTTAAAGACTGTAGATCCAAAGGGGTACTTGGGATTAATCGCCAAAATTATATAATTTCTGTCAAAAACAGGTTGTTGTTGCGTTAAAAAAAGTGTTTTTAGGCTGAAAAGTTGAGTTTTATCTCGATAACGCGCGAAAAAGCTATGATGTAATTACTTGTAGTATTAGATGTATTAAAGGTGTAAAAAGTTGCATTGAGAGAGCGAAAAAAGTGAGTAAAATGTAAATTTTAGCTATTGGGTGGTGTTTCGTTTGGTTTTAGTTGTTTTCCCTGTTTGTGCTTGATGGTAGGCGGAATTCGTGGGTGGTGGGCAGTCGAGGTTTTAGACTTCGTGGTTTTGATGGCGAAATTGTCTGATGCGCCAAGAAATATCGCGCGTGTATTTATATTATAGGTGTTGAGGTAGCTAAAAAATCTTAATTGGGGTGTTGTGGTGGGTAATATGCTGACAATGGAGCTCTATGTAGGCAAAAATATGTTTTATAACATAAAAATATACAGTTTGCATACTTGTTTAATAATATAATTTGTTGAGATGTAAAAAAAATATAAAAAAATTTGTGGGATAATGAAAAAATGAGCATATTTGCACATTGATTGCGCGAAGTATAGGGGTATTTTGCCCTTTTACGAACCGTAATGGTTGGATTTAACCCATTTTTGGGGTGAAAAAAAGACCGAAAACAAGAGAGATTAATAACTAAATAATTAACAACTTTTTTAACCATTAATTACCAAATTAATTACGCTTATGAAAAAACAATGTGCATTGTTTGTAGCGCTTTTCCTTGCGTTTGGTAATCCTTTGTGGAGCGGAAGTGAAACAACTGGTTTTACTGCCGTAGCGCAAACAGGAAAAGTAAGTGGTGTCGTTAAAGACACAAATGGTGAACCATTGATCGGTGCTACCGTTATGGTAAAGGGCACAACTAATGGTGTATCCACTGACGTAGACGGTAAGTTTACTATCGGTAATGCCGCTGGCAAGACTCTTGTAGTATCTTACGTTGGTTTTAAGACTAAAGAAGTGAAGGCTGCTAACGCAGGCAACATCGTGCTTGAAAGCTCTTCACAAAGTCTTGATGAAGTAGTAGTAACTGCTGAGTTCGGTCTAAAGCGTGTAGCTCGCGCCGTAGGTTCTTCAGTACAAAACGTGAAGGCTAGCGACGTAATCGAATCAGGTCGTACAGACTTCTTGACAGCTCTTCAAGGTAAGGTGTCAGGTATGCAAGTAACTTCTACATCTGGTGCTCCTGGTGCATCTAACAATGTTGTGTTGCGTTCTGTAACATCATTGTCAGGTTCTAACCAACCTCTTTATGTTGTTGACGGTGTTCCTATGAACAACGAAACATTCAACGCTGGTAATAGCTTCGCGGTAGCTGACGCTGTATCAGTAAACTCTATGGACTTCTCTTCTCGTGGTAGTGACTTCAACCCTGAAGACATCGAAAGCATGACAGTACTTAAGGGTGCTGCTGCTGCTGCTCTTTATGGTTCTGACGCATCTAACGGTGCTATCATCATCACAACAAGAAAGGGTTCTAAGGGTCGTGCTAAAATTACTTATAACAACTCATTCTCTTGGTCACAAGCTTACGGTTGGCCAGAAAAGCAAGACAAGTACTTGCTTGGTAACTATGGTGCTATGAACTGGTACTATACTGCACAATACGGTTCTTTGAACAACGGTCGTTGGAAAACTTACGACAACATCGCTGCAGTACTTCAAACTGGTTTCTCACAACGCCACAACCTATCTCTTGAAGCTGGTGACGACAAGAAGTCATTCCGTGCTAGCTACTCTTACACAGATCAACAAGGTGTTGTTAAGACTACTGACTACGGTCGTAACAATATCTCTATCGCTGGTCAAGCTCAACTTACTAAGTGGGCTAAGGTAGATGGTAGTATGCAATACTCACACACTACTAATACTAAGGTAGGTATGGGTAAGAGCGGTCCTGTTTACCGTGCTTATACATGGCCAATCGTTGACGATATGCGCAACTACATGGCTCCAGACGGTCTACACATGGCTTATCCAACATGGTACAACGATACAGATATGTTGAACCCATTGTATGGTCTTTACAAGAACAAGAACTTCGACGTTGCTGACCACATCACTGCATCTCTTGGTGTTAGCTTGAACCCACTTGAAGGTTTGATGATCAACGGTCGTTTCGGTTGGGACTACAGTGCTTCAACTTATGAATCAGGTACTCACCCATACTATCGTTCAAACAACCAACAATATCCAACAGCAGTATCTAAGGGTGGTGCTTACAATATTGCTAAGGATAACAAGGACGACAAGTCAATGGACTTGATCGCACGTTACGACAAGGAATTCAACAAGAAGTGGAATCTTGGTCTTCAAGTTGGTTACCACCAAATGGAACGTGCTAACACTCGTCTTTCTTCTTATGGTGCTGAATTCATGGTTGCTAACTTCATGTCAATCAACAACTGTGATGCATCAACTATCGTTTCTAAGAAGGCTGATACTAAGCGTCGTTTGCAAGCTATCTCTGGTCGTGCCGAACTAGGTTACAACAACATGGCTTTCGTGACATTGTCAATGCGTAACGACTGGTCATCAACTCTTCCTAAGGCTAACAACTCTTACTTCTACCCAGCTATCGAAGGTTCATTCGTAGTAACTGAAATCGCTCCTATCCGTGAAGCTACTTCTTCTTGGTTGGATTATGTGAAGGTTCGCGCATCTTGGGCACAAGTAGGTAAGGACGCTAAGCCATTGGCTATCGACCCTGAACTTGAAGCACAATCAGTAACTAACCAAGGTTATGCTTATGGTTATACTGGTCCTAACAAGGCGTTGGTTCCTGAAATGAACACTTCTGCTGAAGTTGGTATCGAATTCCGTGCTATCAACAACCGTCTTGATGGTGACTTCACTTACTATTGGACAACTTGTGATGACCAAATCGTAAACGGTTTCCGTATGTCATATGCAACTGGTTTCGTATTGAACAACATGAACGTTGGTTCGTTCAAGACTTGGGGTTGGGAAGGTCGCCTAGGCTTCGACATCATCAAGACTCGCGATTTGACTTGGAATCTTGGCGTAACTGGTTCTCACACTGGTTCAGAAGTAACATATCTTCCTGAAAACTTGACAGAATACTATGACGCTTACACTTGGTTGGAAGGTAACTTGCGTTCAGGTACTAAGGTAGGTGCTCCTATTACATCTCTTACAGGTTACGGTTTCGAACGTAACGATGATGGCGTAGTCCTTATCCACCCATTGAAGGGTCTTCCTATCGTAGACGTTTCAGAATGGCGTGTAATGGGTGACCGTGAACCAGAATTGCGTTACGGTATCACTACAAGAGTAAGCTATAAGGACTTCTCTCTAAGCGCTGCATTCTCTGGTATGCTTGATGCTACAGTAGTTAACATTACTGAACACAACATGATGAACCGCGGTCAAAGCTGGGAATCAGTAGAACAACGCGAAGGTAAGATGAAGGTATTCAAGGGTATCTTGAAGGATGGTAAGGAAAATAGCGATAACCCAACATGGTCAACTATCGTTTACAACCCTGCTATGACATCTACAACTTACATTGGTTCTGACGGTTCTTATACTTCAATGGAACCTTGGGTTGACAAGAATGTACACTTCCTACGTTGTCAAGAAGCTCGTTTGAACTACTCAGTTCCAAGCGCATTCTTGAACAAGGCAACTAAGGGTCTTATCTCAAGAGCAAACATCTTTGTTTCAGGTAACGACTTGTTCACAATTACTAACTACGCAGGTATCAACCCTGTAGGTAACTCTTCATCAGCTGCAGCTGGTGGTACTGGTGGTCTTGGCTTCGACTGCTGGGGTCTTCCTTCACCACGTACTTACACTTGCGGTTTGAGCGTAACATTCTAATGCCTCTAACTTAAAATGAAGAAAACGATGAAAAAGAATTCAATATTATCAATTATCGGAGCTCTTGCCGTAGGCTTTGGAGCTACAAGCTGTGACGACTATCTTGACGTTAACCACAATGTTGACGGTCCAGCATATGTTGATGCTTATCTATACCTACCACAGGTTTTCAATACATTCTTTAATGTATATGGCGATGGTTTCTACACACAAGGTCTTACAAAAATGACTACTCACGGTGATAACTTCGCAAGCCACTATTATTCAAAGGCTAGCGATACAGGTGGTGGTATGTGGCGTATGACTTACTGGTCACACGGTATGAACCTTGAAAACATCATCAACCAATCAATTGAAGAAAAGGACTACCACCTTGCAGGTGCTGGTTTGATTCTTAAGGCTATTTCTTGGGACTACAGCTGTAAGTACAATGGTGAAATGCCTCTTAAGGATGCATTCGTACCAGGTTCTTTGAAGCACAACTATGACTACCAAGAATACATCTTCATGCAAATTCGTGAATGGTGTAAGCAAGGTATCGCTTACCTAGAAATGGAAGACAACTCTCCACTTCGTCCTCAATTCGCTAACTACGACCAAATGTATGGTGGTGATGCTGAAAAGTGGAAGAAGTTTGGTTATGCTGTAATCGTTCGTAACCTTGTATCTTTGACTAAGAAGACTGACTTCAAGGAAAAGTACTATACTGAACTTATGGATGCTGCAAGCAAGTCATTTACTTCGGTAGCTGACGATGCTACAATCTATGTAGAAGGTGGTGGTGCAGATTCTCCAGACTCAGCTTACAACAACTACTATGGTGTATATCGTGGCAACTTGACTGGTAAGCCAAATCAATATGCTATCGATATCATGACTGGTATGGTTCTTAAGGTTGACGAAGAAAACAACCAATATGTTGAAATCACTGACACTACTCGTCTAAATGAAGTTGGTGTTTACAAGTATGAACTTGCTGAAAAGCAAATCATCACTGACACATTGGTTAATGAAGTTGGTCACTGGGACCCACGCGTAGTTGCTAAGCTTGAAACAGTGAATGGTAACCATGTTGCTAACTTTGCTGAAATCGATTCTATCAAGGCGTTCAAGTATAATAGCGGTCGCTATGGTGACGGTGCTTACTTCATGAGTGGTAGCGATTACTATGGTGCTACTACAGCTCGTAACGGTCAAGGTCGTTGGTTGTATCGCAACGATGCTCCTTACATCTTGACTACTTATGCAGAACTTATGTACAATGTTGCTGAAGCTGAATTTACAGTAGGTAACAAGAGCGCTGCATTCGAAGCTTGGAAGAAGGCTGTTGCTGCTGATATGGAATTTACTGCTAAGTATCTTGTAGCTGGTAGCACAAATGTAACTAACGAAAAGCTTGCTTCTGGTAAGTATGGTGATGTTACATTCCACGTAGGTGATAAGATCACTAAGGCTCAATTCGATGCTGCTGCTGCTGAATATCTTGCTGGTCCATACGTAGGTGCTCTTGCTGAAAGTGAATTCTCAATGTCACACATCATGATGCAAAAGTATGTTCACCTATTCCCTTGGGGTTCTCAAGAAGCTTGGGTTGACATGCGTAAGAACCACTATGACCTTGCTTACGAAGGAAATGAATATGGTGTTCCTTCATTTGGCGACGGTTGGGATAAGGACAATATGTACAACAAGTATGATTCAGACCCAACTAAGGTTTATAAGGGCTTCTATCTTCCATATTCTCAATTGTCAACTTCAAAGGTTAATGAAGATAACAATGGTTCTCCTTGCTACCGCGTTCGTCCTCGTTACAACTCTGAATACATGTGGAACTTGCCTTCATTGAAGCAATTGAAGCCAATCTCTGGTGATGCTAAAGACTACCACTGCTCAATGCCTTGGTTCTGCTACCCAGGTGACCAACCAGGTGCTCCAACTTATGATGAAGTTGAAGAATAATTAATGTTTAACTAATTAAACAAAAAGACAATTATGAAATATATCAAATATTTAGTACTTGCTTTAATTGTTAGCTTCGTAGCTTCATCTTGTTCGCAAGACAAGCCAGAATTTAACTGGGAGGATGCTGACTATAGCAAGGCGTTTGTACAAGTGTACTATATGTCTTTGGTAACGAATTCGTCTGCCAATAACATTAAGTATATCACAATCAATGGTACTGAGTATTCATATGATCACCAATCAATGATTACTCCTTACAACTTCTCACCTGCTTATGTTGTAGGTTCTTCTTACTCAACTGAACCAGGTAAGTGTACTATCAAGCTTGAAACTGAAAATGCTGATTCAGTGAGAACAGTTGTTTACGAAGGTACAACTGAAGTAGACCTTAAGGCTGGTGTCATTTCTCAAGTAATCGTATGGGAAAACAATGAATATGATGAGAATGGTCAATTGGTTAAGGCAGGTGCTGCTCCTCATGTACACGAATTCGGTGTTCCACCATTGTATAACGAAGTTGACTCAACAGGTAATGCTCGTTTCGCATCAGCTCGTTTGTATAACTACATGTTCGATGCTAAGGGCAAGCCAACTGAAGCTCGTTTGTTCTTCGATGTAAGAAGAAAGAGCAATGGTGAAATCTATGCTACTTATCCAGATGATGGTATTGGTCTTGCATTCGGTGAATCAACTGACTACTTCACTACTATCCTTTGGGAAGATCAAATCCTATCTACAAACGGTTATATCTATGTTCGTCAAGATATCCGTGCCGTATGGCCTGTAGGTAGTGAACTTTACCCAGAAGGTAAGGAAGAAATCCTTCTTAAGAATGACTACTGGTCATCTTACATGGGCCGTAGCTACCACTACTTCTACCATGGTGCTTACAACAAGGATGTCTTCAACAAGAAGCTAACTCGTTTCACAGCTAAGTAATCAAATTAATCCTTGATTATAATAATGGAGTGCTCACCCCGAAAAGGGTGGGCATTCTTTTTTTATGTTTGTTCCCCGAGTGGGAGGGGAGTGAGGAGGGTGGTGCACCCATGAATCACTACGCTCATCGCGGGGTTTCGATTGTGTGACCTCTTCGAGGTCGAGGGGAGTAATGCTTATCGGCATTTGGCTCTGAGGTTTTTTGGAGTGTTCTTTTTTTGAGGTTTTTTTGGTGTAAATGTGGGATTTATGATGAAAATTTATATCTTTGTGGTGTAATTGGCAAAATGGGCGAAAAAGGCGCTGTTTTTGTCGATTTTGGGCTGTAAAATTTTAGAATCTAATAAATAACAAATTCTTAGATAGATATGAATTATTCATTTCTTGATTTTCTTACCCTAATCGGTGGTGTGGGCTTGTTCCTTTATGGAATGAAGGTGATGAGCGAAGGATTGCAAAAAATTGCAGGCGATAGAATGCGCAGTGTGTTGTCGGCAATGACTCGTAACCGCTTTATGGGCGTGTTGACAGGTATAGTAATTACTGTGCTAATGCAATCGTCATCGGCATCTACAGTGATGGTGGTGAGTTTCGTGAACGCTGGCTTGATGTCGCTTGCGCAATCGGTAGGTGTGATATTTGGTGCGAATGTGGGTACAACATTTACATCGTGGATTATTGCCGTGTTGGGTGTAAAGGTCGATATATCGGCATTTGTGATGCCAATTGTGGCTATTTCAATACCATTGATGTTCTCAAGTAAGAGCCGTTATAAGTCGCTGAGCGAGTTTATGATAGGTTTCGCGTTATTGTTTATGGGTTTAGGCCTGATAAACGATAATGTGCCTGATCTAAGCCCTGAACAACTTGAATTCTTGGCTGGCTATTCGTCAATGGGCTTCTTGTCGGTGTTGTTGTTTGTGTTTGTGGGTACTGCAATCACAATGGTGATTCAATCGTCGGCAGCTACATTTGCTATCGTGATGGTGATGGCTGTGAAGGGCTGGATTCCATTTGAAATGGCTTGTGCAATCGTGCTTGGTTCAAACATTGGTACAACAATCACTCCAATTCTTGCATCGTTTGGCGCTAACCTTACAGCAAAGAAGGCTGCGTTGGCGCACTTTATGTTCAACTTCTTCGGTTCGATTTGGACAGTGATATTTTACTATCCATTCTGCGCACTAATCGTGTGGATTACAAAGGGATTGGGACAAGGTGACCCAACACTTCCAATGGCAGAATTTGCTAATCCAGAACAATATGGCGTGGCAGTGTCGTTCGGTATGTCAATTTTCCACACAGTGTTCAATATGATCAACTTGTGTGTCATGATATGGATTCCTGGTGTGTATGTGAAGGTTTGTAACACTCTTATCCGTTCAAAGAAGAATGAAGAAGAAGATTTCCAATTGAAATTCATCAGCCGTGGTTTGCTACACGCATCTGAACTAAATATTATGCAAGCACAACGCGAATCGGTGGTGTATGCTGAACGCGTGAAGCGCATGATAGGCATGGCGCAAACTCTTGTTCACACAAAGAATGGTACTGAAGAGTTCAATAAGCTATATACTCGCATCGAGAAGTATGAAGACATCTCGGACCGTATGGAAATCGAAATTGCTAACTACTTGAACAAGGTGATGGATAGCCGTTTGAGCTACGAAGGAAAGTTGCGCGTATCGGGCATCTTGAACATCGTGAGCGAAATAGAGAGCGTTGCCGACAGCTGCTTCAATGTGGCTAAGACTCTTGTGCGCAAGGAAGAAGCTCATGCTCACTTCACTGAAGGTATCTACAAGAACATCGACATTATGTTCAAGTATGTGGAAGAAGCGATGGAAAACATGATTGAAGTGCTTAAGGATGTGGAAAATGTACATGAAAGTGTGATCATGCGCAGCTACAACAAGGAACACGAAATCAACAATTATCGCAACCTTCTACGCACTGAAAACCTTGAAAGCATCAACCAAAAGGAATACAACTATCAAAGTGGTATCTTCTACATGGATATCGTGAGCGAAGCTGAAAAGGTGGGCGACTACATCGTGAATGTGGTGGAAGCAGTGGAGCACATGGTGACAGGTAGTGTTGAAGCTAAGAAAGAAAACGAGTAATCATATATAAAAATAAAACTATTATGGCTGAACTAAAAGGAACAAAGACTGAAAAGAACTTGCAAATCGCATTTGCAGGGGAATCACAAGCACATACAAAATATCTTTACTATGCATCAAAGGCTAAAAAGGATGGTTATGTGCAAATAGCTCAACTATTTGAAGAAACTGCGTTGAACGAAAAGGAACACGCAAAGCTATGGTTTAAACATCTACACGGCGGTAAGGTGCCAGCTACAACAACTAACCTAGCTGACGCTGCAAATGGCGAAAACTATGAGTGGACCGATATGTATGCACAATTTGCAAAGGAAGCTCGCGAAGAAGGTTTCGAAGAAATCGCAGCTCAAATGGAAGGCGTGGCAGCTATCGAAAAGCTACACGAAGAACGCTACCGCAAATTGTTGAAGAACATCGAAGACGAAGTGGTGTTCTCTCGCGACGGTGATTGCATTTGGCAATGTTTGAACTGTGGTCATGTGGTAATAGGCAAGAAAGCTCCTGAAACATGCCCAGTGTGCGACCACGCTCAATCTTACTTCGCTCTTCGTGCTGAAAACTATTAATTAGCTTAATAGATAGTACATAAATAACGAAAAGCACTCCAAGTAAGGGGTGCTTTTCTTATGTGTAGTAATAAAATTGAACTTAGTGCTATCGAATGTGGTTTACACGCCCCAATTCAACTTGCTACGCAAGGTGTGAATGAACGAGTGGCGAAGCGATTGCACCACCTTGATGGTGTGAGGCGCTTTGCGAATGATGATAGGTGTGTCGATAGGTAGCGAGTTGGAACGCCCATCGATGCTCACATTATACATTTCGGCACGCGAAATAGCCTTGATGCCAATGACTGCGTCGTCGCGCATCACCAGCGGACGCATAGTGAGCGAGTGAGGCGAAATAGGCGAAATGACGATGTTTTGCGAATTAGGGTCGAGAATAGGTCCACCGACACTCAGATTGTAGGCAGTAGAGCCTGTGGGAGTGGAAATGATGAGTCCATCGCCCTTGTAGGTGGTGAGATAGGCGTCGTCGACCGATGTTTCGACTGAAATAATGGAAGAAGTGTCCTGACGCAATATAGCCACCTCGTTGAGCGCGAAAGGCTCGCTGATGGGGTGCTTTTCGTCGAGCGAAACCACCTCGATGAGGTTGCGGCACTCGATTTTGTAGCGATTGTTCATTATGTCGTCGATGACAATCTCGGCATCGTCCATCTTGGCGTCGGTTAGGTAGCCCAAATGTCCGGTGTTGATGCCCAAGATAGGGATGTTCTTGTCGGAAACGCGTTTGGCAGTGCGAAGGAAAGTGCCGTCGCCCCCAAGACTGATAGCAAGATCGGCCGAAAAATTGTCGTCGGTGATGATGCTATTAGGAATAGGAGGATTGTCAACCATTCGGCACAAATAGTTGTAAAATTTCTCGTGAATGTCAACAGCAGCATTGTGCTTGGCTAAAGTTTCGAACAATAGCTTGATGCCATCGATGAATCGATCTTGGTGAACACTGCCAAAAACCGCTATTCGCATAGTGAAATGAGTTAAATAGTAAAAAAATTTTCTTAGAATAATATATTCATATTATTTTTGCAAAATAATTAGTTGTGACAAATATACGAATTATTTGTTAAACTTGATATATAGTTGGCTTTAGACATAAAAAAACAGTAAATTTTCAAATGACAAATTTAAGTGTAAATATCAATAAGGTTGCCACATTGCGCAATGCTCGTGGCGGAAATCTTCCAAATGTAGAGAATGTGGCAATAGATTGTGAACGATTTGGTGCCCAAGGAATCACTGTTCACCCTCGTCCCGATGAACGACACATTCGCTACAGCGATGTGTTCCAATTGCGTCCATTGGTGAAGACCGAATTCAATATAGAAGGCTATCCAAGCGAAGCATTCCTTGAACTTGTGCTTCTTGCCAAGCCAGAACAAGTAACACTCGTTCCTGATGCGCCAGATGTGCTTACATCGTCGGCAGGATGGGATGTAGCGCCAAATATGGAGTTCCTTACTGAAGTGGTGGATCGCTTGAAGGAGGCCGGAATACGCACAAGTATCTTTGTGGGCACTGATGTGGAAAATATTAAGTTGGCTGCACGCACAGGAGCCGACCGCATCGAGTTGTACACAGGTCCTTACGCCGAAGAATTCGAAAAAGACCCAGCAGCAGCCGTAGCACCTTATGTAATCGCAGCCGATGCAGCACATCGCGAAGGTTTGGGCGTGAATGCAGGCCACGATTTGAACTTGAAGAACTTGAAATATTTCCGCGAAAATGTGAAATATCTTAATGAAGTGTCGATAGGTCATTCGCTTATTGCCGACGCTTTGTATATGGGACTTGAAGCCACTATCAAGGCTTACAAGGCTTGCTTGAAATAAGAATAACACACCCCGAAATCGATTGATATGAATATCTTGACAAATATCTTGGCATCTATAATGCCCGAAGGAGATAGCTTGGCGATGGTAACCGATTCGTTGGCTACTGCCGCAGTTGCTGAAACACCAGTAGTGGAAGCCGAACTCTCAATGTGGGAGCTATGCTTGAAAGGTGGTATCATCATGATTCCACTATTGATATTATCGGTGATAAGTATCTACATCCTTGTGGAACGCTTTATTGCAATTCGCAAAGCAGCACAAGAGGATAAGACTTTCATGAAGCGCATCAAGGACTATATCCACGACGGCGAGATAGAAAGTGCAATGAATCTGTGCAAAAAGACTAATACCCCTTACTCACGCCTTATCTTGAAGGGTATCACACGCATTGGTCGCCCAATGAACGATGTGCTTGTGGCTATCGAGAATGTGGGTAACCTTGAAATTGCTGAACTCGAAAAAGGCTTCACTTGGCTTGCAACAACAGCTGCAGGTGCACCTATGCTCGGTTTCTTAGGAACAGTGACAGGTATGGTGCAAGCATTCTTCGCTATGGCAAGCGCAGGTAGCAATGCCAATGTAACAGTGCTTGCAAGTGGTATCTACGAGGCACTTGTAACCACAGTAGCAGGTTTGTTTGTGGGTATCATAGCTCTATTTGCCTACAACTATCTTGTGGCAATGGTGAACAAGGTTATGAAGCAACTCGAAGCAAAAACAATGGAATTCTTGGACTTGCTCAATGAGCCAGCTCAATAAATTGTAGCTAAAACGAATAAAAAACTGACTGCGAAATGGCACTGAAACGACAAAACGAGATGCTTGCCACATTCAGTATGGCGTCGATGACCGATGTCATATTCCTGTTGCTTATATTCTTCATGGTAACATCTACCTTCGTTATGCCCACAGCAATGGAAGTGAATCTACCTCAAGGTAGCAGCCAAGCAGCAATCAAGCCTGGCACAAAGGTGTATATCGATAAGGACCTTCAAATATATGGTACATTTGGCGACAATGAGCCACAACTCCTTGAAGGGGAAGAACAGCTATTGACATTCCTTCAACTTCAACAACAAAATGCACCCGAACAATTTATTGCGCTCTATGCCGATGAGTCGGTGCCTTATGGTGTGATTGTGAAGATACTTGATCGTGGGTCGAAAGCCAATCTAAAGATAGTGCTTGCAACCAAGCCGTCAAGTGGTAAGAATTAACCAAAGGATAACTTACAAATAGATGAACAAACTCGACAAAGACAAGATTATAGGTATTATCGCCACTGTGCTATTTCACGCAGTGTTGATAGCCTTGCTTGTGTTTGGATTTTTGTATTATAGCTATCCACCCAAAGATGAAGAACTTGCCAAGCTCGACAACGATGAGATACTTTTCGGTGGCGAATATGTAACCTATGGCGACTTTAACACCACAATGAACGACGCTCCAAGCGCATCGAGCGAAGCGCCAGCGAAAAAGACTGTGGTGGAAGGCGAAGATGCTACTAACGAAGGAGCGGTGGGCGAAGCCGAGCCGCAATTGGTAACAAGCACTGAAGAATCACCAATGAAGGTGAAAGAAAAGGAAAATCCTGGACCTACGAAAGAGGAAATCGAGGCCGAGCAAGAACGAGTGCGCAAAGAAGAAGAAAAGCGCAAGTCAATCAATAAGAGAGTGAATTTTGGTAACACCAAAGGCTCTGGCGAGGGCAAGAGTGGCGTTGTTGATGCTCCTAAAACATCGAATCCAGCAAATCAAAAACCTGGAGTAAACGGATTGGTGGGTTATACTCTTGATAAGTGGAGCAAGCCAAGTAGTACCAAGACAGGAACTATCATCGTGAGAGTGAAAGTAAATGCTCGTGGTCAAGTGGTGGATGCGAGATATCAAAGAGGTAGCGGCAATGCGAATGTGGATAACAATTTGAGACGATTGTGTGAACAAGAATCGATGAAATGTACATTCTCGGTACCGCAAAACACAACCACTGAAGCTGTGGGTGAAATTGTGTGGAAATTTGACCAAAAAGACTGATTTTTGGGACAATCGGAGATATTTCAAGCAAAAATATCGTCAATTCAGCGTGGTTTGTAATGGGTGATATTGACGGTAAGGTTCGTAAATGGAATATGAAGAGATTTCAAATGTGGTAATTTGGAATAAAAAATATAGTTAAATTGAACATGCAATGTATATGCTTTGAATGTACATTGCATGTTTTTTGAATATTATGTCATTTTGCTAAGTAAAGTTTGCTGTTTAGGAGATAAATAAGTATATTTGCGAGCAAATTTAAACCTAAAAACAAAATATATGAAAAAAATTACATCATTAGCTTTGATGTGTGTGTTGTGCTTGAGCGCAGTTGCTCAAACTCTATATGCACCTCACTCACTAAAAGCAACCCCTAATTTTAACACTGTAAAACTTGACTGGAAAGCCCCAGGTGCAAAGAATGCATTGCAATGGCATAATGACTATGCTTATAATGGTGATGACGGTGTAAAAGCCGATCCTAATGGACCATTGCAAATCTACATGGGTGCAAAATTTGACGCTAACGACTTGGTAAATGTTGCTGGCGAAGTGATCGATTCTATTGGTTATTATGAATACCGTGAGATGGTGAATCTTACATTCTTCATCTATGAAAATGGAAAAGAAGTGTATTCAGAACCACTTGATGTTACTGGTTATATCAAGGACCGTTGGAGAAAATATGCTCTAACAACTCCTTACACTATCCCTGCTAACACAGAAGTAATGTTTGCCCTAAAGATGGAATATGGCGACAACATGTCGATGGGTGCTATCAAGGACGACGGCGCACCAACTTATTTCGGTAAGGGTGATATGTATTCTTATGACGGTGTGAACTGGTCAAACTCAGGTTATGGAAACTACCTATTGACAGCTTACATCAAGAACGATGCTGAAAAGGCTACAACTGCTCCTGAAGGATATAATGTATATTGCGACGGTGCTAAGGTAAATAGTGCGTTGGTAGAAGAAGAAACATTTACAGTAACTGCTCTTGCTGATGGTTCACACACATTTGAAGTAGCAGCAGTGTATGGCTCAAACGAAGGTAAATCTAAGTCGGTTAAGGCTAATACAAAGGCTGTAACAAACAGCTTCCCAACACCAAGCTTCTCATCTACTTCGGTAGAAGGCTTCAAGGCTGAATTGAACTGGAATGCTCCAATGCTTGCTCCACAAGAATTGACATGGTGTAACAAAGAAAAATCTACATCAATCGGTGCTACATCAAAGACTAACCCAGTGGTGTGGATCAAGAATGATTTGTATCCTAACGACCTTGTGAGCTATGCTGGCGCAAAGATCAAGGCTATCAATGTACACCTATCAACAGCTGTAACAAGCGTTATCATGTGGGTGATGAAGGATGGACAATTTGTTTACTCAGAAATCGCTCCTAGGGTTCTTGTTTCTGGTATCACTCCTGGTGAATGGTCAAGATTTGAGTTGAAGAAGCCTGTAGAAATCGAACAAGGCGCAACTTATTCTTATGGTCTATATATTACACACGCAGCAGGTCTAAAACCTATCACAATCGATACATCAGAGTCGGTAGGTACAAAGGGTAGTCAATTCTCTACTTCAAGTCAATCATCAAGCGGTCTTGAAAACACTAAACCATATTGGAAGACTCTTGCAGATGGTGATATCAATGGTAACTGGATGATGACTGCTGAAGTTGATGCTCCATCGGCTCCAACTTATAAGATTGCTGGTTATGACATCTATCGCAATGGCGAAAAGATAGCTACAAATGTTGCTACAACAACATATAACGACGAAGTTACAGCTCCTGGTACTTACACTTATGGCTTAGTAGCAAAGAGTGACAATGGTTTGGAATCAGAAATGGTTACAAAGGACTTGAAATTTGCTCTTCCTGTAGTATATAACGCACCAAATATTCAATCTTACAACTTTGACAATGCAACAGGTAAGATGAATATGAAGTGGAACATGGATATCGAACTTGCTCACTATGGTACTCCAACTTATATGGTAGGTTTCGATGAAGAAATGGCAATGATGTATGGTACTCGCTTCACAACTGCAGAACTTGCTCCATTCGTAGGTTACCAAATCTCTAAGTTGCAAATTGTACTTGCTGAAAAGGTGGGTGACTTCAGCGTAGGTGTTTACACTACTAAGGGTGTTGCTCTATCAGAATTGAATTTCAAGGAAGACGAAATCGAACCATTTGCAATCTATACAGTAGAACTTGAAACTCCAGTGCCTATCACTGAAACAAGCGACTTCTATATTGCTTATAAGGTAGAAGCTCCAGCTGGTACAAGCCCAATCATCCTTGACGAAGGTCCACTTGTAACAAATGGTGCGATGATCAGTATTACTGACGGTGCTAAGTGGATGAAACTTGGTACACTTAACTCAAGCTACAACAACTACAATATCGTAATCGGTGCTAACGCTACTGCAATCGATGGCTCAACTCCAGCATTGCTAAGCAAGAGCTCAACTTTGAAGGCTAAGAACTTGGTGAAGAATGTAGCTCCAGTGATGGATGTAGAAGTGGGTGTAGGAGCTGAAGAGCGTGCTATGAGCACAGTGTCTACTAAGGCTGTTGCTGCTCCTAAGGCTGCTACTCCAAAGGCAGTGAAGTTTGAAGTATATCGTAACCTTGAATTGATTAAGGAAACTACAGCTACTGAATTTAGCGAAGTGCTTCCTAACTATGGTGGCTTCCAATACAATGTTAAGGCAATCTTTGATAATGGTTGGGAATCGGCTCTATCAGAAAGCGTAGTAGTTAACTATGCAATTCCTCAAAAGACTGATGCTCCATTCGATTTGAAGGGTGAATATGCCGATAACAAGTTGAATCTTGAATGGGCAGCTGCATCGGAAGCTAAGGTACTTACTTATGCAGTAGGTGATGAAACAACTGATGTTGCTTATCGTATGACAGGTCAAACTAAGGCTTACATTGCTGTTAAGTTCCCTCTTGACACAGTGGCTAAATATGACGGTATGGAACTTACTCACATCAACTTCAAGATTGCAACCAACCAGTTGAATAGCATCTCAGCTATCGTAATGCATGGTACAACAATCGAATATGCTCAACCTATCTCATTGGATGAATTGCAAGCTGGTTGGAATAAGGTTCGTTTGAACAAGCCTATCAAGGTTAAGAAGGGTGTTGAACTAAGTATCGGTTATGTATGTTCATTCTCATCAGGTACAGCAGTGTTCGTAGCTGATGCAGGTCCTGCTTCAAACCCTGGTTGTTGCGATATGATTTCGGCATCGGCTTACTCTTGGAAGTCAATGTACAATGATAGCGATATCTCTTGTAACTGGCGCATCGAAGGTGTTCTTCAAAAGGCTGACAACAATGCAACTATTAAGGATGCAAGCGTGAAGGCTGCCGAAGAAGGTGTAACTTACAATGTATATTGCAACAAGGCTCTTGTTGCCGAAGGTGTAGCTGCTACTGAATTTGCAGTGGTTAACCCAGCTGAAGGTAAGTATGTGGTAACTGCAGTGAAGGATGGCGTAGAAAGTGCTGAATCAAATGTGGTTTACTTCTATCCAACAGGTGTTGAAGAAAACTTCGTTGACGAAAATGCACCGGTAGAATTCTTCAACTTGGAAGGTATCAAGGTAGCTCAACCTGAAAATGGTGTCTTCATCAAGAAGCAAGGTGCAAAGGCAACAAAACAAGTTATGTAATAAGTAAAACTTGATTGACATAATAATGAGAATCTCGGCGTAATCGTCGAGATTCTTTTTTTGCTCATATAATTAGGATGTTATGAATATAAATGATTAATTTTGAAGAAAATTATTATTATGCGCACAAATTTTAAACACAACTCTTTGTATGAAGCTCCTTGCCATAATTTTTCGCAGAAAGGTGAAAAATATGATATTTATTATGAAATGCACAAAAAAACTGAGGGCTATGATTTGGATCAAGCATGCATTGCTCAGATGTGTATAAATGGTAAATGGCGTACTGTCGCAATCGAAAACGATGAAGAGTGGTTTGGTCCAAGAAAATATGCTACTTATTGTATTCATTCAAGAAGAGCATATCTTTCAATATTAGGCGAACATTTTCCAGAATCTACTCCTAATTTTATAAAGGATCGCTATCCAATGGTGAAAAACTGTTTGGGTCGTGTTTTCCCAATTGAGAAAATTAGCGTTTCTTCTTCTCGTCATTTTGGTACTACAATTGATTTGGAAGGTGAATCATTGATAGGGAATAAGTTATCACATTCACAAGAAGAAATGATTTACAATCTTCTGATGTATGCCGAATCTTTAAATGCTGAGATTGAAGAATATTCAAAAACAAGGTTTTATAAGGCTCAAAGGATTGCAATTAGGAAAAAACGAGAAAGAGCTGAAATTGCAAGAGGCATTTTGGGATCTGTAAAAATTATAAGCGCGTTCTTCTTTGCAGGAGGGTTTTCTGGAGGCGACAATTTCTCTATTGGGGATTTGACTTTTGGTGATTTAGGACTAAATTTTGATGGCAATATAAATAGCTTAGATTCTGATTCTAAACTTGCAGATTATTTATTAAGCGAAGGAGATGCAGAGGATTTATCTCAAATTTCATTTACGGGTAATGAGGGAAATATGTATGATGAAAGAGCTGCTGATTTTATGGCAGAAGCAACATCTCATGGTGTAGATATGGATATAGAGCCCGAAAGATCACCAGATGGAGGTTTATCATATGTTAGCAAGGTGGAAGCATCTTTAAAATTAGATGAGGCTTTAGAAAAAGGTGAAATAACCCAAACTGAATATAAAGATCTTAAAGATAAGTTAGCAGGTGCATAAACAAATGATTTGGGTTTTTTACCAATTTAGATTTGGTGGAGTGCCAAAAAAGTGGTAACTTGCACTCGATTTAGAAATTGGCATAAAAAGAATGGCTAACAAAGATATAATAGAACGAATAAAGTATCTTATTCGCGAAATGCGAATGACTCAAGGCGAGTTTTCCGAAAAGATAGGTTGCGACCAGAGCAACTTGTCGAAGCATTTGAATGGTCGCTTGCCAATCAGTGAGTCGTTGGTGAATAAGATAGTCATAAATATGGGCGTATCGAAGGCGTGGCTCAAGGACGGAACCGATGTTCCATTTGCCAAGCATTCGGGTGGCGCTGTTGCCAATCTTGTCGTTGACGAGAGCGAGCTCAAGGCAATGAAAGGCACTCCAATCTACGATATAGATGTAACGGCAGGCGGACAATGTCGCTCAATGCTATTTGCCGACGAGCATATCGTGGGTGCGGTGAATATGCCAAGCATTAGCCCCGATTGTCGCATAGTGCGCGTGAGTGGCGATAGCATGAGTCCTGTGATTAAGAATGGCGACCTCATTGCTGTGCGTGAATTGTCCAATTTCTCGCAGATATTTTGGGGACAGATATATGTTGTGGTGCTCGATGATTTTCGCATGGTTAAGTATGTGCGTCGTCACGAGAATCCCGACAAGGTGATACTTCGCTCGGAGAATCCAAAATATGATGATATGGAAGTGAATCGCAGTGAAATTCGCGATTTGCTTGTGGTACAAAATGTGTTACATATCGACAACCGATTATGATATTGACTAAGAGGTTGATATTGATAGTAGTGTGTACACTTGTGGGACTGCTTAATGGTTACGCCGTTGAGGTGGATAACTGTGTGGCAGGAACATTGTCGTTGCTTGTTGACGACAAAGACGCGACTGAATTGGTGGTGAAAGGCGAAATCGATGCCCGCGACCTTAAATTCATTGCGTCACAACTCGATGCACTCCAAACTCTCGACCTCAGTGGCGCTAAGATAATGCCTTGCAAACTTACTGAGCCTTGTTTTAGCGATGTGTGTAGCTATGCAGAGAACCATTTGCCCGATTATTGCTTCATTGGGAAGGAATATATCTCGGTAAAGCTGCCTGCCGAATTGAGTTCGATAGGCGAAGGTGCATTTGCTGGCTGTAAGCAGATTAAAACGATTGAATTGCCATCGACGATAATTTCGGTGGGACGATATGCGTTCAGTGGTTGCGATGCACTCGACCGAGTTACATTGGAGGCTAATGTAAAATCGGTGGGCGACGGAGCATTTATGCGCTGTGTGGGCATGAAATGGGTTAGCTTGAACCGATTGTCGATAGATTGCGAAATGGGCGAACGCGTGTTTGCCGATTGTGTGGCATTGGACACTGTGCATTTAGGTGCATCAGTGAAAACTATACCCGCAGGAACATTCTCGGGCTGTGAGTCGTTGAAGGCATTGTGTTATGAGCATCCGTCTATGCTTGAGAGTGTGGGAGAGGAAGCCTTTGCGTCGACCTCGATACCTAATTTTGAGATGTCGTACTTCTCAAACTTAACGACCATCGGTGATTGGGCGTTTATGGGCACGAATAGCAGCCGAATAGCCTTGAGCGAGGGAGTAACTACGATAGGCGAGGGCGCATTCTTTGCCAGCGGGAATCTGGCACGAGTGAAACTGCCATCAACCGTTACCGAAATAGGGCGATATGCCTTTGCTTGCGATACAGCTCTTACCAGCATGAGTGCGTTGTCGACCGAAGTGCCATTGCTTGGCGAGGATGTGTGGTTTGGTGTCGATCAGAGCGCTGTTACTTTGGGAGTGCCAATTGATTGTGTCGAATTGTATCGAGCAGCCGACCAATGGTGCGAATTCAATATCGTAGGAGAAGCCTCGGGAGTTGACAATATTGTTGCATCATTCGATTGTAAGGCATATTTTGCGGGTGAAACACTTGTGATTAACGCCAATAGAGACATCGAAATGGTAGAATTGTATGACATGAAGGGCATGCGATGCGTGATGGTGGCACCACAATCAATGAGCGCTACAATTGATATGTCAGGCTATCAAAGCAATGTGTATGTGGCGCTGATGAAGTTTGCAGGAAATATAACAAAGACTATAAAATTGATAAAACAATAAAAGACAATGGGAAAGAACAAACTGAAGAAATTTGCTGAGATGGAAACATTTGACAATGTGTTCCAATATCCGTTTGCAGTAGTGGAACGAGATGGATTTCCGTTGAAAGGTCGTTGGAAAAGCGATTTCTTCAAAAACGATAATCCGATAGTGCTTGAGCTCGGTTGTGGCAAGGGCGAATATGCAGTGGGATTGGCTCGCCGATTCCCCGAAAAGAACTATATCGGAGTGGATATTAAAGGCGCGAGAATGTGGACAGGAGCCAAGTCGGCAGTGAAAGAAGGTATCTCAAATGTGGCATTCCTTCGCACAAATATTGAGCTGATAACTCGTTTCTTTGAGCCAGGTGAGGTGAGCGAAATATGGATTACCTTCCCTGACCCACAAATGAAGAAAGTGCGTAAGCGTCTCACATCGAGCCGTTTCTTGGATTTGTATAGAGAGATTCTTGTAGCCGATGGTATCGTGCATCTCAAGACCGATAGTCCATTCCTCTACACCTACACCGATGCGCTTGTGAAGCTCAATAATATGCCTACCGAGGTGAATACTTCCGACTTGTATCATAGCGACATCGTAGATGATATTCTTGAAATTAAGACCTTCTACGAACAACAATGGCTTGATAGAGGTTTGACTATAAAATATATCAAATTCCACCTCGATCACACGACTCAACTTCAAGAGCCCGACATCGAGATCGAAGAAGATACTTATCGTAGCTTCTCGCGTGGCCACATTCAATGTCCACAGTTGTTGGAAGATGAAAATAACGAAGAATAACTAAGAAAAATGGAAAGATTATATCCTAATTTGATACTCGACGCACTTAAAAATGTGCGTTACCCAGGAAATGGAAAAAATATCGTTGAATGCGGTATGGTTGAGGACGATATACGCATCGACGGCAACAAGGTTTCATTCTCGTTGATATTCGACAAACCTACCGACCCATTTATCAAGTCGGTGGTGCGTGCTGCCGAAGTGGCTATCAATACCTACATTTCTGAAGAAGTAGAAATAAAAGGCAATATCGCAGTGAAAACTCGCAAGGCAATGCCTTCGGCTCCTCCAAAGATGCTTCCAGGTGTGAAAAATATCATCGGAGTGTCGTCGGGCAAAGGTGGTGTGGGTAAATCTACCGTTGCTACCAATCTTGCAGTGTCGCTTGCACAAAAAGGCTATAAAGTGGGCTTGCTTGATGCCGATATTTTCGGTCCTTCAGCACCACTTATGTTTGGTCTTGAAGATGCCCCAGTGTATATGGAAGAAGTGGACGGCCGAAACCTTATTACTCCACTCGAAAAGTATGGCGTGAAGGTGCTTTCGATAGGATTTCTTGTCGACAAAGAAAAGGCTGTGTTGTGGCGCGGTGGTATGGCAAGCAATGCGCTAAAGCAACTCATTGGCGAGGCTAATTGGGGCGAACTTGACTATTTCGTTATCGATATGCCTCCAGGAACAAGCGATATCCATTTGACACTTGTGCAAACATTGGGTATCACAGGTGCTATCGTGGTGTCGACTCCACAACAAGTGGCACTTGCCGATGCTCGCAAGGGTATAAGTATGTTCCAAAGCGATGCAGTGAATGTGCCTATCCTTGGTCTTGTGGAAAATATGGCTTGGTTCACACCAGCTGCTCACCCAGACGAAAAATATTACATTTTCGGCAAAGATGGTGGCGTGGAACTTGCTGAAAAACTTGGCGTAGAATTGCTCGGACAGATACCTCTTGTGGCAGGAATTTGTAAGGGTGGTGATGATGGTGTGCCAGTGGTACTTCAAAACTCGGTGAGTGGTGCAGCATTTATGACACTTGCTGATAGAGTGGTTGAGGCTGTTGACCGTAGAAATAGCGAGTTGCCACCAACACAAAAAGTGGAAATGAAGCACTAATCGTGCACATAATTTCGAGGAAAATTTAAGGCAAATAGAGTACTGGCGTTCAACCTTATGCTCTATTTGCCTTTTTTTGTGGCTGAATTTGTTATTTAATCTAAATTTCCTTAATTTTGAGGATTATTATCAAGACAACTATTTTTTTCATAATTAATCCTAAAAAACTAACTAAAAACTAACTGAAGATGAGAAAGGTATTACTTTCAATCGCAGTGCTCGCAAGTTCTGTTGCATCTGCTCAGCTTCTTAATGTAGGTTCAGCTACTAAGGTAGCTCTTCCTCAAGGAACTGAAGTTGCTCAAGTAACTTTGAGTCACGATGGTTCGTTCGCTGTTATCAACAGCAATAACGGACTTGAAAAGGTGTCGCTTGCTACTGGC
>CAJGBY010000006.1 GCA_904501735.1 uncultured Muribaculaceae bacterium
ACCTCTCAAAATGAGGCCTTCAACAACAAATGTCAATATTTGCTAATAACGTTTTGGGTTGTAATAACCTCTCAAAATGAGGCCTTCAACAACTAAAAAGCAAGTTTATACCACCGCAGCCAAGTTGTAATAACCTCTCAAAATGAGGCCTTCAACAACTTATTACCTTTGAAGCATAATTCAACCATGGTTGTAATAACCTCTCAAAATGAGGCCTTCAACAACACGATGTTTGGAAATTGCTTGTTATTAAGTACTTAGGTTTTAAATTTCCCATAAAAAACAAACAATTAATGTGTTTACTTGCAAAGTTAGTGAAGTTTTTATTATTTTTGTTATTGCTTACTTAAAATATAATATATAGTATGAGAATTCCACAATTAATAGCACAAAACAAACCTGTTTTTGGGACTTATGCTACGATGGCATTAAAGAATGTTCAAATAGTTCTTGATCATATCCAAAAGATAGAATCCTTGCAAGATCAAATGCCAGAACGAAGACCTGAGGACTTTTGGGTGCATCCAGTAATGCAATTTTTTTACTCTGAAAGATATGCCACAAATGTAGATCCCGAAAAGGCTGATGCGATAAAGGAACGATTGTTTCGCAATTTTCCTTTCCTAAAAATTATGGCTGAAAATCAGCGTGATTACCGATGTAATAAGGATCATAAAGGAAAAAGAGGATATAGGAATAATAATATTGATAGTTCCAATCTTGAGATAAATGGTAGCGATATATATTATGTATTGAATAATATGTTTCGCGTGCTCAAGACCTATCGTGATAACACAATGCATGCTATCATTAAAGATGATAAAATAGATAGAAATGACAGCCCGTTTTTGGAGAAGAATGAAAGTCCACTGTCATTTACTATCAATAATTATTATACCGTGGCATTGCGTAATGTAAAGGAGCGTTATAGCTATGAAACGAGTGATCTTGCATTTATACAAGATTATAGAACCGATAAGCGTACTCTCAAAACCGACTTTAATTTTTTCTTGTCGATGCAGGCGCTCAATGGAGACCCTACAGGTAGGATACATTTATCGGGAGTGGGAGTGGTGCAACTCATTTGCTTGTTTTTGGAGAAAAAATATATCAACCTGTTTCTCTCAAAGTTGCCTGCACTATGGGGCGGTTATGATGAATCAAGTGAAGAGGCTCGTGTGATAAGGCGTTCGCTATCGATTAATAGTGTGGTGCTGCCTAAGGAGCGCATACGCTCCGATAAGCGAAGCATGTCGACTGCTCTTGATATGATAAACGAACTAAAGCGTTGTCCAAGAGAACTCTTTGATACGCTATCGCAGGAAGATCAAGATAGGTTTAGAGTAGTATCAAGCGACTATAACGAGGTGCTGCATGTGCGTCATAGCGATCGCTTTGCACAACTGTCGTTACAATACATCGATTCGAATGAGCTATTCAAGGGCATACGATTCCATGTGAATATGGGTAAGTTGAGATATTTATTCTCGGCTAACAAATCGTGTATTGATGGGGGAGTGCGTGTGCGTGTTCTTGAGCAACCGCTTAATGGGTTTGGCCGTCTTGATGAAATGGAACAATATAGAAGGCAAAATGATACTACTTATGGTGATAGCAATATTGTGATTAGGGATTTTGAGAATGTGCAACGCGATGCTGCATGTGCTGATAATTATCCTTATGTGGTAGACACCTATACTCGTTATTTGTTAAACAACAATAAGATTGAGATGTGCTTCAGTAATGATAAGGTGGTGCCTGATATTGAGTTAGATGGAGGAAAGTGGTATGTGGGTAAAACTATTCCGCATTGCCGATTAAGCACATTGGAACTACCTGCGATGATGTTCCACATGCACTTGCTTGGGGCTGAAAAGACCGAACAACGCATCAAATCGGTTTACTATAACTATAAAAAGCTGTTTACTGGCCTTAAAGAAGGTACTCTCACTAAAGAAAATATTGATTCATTTAATATATGTCGTAGCGACATGCCACAGAAGGTGCTTGATGCGGTGAGTGGTGAGGATAAGACTAAGCGTGTGAGTTCTTATGTGGAAGATACATTAAAAGAATTGCTCGAAGAAACAGCTCGATTGATAAAACGATTTGAAGAAACAAGAAAAGCTATTGGATCGAGTGCTAATAAGCAGGGTAAACGCAATTTTAAAAGCATAAGTTCAGGCAAACTTGCCGATTTCCTTGCTAAGGATATAGTAAAGTTCCAACCATCGTTGGAAAAAGATGAATATTATGGAACCGATAGAATGACTGGGCTTAATTATCGAGTCATGCAGTCGTCGATTGCTATGTACAACAGCATGGGTGATAAAAAGGCAATGCAGGATTTCTATAATATGTTTAAGGCTGCTAAGTTGGTTGAAGATAATAAGAAATCGCATCCATTCTTGGCTGTTGCACTGAAAAGAATTCCTAAAAATGCGATAGAATTCTATGAGCAATATCTAAAGGCTCGAAAACAATATCTTGAGAAAAAGATTGTTGAGTTTAACAAAACGGAACATGTGAGAATGTTTGCTGCAAATCTGCCATTTATTAATATTGAGAGAAATAAATGGGCGTCTCGAGATGAAGATTTTTATCAAATTTTGGGAGATAGTTATCTTGAAGTTTCTCCAATAGAATTGCCTCGTCAAATGTTTGACGACGAAATAAAAGCGAAGTTGAAACAAAAGCCCGAAATGCAAGATATCGATTTCGATAAGGCTAATGTAACATATTTGATAGGTGAATATCTGAAACGAGTGCATAATGATAACTTTCAGGAATTCTATGATTGGGAGCGAAACTATCGATATATGGATATGCTGGAATGCAAGGTAAACAATAAAAACAGCATAGAAAAGCAATATCTCACTATAGCTGAGCGTGAAGATGCGTGGGCTAATCGTGAGCAAGGCGTGAAGAGATATACCCAATGGGCTAATGATAAGAAACTGAGTGATGCAAAGTTTAAAAATATGCCAGAAACAGAGTATGCGAAAATTGTTGCTACGCGCTTGAGCTCAAGTAGAAATGATTATCAAAAGAGTGAGAAGCATATTCGTCGTTACAAGGTGCAAGATGCAATGATGTTCTTTATGGTGAAGGATTCATTGACAAAGAATATAAACTTTGTAGCTAAAGATTTTAAGTTGCAAGATATAATGCCAGATGCCGATAAGGGAATACTTTCGGGAATAATGCCGATGGACTTCGTTTTCGAAAAGAAGGGAAAGGTGTATACGATAAGTTCGCAAGGCATGAAGTTGAAAAACTATGGCGATTTCTTTGCATTGGTTAATGACAAGCGTATGTCATCGTTGCTAGAACTATTGCCAACGCCTCAAATAGGTAAAGAGGATATTGAGCAAGAGTTTAAGGGCTATGATGATAGTCGTGTTGATGTTGTAAGTGTTATTCTTGATTTCGAGAAATTTGTGTATAACAAGTATCCTGATATTAAGAATCTTGCATTGCAGGGTAATCATTTTGATTTCCTTGACATGCTTAAGGAACTTATAAACAAAGGCGACTTGACCGAAAATGAAAAGGAATTGTTGCGCAAGATTAGAAATGCATTCAGCCATAATTCCTATCCAGAAGGAGGAATTGTGGAAATTAGAACTTTGCCAGAAATAGCAAAACATTTGATAAGAGTTTTCGGAAATTCAATAGAAAGAATACAACACTAAACATAATGATAGCAAAAGAGTGAGACATTGTCTCACTCTTTTTACTTGTATAAATTGTACATTGCTTCTATTCGCTGTTTGATTTCATTCCTTATTGCCGTAGGCGATACAATTTCTAAACCTGCACCCATTTGAAGAATACGCCCTATGAATTCATTATTCATCTCAACAAATAATTCAAACTCGCCATATTCACCATCGTCATATTGTCCAAATGGTTTTATGGTGCGTTGGCTATGATGAATTTTTTTTGTTTCGGTTAATTTATAAATGTTGTGAGTTGTAGATCTGAGAGTAATTAATGCGGGCTTTTCATCCGCCATGTGACTCACGCCAACTATATCTTTGAAAAACTCAGTGTAATATCCCTTTGGTGCTTGGATATAGTTTTGACTAATGTTTTTTTCATGTACTCTCTCTATTCTATCCAAAGCTAAATTATATCCGAATTCAGGTTCTTTACCTTCAGCATGTCCAAATAAGAACCATCGTCCATTGTGCTCTTTAAGAAGGTGTGGGTGAAATGTGATAGTTATCGTTTCCTCATTATAAGGTTTGTAATCAATCGTCATCACCTGTTTGTCACGAATGCTTTCGTATAACATCGGTAGTAACTCAATATTAGACAATTCGCGATCTACGCTTGAAATTATCATTTGTTCACCACGTCGTTTGCGTCGATTGATTTTTAAAAGGTCCAGCGTATCCTCAAAGAAATACTCCATCCATGAGCTTGGAAAGAAACCTGCCGAATCTTCACAAAATTGAGCATATTGCCTAATATCATTGATTACTGATGCGTTTTGATAATCCTCAAAGGGGTTATCATCGCCTCCAATATATCTAAACTTTTTTATTCTATTATTACCTTGTATTTCAACACATCCCGTTCCTACTTTTTCTGCCATCAACTTAAGTATATCAAGAAATGCCTTTCTTAATTCACCATTATGAGGACATTTTGAAATACTATATGGTAGCTCATTCGCTGATTTAAGTTTAAGAAAATCTGCCATCACATCAGCATGTGAAAACCACTCTCGACTCATCAGTCGCATATAGATGTGTCTCACAAACTTCGGATATACACCTTTGCCATCAAATGGATTCTTACGCATAATTGTTAGTTAGGTTAAGTATAGTTTTTGCTGTGGTATAATTGTTTGAGTACTCAATATGAGATGGTGAGCATATTTTTAGATTACTAAGTTAGTGATTATTTTTGAAGGAATGATTTTTTAAGGGAATATATCTTTAAAAGATATCATTTTAAATTGCTTTTTTGCTTTGGAGTGGTTTTGTGGGGGCTTTTTTTATGAGATAAAAGTAGGTTTTCTTAGGTAAAACCACTACTTTTGTAGTAGTTAAATTCTATTTCTTATGAACAACGTCAAAAAACTAAATTCTGCACAAAAAACCATCGTAGGGATACAGTTCCTATTTGTAGCATTTGGAGCAACTGTCTTAGTTCCGCTTTTGGTGGGTATGAGTCCATCAGTGGCTCTGTTTACGGCTGGTTTGGGTACGCTTATCTTTCATTTAGTTACAAAAGGTAAGGTGCCTATTTTTTTGGGTAGTAGTTTTGCTTTTATTGCGCCAATTATTAAGGCTACCGAGTTATATGGTTTACCTGGCACTCTTTCTGGTCTTGTGGCTGTGGGTGCTGTGTATGGAATAATGAGTGCTTTGGTGCGTTTCCGTGGCGTGGGATTTATTTCTCGCCTTTTCCCTCCAATCGTGGTGGGTCCTGTGATTATGCTCATCGGGTTGTCGTTGGCTGGCACAGGTGTGGACATGGCGAAGGGTAATTGGTGGCTTGCTATGATTGCGTTGCTCACCACTGTCATTGTTTCGCTATTCGGTAAAGGTTTGCTCAAACTTATCCCAATATTTGCAGGTATCGTAGTGGGGTATGTGGCTGCGATCTTCTTTGGATTAATCGATTTCCAAACCGTTATAGACGCTCCTTGGTTTGCATTGCCTGAGTTTGTTAAACCAGAAATGTGTTGGGAAGCCGTTGTGTTTATGATTCCAGTGGCTATAGCTCCTGTTATCGAGCATATCGGTGATGTGTATGCTATCAACGAAGTGGCTGGTAAGGACTTTGTGAAAGACCCTGGTTTGCATCGCACAATGTTGGGCGACGGCTTGGCTTGCGTGGCAGCTTCGTTCATCGGTGGCCCTCCAGTAACTACTTATTCTGAAGTCACAGGCGCTATTTCGCTCACCAAGATTTATGATCCTGCGGTGATTCGCATTGCTGCTATTGTGGGCATTTTGTTCTCGGTGTTGGGTAAGGTGAGTGCTATATTAAAGACCATTCCAAGTCCTGTATTGGGAGGTATTATGCTTCTGCTATTCGGTACTATCGCCTCGGTAGGTATCAATAGCCTTATTAAGAACAAAGTGGATATGGGCAACACTCGCAATCTTGTGATAGCTTCGCTCATCCTCACTTTAGGCATCGGTGGTGCCGAAATGTCGTTCGGTTCTATCACTATGAGTGGCATTGGTCTTGCTGCATTGGTAGGTGTAATCTTGAACCTTATCATCCCTGGAGGCAAGCAAAAAGCTGAGAATACTAACGAAAAGAAATAAATCATATATAAAATATAATACAATGAGTGTTCATGTTATCGACCATCCATTAGTGCAGCATAAACTTAGTATTATGCGCAATAAAAACACTTCTACAGCACAATTCCGTCAATCATTGCAAGAAATATCAATGTTGATGGGCTATGAAGTAACTCGCGATTTCCCTCTTACTTATGAAGAAATCGAAACCCCTCTACAAAAGTTTAGTGCACCTAAGCTTGCTGGCAAGAAGGTCGTGATAGCACCTATCTTGCGTGCCGGATTAGGTATGGTAGACGGTTTGCTTGCATTGATTCCTTCGGCTCGCGTAGGTCACATTGGTATGTATCGCGACGAGGAAACTTGCCAACCAGTATTCTATTACTACAAGATGCCTGCCGAAAAAGAACGCATGGTAATTCTTACCGACCCAATGCTTGCCACTGGCGGTAGCGCTTGTGATGCTATAGCACGATTAAAGGAAGATGGCTTCACCAACATTCGCATGATGGCATTGGTGGCTTCACCCGAAGGTGTAAAGGTTGTTACTGAAGCTCACCCAGATGTAGATATTTATGTGGCTTCTGTCGACGAAGGGTTGAACGATCGCAAGTACATCCTTCCTGGCTTGGGCGATGCTGGCGATAGAATTTTTGGTACTAAATAGTCGGTCGACTGAATTTATAAAATAACGAATCGAAATAGGCGAGTGGTTCATGACAACTACTCGCCTATTTTTTTATTTGCAAATATATCACTTAATGATAAGTTTTTTGCTAACTTTGCTATTGTGTGTGTCTTGGCGTCAGGTGATGATGGCGAGATGCGTTGAAAACTTATAGATACTGAGAAATTATGACTAAAGATATGCAACATACATGCGTGGATTGTGGTACGCAGAATTGCAAGTTCAAGGATCGCACTTATCCTGAGTTTTGTCTGACTACTAACCTCAAAGATGAGGACCTTCAATGGGCTTTGGAGCGCTACGATGAGGGACGAAACCACGACATCATGGTGGCAAGTGCCGAAGTGGAGTTTGAGGGCTATTGCCAATGGACTCGTGTGCAAGAGATTATGGAATTTGCTCGCAAAATAGGGGCGAAGAAGATTGGTATTGCCAATTGCATTGGTCTTATCAACGAAGCACGCATTTTTGCCAAAATTCTTCGTGCTAATGGGTTCGAAGCTTATGCTATCATCTGTAAGGTTGCTGGCAAAGCGAAATCGTCGATTGGTATTCCTGCGAAGTGTGAAGGCATAGGCGCTGCGATGTGCAACCCAATCCTCCAAGCTCGCTTGCTCAACGAGGCAAAGACCGACCTGAATGTCGTTATCGGTCTATGTGTGGGACACGATAGCTTGTTCTACAAGTATTCCGATGCGTATGTTACCACACTAGTAACAAAGGACCGAGTAACGGGAAACAATCCTGCTGCTGCGCTCTATACCGCCCAATCATATTACAAAAAGAAGTTCGGCGTATAAATTAAACGAATTTGAAGCATGGATAAAGAATTGAATGAATATTTGGAGTGTGTATGTGGGCGATGTGATGACGGCATTTGCCGATGTTGCGAAAGTGAATGCGAATACCCCCAAACGCCAACATACGACGACACTGATTACGAAGAATATATTGAGGACTTAAACGATTGGGATTGATATGAAAAAAATAAGAAAAACGCAGCTCCAAGTACTTGTCCTGAATGTGGAGGGAAAATGGTTAAATAGTGTACGGCGAACCGAATGCTGAACTTATGGAAGCGGCTGAGCGTGGCGAGATAATTCTCGGTGGTTGTTGCGTCGTAGTTGATGAAGACGGTGATATAGTAGCTCCTAAATGGGGCTGTGTTAATTGCGATAATAGATTTTAATTATGGCATTCCAAACTGAAAACGAAGCATTATCTTACAGCTTAAAGCGCTATCCTTGGCTTCAGGACTTCTGCACTTACATCAATAGGCCAGAAGAAGAGTTGTCAAAGACGGAGTATTATTTGAGTTGTGCCGAAATTCATTGGATTATTAGCCTCGCTTCTTGGGACTATAGTTCGGATAATGCAGGTTTGGCTGAACACATGGGGTTGAAAGGCTGGAAAACCAATGAAGGCATTCCCGATTCGTTGCTGTATCATCTAATATTAGTCTATGACCATTTATCAGGGGGTAGTTACGAATCTGAAAATGGATTCAAAGCATGGCTTGAAGAAAACTACCATGTAGATTCTTTACAGATGAAACATCGCAAGGGGAAACGCATTCTTAATGAATATCGTCTTGCATTCCTTGAATACAATGGTGATTATAAAAACATAGAACGAACTCCCGAAATGGATTATATGTTCGAGATCGCGAATGCAGTAGATGTAGAGCTCGGCTATGACATTCCCATAGATGAAACCGAAATGTGCGAAGCTATTGAGTACGCCGAAGAAAACGGCTATGAGATTTATCTCGAACCTGACGAAGGCGATGTACGCAACAATCGAGAAATCAATGTTCGTCAACACATAAGAATGCGCCCTAAAGGCACTACACCCAAAAATGGAGCATGATGATATTTGGGTATAATTCAAACTTTTTAAACTAAAAACAAAAAGACGCTAATCTTACACGAATTAGCGTCTTTGGGTATTAGGGAGGGCTTGGGAAACCCTATAAAGTGCATTTGAGAGGCGTTGATAGTTGCCTGCTCGATGGCGATTATCGAATCAATATTTGAGTCGTTTTGTTGCCTTGTTTCTTGATATAGATACCAGAACTTAGGTGGTTGGCATTCACTTTCACGCCTTGTAGGTTGTAGAATTCGATAGGAGCGTTGTTGTCGGTAGTGATGTCGTCGATTTCGCTCATCGAGGTGTCGCATATTTCATAGGCACATATACCGTTGCCAGGCACGAATAGGTAGAAACGCACTTTGTTTGGTGCTACAACGATATGGTCGGCATCGGCTTGGAAAGTGGCGCTATTCACTGTTCCAAATCCATATTGTGGCAGTGTCCACAACTCCTTCATTTGAGTAAACGAGATGTCGCTATCGGTGATTACAGCCTTGAACGAGTGAGAAGGCGTAGTAGAGTGGTCGCCGTTGGCATAGATCACCACTTTGGCATTGCCAAGAGGGAAGATCGTTGCGCCACTGTTGACAGTAGACTCAGGTGCTACCGTTGTGTTAGCCAAGAACGAGCCTGTGCGTTGTGCACCAGGGAACGAGTAGCGAGTGAGCGCTGTGCTTGCTCCGTCGATAAAGATGTCGGTGGTCGACACAGGAATGATTTGAGGCGCAAGACCGAACGATGTTGCCGAAGTGGGGTAGAAAGCCGTAGCTGTAGCCATTTCCTCGGTTGCATTGCCGTTGCTGATAGTCCAACGGAAGATGTGTCCAGTGTCCTTGGCTACGGCAAACACGCTGAAGTTGCCTTTGGTGCCTTGTCCGATGATTGCCACATGGTCAAATCGTCCCGATGGATATTTAGTAGCAGTCAATTGAGCCACTTCGGTAGTTTCGCCAGTTTCGAGATTGACATGGTGGATGAATAGAGGCGTGTCGTTGGTGATAGTGAGGTTGGAAATGAACACTTCACCATCGGAGTCCTTCATTACATTGTTGCAAGGGTAGAATCCCACCGATGCGTTTTTGCCGAGAGTCAATCGTCCTATGTGTTCGCCTGTGAGCGCACTATATTTTTCGAGGAATGCAGTGGCAGTAGCCGAGTTTTCGGTGCGACCAGTGATGTAGACATAGTCGCCCACAGCCACTATACTACGGTTGTAGGTACCTGAGCCAGCGAAGACGATGTTTTGATAATCGTTAGTGCGCATCCATAGGCTCTTGAGTTCGAGGTTATCAACAACAGGATAAGTGCCTGTGTCGTATTTTATTTCATATCCCGGCTCGTAGAAGCCCACGCCAGTGTTGGTGATAGTGAATGAGCGAGCGTCGGAAGGAGTGTCGAGACAGCGTTTGCCCTTACCGATTACTCTCCAATAATAAGTGCCCAATCCTATTGTTGATGCAGGAATGGTGAGCGATTGATTGGCTGTGGCTGAGAATGATTTTGTTGTCGATTCACCAAATTCATTGTTGCTTGACACTTGCACCACGAAGCTTGTGATGTTGTCGTCGTTGCTTGACCACACGAAATCCACTTCATTTTCGATGTCGGCGCCATTGTCGGGTGCTACGAGCGTGGGAGGAGTTGCGAGTTGTCGTGCGGGCGATATAAATGAAGCCACTTCGCTTGTTGCTTCAAGTTTGTTAGGCTGATAAGACACCACTTTCCAGTAGTAAGTGCTATTGTCGGTGAAATCGGCAATTTCAGCAAGGTCGATAGTTGTGCTGTTCGATGTGAGTCCTGTAACGGCGTGCTTGGCAATGTTGCCATTCTTGTCGGTACCGATGTAGAGGTTGTAGGTGCCGTTGTCGATAGCCGTCCACGCAAATTCTTGTTCCCAGGTGGCCTTTGCGCCATTGATAGGCGATAGAAGAGTTACCTTGTCGGAATTTCCTTCGGGATAGCCCACGATGGCAGCAGGGTGTTCGTTGCCATATCCGTCGTAGACACACACTGCATACCAATAGCCTGTTTGCTTGTCGGTAGGAATGTCGTAGGGTGGTGCATAAGTGATGTCGAGAAGATATTCGCCGTTAAGTCCGTCTTCGGTTGTAGCAGCATCGCGCGACAACGACATAGGCACAGCATAAACGGTGTAACGAATGGTTGACAATCCGTCCTTGATGCCAGTCCACGACAATGTGTTGCCATTGCGCAATAGATTGGCAACCGCGCTATATGATGGAGCTGTTTTCCAGTCGACCACAGGTACAAGAGCCTTTTGAGGGAAGCAGTTGGTTGCCACATAATCAGCGTGTTCGGCAAAAGTGCCTCTGAAATAGGTGATGCTGTAGAAGTTAGAGCCGAAAGCGTTGAGTCCGTATTCGGCAGCAAACTCGCGTGATTGCTTCACCAAACGAACATGCTCGTCCCAGTGCGCTTGAGTGTTGCCAAGTTCGGCTTGGTAGCCCATCGATTGAGCCAAGTCGTATATGTTCACGCTGATGTTGCAATGGCAATTGCCAAAGTGCTTTGCGAGGCTGTACCACCACTTAGCAACAGTGCCAAAAGGCGCTAATCGGTGGTCGTTGTGCCAATAGATTTGAGGCGACACATAGTCCACAATACCTTTGCTCATCCATGATAGTGGATCGGAGTAGAGTGATGTGTATTGAGTGTCGTAGCCGTTTTTCCATATCGAAAGACCATATTTGCTTGCCGATTCACCCGCAGTGCCTGGAGGCGCGATACCAAAACGCACTTCGGGGCGCGTTTCTTGCACCATGTTATACACATCGGCAACCATTTTGTCGACATTTTCGCGTCGCCAATCGCCAATCGATAGCGATGTGCCCGAATCTTTCCATAATTGGTAATCGGGAGCCGATGAGTTTTCGCTCATACCGCCCACAGGATAGAAATAATCGTCGAAAATCATACCTTCTACCGAGTAGTTGGTGATGATTTCTTTACACACATTCACGATGTGTTGGCGAGTTTCGTCGAATGCTGGGTTGAGCACGGTGAAAGTGCCGTTGGTCAACAACCAACCTTTATTTTTCACTTCGGTGTCGAAGTCGGTGTTCCAAGTACTTGTAGTACCGGTGCTTGACCATCGGTAAGGGTTCACCCATGCATACACCTCGATGCCTCGTTTGTGGCATTCGTCAACCATAAATTGTAGTGGGTCCCAACCTGGATCTTTGCCTCGAGTGCCAGTGAGGTAGGATGACCAAGGCTCATAGCTCGATTTGTACATGGCATCGCACATTGAACGCATTTGGAAACATATCGTGTTGATGTTCATCGCATCCATGCGATCTAGATAGTCGATAAGATCGTCCTTTTGCGATTGAATCACCGATTGGGAGTTGCCTTTGGTCTTCGGCCAGTCGATATTGGCAACAGTGGCAATCCACACTGAACGCATTTCGCGCTTTATAACATCGGCCAATGCACTATTAGTAGAAAAAAGAGCTATTAAGGCAATTAAAAGCCATCTTTGAGACTTACGCATGTCGGTTAAAAGTATGAGGGGATGAATTTATTTAAAATCTAAGATTGTTTGGGCGATATCCTCCACCGAGTCGGAGATTGAGAGTAGTAGATTCTTGTATCGACCAGATTTTTGCAGTTCTTGAAGGAGCGTGTAGGCAGGCATTTGCTTGGTCCAATAATCTACGCCGAGAAAAGCCATAGGGCTTGCATAACCAAACGATAGATAGTGGTTTTGCACGGCATCTTGGAATATTTCTTGCATAGTGCCCGCACTTCCAGGCGTATATATCACGCCACCCATCGCGATGGTGAGGAGTCCGTCCTCGCGCAATGAGTTTTCAAAATATTTAGCAATGTGAGTGGCAAAAGGTGTTGCAGGTTCGTGTCCGTAGAGCCATGTAGGAATGCCTACGCTCTCGTATTTCTCTTGAGGGAAGCGCTCTATCACCTCAAATGCCGAGCTGAGCCATTCTGCGTCGCAAAATGTTGGGAAAGGGGTGAGCATCGACAAGGCTTGGTCTACCTCCTCGGTAGTGCGACCTGCCAACCATGCACCCAAGTGAGTGGCTTCCATAGCACCCGGACCACCGCCACTAATCATCAACTTGCCTTTCTCGGTGAGCAACTTGGAAATCATCACCACTTGACGATACACAGGGTCGGTGCGACGCAATGCGTGTCCTCCCATAATGGCCACCACATCTTTCTCGTTGCGTGTAGCGAGGTAGTCGTGCAGAGCATCACTCATTGAGTGGTCGTGAAGGGTGCGAGCCAAAGTCTCGTTGATGTCGACGGCGCGTTTACCAGTGTTGAGGTAGTGATTGTATACAATAGTGTCGTAACATTGTGCCACGCTGTCGGGCTTGCGCCAGTCGTAGCCTTCGTAGAGCGATTGTGGCGTGTAGAGCGAAGTGCGAAACACACCGTAAGGCACACGCAACGATGTGAGCACAGTGTTGGTGCTGTCGATATTGTAACGCATCGACTTAGATAACTTGCAACCGAGGAACAAACATTCGCGGAATGTTATGTTTTCAACCTCAGCAATAAACTGAGAAAAATCTACGCACTGAAAAGCATAATTCACCAATGTGGAGTCACTTTTGAGTACTTCTGCTGCCTGTTCGTTACCGTCAATTTCGATATATCTGCGCATAATAGTCGATGATTCTAAAAAAACAACCTAAAATTTATGTCTAATAACTAAAAGATAGGTGTAGCATTAGTATATTAAATGCAAAATGTGCTTATGAACTTAATTGTTCATCTTGGAAGCTTTTGCTCATTTTCACTTTAAGAAGCGACATTATCATTTTGGTTATCTTTTACCTCCGGGCTTTGTGGGGGATTTGGGCTATTTTTACCTTTGTTATTAGTTTCAGATTTTTCAGCAATTTTATCTAAAATAGCATTAATGTCATCTTTAGTTAGGGATATTTTAGGTAAAGCTTGTACAAATTCGGTATAAGCTTTGATTTTATTAATTTCGGCTATATTATTAGCATTATCTTGAGCTGTTTGATCTCTTTGTTTTTCATTATTTTCAGCTATTTCTCTTCTGCTATGTTCTTCTAAGGCAGAAAAAAAATTATGAATAACAAACAAGATGGCAATTGTAGAAATAGCAAACAATGCCACATTCGGCCAAGATACTTGGTTAATAACGAATAGCGCTAATCCAATGTATCCCCCAAAAATAATGATAACTACATACAAAGAGAAATTTCGGAAATTGTTATTTATAGTTCCCATATTTTTAAATATTTTAAATTGTTAATTAATTTATGTTTAATATGTTACGACGGTTCATTCGGTCATATAAATACTCTGCATAGATTTCTTGAACAGTTTTTTTACCCGTATAATCTTTAGGTATTTCATTTGAAATAGACTCTAATACATCTCTGTTTTTTACAAAGATCTCTATTTGTTCCTTATTTGGGAAATGAAAAATCTTATTCTCATTAAAATACATTAATCCTATTAAAAAACCCAAATGTTGGGCTAACTCCCAATCCACCAGATTCAGCATAATATTTGGGTCATAAGATTCACTCCCAGCATATTCTTCCATATGTGTAGCAGAGCTGTTTATATTACGAATATGGACGCGTAAATGAGATAATTCTTTGAATTCGTCAATTACAATATACTTATCCATTTCGTCCGACATAAAAAATGAATGAGAAGATACCTTAAGATTAGAGAAATGTATTTTTGATGGTTTAATTTTTTCATCTGTTAAAGAATGGTGTATCTCTAATAGGACCTTAAAGTTAGCCATAATATGTCGTTGTAACTCACTCACAGCATCACTAAACATATTGGTTAATTTTTCCTCGTTCTCGCGTTCGTTTTTAAATTTACCATAAAGAGTGAAAACCCAACCAATTAGAGCTATCCCACCAGCGCTCATCAATTTAGGAACTTTTTCGTGCTCAGGGTCGTTAATGAACAATATGAAAATGAAAAGAAGAATGCCTATAAGCAAGACTGTAAGACCTCCCATTATTTCATATTTTCGGGAAAATCTTTTTGCTTGAAAACGATAGGATTTTTCTTGCATGCAGCCCACTACATCTACAAAGCCTTTTACTGCTTCTTTTTTGCAGAGCTCTTCAACGATGGATAGATTTGACTTATTTAAATTTATATCTTTTGCATCAGGATATTCTTTCACCATTTCCATAAAGGGCCTCAGAACATTCTCATTGCGAAAAACAGAAAGCGATATGCGTAAAAATGCCCCATTCTCTAAACGCGTCAGCCAACGACGGAAGTAGCCATATCGTTGGATTTTGAATTTAGCCAATATATTCTCTATTGTAAGCATTTTTATGATACAATATCTCACGATAATTGTATTGCTTTGACCATTTAATTTATCCTTTATCAAATCATACAATCCTATCAAAAGAGCTAAATATATAGGGCGTTTGATTTTGAAATCATCTTTTCGAGTTTTCGCTGTAATGGAGTGTTGATGTTTACGGTATGAATGCGTGTATTCATTTAACCAAACTACAGTAACATTGTTGCGACACAAATTTATGATTTCAGGAAAATCTTCAAATGCATCATGTTTTATAAAAAAGTATTGTAGCTTTCGGTAGCTTTTAAAATAACGAAGTAAATCATCGTAATATTCACGCAATATTCCTACACGATATGTCTTAGTCCAACCTAAGCTATCGGCGAAGCACTCTGAGCCTATTCCAAATGGCTCTTTATTTTGGCTCATTTCTGAGACCAATTTATTGTGGTTGCCACCACCTTTGTTGATGATATTAAGATTTTTGGCTCCTATGATATTAAACTTGGAAATGCATATTTGAGCATTGTCGTGGTTCATACTTGTTACGATATTTTCAACCACTTGGCTGTTTGTGAAAACATCGTCGTCATCAAGCATTATTGTGATGTCGTTATCGTTTTGACTTAAATTCATCACTATTTGACGAATATTACACAATGAATGTGCTGCCCCTTTTGAATTTGAAGAGTAAAATAAGATATCTTTGTTTTTTGTTTCGTAGCCATCTTTGATAGCATCGTTAACTACATTTTTGCAAAATTGTGGTAGCGATTTCTGTTGAGGCTTAGAATAGGTACACAAACAATTATCTTGTAGGATAACAATAGTTATATTTGGGTAAGTCTGATATAATACAGATTTTAATGCTTCATAAAAATAGTTATAGCAGTCTTTTGATAAAAACGAACTATAGAATTGAACTTTAGTGCGAATTAAAACAAAAACTTTATCCATATTTAATATAAAAATCAGATTTATGGTTTATCAAAAACAAAAATAATAGCTAAATAATATTTTGCCAAATTTAAAGCAATAAAATTGATGTATCAATAAGAATATCAGCAATAAAAAAGCAAAAGAGCGCTCAAAGGGAGACACTCTTTTGCCCAAAATATATGAGAAAACTATATATTACAAGCTTTCGCCGAAGTCTTCGCGGAACTTAGCAGCAAGTTTGTCTTGCCAATCGCCGATAGCTTCGAGACGACCGAAGAAGAAGCGTAGCACTTCTGGTTCTTCTACCCACTTCAAACCGCCAATCAAGTCGCGATTGTCATACAACCACTTCACGCGGTCAGCGCAATATTTCAATTGAGAAAGAGTGAATACACGACGAGGACATGCAAGACGCAACAATTCAAGTTCGGCATAGTTTTCAGTGCCGTCAGGGTTGCGTTGTTCCGAGATAGAACCGCGTTCCATACCACGCACACCACCAGCAATATACAACGCAGCTGCAAGCGCACCAGCAGGATATTGTTCGTGAGGAATATTAGGAAGGAATTCCGATGCATTGATGTGAGCACCAAGACCTCCTGCAGGCTTAACCATAGGCACACCGTATTCGTCAAGTTCCTTAACAAGATATTCGATGAACAAAGGACCTTGGTTGATGATTTCGAAATCCATAGTTTCGAGCAAACCTACTGCCATAGCTTCCATAGCACGCACTTCCATACCACCGTAAGTCAAGAAACCTTCGTATAGAGGAATGTATTGCTTCATCTTTAAGATAAGGTCTTCGTTGTTTGAAACGATACCACCACCACGAGAGAAACCAAGTTTGCGGCTTGAGAAGTAGATCAAGTCGATAGCATCGGCAATCTTGTGAGTGATTTCCATAATCGACATGTCCTTAGCAGCTTCTTCGCGAGTCTTGATGAAATATAGGTTATCTTGAAGCAATGATGCATCGAGTACCGACATAATGCCGTGTTCGCGACACACATTAGCCACTTCAATCATGTTTTCCATTGACAATGGTTGACCACCGATAAGGTTGGTACCAGCTTCGATACGCACGAATGGGATGTGTTCAGCACCCACTTCTTCGATAAGTTTCTTCAAACGAGGAATATCGAAGTTACCCTTGAATGGATAAATCAAGTTAGGATCAAGACCTTCTTCGATAACAAGTTCTTCCACTCTACCGCCCTTGCGAGTGATGTGAGTCTTAGTAGTAGTGAAGTGGAAGTTCATAGGAACTACATCACCTGGCTTAACAAATGCTTCGGCAATAATGTTTTCGCACGCACGACCTTGGTGAGCAGGCAAGAAATATTCAGTCTTGAATACAGTCTTAAGAGCCTTAACAAGACGATTGTAAGTTTCAGATCCTGCATAAGAGTCGTCGGCTTGCATAGATGCTGCTACTTGGTTGTCGCTCATTGCGTTCACACCAGAGTCGGTAAGCATATCCATGAAGACATCTTTGTTTTGTAGCAAGAAAGTATTGTTACCAGCTTCTTTTAGTCTTTGAACTCGTTCTTCAACAGTAGGTAGAAATAGTTTTTGTACCACGCGTACCTTGTGCATTTCCAATGGTACTTGTTGGTCTTCCTTATAAAATTTAACGAATGACATATTTTTATAGTTTATGATTAATAATTTTCAGGTTAGATTAATTAGTGATGCAAATATATGAAAAAATATGCATTCGCAAAACAAAAATGGAATATTTATAATCGAAAGCAAGAAATTTTATAAAATTAGGATTTAAAATTGAGTAATAAGTGTGTGAAATGTTATGGTTTTTAGGTTGGAATTGCTAAATTTGCAGTAGATATGGAAGAGGATTTTGATATAAGACGCGGTAGGATGGAAGCCGATCGTGATTTTGAACGAGCATTGCGTCCTGAGCGCTTCGGCGATTTCAGTGGACAGGACAAGATAATTGAGAACTTGAGCGTATTCGTGCAAGCAGCGCGCAATCGTGGCGAGGCTCTCGATCATGTGTTGCTATATGGCCCTCCAGGACTTGGTAAGACTACGCTTTCGGGTATTGTTGCCAATGAACTTGGTGTGGGATTTAAGGTAACATCGGGTCCTGTGCTTGACAAACCTGGCGATCTTGCTGGTATTCTTACATCGCTTGAGGAAAATGATGTGTTGTTCATTGACGAAATACATCGTCTGAGTCCGATAGTGGAGGAATATCTCTACTCGGCTATGGAAGATTATCACATTGATATCATGATAGATAAAGGTCCGGGTGCTCGCTCGGTGCAACTCACCTTGTCGCCTTTCACCTTGATTGGTGCTACAACTCGTAGCGGGTTGCTTACATCGCCTCTTCGTGCCCGTTTCGGTATAAATTGCCATTTAGAATATTATGATCATAATGTGCTTGAACGCATCGTGAAGCGTTCGGCTCGATTGCTCAATGTGCCTATCACCGATGAGGCAGCGCTTGAGATTGCATTGCGTAGCCGAGGAACACCTCGTATTGCAAATGCGTTGTTGCGTCGCGTGCGCGATTTTGCTCAAGTGAAGGGCAATGGTAGTATCGATACTGAGATAGCTCAATATGCGCTTAAGGCGTTGAATATCGACAAATATGGTCTTGATGAGATAGATAACAAGTTGCTCACTACGATTATAGATAAGTTTAAGGGTGGTCCTGTGGGCTTGTCGACTATTGCTACTGCGCTTGGCGAAGATGCTGGCACAGTGGAGGAAGTGTACGAACCATTCTTGATTAAAGAGGGCTTCATAAAGCGCACTCCTCGTGGTCGTGAAGTTACCGACTTGGCTTATAAGCATCTGGGTCGCGACCGTTATAACGAGCAAGGCAATTTGTTTGACGATTTATAATGAAATAATAGAGTTACTCGAGATATGGCAGGGTTGAAGTCGTTGGCAAAGGATACTGTAATCTATGGATTGAGTAGTATAGTGGGTAGGTTTCTAAATTATCTGCTTGTGCCGCTATATACAGCCAAGATGAGTGCAGCATCGGGTGGATATGGTGTTGTAACCAATGTGTATTCTTATACAGCCTTGTTGCTTGTCATTCTTGTGTATGGAATGGAAACCACGCTATTCCGTTACAGCACAAAAGAAGGCGAAGACCCCAAACGAGTGTATTCAACTATTCTCACATCGGTGGGATTCACATCGTTACTCTTTGTAGCGCTTGTGCTTGCGTTCTTGTCGCCCATATCGGGGGCAATGGGTTATGCTGAACATCCCGAATATATAGGTGTGATGGCTGTGGTGGTGGCAATGGACGCGTTCCAAGCTATTCCGTTCAGTTTCCTACGACAACAAAAGAAGGCGTTGAAGTTTGCAGCGCTCAAATTCCTATTTATCGTCATCAACATATCGTTGAATTTGTTGTATTTCGTTGCATTGCCAGCGCTCTATGTGAGCTATCCCGATGCCGTGGGCACGATTTATAGTCCCGAAGTGGGAGTAGGGTATGTGTTCTACCTTAATTTGGTGTGTACCTCGATTGTGATGTTGTGCTTGATACCCGAATTGCGAGGCTTTAAGTGGGTATTTGATTGGTCTTTGTTCAAACGAATGATTGCCTATAGCTCACCTATATTATTACTTGGCATAGCGGGCGTTCTCAATCAGAATGCCGACAAAATAATGTTCCCATTCTTGTATGAACAACCCGATGCGAAGTCGCAACTGGGAATATATGGCGCAGCGAGCAAGATAGCAATGATTATGGCTATGATACTTCAAGCATTCCGATATGCCTACGAACCGTTTGTGTTCGACAAGAGTCGTGATAAGGACAGCAAAGAGACTTATGCAGTAACGATGAAATATTTCGTAATATTCACGCTGCTTGCGTTCCTTGTTGTGGTGGCCTACCTTGATATTATTAAGTACATCATTGCTCCCGACTATTGGGAAGGACTAAAAGTGGTGCCTATAGTGATGGTGGCCGAGATAATGATGGGTGTGTACTTCAACTTGTCGTTTTGGTATAAGCTTACCGAGCAAACTATATGGGGCGCAGTGTTCTCAGGTATAGGTTGCGCAGTGTTGTTGGGCGTGAATGTGTTGTTCGTGCCTCAATATGGATATATGGCATGTGCTTGGGGAGGCGTGGCAGGCTATGGAACAGCAATGTTGTTGTCTTACTTTGTGGGACAAAAGAAATATCCAATAGCTTATCCAGTGAAAACAATGTTGGGCTATGTGACGCTCACTTGCGTGCTATTTGTGGCTATGAAGGCTGTGCAAGAATGTGGCATGTGGATCCAGTTGGCTGTAAACACAGCACTGCTTGTAGTATTTACTGCTGTTGTAGTGAAGACTGAGAACTTCTCACTGAATAAGGTGTTGAAAAAGTTTAAGCGCTAAACGAAGCTCAATGCGAGGCGCAACAAGCTCGCTGTGAGCGCAGAAAGCTATCGAGGTAAATAGATGTGCTAAAAGGTGCGTGTAGGGCTTAGAATGCGAAATAAATGATTATGAGATAGAATTAAGTGCGTCAACAGACAAAACACTTACATTCGTTATAAGACAAAAAAAAGCTTGCCAATTTTGGCAAGCTTTTTCATTTATCTAAGATTTTGTGATTACTTAGCTTGAGCGTTAGCGCGTTCGATAAGTTTGTCAACATCTACGCGGTAACCAGTTACGAAGTTAGGATACTTGTTCTTGATGATTTCAAGAGCCTTAGCTTCTTCAGCAAACTTACCTTGTTCACGAAGCACTGTAGCCTTCTTCAAGATGAAAAGAGGAGTGTAAAGGTCGTTGTCACCAGCAAGAGAGATAGCCTTGTCGAAATACTTAACAGCTTCGTCATATTTTTCCAAGTTTACATAGCAGTCACCGATAAGTGATTGAGAAGCAGGACCTACAAGAACGCCTTCAGCGTCGAACTTGTTGATGTAGTTGATAGCTTCTTCATACTTACCTTGTTGGAAAAGGATGATACCAGCGTTAAGACCAGCACGGTTAGCTGCATCGTTGCTGTAGCTGTCAGCAACAGCCTTATATGCTTCTAGGGCGATAGAGTCTTGACCTAAAGCAAGTTTTGAATCAGCTTGAGTGATTTCAGCCTTTGCGTTTTCAAAGTTAGGTTCTTGGATTAGGTAAACATAACCAAGGATAATCACAGCGATAGCTACGATTGCTCCCACTACCCAAACAATCATTTTCTTGTTTTCTTCAACCTTTTTTTCGATTCCCGATAGAGATTCGTTCAATTCGTCGATTGATGTACGAGTTTCGTTTTCTTTCTTAGCCATATTATTATAAATACTTTATTATTCGATAATTTACAAAAATCTTTGCAAAATTAATAGATTACTTGTTAATAAAAAAGCAAATGCATGTTTTTTTTCTTGTAATCGCCTAATTTGAGCCTTATACCGATGCACTATTTGGCAAAATCTTAAGGGAATAGCAGGTTGTAGTCGCGTTCGGCAGCTTTAGTGGTCCATTCTTCGGGAATGAATTGCCATTGGTTGAGCGCGCGAGGCGATAGAGTGCCTTGTTGCTTGATATATTCCATTAGGTAATAACGCAAGTCGCGATTTGTAGCCGAAACGATGCGTTTGGTTAGTTCGTTTTGAGGAATTCCTGCGCCTTTAGTGAGTAGCTCGCCACCACCATTACCGCGGTAGGAGTTGAGTGCTACTCGGTAGGTGCGTTGTAGGTCGAATGGCTTGCCGTCGGCAAGATTCTTGATGTTGATTTTCTCACCCTTAGGCTTAGTTACATCCACTGTGTAGATAATTCCTGCTGCTGAATCGAAATTGTAGCTTGGGAAAGCAAATACGGAGCGTGATTTATCTTCGCCTGTAGGTTTGCTACGAAGGAGCAATAGGTTGTCATCGGGACTTGTCATTTGGCTGGTCCAGATAGAGTAAGAATATTCAAGATAATCCTTGATTTCTTGACCTGTGAGGTTCATCACATACAGCATGTTTTCATATTTGTATAGATTGAACATGTCGCTCATAAAGATGTCGCCCTTCTTGATGGTAGCATCAAACGAAAGTGGCGCTGCAAATGAGATTTCGGCTCCCGAAATAGATAGTTGCAATGTATGAATGAAGTCGATAAATGCCGATGAGCCGAAATAGGCTGGGCGAGTTTCGATAGTTTCGGTTATAGTACCAATCTTTTGTGATACAAATTGTTCCACCTCGTTGTATTGCGCCTCGAAATGTTTCATGAATGCTTGTGAAGGCTCGATGTCCTTGATTGACACCACTTGTGCATCGAAGTTGATGTTGCCCACTGGCTTCTCCTTGGTTACAGTGATAGTGATGTCAGTGATATAGTTACCGTTGCCACCAGGATTGGCTGCAAGCACATAGTCGCCGTTGGCAGTAGGCACATGTTTGCAGAATGTTTGGTGGTCGTGTCCCATAAGTACGATGTCAAAACCAGAGATGTTCTTTGCCACTTCGAGCGAAGCATTTTCTTTCCAATCGCCAGTCTTGCGGCTTGCGTCGCGGCCTGAGTGGAATAGCCCGATTAGGATGTCAGGTTTTTCGGTTTTCTTGATGATTGGCACCCATTTGCTTGCGCATTCTTCCATGTCTTCAAATCTCAATCCACTCCACAAGTTTTCAGGCAACCATGCTGGGATAGCTGGTGTGATGAGCCCAAGGATAGTAATCTTGATACCATCGCGTTTGATTGTGGTATAAGGAGGAAGATATGGTTTGCCAGTAGCTGTATCGACAACATTTGCACCAAGAATAGGGAATTTGCATTGCTTTACCCATCGGTCGTAAACATCATGTCCAGTTTCGATATCGTGGTTGCCCATATTACCTACGCTATAGCCCATATAGTTGAGCATCTCGGCGCAAAGGTGAGGTGCTTCGGTGTTCATGAAGTTGTAGTAGTACACCGAAGGCTGACCTTGAAGGATATCGCCATTGTCGAGAAGGATTACATTCTCTCCATAGGTTTTGCGTTGCTCTTCTACATAGGCGTGAACGCGTGCAAGGCTTCCACTTCCAGGGCAACGATTGATGAAATCGTAAGGGAAGAAGTTGCCATGTATATCGCTTGTTTGTATGATCTTTATTGTAGTAGTTTTTGGCTTAGCGGCTACTGTAGATAATAATGTCGACATCAGAATTATTGCTACTGTAAGTAAATGTTTCATAATTAACAAGAAAGTATGTTTGTAAGTTAGAGCGTTGTTAGAGTAATTCGATAGTGTAATAAGTTCTGAAAGAACCGTTAGCCGAAAGGTGCATTACCCAATCGCGTTGAGCAAATTCGCCTTCATATCCCACCTTGTCGCATCGTCCGTACCATGGCTCGATGCACACAAATGGGGCATAACCTTGTTTGATTGGCGACCATAGTCCAACCACAGGTGCATCAAATGATAGTTTGATGTAAGGAGTGCGATTGGCGTCTTGCAATTCCACACTTATCACTTGCGAATCCTCTAAGATGAGAGCATCGTTGTTGAAAGTGTCCTTTGTGATAGGAATTATGCAATGCTCTTTGTAGTATATTTTAGCTATGTCATGGCCCAAACAACCTTTTTCGGTGATAGTCGACAATCGGTAGTTGGTGTCGATAGGAAGAAGGCTGAAATAACCTTGTGTATCGGCTTCTGAGTTGTAGCCTTTGTAGTTGAAGGCAGGGTGTGCGCCTATTTGAAAGTGCATATCGTCGCAACCAGTGTTTTTTACATTCCACATCACTTTCACCGAGCGACCGTCGAGTTCGTAGCCTATTTCGAGCTCAAAATCAGCTGGATATAGCTCCTTGGTGTCGGCATTGGAACAAAGCAGGAAGAAAACACTTGTATCGGTCTTCTCTTTTAGTACAAAATCCATGTCGCGAGCAAATCCATGTTGGCTCATCGCATATTCGGTGCCGTTGTAGCGGTAGGTGTTGTTCCACACACTGCCTACGATAGGGAAAAGCACTGGCGATTGGCGTTTCCAATAGGCAGGGTCGCCTTGCCACAGCATTTCTTCATTTGTGAGCTTGTTGAAAATGCTTGTTAGTTCGGCTCCATGAAGATTTACACAAATTTTGATAAAATCATTCTCGAGTTGTACCATATCCTACATTTTTTTGGAAAGAAATTAAGGTTCAATCCAGTCTCCATTAGCCTTGATAAGCTCAACGAGCTTGGTGATGGCTTCTTCTTGAGGAATGTTCTTTTCGATACATTCTTTATTCTTGTATAGACTGATTTTGCCTGCTGCAGCACCCACATATCCGTAATCGGCATCGGCCATTTCGCCAGGTCCGTTCACGATACAGCCCATAATACCTATCTTGAGGTGTGAAAGGTGTGATGTGGCTGCTTTCACCTCTTGCACTGTCTTTTGTAGGTCGAACAATGTGCGTCCGCAACTTGGGCAAGAGATGTATTCGGTCTTAGATGTGCGAAGTCGGGCAGCTTGAAGGATGCCAAATTCGTAACGAACGATGTCATTGATATTTTTGTAGTTAGGGCAATCTAACCATATACCATCGTGATAACCGTTGAGAAGCATTGTTCCGAAGTCGGCACCGGCTTTCACTTGAATCCATTCGTTATCGTCGTCGGTATAATTGTTGAGTAGAACAACTGGAGCTGTGATTCCTGCTTCGTTGAGGAGTGCTATGAAGTGTTCTTGACAACCACTCACATTGTTGTGGGCAGGGCTCAACACGATGATAGTGTTGGCGTCGTCAGCCAAGAACTTTAGCGATTCTATATTGGCATCGGTGCTTATCGACAACCACTTCAATGGGGCTGCACTTGATTGGCATGCTTCGATTTGAGTGTAGTCGAATAGTGGCGATGTGTTGCTCTTTGAGATATCATAGAGGTGAGCAGGAACGATGTAATTGTTCTTGTCGTCTTCTATGATACCTTGAGCCGAGAAGAAATAGTCGGGGATAAAGCGATCGTTGAGTGCGCTTGGCAATGTTGATGCAACAACGATAGGCTTGTGCTGTCCTCCCACATTGGCTGTTGCTTGTGATGCGCGGCGTTGAGGTTCAACTGGCTCGGCATGGTGTGTACAACCTTCGATAGGTTTCATGTCGGCGCGCGCAGTGATGTAGGTAGCAAGTTTTTTAGCAACAGGTACTTCGAGCTCAGGGTCTTCGCTTAACGACACACGGATAGTGTCGCCAATACCTTCGCTAAGTAGAGTTCCTATACCTACAGCACTCTTGATGCGTCCGTCTTCGCCGTCGCCAGCTTCGGTTACTCCAAGGTGAAGTGGGAAGTGCATGTCTTCGGCGTCCATAGCTTGTACAAGCAGACGAACTGTTTGCACCATAACCACAGTATTTGACGACTTGATCGAAATCACTACATCGGTAAACTTTTCTTCGACGAAAATGCGAAGGAATTCCATTGCCGATTCCACCATTCCAGCAGGAGTGTCGCCGTAGTGGCTCATGATGCGGTCGCTTAGGCTACCATGGTTTACACCCAAACGCACTGCAGTGCCTTTTTCGCGACATAATGCGATGAATGGCACAAGTGCGTCGCGTATCTTTTGTATTTCTTGAGCGTATTCTTCGTCGGTGAAATGAAGTTTCTTGAATGTGCGCGCAACATCTACAAAATTGCCCGGATTGATGCGAACTTTGTCGGTAACTTCGGCAGCTGCAAATGCTGCACGAGGATTGAAGTGGATGTCGGCAACAAGAGGAGTTGTGTACCCCATGTTGTGAAGTTGTGAGCGTATTTCGCCTATGTTTTCGGCTTCGCGCACACCTTGAGCAGTGAGTCGCACGATGTCGGCTCCAGCATCACATATTCGTTGACATTGAGCCACACTACCTTCGGTATCCATAGTGGAGGTAGAGGTCATCGACTGCAAGCGAATAGGGTAGTCGCTACCGAGTTTTACATTGCCTATATTGACGGTTGATGTTTTGCGACGCAAGTAGTTCATTTCAGCGTTTTTTTAGTTAGTCTTGAATTTGAATTCCACCTTTTTAAGGTCTTCGTTGGCTTTCACGATTTTTTGTGCAAGTGAAGCCTTGAAAGCGGCAAACTTTTCGGCAAGAGCCTTGTCGTTTAGAGCAAGCATTTGGATAGCAAGAATAGCTGCATTTTGACCGGCATTGATACCTACAGTAGCTACAGGGATACCTGGAGGCATTTGCACGATAGCAAGAAGAGCGTCCATACCATCAAGAGTAGAATTGATAGGCAAACCGATGACTGGTAGAGTGGTCATAGCTGCAATAACGCCTGGTAGGTGTGCTGCCATACCTGCTGCTGCAATAATCACCTTGATGCCACGAGCTTCGGCTCCACGAGCAAATTCTTCTACTTCGGCTGGAGTGCGGTGTGCACTAAGGGCGTTCATTTCGAATGGAATTTCCATTTCGTCGAGCATTTTTGCTGTCTTTTCAAGAATAGGCAGGTCGCTTGTACTGCCCATGATGATACTTACTATTGGTTTCATAGGATTGATGTTTTATATATTTTTCAGTAGAATAATTTAATTAGAATATGGACGCATAGAAATCCGTTGGCAAAGCCTGCCAACACTTGTGCAAGGCTGTGGCGTTGCATGTATAGTCGCACCGAGCCCACTACACCCGACATGATTATGGCTAAGCAAAGAATCCATAGCGAATTGAATGCTTCCATGTGTATGAAGTGTAAGAAATATAGCAATGCCACGATGCCACCCATACCAGCAGCATGCGCACTAATTTTCCATTTGAGGTTGATGATAAGTGATACAAGCGTTGTAGTCGCCACTCCTAACATAAAGCCTGTGAGCCATGTTGGCGCATGAACCGATGTGAGGTAGTAGGTTGCTATAAGGTAGCACACTATAGCACATGTGTAAGGGAGTGTGCGCTCTTTGTGATCGACGAGCTTACTGGGTAGCATTTTTGCTGTTTGCATCGCAAACAATAGCAACAAAGGAAGTAGACAAGTGGTTCCGAAAATGAAAAATAGCACTGTGAGTCGAGTGCTTAGCGACTGATAGCACAAAATCGATACCCACAAGGCGATTATCACACCATAGGTGGGCATTAGCAATGGGCTAAGTAGATTTGATATGAATCGAGACAACTGCTGTATCATAATTTTTGGCTTCGGAACAACTTTTTTGTTATCCAACTTACAAAGTTAGATTTCTTTGCGTAATCGTGCAACAGGAATTGCAAGTTTTTCTCTGTATTTAGCAATGGTGCGACGCGCTATCACATAGCCTTTCTTCTTGAGGATAGAACATAGTTGCTCGTCGGAGAATGGGCGAGCCTTGTTTTCTTCGCTAATCACAGTTTTTAAAATGAGTAATATCTCTTGCGATGACACTTCGTCTCCGTTTTTGTGTTGAATGCCCTCGTTGAAGAAATATTTGAGAGGGAAAATGCCCCAAGGTGTCGACGCATACTTATTGGCAATGGCGCGCGAAATCACCGAGATGTCGTAGCCAGTGTATTCGGCTATATCCTTGAGAATCATAGGACGGATCATCGTTTCGTCGCCTTCGATAAAGAAGTCGCGCTGATGCAAGGTAATGAATCTCATCGTGTTGAAAAGTGTCTCTTGTCGCATCTTCAATACGGCAATGAAATCCTTGGCTTTTTCGTATTTCTCCTTTATAGCCACAGCTGTTTCTTTGTCGTGGCGTGAAGTGGGCTTATTCTTCGAGTAATGTTCGTAGGACGAAGAATAGCTCTCCGAGATTTGCAATTCAGGTATATTGTTGGTGAGCGTGAGCGAAATTTCTTCGCCATCTACCTCTACAATAAAGTCGGGAGTGATCTGTTGTGAGTGCGAATCGTCGGCAATACCAGTTATGGCAACACCTGGTTTTGGCGTGAGCGAACGAATGTCCTCGTTGATTTCGCTCATGGTGTTTTCGTCGATACCGAGAGCCGATATTATTCGGTCATAATGTTTCTTTGAGAATTTGTCGAAATGCTCGTTGATGACGGTGAGTGTGAGGCGGCTGAAGTCGTGGCCTTCGGCAATTTTGCGCTCAAGTTGCAGACGCAAGCAGTCTTGTAGGTCGGTAGCTCCCACTCCTGCAGGGTCGAGTTCTTGCACCACTTTCAGCACCTTCATTACCTCTTCTTCCGACACATCGATACCTGTTTGAAACACAAGGTCGTCGGTGATAGCTGTAGCCGAGCGTTGTAGGTAGCCACTATCATCGATGTTGCCTATGATATATTGAGCTATGTGTCGTTGAGTGTCGTCGAGTTTGCGCTCATTCACCTGCTCCATGAGATAGTCCATGAGCGATGTTTGCGAAATCAAAATAGCATTCGGTGCTTCGTCGTCGGCACTGCGATTAGAAGCGTTTAAGCGGTAATAAGGGATGTCGTCTTCGTTGCGATAATCTGCATTGAGAATGTCGTCGGCTGTTTCTTTGAACTCATCGCCATATTCATCTTTGTTGATGTTGTCGTTGAGTTGGTTTTCGCTGGCGTTTTCGTTCACTTCGAGGGCTGGGTTGTCATTGATTTCATTCATCACATGTTCTTCAATCTCAAGGCTGTTCATTTGCAGTAGAGGCACAAGTTGCAGTTGCAGCGGCGAAAGCCGTTGTGCCAATTTCTGTTCTTGAGTGAGAGTTTGTTTACCCGCCATAGCCTATTTGCGATTTGTTATGTCAAAGGTAGTGATTTTTCTTGGATTAAGGATAAAAAAATAAGATGTATCAATCGATACATCTTATTTTTTGCGGTGCGTACGGGACTCGAACCCGTGACCCCATGCGTGACAGGCATGTATTCTAACCAACTGAACTAACGCACCATTATTTCTTGTAACAAGAATCTCTTTTCTTGTTTGCGAGTGCAAAGATAATACTTTTTTGTGGATTTCCAACTATAAATTGTTATTTTTCTTCATTTTCTTGTTGGTATCGATGCGAACAAGGTCAATTCTCGCTCCAACAAGCTTTTCTACGGTGAATATCAAGCCGTCAATTTCGGCTGTTTCACCACATTGTGGAATGACTTCGAGGTTGTAAAGAAGATATCCAGCAAGAGTTTGATATTCGTCGTTTTCAGGGAGGTCGAATGGGTAGTTTTCGTTGATTTCTTCGATTTCCATTCGTCCAGAGAATTGATACACGCCTGGCTCGATTTCTTTAGCTACGAATCGCATACGGTCGTGTTCGTCTTCGATTTCGCCAAAGATTTCTTCCACCATGTCCTCAAGTGTCACAAGTCCCGCTGTACCACCAAATTCGTCGACCACAATGGAAACACTTCGCTTTTGCTTGAGAAGTTTTTCCATCATTTTGTTAGCAAGCATGGTTTCGGGTGCGAAAAGAACTGGTTTGATACACTTTTTCCAGTTGTTTTCGGGGTTAAACATTTCGCTCACATGGATATATCCGAGCACATTATCGATGTCGTCGTGGTAAACAATGATTTTAGAGAAACCACTTTGAGTGAATAGTTCGCAAAGTGATTCGCGCGAAGTAGTGTTGATGTTGACAGCTACCATTTCGTTGCGTGGTATCATGCAGTCGCGCAAGTGAGTGTCGGAAAAGTCGATTGCGTTTTGAAAAATCTTCACTTCGCGTTCCACTTCTTTGTTTTCTTCCTCGTGAGTGTCGATGTTTTCTTGTAGGTAGGCATCGAGTTCGCCCATAGTGATACCTCCAAAGTGCTGCTTGTCGTTCTTGATATTAAATAGGCGCATCAAGAGATTTGATAGCTTGGTTGAGAACCAAGTGATAGGATAGAGCACTATGTAGATAATGAATAGAGGAAGCGAGAATGTGCGCAACGAACTGTTAGGGTTGATGCGGAAGATAGTTTTTGGGAAGAACTCACCCGTGATGAGGATAATACCTGTGGAAATAACTGTTTGTGTGATAAGCACAATAGCCTCATTGCCATTGAATATCTCTTTCAAATAGGGATCGAGCAATCCAGCCATACCCAAACCATAGATAACAAGCATGATGTTGTTGCCCACGAGCATGGTTGTGATGTACATTTCTTTGTGTCGATAGAAAAGGCTAATTATGCGGTTGATAATACCTTCTTTTTCGGAATCGATTTTCACTCTAACGCTGTTTGATGACACAAAAGCGATTTCCATTCCCGAAAAGAATGCCGAGAATAGCATCGAAATGAGTGTCATTATTGCCAGTGTTGTGATTGCTGTATCCATATATATTATAATGAGTAACTATGTCATTGTAATGTGAGAGCAGAGTCGGCTTGCAAAGTGTTGAGGCTGTCGCGTTGTGCTGCACGCGATTTACGGCTTTCTTCGTCGACTGGGAAAATACCCATTGGGCGCTTCAGTTTGTAGGTAGTGAGGCGCTCGTTCGACTCAAATCCAAATCCTTCGAGTATTCGTTCGGGTTGTTCGATGTGAATAAATGAGTCGGAATATACCTTTTTCAGATTTTGATCCCAATAAAGTTCATTTGTGAGAATTATCTCTTTTCGGGTGTTAGAGGAGCGCACATTGCCTATAAAATGCCACAACTTGCTATTTTTCAAGTAAATAGCCTTGTCGCACTCGAATGTAGCTTCAACTTGTAAAGCTGTGTCGAATTGCTCGAGATAAATGCCCTTTGGGAACACCCAATTAGGTGTGTCGCACTCGTCATACATCTCCCAGCGTTCTGAGGTGATGCGATATTTGGTCACACCCGAGTCGCTCACCAAAGTTGTGATGTCGGTGGTGAGCATAGTAGGAGTTGTTTTGGGGTCGGTGGATTGCTGAACGACGCTTTTCACCTCGTCCTTGCAGCCTATAGTGATGAATAGTACTACAAGAGATAATAGTATGTTTCGAGCTGTACGCAAAATTAGTGAATCTTATTTTGCCAGAACCACATTTGGTTGAAGTTTACACTCAATGTGATATTGAGATAATCTTCGGTGATGTATTTCACAGGAGATGAAACGCGACGCTTGTATTCGAAACCTACATTGACTACAGTCTTGCTACCAGGAGCTGGAAGTCCAAGACCGCAAGTTACACCCATTTCGCGCACATTGTTGCCAGCGATATTCACATAGTCGTGGCAGAAATAACCACCCAAACGATAGTTGATGCGCTTGAAGTAATTGCCGCGTTGGTCAGGAGTGTATTGGAAACCTGCAGCAGCCTTCCAACGGTTGTCGAATGTTAGTTTGCCGTCGTTGTTGTCGAATCCTTCTACCTTAGCGAAAGGAGCGTCAGCCCATTTTTGGTAAGTGAAGTCAACTTCGGCCATGAAGCGCTTGTCGAATTCGTAGCTCAAACCAGCACCAATACCCATTGGAGTGTAGTTGTTGCCGTTAAGGCTTTGGAAACCGATAGTATCGATGCGAGTGTCGAGAGTCATATCGTAATAAGCTCCCCAAGTGTTACCTTGAAGTGATTTCTTAGGAGTGTAAGTAGCACCGATTGACACTTTGTTCTTCTTGTCAAGGTTGAATGAATATAGCGCACCTACTTTAAGATCCCATGAGCGTACTTGAATAACGCGTTCGAAAAGTGTTGTGCTTGAACCAGCGTAGACATAGTTGTCGTAGATATTGATACCAAATAGATAACCTACATTTACACCTAATGAGAAGCCCTTGAAAGGAGAGTAAGCAGCACCTGCATAAAGGATGTTAAGACCGCCACCACCAGCGCGTGCTTCGCTACCGTGTTCAATATCAGAAGCAACTTCATATCCCACTGAAGAGTAAGGCAACAAACCGATGCTTGCACCCATCTTCTTGCTAAGAGGGAATTGTAGTGTGATATAGTCGAGACCACCACCAATGGTAGTAACATTCTTGTCGTTTTCTTTTGAATTAAGGATGCTTGCATCGATACCTGCATCCCAAAGGAATGTAAGAGAGTCGATAGCAGAATAAGAAGCAGGGTTCATTGTGTTGATTTGGCGGCCGCCGTTCATAGCATAACCCACACCACCCATAGCGCGTTGTGCACTTGATGCATAGTCGTTAAGGATACCATATCCAAACATTGAATAAGGGCTTGTAGTGTTGGCTTGTGCGCTTGCTACCATTGAGCAAGTGAATGCCACTACCGATAGTAAAAAGTATCTAAGTATTTTCATCTTTTTTGTTTTAATTCAAAAGTGTTGTTTTATAAAAAATCGGTTGCCTTATTGGACAAATCAAATGCAAAAATACGAAATCCTTGTGAATTAATCGCTTTAATGTTGATTTTTTGCATTTTAAAGGCGCTTATTTGCCTTATTTTCTCGCTTTAAGCGGCTTTTTTGATGTTGAGAAGACTAATTTTTGCAATTTTTCTTAGCTTCTTTCTTTTCTTCGCTTTCGATGCGGAATGTAGCATAGATTTGCAGCACTGCACCAGCCAATAGGAATGCGAGCCAATCCTTTTCGGCTACATAGTTGCGAAGCACATCAAACAAAATCACAGCCGAAACGCAATAGCAAATAGATGAGCATATCAAGATGCGATTAAGACGCTTGAGTGTGATGTTATTGCCTGTGTATCGGTCGATAAGTCGCGCAATAAGTGTTAGCGCAGCACCTGTGGCATAGATGTATTTAAGCCACGAAAAGTAAAGGCTTACGAGAGGCATAATAGCTGCAACAAGCAGTAGAATGATGCCTATTGCCAATAGCGCTGTTGATATTTTTTGTTTGTTTGCCATAGTCGAGTTAATTATGTTGGTTTTTAGATGTTGAAAATCAAGGAATATCGGTGATAAACACATCTTCTTTCTCTTTCTTCATACCGTATTGCTCGCGAGCTATGCGTTCGAGAGTTTCGCGGTCGGTAGCCAACGAGTGAGCCTTTTCGCGATACATTTGAGCTGTGTCGTTGTGCTTCTTTATTTCGGCTCTCAACTCATCGGTAGTCTTTTGGTACTCCAAAATCTTGATATAGCTGTTTTGACTGAAGAATATCATTACAATGAAAACTCCAATCACTATAACCCATTTGATGTTAAGCCATTCTGGAATCCATCGTGTGAGAGAAAATCGTTTCTCTTGGTTGCTGTCTTTTTTTCGTGCCATTTAGTGCAGATGTGTGTTTTTGTTAATCTTTTAGCAAATCGGGACGCAATTCCATAGTGCGTTTAATAGCCATTTCGTGTTTCCATTCCGAAATCTTAGCTTCGTGTCCCGACAATAGGATTTCAGGAACTTTCCATCCCTTGTATTCGGCTGGGCGAGTGTAAACAGGAGGCGCGAGCAGATTGTCTTGGAACGAGTCGCTCAATGCCGATTGTTCGTCGCCGATAGCTCCAGGAATTAGTCGCACGATAGCATCGGCAATCACAGCTGCAGGCAATTCGCCACCAGTGAGCACATAGTCGCCTATAGAAATCTCCTTAGTGATAAGATGTTCGCGAATGCGATAGTCGATACCCTTATAGTGGCCGCACAGGATTATCAAGTTCTTTGATAGCGACAATGCGTTAGCCATAGGTTGGTTAAGCACTTCACCGTCGGGCGATGTGAAAATCACCTCGTCATAATCGCGTTGAGATTTCAAGTGCGAAATAGCACGATCCACAGGCTCGATTTGCATTACCATGCCCGCTTCACCCCCGAAAGGGTAGTCGTCGACGCGTCGATGCTTGTTTTGCGAGTAGTCGCGGAGGTCGTGAATAACGATGTCGACCAATCCTTTGTCCTGTGCGCGTTTAAGTATCGATGTGTTGAGTGGAGAAGTGAGCATTTCGGGCATCACAGTGATAATGTCAATTCTCATTTTATCGTCTTGATTCATCTTGAGGTCTTTTTTAGGGTAACAAAAATGTTATTTTTTCTCGATAGGTAGTGCTTCTTCAAGTACACCTATTTCCATGATGCCACCAGTAGCAGGGTGGAACTTGAGAAACGATGGTTTCTTCTTGTCGGTGAATAGGGCAGGAGCAAGTCCGTAGTCAACACCAAGTTGTGCGATGTCAAACATCTCTTCGCTCCACTTATCGCCGTTGTGAGTAAGGGTGATTTGCGCCTTACCAGGTATCTTGTACATCACAGCACCCTTAGGTAATTGCTTTTGCAATCCCTTTTCGTCAAGTGGAATAGTACCTTTAGTGATTGTTGCTACCGAGATATATACAGGGTCGCCACTCAAGTCATCTTTGCTTGTAATACCATTGATATCGGAAATGCGGAATAGCACTTCCTTGTCGGTGTCGGTAGTAGGAACAAAGTCGAAAGTCTTTACCGCAGTGGCTGTTTGTGTAGTACCGACAAATAGAGCCATCAGCGCTTCCTCTTGCTTATTAAGTTCGTTGAGGATGAGGCGCATTGATTCGCCATCGGCAGGCATTTGGTCGGCTTCGCCAATAGCGTAGTTGGTGCGACTTTCGCGCAATTTGTAGATTGTTTGCGCTATGAGTTCGGCGCGTTTTGATAGCGAGCCACTTGCGAGCACTTCGCCCGAAAGAGCCGATAGATAGCCATTGTTGTCGAGCACACTCTTAGTGAGAGGAGTGCCTTCCTTGCTTTCGTAGGTTTCGATGCTGATGTCGTTGGTGTTGATGGCAAGAGGTAGACCATTTTCGCCCACAATCAAGAAAGGAGTTGTTCCAGCCTTGAATTGCATCAAGTATTCGCCACCTTTTTCGGGTACTCCGTAAGATGTAACCTTAATGCTTTTTAGTTCCCAAGTTTGAGAATCTTCGGTGATTACATCGGTAGTGCCGAGGTATTTCTTGGCATAATTGTATAGTTCGCCTTTCTTTTTGATGGTTTGTTGCGCTTCTACTTCGATGCGCAGGTGCGTTTTAGGCAATGAATACACCAATCCGTAGTCGTTGTGCTTAGCGGCCGACAGTTTTTGTGTGGTTTGAGCGTTAGTGATAGTTGCAACGCCTAAAGCCATTGCCAAAAGTCCTATTTTAGCTATTATTCTCATAAAAATCAGTCTTTATTTATGTGAATAGATTAAATATTCTCGTTGCGAGCCATGATGTCTCGTATTACAGGTCCCACATTGTCCACGATATCGCTTGCCATCACCGAGTAAGAACCATAATTCTTTTCGGCATATTCGCCTGCCAATCCGTGAATGAACACGCCCATCGCAGCACAAAGCTCCATTTCGTAACCTTGAGCAGCAAGACTGCCTATGATGCCTGTGAGCACATCGCCGCTGCCTGGAGTAGCAAGGGCTGGGCTGCCTGAGCTGTTGATATATACTTTTTCGTCGGGGCGTATCACCATAGTGTATCTACCCTTAAGGACGATGATGATTTTGTAGCGTTTAGCCATACTGATAGCCTTGCATAGACGGCTTTCGTCGCTGGTTGATCCGTCAAATAGCTTTTCGAACTCTCCCACATGAGGAGTGATGACCGACATAGGAGGAATGCTTTGCAGAAGCATGCGATTGCCTGCAATAGCATTGAGGGCATCGGCGTCGATAATGATAGGCTTCTTGAAGCGCTTGAACAATGAATCCACAGCAAGTGCGGTGCGTGGGTCAGTACCCATACCAGGGCCTATAGCGATAGCATTGTATGCGTCGTCGACCTTTATTTCAGTAATTGTAGTAGATTCGAGGTCGAAGTTGCAACAAGCTTCGGGAACTGCGCTTTGCAACACATAGTATCCACATCGTGGTGTGTGAACAGTGAGGCGTCCCACTCCAGCACGCAAAGCACCCTTAGCAGCAAGCACTGCTGCGCCCATCATTCCGTGGCTACCAGCTGCAAGCAACATTCGGCCGTAGTCTTTCTTGCTCGAATGTTCTTGGCGTTTGCGAAGTACGCGTCGCACATCGGTTTCTTCCAACAGTGTGAAGTTGCTTTGAATTTTGCGATAGGCGTTTGTGTCGAAATCGATATCGATAACCTTGCAAGTTCCTATGTATTCCTCGTTTTCGGCAAAGAAGAAAGCAAGACGCTTCGACTTGAGTGCCAATGTGAGGTTGGCTTTTATGATATTGCTGCGTGCATTACTTTGGTTCCATTCGGCGAGTATGCCTGAAGGTGTGTCGATAGATACGATGTGGGCACCCGACTCATTGATGTACTGAATGAGCATTGCAAATCCGCCCTTGAGAGGTGCTGTGAGGCCTGTGCCAAACAAGCCGTCGATAACCACATGGTCGGGCGAAATGTAAGGCATGTCGAATTTAGTGGTGATTTCGGTGAAATCCACTCCTTCGATAGCAGTGATTTTGTCGCGATAGGTGCGGCAAATGTCGGTGATAGGTAATGAGTTGACATTGAACAGAATGATCTCAATCTTGTAGCCTTGCTCGATAAGAATTTGAGCAGTCGCAAGCGCAATGCTACCATTGTAGCCTGGTCCAGCAAAGAGGATAAAGTGCTTCTTAGGCAACCAGCGAGATATAATCTCGTAGGCCACCGACGACGCAATGCGTTCGATGAGCGCCACACCGCCATCACCTTCGGCGGCAATTGTGTTTTCTAATAGGCTTTCAAAAGCTTGAGTGTTCAGTATCTTCATAATTCAGCGTGTATCAATGCAGAGATTTTCTTGTGTAAAAAAACGGGATTTTCGGTATCTTCCTTGTAAGGCAAATTATCCCATTTTGCAAAGATACATTATTTATGTGGTTAATAGAAGAAATCCGTTCTAAATAAATATAAAAATAGCGCAAAACGGGGCGGTAGTGAACGAATTTCGAAAAAAATGTAATAAAATCTTAAAAGTGTGTGCCTCAACTATTGTAAAAACGATCAATGTTTTGTAATTTTGTCCCAAATTTTTTATTTTCAAAAAATGGATAAAATGAAAGTAACGGCTAAGGGTCTCACATTTGAGACATATCTTACGAGCGAAGAAATTGCAAAGCAAGTGAATCGCGTGGCGCAAGAAATCAAAAATGATTGCGGCGACGAAGCTCCATTGTTTTTGTGTGTTCTAAATGGTGCATTTGTTTTTGCAGCCGATTTGTTTCGTGCATGCGACATTGCAGGTAGTGAAATGGCATTTATCCGTTACAAGTCTTACGAAGGAATGTCGACTACAGGCACAGTGCGTCAAGTGCTTGGATTGGAAGAAGATATCACAGGTCGCACAGTTGTTGTAATTGAAGATATCGTCGACACAGGCATCACAGCTAAGGCTCTAATTGCCGACTTGAAGGCTAAAAATCCTAAGACAGTGAAATTTGCTACGCTATTGTTCAAACCTGAATCATTGCGCACCGATGCAAAGCCTGATTATGTGGGCTTTGAGATACCTGCAAAATTCATTGTGGGTTATGGTCTCGATGTAGATGGCGAGTGCCGCAACCTAAGCGACATCTATGTGCTTAGCGAAGAAGGCAAATAAAGCGCAGCATTTTTAAGAACCTTATGAATCACAATTTATAAAAACAAATTAAAATTTCATTCTATGTTTAATCTTGTTATTTTTGGCGGTCCTGGTTCTGGAAAGGGAACACAAAGTGACTTGTTGATTGAAGAATACGGATTATTCCACATTTCTACTGGAGAAGTGCTTCGTGACCAAATTAGTCGTGGCACTGAACTTGGCAAAATTGCCGATAGCTTTATTTCGGGTGGTAATCTTATTCCCGATGATCTTATGATAAGTATTTTGGGAAAGGTGTTGGACGAAAATGCCGATAAAGTTGCAAATGGTGTGATTTTCGATGGTTTTCCACGCACTATTGATCAAGCAAAGGCGTTGACAACTCTTCTCGAAGAACGCAATATGAAACTTAATGTAGTGATTGGTCTTGAAGTGGCCGACGAAGAATTGACTAAGCGACTTATCAAGCGTGGACAAGATTCTGGCCGCAGCGATGATAATGCCGAAACTATTAAGAAGCGTCTTGATGTGTATCACAATCAAACATCACCATTGCGCGACTTCTACATCAACGAAGGCGTGTATGCAGCTATCGAAGGTAATGGCTCTATTGCCGATATTTTTGCCGACATTAAGGTGGCTGTAGAAAAGTCAAAGTAAAAACACAGAGTGGTGGATAACCATCAACTCGTAACATAAACAAATGCGGAGTGTGGCACATATTTGCTTCACTCCGCATTGTTTTTTGGGGGACAGAATGGGGAATTTTTGGACAGAAGAACGGTTTTTTATTTAGGCACAAGAACAAAAACGCACTTGTGGATCTTACTTTCATAGCATCTAAATAATGTCGAAGACATTTGATTCAATGCCTGCAAAGGCATTTTTTATGAATAGCCGGGGACTTTTAAGTCTCCGGAAAAAGGATTTTTAAATATACCGTCTGCAAAGACGGGAAACTATTTCATTCGCGTCTTTCAGGCGCAATCCTTATATTTCTCATAACCCGTAAGCTTGAAAAGCATACGGCTATTCATAAAATCAGTCCTTCGGACTATTCTTACTATTGCGCAAGCATTCTCATTCGACTTTGTTTAATACCTAATAACTTCTCAACAAATATTTATAAGTTTCGCCATTATTATAAATATTATCGTTCTGATAATCTATTGGCACCGATTCTAACAAAAGATACCCATCTGAAGAATGAATGATTTGAAAAGACTTTGATTGAATCTTAGGAAGTATTGAACTTAGATTGTATTTGTTATGCTTTCCTTGATGCTTATGCTCAATATAGTAATTAATAAAGTTCCCATTCTTTTGCTTTTTACTAAGTTGACCACGACTAAAATTATGATCGGCGTATTCAGCAAGATAATACTCTCTTATTTCAACTATAGTTTCCCATTTATCTTTATTTTTGTTGTATCTAAAATCAACCAAAAACCATTTGTTCTCTGCAAAATACCAGCGATGCCATTTTGTGAGATATTTGGGCTGTTTAACTATTTGCCACTGTTTAGCATTGAGGTAATCAAATGTTGTATTATTGGGGCTTGATGGCAATTCGTTATCCAAGGAGCTTTGTGTTTTAAACATTCGAATGCTTTTTTCAACCCCTTTTGAGCTTAAAACAAGAGTGTCGTCTGATAACTTTACGAGATTGTAATCTTCGGTCTTATTTTCATTTTGTGTTATTGTAATATTATCGTCTGAGATATTGAATTTACATAATTCCCATTCAGGCGCCACTTGTTTTGCATTATCCTCAAGCGTAAAACACAGCACAAAACCCTCTTTATCAAAACATAATTCAGAATTTAATTTTGCACCTTTAGTAGAATCTATTTCACACCAAGTCTTATTAACCAACATTTCCAGTTGCTTCTGCTCTTTACATAACTGATGCGTTGAGTCAATATACCTCAATCGTTCTTGTTCCAGCATATATTCTTGTGTCTTATCGACAAACTCTTTTAATTCCTTTTGGAATTGTTCGGAAGTTTTTGACGATTGATCAACGCTATCTACGCTTTGAGCTGACATCACCAATGAGCTACACGCAATAAAAATAGATGCTAAAATATAACCTTTCATAATCATTTGATTTTGTTTTGATGCAAAAATAGCATCGTTTTTACCCCTTTCCCAAGAAAAATAGTACGCAAAAAGTACGCAATTACACTTTATAGACCATTTTTCTTGATTTTAACTATTAACGCCAATTCTTATCGACATATTCAGGTTCGATATATCCTGATGGCAATGTGATTGGATGTCTCCAAACTCCTCGATTAAGTACGTCTTCGCTTCTTTCAGTTGACTTAAGTATAATTTTAGGTGTACGACGAGTTGAGATTCTCCTTAGATAATCTATTCCTTTTGACTTTGGAAACTCAATAATATCTATCGCATTTTCTTTTATCTTATATTCTGCTATTATAGTATTGTTTTCTAATAACTTACTGCCAAATAATAATCCAATAATATTTGATTCAAATAATAGTCTCTTCTCAATACTATCGTTAGCCAATCCAAAATAAGTTTGAACAAATCTATAATAATTACCTTCCTTGTCCAAAGCCAAGCATAGGTCAGACCTTAGAGTTCCTTTATCATTAACAAATTGCATTGGCACAATAAGTTCCGCTACAAAATCTGGATTAGTCAAGAAAAGCCCATTTTCAACTATCATTTCAGATTGATAGCATTCATTACTTATCGTATCTCCTAATAAACGATTCACCTCTATGGGCAATTTTATCTTATTTTTTCGTGCCTTGCCAAGATTCTTAGCATATTTCAATAGTTTTTTCTGATCTTTACTCAGCTGATGTGTCGAGTCCACAGGAATAATTACATTCTTCAATCGTTCTTGTTCCAGCATATATTCTTGTGTCTTATCGACAAACTCTTTTAATTCCTTTTGGAATTGTTCGGAAGTTTTTGACGATTGATTAACGCTATCTACGCTTTGAGCTGACATCACCAATGAGCTACACGCAATAAAAATAGATGCTAAAATATAACCTTTCATAATCATTTGATTTTGTTTTGATGCAAAAATAGCATCGTTTTTACCCGTTTTCCAAGAAAAATAGTACGCAAAAAGTACGCAAATGCAGTTTTTGACCCTTTTTTGCTCTAAAAAGCATCTAAAATGAAGATTTTTCAAGTTCTTCTGTCCTTTTAAAAATATGTCCTTTTGTTCTTGTGTCCCAAAAACTATCATTATGTCTATAAACCCCAAAACACCTTTCGGGAATTTTGAGCTAATAAAAAAATCATTAACTTTACGGCACGAAAATTAAATAGTAAATTAAGATTTGGAATTATGGAAGTAACTTTATTGATATTATCGGTTGTGTGTGCCTTGCTCGGCGTGGCAGGTTGTGTGTTGCCAGTGTTGCCTGGCCCACCGCTTACTTATTTGGCAATGTGGCTTTTGCATTGGAGTGGGTATGTGGTGTTTTCGACTGCTGAGTTGGTGGTGTGGGCTGTGGTAATGGTGGTAGTGAGTGTGATCGACTTTCTGCTCACTCCGATGATGACACGCCGTTTCGGTGGCAGTACAGCAGGTGGCTGGGGCTCGCTCGTGGGAATGATTGCGGGATTTTTTATTCCTATGCCTGTGTTGGGACCTGTGGTTGGTGCGTTTGTGGGCGCGCTGATAGCCGAAAAGTTGATAAGTAATAAGTCGTCGCAAGAAGCTATGCGCGCAGCTGTGGGCTCGTTCTTGGCATTTATCGTGGGAACGGGTGTGAAACTGATGGCTTGCGTGGGAATGATAGTGGCAGGTGTGGTGGCTGTGTTGTGATTAGGACTTTCGCCAAGGGGGTAGCCCGTTTTGTGCCACATATATGCCGAAAAGGATGAATAGTGTGCCTACTATGGCTATGATGGTGAGCGGTTCGTGAAGAATGGCTACCGAACACACGAGCGACACGATGGGTTGTGAATAGAGGTAATTGGATGCACGAATGGTGCCGAGTTTCTCAAGTACTACATTCCACGAATAGAAACATATCATAGAGGCTATGATGCCAAGGAAAAGCATGTTGAGCGATACGGCTGGGTGGGCGAATGCTTCGAGGTGAAGTGGCTCGTCGTCGAATAGTATCACTGGCAACATGGTGATGATGCCATAGAAGAATATCTTGCGTGTTACAAACCACATGCTATATCGGCCGTCGAATCGGCGCAAAACCACGCTATAAATAGCCCATGATAGTGCGGCAATGAATGCGAGTGTGTCGCCCAATGGGTTGAATTTCAGGATTTTCCCGTTAAGGATAACAAGTCCCATCCCAGCGAGTGCAATGAGCGAACCAGCAATGAGTTTGCCCGTGATGCGCTCGGCCTTGATGCACAAGATGGCAAGCAGTACAGTGAGTATAGGCGTGCTACACACTATGAGTGCTACATTGGATGTGATGGTGTATTGCAGGGCTGTGTTTTCGGCAAGGAAATATATGGTTCCACCAGTGAATCCTGCAATGGCAAGGAAAAATTCGTCGGCGAGGGAGTTGGCGAAAAGTTTTCGCGAGCAAAACCACGACAACGCGTATGCAATGCCAAAACGGTAGAGCATAATCTCGGATGGTGTGAGGTCGTGTTGAAGCAACACCTTTGTAGAGGCAAATGTGGTGCCCCACACAAAAATGGTGATAATGGCTAATATGTGGTAGCCCAATGAAGGCGCGTTGTGTTGTTGTGTCATCGTTATGAAAATGGAAATTCATACAAAATTACATCTTTTCAGTTAAGGGAGTCGAAAAGAATGAGTATTTTTATTAATTTTGCGATTGAAATATGTAAATTATCGTGATAAACCTAATATAAAACATATATATATGGCTAAGAATCTTAAACCCGAAACTATTTGCGTGCAAGAAGGCTGGAAACCTACTAAGGGTGAGCCTCGCGTGTTGCCTATTTTCCAAAGTACAACATTCAAATATGATAATAGCGACCAAATGGCGCGCTTGTTTGACCTCGAAGACAGCGGATATTTCTATACCCGCCTTCAAAATCCTACCAACGATGCTGTGGCTGCTAAGATAGCAGCGCTTGAAGGTGGTGTGGCTGGTATGCTCACATCGTCGGGACAAGCTGCTAATTTCTATGCAGTGTTCAATATCTGCGAAGCTGGCGACCACTTTGTGTGTTCGACTGCTATCTATGGTGGTACTTACAACTTGTTCAGCGTAACGATGAAGAAACTTGGTATCGAGATGACTTTCGTTGACCAAAATGCAAGCGAAGAGGAATTGCAAAAGGCGTTCCGACCAAATACAAAGTGTTTGTTTGGCGAAACTATCTCTAACCCTGGTTGTGAAGTGCTTGATATTGAGAAATTTGCTCGCGTGGCTCACAAGAATGGTGTGCCATTGATTATCGACAACACTTTTGCAACACCAATCAACTGTCGTCCTTTTGAATGGGGTGCTGATATCGTAACACATTCTACTACAAAATATATGGACGGACACGCTACTGCAGTGGGTGGCGCTATCGTGGATAGTGGCAACTTCGACTGGCAAGCGCATGCCGACAAGTTCCTTGGTCTTTGTACTCCTGATGAGTCTTATCATGGCTTGACTTATACCGATCGCTTCGGCAAGATGGCTTATATCACTAAGGCTACTGCTCAGTTGATGCGTGACCTTGGCTCGATACAGTCGCCTATGAACTCATTCTTGTTGAATCTTGGTTTGGAAACTCTTCACTTGCGTATGAAGCGCCATTGCGAAAATGCGCAAGCTGTGGCTGAATACTTGAGCAAGAACGAAAAGGTGGCTTGGGTAAAGTATAGTGGATTGCCTGATAGCCCTTACTACGAACTTGGAAAGAAGTATCTTCCTAATGGTTCGTGTGGTGTGATTGCATTCGGATTGAAGGGTACTCGTGAGGATGCTATCCGATTCATGGATAAGTTGAACTTGATTTGTATTGTAACCCATGTGGCCGATGCTCGTTCGTGTGTGCTTCACCCAGCAAGTCACACTCACCGTCAAATGAGCGACGAACAACTAATGGAAGCTGGTGTGGCTCCTGACTTGATTCGCCTATCGGTGGGTATTGAAAATGTGGAAGACATCATCGGCGACATAGCTCAAGCTCTCGAAGATTGATTAGATAATACATAATAATGATAGAAACGGCATAGTTATCGTAGTGATAATGTGCCGTTTTTTTTGATTTCGGCAGTTAGAGTAGTTGATATTGACTAATTCTTGCTATTTTTGCAAGTGAATATGAAAAATCAAGAAGAGGAGATAGGATTGAAACTGAAAACTGCGAGGACTTTGAAGTGGAATACGATAGATAAGTTCTCGTCGCAGGTGCTATATGCCGTTACGGGTATAGTGCTTGCTAATGTGGTGTCGAAGGCCGAATTTGGTCTTGTGGGCGCTATATTGGTGTTTCAGGCGTTCGCTTCGCTATTTGTAGATAGTGGCTTCTCTACAGCCTTGATACAGCGCAAAAATCCTACCGAAACCGATTATAGCACAGTGTTTTGGTTTAATTTGGGCATGAGTGTTATGCTTTATGCTGTGTTGTGGCTGTGTGCTCCTTGGATTGACTCGATATTTCATGCCGAGGGACAACTCATACCATTGGCACGCGTGATGTTTGTTACATTCATCATCAATGCTACGGCAATAGTGCAGATGAATCGCTTGATGAAGCAGATGACTGTGAAAATGATTGCTGTGAGCAATGTGATAGGCTTGGTGGTGAGTGGCATTGTGGGAATATGGCTTGCGCTGGCTGGTTGGGGCGCATGGGCTATTGTGTGGCAGTCGATAGTGCTTGCTACAGTGAAATCGGCAGTGTTGTGGCTCACATCGTCGTGGGTGCCACGCATGGAGTTTAGCATAGAATCGTTGCGTTCGATATTCAGTGTGGGTGCAGGAGTGATGGCAAGTTCGTTCCTGAACACCATTTTTATGAACATCTATTCGTTCATCATAGGGGCTCATTACAACCTCGTTCAGCTGGGTAATTACAGTCAGGCCGACAAGTGGAGCAAAATGGGCGTTATGTCTCTGTCTCAGGTGTTTACGGCTTCGTTTTTACCCATTTTAAGCGCAAAACAGGACGAAAAACGCGAATTCGCGCGCATGCTCACCAAAATTAACCGCTTCACATGCTATGTTACATTCTTCGTAATGGGCTTATTATTAGTGAGTTCCACTCAAATTTTTCATATTTTTTTCGGTACAAAATGGGATTCGGCGATATTGATGTTCCAACTACTTGTGGTGCGTGGAATCTTTACTGTGATAACATCGCAATATAACAATTATATCATATCGTGTGGCGCATCGCGCAAGTATGTGTACTCGGAAATAGTGAAAGATGTGTCGACCGTGATAGCTATCGTAGTTACTATACCATTGGGCGTTACATGGCTTGTTGCAGGTCAGGTGTTTGCGGGTATAGTGTACTATTTCTATGCGTTGTATCTTGTGGGTAAAGTTACAGAATTCAGCCGTTGGACATTGGTTAAGGATTCGTTGCCTTATGTGGCGCTTTCGGTAGTGGCGCTTGCTCCAAGTGTGATGTTGTCGTGGGTAATTTCGAATGCGTGGATACTATTAGCCACCCAACTTGGGGTGTCGGGTGGCCTATATTTGTTGCTTAATTGGCTTATGAAATCGAAAATTCAAGCCGATGCGCTTGGATATGTGTTCGGACGATTTATTAAGAAATAAATTGTTACATCATTTCGCTAATCAACATAAATGGGAAAGCGAACGATGCCCAAAGTATTGATAGGATAATACTTGCAATAACCAACCAAGCCGACCAGTTGCTATATTTCTTAGCTGTGTCGTAATCACCTTCTCTATATTTAGTTGTTACTTGTGCTGCAAACACAATGGCAATGATACCAGTAACTTGGCAACAGAAAACTGTGGCAAGGATAGCCCATATAAGGTTGGTAGAAGGACAAGGGGGAATGTCATCGCTCTTGCTTTCAATTACAGGTGCAGTGTGTTGAGGCTCAACAACTGGTTGAACAACAGGTTCGGCTGATGCTACTTCTTGAGTAGCAACTTCTTCTTCCTCTGCAGCAGGGGTGCTTTCAATAGTAGGTTTAAGATCTTCAACTTCGGTTGCTTCTTCAATCTGTTCAGTCTCAACTTCAACAGTATCTTCCACTTCGTCAATGGTGTTGTTGTCGCTGTTGGCTTCAGCTTGGCTGTCGGCAACATCAGCAACCACCTCGTTGGTTTCGCTCGCTGGAGCCGAAGGAGCGTTTTCGCTTGCACATTGAGCGAGCACCTCTTTAAGGTCTTCCACATCTCTTGCGTAAGCCCAGTCCTTCATTCCTGCACACCAAACGAATGTTGTAGGAGTGATATTATACTGTTTCATTTGGTCGATTTCCATCGGACCTTCTTGTAAACCATTGATTCTAATCCAGAATTTCATAAGCGTAAAAATTTAGTGAAGTTATAAGCACTTGTCCCACACATAAAACAATTATTCTACAAATATAGCTAATTAACATTAGATTTTCTTGTAAGATGCACAAAAAAAGGCAGAAGTTAGGGCAAATTGGCAATTTATCCGTAACTTTGTCGTCATAAAAATTAATATATATGGCAGAATCAAATTTTATCGACTATGTAAAGATAATGTGTCGCTCGGGAAAGGGCGGTGCAGGGTCGAGACATTACCGCAGAGCGAAGTATGTACCAAAGGGAGGTCCTGATGGTGGCGACGGCGGTCGTGGTGGACATATTTTCTTGAAAGCAAATCGTAATTTGTGGACATTGCTCCACTTGAAATTCCAACGCCATGTGTTCGCTACAAATGGTGAATCGGGTGGACGAAATCGCAGTTTTGGTAAGGACGGCGAGGATCGCACTATTGAAGTGCCATGCGGAACTGCTGTATATGATGCTGAAACTGGAAAGTTCTTGTGTGATGTTACCGAAGACGGCGAAGTAGTGAAGTTGTTGAAAGGCGGAAAGGGTGGTCTTGGCAACTGCCATTTCGCAACAGCAACCAATCGCACCCCTCGTTATGCACAGCCAGGTGAGCCAGCAATCGAGAAGACTATTATTCTTGAGTTGAAATTGCTGGCTGATGTGGGCCTTGTGGGATTTCCTAATGCAGGTAAATCTACTTTGTTGTCGTCGATTTCGGCAGCAAAACCTAAGATTGCAAACTATCCGTTTACAACACTTGAGCCTAATCTTGGTATCGTGAGCTATCGCAACAATCAATCTTTTGTGATGGCCGATATTCCAGGTATTATCGAAGGCGCGAGCGAAGGTCGTGGTCTTGGATTGCGCTTCTTGCGCCACATTGAACGCAATGCTGTGTTGTTGTTCATGGTTCCAGCCGATACTGATGACATAAAGAAAGAATATAGCATATTGTGCAACGAATTGCAACAATTCAATCCTGACTTGGTGGACAAGCCTCGTGTGCTTGCGATCACTAAGTGCGATATGCTCGACGATGAGCTAATGGACGAAATGCGTAATGAAGTGCCAGAAGGTGTGGAATGCGTGTTCATTTCGTCGGTAGCAAATATGGGATTGGTGGAGCTAAAAGATGCTCTATGGCGTGCAATTAATGACGAAAACAACCGTATCCCAACAAAGATTACTCATCGCGACCTTGATGCTAAGCGCAGAGTGAAGGAAGAAGACGAATTTATCTTTGATGTGAGCGATATTCCAGTAGAAGAAGAGGAAGAATGGGATGAAGAATGGGACGACGAAGAAGAGTTCTATGACGATGACGACCAATTCATCTACGAAGGAAATCTCGACGAAGAGAATAAGTGATAGGCGTGCTTGAAATGCAGCGATATTCGGTAATTAAGGATAAGAATCCTCGTGAAATAGTGCTTTTGCGTGGTCGTGGCTGTCGATATAAGCGCTGTGCCTTTTGTGATTATCATGATGATGCGTCGGCAAATGAGACCGAAAATCTACAGATAAACAAGCAGGCGTTGGATAGCGTTACGGGCGAGTATGGGGTGCTTGAAGTAATCAACTCAGGCTCGTTTTGCGAACTCGAAGACAGTACATTGCGCCTTGTTGAGGAGGTGTGTGCGACAAAGGCTATCGGTACGGTGCATTTTGAGTGTCATTGGCTATATCGCCACTATGTGCCAGCATTGCGAGAGCGATTTGCTAAAATCGGCGTTGCGTTGAAGATAAAAACAGGCGTTGAAACATTTGATGCCGATTATCGTGAGCGCGTGATGCTTAAAGGCATAAGGGAAACATCTCCAGAGCGATTGAGTGAAGGATTTGATGAATGTTGTTTGCTATTTGGCTTGCCTGAGCAAACGGTAGAGTCGATGATAGCCGATGTAGAGACTGGCTTGCGCTATTTCAGTCGAGTGTGCGTAAATATCATGGTTGAGAACTCAGCACCATTAAAGCCTGATCTTGCAGTGCGAGAGTTGTTTATAAAGGAAGTATATCCAAAATATAAAGATAACCTACGAGTAGATATATTGCTTCATAATACCGATTTTGGGGTGGGAGCATAATAAATGAAATAGAGATGAATGAGGCGTTGCTGATATTATCATTTGTGCTTATATATGGCAGTGTGATGCTGTTTTATCGAATATTTGGTAAAACAGGTCTTATTGCCATGAATGTACTTGTTACGATACTTGCTAATATTGAGGTGTTGTTGCTTGTGAATGCATTCGGCATAGAGATGACACTTGGTAATGTGTTGTTTGCGAGCACATTCCTTATCACCGATGTGTTGAGCGAAAATCATAGCAAGAAAGATGCCAATAGGGCTGTGGTAATAGGTTCGGCATGTTCGGTGCTGTTTGTAGTGCTTTCTCAATTATGGCTATTATATATACCAAGTGCAAACGATTGGGCTCGAGGCGCATTCGAAACGATATTTGCCGTAACTCCACGGGTGGTGTGCGTGTCGCTATTGGTGTATCTTGTGTCGCAACTTACCGATGTGTGGTTGTACCACAAATGGTGGGATTGGTGCAAGAAGCGCTTTGGAGATGCCCGCAGTGGATTGTGGATAAGAAATAATGGTTCTACGCTGATTTCTCAGCTATTTAACACATTGTTATATACTTTTGGCGCATTTTATGGCATGTACTCGATTGATGTGCTGTGGAGTATCTTTGTGAGTAGCTATGGTATATATATCGTTACGAGTTTGCTTGACACACCTGTGGTGTATTGGTGTCGACAAATACACGAAAAGTATCTTGTGAAGGGCGAGTAAATTTTAAAGTCCGACTTCTGAAGAAATAGAAAATCAACGAAAGGTTAGTTTGTAACAAATAAAATCCCCAACTTATGATTTCCATAAAGTTGGGGATTTTCGTTTATATATTTTTATTTTAGGATTGATGTTATTCTTTAGTGTCGCTCTTAGATTTGTTGCCAGTTGGAACAAAATCACTTTCTATCTTAGAATATCGGTAATCATACTCGCCGTCATTACACTTGATGGCTTTTAAAAAATATTCACTATCATCAGACAAAAGAATATACCATTGGTCATCACTTTCCTTGAATTCGTAAGCTTTTGGTGTAGGTGTTGGGTTCTCAACAAAATAGTTTGTCAAAGTGATCAATGCAATGCTATCAATTGTTTCTTTTGTTGGATTTGCCATATTAGCTGGGGTTCCAACAAGAGTATTGAAGATAGAATCCACAGATATTTCATTATTCTTTACAAGCTTAGTAGAAAGCAAGAGTTTTTCGCTATCAACATCTTTTAAAGCTTTTACGAATGCATCGACTTGTTTTTTATTTGTTATAATTTAAAGAGCTGTAGTGGAAATTAGCTCGGCGTTGCCTTTGATCTGAAGTTTTGCCGTGCATGCAGGCACAAGTACTGTTTCGCCTTGTCGCAAGGTAGTGTTATTGCCTTTATCATCGTTAATTTCAACATTGCCTTTCAAACACATAATGATGCGGAAAGATTGAGCATCAGGCGAAAGAATGTCGTGTTCTCCGTCTACAATGATACGGCTTGAGTTGAAACCATCACATTCAACAAGCTTGGTTTCACATACATTGTCAGAATTGCAAGTAGTGACATAGCTGTCGAGAACAGTGTAGTCTATAGCAGTTTTAGCGAGTTCGGTGTGAAGTTCGCGTGTGTTACCTTGCGCATCGCGACGGTTAAAGTCGTAAACGCGATAAGTGATGTCGCAAGTGGTTTGAACCTCAGCAACTAAGTTACCTGCTCCAAGGCTGTGAATGCGACCAGCAGGAATGTAAATCATATCGCCTGGACGAGAATTGTGGCAAGTAACAACATCCATAATGGTGTTGTTGGCAACACGCATCTCATATTCCTTTGGAGAGATAGGTTGAGAGAAACCAATGTTAATCTTGCTGTTTTCGAGAGTGTCGATGATGTACCACATTTCGGTTTTACCGAGGCAGTTGTGGCGATTCTTTGCAATAGTATCGTTAGGGTGTACTTGCAATGAAAGGTCTTCTCTCGCATCGAGGAACTTAACAAGAATAGGGAAAGTGTCGCCATATTTAGCGTAGATAGGTTCGCCAACGAGTGCGCCTTTGTACTTTCTTATAAGCTCTACGATAGTCAATCCTAAGTCGGCTCCTTCGCACACCACAGATTCACGACCAGTAACTCCAGATATTTCCCAGCTTTCGCCTATCTGTTTCTGGTCGGTTACGATGCCCTTGTATTTAGCGATTCTCTCGCCACCCCAAAGCACCGATTTCAAGTATGGTTGAAATTTGAAAAAGCCTAAATTCATAAGTGATTGATACTTTTTATATTATTATAAGGTGCAAAGGTACAATAAATTTTCCGATATATGGTAGTGTTGCGCTGATTTTTAAGGGAATGGCGGTGAATGGGCATAAAAAAACACCATTCTTCGGTGAATAGAAGAATGGTGAATGTGAGTTGATGTATTGTTTTGTTATGATTGGCGTAGTTTTTCGAAGTAGCGATTAAGAATGTCGTGTGCTGCCACGAAAGAACTTTGCTTGTTGCTCAAAACAAGATTTTCTTTGCTGATGAGCAAGTCTTCGATTTCGGGATCGTTGTAGAAACTTGCTTGTAGACGCTCGTTGATAGTTTCAATCATCCAATACTTGTCTTGTTCGCGTCGTTTTTGTTCGAAATAGCCGTTGGCCTTTACAAATTCAAAGTATCGGTCAATCATATCCCACACCTCAGGAATACCAATTTCGTAGTAGCCAGAGTAGGTTAGCACTTCAGGTGTCCATCCACTTGGAGGAAGAGGGAACAAGTGTAGCGCGTTGCGGAACTGAGTTTGAGCAAGTTTTGCACGATCGATGTTGTCTCCATCGGCTTTGTTGATAACGATACCATCGGCCATTTCCATAATACCACGCTTGATACCTTGCAACTCGTCGCCCGTACCAGCAAGCTGAATGAGCAAGAAAAAGTCGACCATAGAGTGAGCAGCAGTTTCGCTTTGTCCCACACCTACAGTTTCAACGATGATATTGTTGTAGCCTGCCGCTTCACAAAGAATAATGCTTTCACGAGTTTTGCGTGCAACACCACCGAGTGAGCCAGCCGATGGGCTAGGACGAATGAATGCGTCGGGGTGAAGGGTTAGTTTCTCCATGCGAGTCTTGTCGCCGAGGATACTACCTTTAGAGCGTTCGCTACTTGGGTCGATGGCAAGAACCGCGAGTTTGCCACCATTTTTAAGTACATGTAGCCCGAATACATCAATAGATGTACTTTTACCAGCTCCAGGTACACCAGTGATACCAATGCGTCGAGAGTTGCCCGAATAAGGCAGACACTTCTCGATGACTTCTTGAGCCACAGCCTGATGTTCAGGATTGTGGCTTTCGACAAGAGTAACTGCTTGGCTTAGAATGCTTAGGTTTCCTTTAAGAATACCCTCAACATATTCGGCAGCGCTAAGAAGTGTGCGACGGCGTTTACGCTTGAGATATGGGTTAACGATTGGCGGTTGTGCAACGCCCTCGTTGACAGTTAGTCCGAGATATTTTTCGTCGTTTTCAGGATGTTCCATATATGAGATGTTTTTAGTTTTTTTGTTAGTTATTAATTGTTCCAACGATGCGCACCGATTGTTGAGGCGTGGTGGGGTCGTTGGTGATGATGAGCAGTTTCTCGTTTATGATGTTGGAAAATTGAGCTGCGTTGGCAGTTACGCTCACTTTAGCCGATTTTCCGGGTTTGATTTTCGTCTTTTTGCATGAAACAGAGATACCCTTAGCGAGTGTGTAGATGCGGCGAATGATAAGCGGCGATTTACCGTTGTTGGAGATTTCAAATGTTGCCGTAGCAATAGAATCGGTAGCCGATATTGCGCCAAGGTTTATTCTGTCGGTAGAAACTTTAGCCACAGGAGCATTTTGGCGTTGCTCTTGAGTGAGAGTGCCGAAGTTCTCGTTGATGAACGCTGTGATGTCGATGTCGGCAATGCCAGCCACTGCAGCAGTGGTGTGCAACACAGGAATGGCTTCGATGGTGAAATTGTGTTGCGAAAGTCCCCAATTCTTATCCTTGTCGGAGTTGTAGGTTATAGTAATGGTGGCAGTTGAGCCAGGTGATGCGACTGGTGGTATCATATCCACTTTGATGAGCTCGGGAACATGAGAGAATTCAGCACGCAAAGAGTCGTGGCTTGAGTTGTATACATTGATGAATTGCGTGCGCGTGCGTCCCTTGGTAATATCGCCAAAAGGAACGATGCGGCGGTTGAGACGGAGCGCGCCCACACTCTCAGGGTATTGTGCTTGAATGGTGCTTGGTGAAGCTATTACATTGCCTTTGATGGTGAGAGTGCATTTGTGAGGCGAAGCATTAGTGTAGACATAAATGTCTTTCTCGAATTGTCCAGGTCGGCCTACAGGGTTGTAGGTTACAGTTACCGAAGCCGTGTCGCCAGGGGCAATCGATTTGGTGGTGTATTGTGTGGCTGTGCAGCCACAAGTAGCACGCACATTGGTGATGCGCATATTGCTATCGGTAGTGTTGACCATATTGAACACATAGGACATCTTGCCCGCCTCTTCGCTGAAAGAGCCGAAGTGGTGGGTAGTGGTGAGCCAAGTTGCCGAACTTTGAGCTTGCGCCAAAAGAGTTGCCAAGATGAGCACTATGGTAAACAATACGCGAGTCATAACTGCTGATGCTTGATGTTATTTTTCGGGTGCAGGGATGGTTGTGCCTTCAATGTAGAGTGTTGTGCGTCGTTCGCGTCCGTTGGTGCGCACTTTAATGTCCTTCTTGAAAGCGCCTGGTCGTCCTGCAGGGTTGTAGTATACTTTGATTTTGCCCGATTTGCCTGGAGCGATGGGGCGTTTGGTAAATTCGCGAGTAGTGCAACCACATGACACAGCCACATCGATGATGAGTAGAGGTTTGTTACCTGTGTTTACTACTTCGAAAGTGGTATTTACAGGTCCATTCTCTTCCTTGATGATGCCGAAATCGTAAGTTTTTTCGGGGAATGTGGCTTGCGCATATTTATTGTCGTTGGCAATGGAAACGCCGAATGCCATTATCATTGTAACGAGTGAGAAAATGAGTCGTTTCATATTAAAAAGGTGGTTTTTAATGTTTCAACGCGCCTACTTTGACGAAAGTTTATGTGTTGGAGTTGAAAATATTAGTTTGATGACAAAAATACGAATTAAAGTCAAGAAATAGGTATAAAAAATGTAAAAAAAGAAAAGCTCCACTACCAACAATGAGTAGCGGAGCTTTGAGAATAAATATCGATTGTGAAATATTAGTCGATAATATCGAAACCAGTGTACTTTTGAAGTATCTTAGGAACGCGAATTCCTTCAGGCGTTTGGTTGTTTTCAAGAAGAGCAGCCATGATGCGAGGAAGAGCAAGAGCCGAGCCATTAAGAGTGTGGCAAAGCACTGTCTTCTTGTCGTCGCCACGGTAGCGACACTTCAAACGATTAGCTTGATAGCTTTCGAAGTTTGATACCGAGCTAACTTCCAACCAACGCTTTTGAGCACCTGACCATACTTCAAAGTCGAAAGTGATAGCAGATGTGAAGCTCATATCACCACCGCACAAGCGAAGAATGTGCCAAGGAAGTTCAAGCTTTTCAAGAAGACCTTGAACATGATCCTTCATTTCTTCAAGAGCAGCGTAAGAGCATTCAGGCTTTTCGATGCGAACGATTTCTACCTTGTCGAATTGGTGTAGACGGTTAAGACCGCGTACATCCTTACCGTAAGAACCAGCTTCGCGACGGAAACATGCTGAGTAAGCACAATTCTTCTTAGGAAGATCCTTTTGGTCGAAGATAACATCGCGATAGATGTTAGTTACAGGAACTTCGGCAGTAGGGATAAGGTAAAGGTTGTCAAGACCACAGTGATACATTTGACCTTCTTTGTCAGGAAGTTGGCCTGTACCATAACCTGAAGCTTCGTTCACTACATAAGGAGGTTGTACTTCAACATATCCAGCTTCGCTTGCTTCGTCAAGGAAGAATTGGATAAGAGCGCGTTGAAGGCGTGCGCCCTTTCCGATGTAAACAGGGAAACCAGCACCAGTGATTTTTACACCAAGGTCGAAATCGATGATGTTGTATTTCTTAGCCAAATCCCAATGAGGAAGAGCATCTTCAGCTAGTTCTGGCATAGGACCACCTTCTTTTTCAACGACATTGTCTTCGGCAGTTTTGCCAAGAGGAACCATGTCGCAAGGCATGTTAGGAATGTTGAGAAGAATGCTTGTGATTTCGTCTTCGGCTACCTTCAATTCTTCGTCAATAGCCTTATTGTTTTCTTTAAGTTCAGCCACCTTAGCCTTAGCTTCTTCGGCTTCTTCTTTCTTGCCTTGTTTCATCAAAGCACCGATAGCAGCAGCCATCTTGTTAAGTTCGGCAGCTTGATTGTCGCGTGCTTGTTGACGATTGCGACGCACTTTGTCGAGTTCGATGATGCGTTCGATGTGAGCGCGCGCATCAAAATGTTTCACCGCCAAGCGTTCGATAACCGCTTCGGGATTCTCTTTAATAACAGATAGAGTTAACATTTTCTTATATATGTTTTTGATTAATTATTCAATAGTTCTTTCACTTTGGCTGAGATAGCGCGACCTTCAGCCTTGCCAGCAAGTTGCTTAGACGCAACACCCATCACCTTGCCCATATCTTTAGGTGAAGTAGCACCTACTTGTGCGATGATGTCGGCAATAGCTGCCGAAAGTTCTTCGTCGCTAAGTTGCTTAGGTAGATATTCTTCGATGATAGCGGCTTCAAGCAATTCGGCGTCGGCAAGGTCTTGGCGAGCTTGCGAAGTGTAGATGTCGGCCGATTCTTTGCGTTGCTTTACCATCTTGGTAAGAATCTTGATAGCAGCATCGTCGGTAAGAGTGCCATCGCTACCTTTGGCTGTTTTAGCTTCAAGAAATTCCTTCTTGATGCCTCGAAGAGTTTGCAAGCGCACTTGTTCGCGAGCAAGCATAGCCTTCTTTATGTCTTCGTTGATAATTTCAAATAAATCCATATTCAACTGAGTTATAATTCGTGTAATTAAGTGTTGTCGCTGTTTAATCGGCAAAATTGATAGTCTTTTTGACTTGTTTTTGCTCAATCTGAGGCTCGGCAGCATCTTCTTGCTTTTGAGGTGCGTTGATGATCTCCTTCACGCTGTCTTTGAATTTAGAGTCGCGACGGAAAGTAGGAGTGCGCTCGATCATATCGACCACTTCGTCGTTGTCGTATTCGTCGAGTGAAAGCACCATGTACTTAGCACGAGCAGTGTTTTGCAAAGCTTCAGGACCATAGATTTCGAAGATACGGTCTTGGTCTTTTTCTGGGTCTGGTTCGCTTGGTTTAGCTGGAGCCGAGAATGTTTTAGGCTTAGTAGTTTGAGGTTGCTTTGATTCCACTTCTTCGGTGAGCGATACATTGAATCCCGAAGCAAGGATAGTAACCTTAACCTTGTTGCCAAGAGTGTCGTCGGTAGCTACACCCCATATAACATCGATACCATGAGTGAACTTACACATGAATTCGCGCATTTCGTCTACTTCGCTCATTACAAAGCGATGTTCAGCCTTAGTAGAGAAGTAGATGTTGACAAGGATTCGCTTAGAACCATATACATCGCGGTTGCGCAAAAGAGGCGACTTAAGAGCTTCTTCGATAGCCTTAGTCATGCGTCGTTCGCCTTCGCCGTAACCCGAACTGATGATAGCCACGCCACCGTCTAATAGAGTGGTGCGCACATCGTTGAAGTCGAGGTTGATTTTACCTTGAGTAGTGATGATTTCGGAAATACTGCGTGCTGCAGTTGACAGAGTGTCGTCGGCCTTACCGAAACCTTCAAGGAAATCGAGTTCGCCATATATTTCAGTGAGTCGCTCGTTGTTGATAACAAGAAGCGCATCGACATATTTGCTCATTTCTTCGGCACCATTGAGCGCCTTGATGATTTTCTTTTCGCCTTCGAAAAGGAAAGGAATGGTAACGATGCCCACGGTGAGAATGTTGTGCTCGCGAGCAATGCGTGCTACCACAGGAGCCGCACCAGTACCAGTACCACCACCCATACCGGCAGTGATGAACACCATCTTAGTGTCGTCTTGGAAAAGTTTTGCGATTTCTTCGGCACTTTCTTCGGCAGCAGCCTTTGCTACCTCAGGCTTGTTGCCTGCGCCAAGACCATGAGTAGTGTTAGGGCCAATAAGTACCTTGCTAGGCACTTGAGAACCATTAAGAGCTTGACGGTCGGTATTGCACACCACAAATGATACGCCCTTGATGTTTTGAGCATACATGTGGTTGATAGCGTTGTTACCGCCACCACCAACGCCAATCACTTTGATGATTTTTTCTATTTCGTTGTCGTCGCTAAAGCCAGGGTTGTTGATAACATCTTCTGGCACATTTTCTATATCGTTGAATCCTTGCATAGTCGTAAATTGTATTGAATTTAGTCCTTTCGTCGCTTTACAATTCTATCGGAACCAAATCGAGTGCAAAATTACTCAGAAATATGGTTAATAGAGAATTAATTACGCAACATTTTTTGATAAATAGTAGAAAACGAGGTTAATCGTAACTACCATCTTCGTCTTCTTCGGTATTATTTTCGGTGAAAAGTTTTTTCAACGAAGATAAAATATTCAAACCTTGCTTCTTGCGTCCATCTTTGTCTTCCTCAGGCTTTGAAGGTGTTTTAGGAGTTTCGACTTCAGGCTTAGTGTCCACATTTTCTGGTTCTGGCTCTTGCTCAGGCTCAACAGGTTTTGCGATGCGGGTGATGCAAGACATGTCAGGCTCGATGCGTTCGGCAGCTTCGGCAGCCAATGAAACAGCTTGAATATATAGGTCGGAATCTTGTCCCTTCTTTGCCAAAATGTTGACATGTTTAGGGTAAGAACCGAATTTTACCTTTGGATGGCAACTCTTTTCGAGTAGTTCGCGGAATCCATTGAGTTTAGCGCTACCACCGATGAGGATGATACCATGAGCCAAATCTTCTGGATTGATGTTGGCAAACTTGAATTGCTCGTTGATGTTGGCAATAATTTCGCCACTGCGTGCCACAACAAGTTTAGAGATGTCTTGTACCATGATACCATCGATTTGTGCCGATTGGTCGAGGCTTTCGCTTGGAGGCATAGCATTGCCTGCGCTTGTTTTCAAGTTTTCGGCCTTTTCTTCAAGAACATTGAGGCTCATTATGTCGCGAGTGATGTTGCGACCACCGAAAGGCAGAGTAGCTATGTGAATAAGCGCATCGTTCTTGTAGATAGACACTGTAGTGGTTTCGGCACCAAGGTCCACAAGCATACAGCCAAGTTGTCGTTCGTCATAAGATAGAACATGCTTTGCTACTGCCAATGGTGAAAGAATGATGCCATTCACCTTAATATTTGGGTCGATGACGCGTTGCAAATTGGCTTTAAGGGTACTCTTACCAATGATAGTGTTGAGAGTAGCCGAAATATTTGATGCAAAAGTGCCCACAGGCTTCTTTGCTTCTACATTGTCGATAAGGAATCGTTGAGGAACGACATCGAGCACATCAAATCCCACCTTAGAAGTCTTGCGACCTTCTTGAAGAATATCGTTGATGATATCTTGTGTGATAGGAGTTTCGATGTTGAATTGTTTCTTAACTTGCACAGTCTCGTTGCGAATAGAACGACCTGCAAGGCTAAGGTAGATGCTTGTTACTTCGGCATCTTTAATTTGAGCGTTAAGTTTTGCGATTACTTCGTTGATGCTGCGTTTCACTTCTTCAACATTCTTGATGCAGCCATATCGCACGCTTTCACTTATTTTTGTTTCTTGGATAGCTCTGATAGAAACGGCTCCTTCGGGTAGCTCTTTTTGAGCGATAACGCCCACAATCTTAGAACTACCAATCTCGATGGCTATGATATACTGTTTCTTTTCCATATTCTTAGTTTGAATAGTATTGTAAAGGTTTTCTAATTACTTTTTTTCTTTTTGGCGAAAGCATTGTTTACTTTTTTGGTAGGCGATGCTTTCTTGGTGGTTTTACTCGTTTTTGCGGCAGGCTTGTTAGTAGCGTTGGCTGTTGCAACGGGTTTCTCATTTTGTGCCGATTCTTGTGGAATGATAAGCGATTCGATAGCCGGTGCTTCGTTTTCCAAAGTAGAGTCGACAACAAGCACTGGTTTGATGCGCTTAGAGCGTCGATTGGCTACTACTTGGTAGTTCCACTTGAGCGAGATAGTGTCGTAGGTGTCCCAACCCTTCACTGGCATTACTTCCTTGTAGAAGCGTTTCAACTTGGCAAATTTGTTAGCGATATTAGTGCTATCGCCAAAGTTGATAACATGTCCGCGAATGGAAGGAATGATGATAATATTGTTTTTGTCCTTGACCGTGTACATGGTTACGAGCTCACTCAATGCAGGTTCGCTTTCTACATACTTAGCAATAGGCAATACAATAAGCGCATCGGCAGGGTCGTTGAAATGTCCGCTCACGATAGGAGTATTGGTGTGAATAGAGCTTGTGGCTCTCATTGATTTACCATCTTTGTTGACATAGAAAGACTCGCCACCATCAAAAACTCTCATAACAGGAATAAGTTGTGAAGTGTAGATGTGAATGTCGCCGTTTTTCATCATCACGCATTCGGCACTTTCGAGATATTCAGAGTTGGCAAAGAAATTTTCGATAGTGTCGGTGTCGATATCGGTAACATTCATTCCTGTTGGGTTGAGATTAGCTTTGTTGAGCATATCTCGGAGTATCGCTTGATTGACAAAAGATACTGTGTCGGCATTTTCGATGTCGATGTCAACAGCATTACACACCCTTGTATCAGCTTGCATATTGGCCCAAATGAAATTAATCACGAGCCCCACACACGCAGCCACAAGAGCAATGTATTTGAGTATGTTAAGTATCTTTTTTAGCATTTTTCTCGGATGATATCACATATTTGAGGTAGGTAGTCGCAAATGTCGCCAGCACCCACAGTCAATAAAACATCAAAGTTATGATTTTTTATTCGTTCAATCAAGCATTTTTTCTCGCAAATGCTTTTATTATCGCATTTTATGTCGTTGAGAATGATTTCGGAAGTAACACCTGGAATAGGAAGCTCGCGAGCAGGGTAGATTTCGGTGAGCCACACTTCGTCGGCGATAGAAAGAGCTTCGGCAAATTGTGGAGCGAAGTCTTGAGTACGCGAATAAAGGTGTGGTTGGAAGATCACTGTCAAGCGTCTTTCGGGGTATAACTCCTTAATACTGAGGATAGATGCGCGCAATTCGTCGGGGTGATGCGCGTAATCATCGATCACTACAGGCATTTGGGCTTGTCGGAGCCAGAAGTCGAAGCGGCGTTTTGCGCCTTGATAAGTGGCAATTCCGGTGCGTAGTTCTTCGTCGGTAGCACCCGCAATCCAGCATGCTGCCATCGATGCTATAGCATTCTCGATGTTGATGTCGACAGGTACACCCAAAGATACATTCTTGATGACGCCCTTAGGGTGAACGAAGTCGAAAGTTATTTCGCCGTTGCCTTTTGTGATATTTTCGGCATGGAAGTCGCCCTCATTGCGAGAATAAGAGTATGTTGTAACCCCTTCGGCTGGGCGTGGCTTAAGTTTTAGCCCAGTGTGAACGATGAGGTGTCCATCGGGACGCACCAATTCGGTGAAGTGAGCGAAACTTTCAAGATAAGCTTCCTCGGTGCCATAGATGTCGAGGTGGTCGGGATCGGTGGCAGTAATAACAGCAACATAAGGCTTCAACCAGTGGAAAGAGCGGTCAAACTCGTCGGCTTCGATAACTGAATATTCAGTGCCAGGCGATAGCAGAAGGTTGCTGTTGTAAGGTTTCAGCACACCACCAAGAAAGGCGTTACAGCCCACAGTTGAATTGTGCAAGATGTGTCCTGCCATGCTTGATGTAGTGGTCTTGCCATGTGTACCAGCGAAGCATAGTCCCTTAGAACTTGCTGTGATGAGTCCCAACACTTGTGCGCGCTTCATGATGGTAAAACCATTGTTGGTGAAATATTGTAGTCCTTCGTGCGATTGAGGCACAGCAGGAGTGTAGATTACAAGAGTGGTTTCTTTGTCGCGACAATAATCAGGAATTAGGTCGGCATTTTCGTCGAAAACTATTTCAGCACCTTCGGCTATGAGGTTGCGAGTGAGCTCAGTAGGAGTGCGGTCGTAACCAGCCACTTTCTTACCCATAGATAGGAAAAAGCGTTCGAGCGCAGCCATACCTATGCCACCTGCACCTACGAAATATATAGAATTATACTGTTTAATCATTTTGAAGAAGAGTTTTTATCAATTATTTCAAATACCTTGTCGACGATGTGTTCGGCAGCATTGTTGAGCGCCATTTTAGACACATTAGAAGCAAGCGAATTGAGTTTGTCGCAGTCGTTTATAGTGCTTAAAATGGTGCTAACGAGTTGCTCTTGGCTTTGAGCATCGGTAACCATAATAGCAGCATCTTGATTTACAAGAGCAAGAGCATTCTTGGTTTGGTGATCTTCGGCTACATTAGGCGAAGGCACAAGAATACAAGGCTTGCCAAGCAGTTGGAGTTCGGAAATTGAGCTTGCCCCTGCGCGTGATACTACAAGGTCGGCAGCACGATAGGCGATATCCATGTCGTTGACAAAAGCCATTTGCTTAACATTATTGGCTGGAGATTGCTCAAGAGCTTTCTTGCAAGCTTCGTCATAGAATTTGCCAGTTTGCCAAATGAATTGCAGATTTTGCTCGTTGGCAATGCGTTCAAGTCCCGCCGAAATGCTGTTGTTGATGGTGCGTGCGCCCAAACTACCGCCGATGATTAGCACAGTGCGCTTTTTAGGGTCGAGTCCATAGTGAGCCTTAGCATCTTCTTGAGAAAGAGTGCACTGCAAGAGGTTGCTACGCACAGGATTTCCTGTGAGGACAATCTTTTGTGCAGGGAAGAAGCGTTCCATGCCATCATAGGCCACACAAATGGCGTGAGCATTGTTGGCCAACATCTTATTGGTTACTCCAGCATAAGAGTTTTGCTCTTGTATAAGAGTCGGGATACCTTTCTTTTGAGCAGCTTTAAGCATAGGGCCACTTGCATATCCACCCACGCCGATAGCAATCTGCGGTTGGAATTCTTTCAAGATGTTTTTTGCCATGCGTAGGCTCTTGAAAAGGCGTAAAAGCACTTTGATATTGTTGAATAGATTCTTGCGGTCGAAGCCACTCACAGGAAGGCCAATGATGCGATAGCCAGCAGCAGGAACTTTCTCCATTTCCATGCGATTATCGGCACCAACAAAAAGAATGTCGGCGTTAGGGTAGCGGCGTTTGATTTCGCCCGCAATAGCGAGGGCAGGGAAAATGTGTCCCCCTGTACCTCCACCACTTATCAGAATCTTAGGATTGTTCATATATTAATTGTTATGAAGTTATTAAAGAGTAGGGTTTTCGGCACGAAGATTTTCGGGCAACTTGTCGTGGTCGGCCTTCTTGAGCTCTTTATCGTGAGCGTTTTGGATAGCATAACGGCTCACACTAAGCATGATACCGAATGCTACACTCACCATAAGGGTAGAAGTACCACCCATCGAAACAAGAGGCAATGGCTGTCCCGAAACCGGAACAACACCAGTGTTGATCGCCATGTGGAAAAGAGCTTGCAATGATATCATTACCGACATACCCATGACAAGGAAAGAAGGGAATGCGTAAGAGCATTGGAGCGCAATTCTTTTGGCTCGGAATACAAGTCCCACAAAAAGGAGTAACACAAATAGTGCGCCTACGATACCTAATTCTTCGGTGATAATCGAGTAGATATAGTCGGAGAAGGCAAGAGGCAAGCGACTACATTCGCGAGAGTTGCCAGGTCCGACCCCAGTAGGGAAAATGCCATATCGGTTGCTATTGGCCTGCGCCATGCGCGCATACATTTCCTGCTGGTTCTTGCTGTTCATTTTTTGGTCAACAAGTTGAGGCGGTGTGTAGTGGCGAATGAAACGAGCAACCCATGTACCACCACGACCGAAGTTCTTGGTGAGGAATTGCACGAGAGCATTGTCGGTGGGTAGTTCCTCAACTTCGGCAGCTACTACGACCTCAGTTTTAGGGTCGAGGTTGAGATTTTCTTCCTTAGAATCGTTTAAACTCTTTATAGTGAAAAATATACCTCCACAAACGCCATACACAAGTAATACGACAAGGAGTTTCTTTAATTTAGCTCCACTGATAAGCATCATGATGGCCGAAATGCCCATGAGAAGCAAAGTGTTGGTAAGCCCTTGCGAGAATGTGAGCGCACTATAGAAAAGCACTAATGTGGCGCATATGAAAATTCCTCGATTGGATACATCTTCGCGTCGTTGGTGTGATGCTGTAACCCATGCAATGAGAGCCACAATAGATACTTTAGCCATTTCGGCCGGTTGTACCGAGAAGAATCCCAAGTTGATGGCACGCTTGGCACCATTGATATCCTGCCCGATGATGGGCGCGAGGATAAGAGCCAAGATGGTAACAGCAGCGAGGAGTGTGAAGAGCTTAGGGAAATTCTTGTAGTTGGTAAAGTAGAACACAAGAAGAGCGCAGAACCCACCGAAAAGCAAAATTGCGTGCTTGAAGATAGGTGCGTACATACCAGCTCCAGTGCCAATGATCTGACTTGAGGCACTGAAACTCTCGACCATAGAGATTAGAACAAGCGATATGTATATCCCCCATATCACCGGGTCGCCAATGTTTCGTTGAGCTTTTTTGTCCTCAACTTCGGCAGTGAGTGTACTTTCTTTAGACATAATACTATTTTTTTATTGGTGTGTGTTTATAAAGTGCTGTTTTTAAGCTCTCTTACTTGTTCTTTGAATTGTTTACCGCGGTCTTCGTAGCTCTTGAAGAGGTCGAAGCTTGCGCAGCAAGGTGAAAGCAACACTACATCGCCAGTAGAAGCAAGGCTGCGCGCCTTTTCTACAGCTTCTTGCATGCTTGAAGCGTCGGCGATAGCGTCCACCTTATCGTCGAAGAAATTGTGTAGTTTTGTGTTGTCGACACCGAGGCAAACGATAGCTTTCACTTTTTCCTTTACAAATTGTTCGATTTCGGTGTAGTCGTTACCCTTGTCTTTACCACCAAGGATAAGTACAGTAGGCGCTTTCATGCTTTCGAGAGCATACCAACATGAATTCACATTGGTAGCCTTAGAGTCGTTGATGTAGCGCACACCGTCGATAGTTTCGACATATTCGAGGCGATGTTCGACAGCTTCGAAGTCTTCGAGTGCTTGACGAATCACATCTTTCTTGATGTCGAGAATCGAAGCCGATAAACCAGCCGCCATAGAGTTGAACATATTGTGCAAACCTTGTAGAGCCAATTCTTCGCGATTCATCTCGATGTGTTGGCTATCTGTGTTGATGACAAGTTCGCCACCTTCAAGGTAGGCCATGGCGTCGGATGAGTGATTAGCCGAGAATGGATATATTTTAGCTTCGATTTTTAAGTTCTTGAGCTGTTCGGCAATGATAGGGTCATCTTCCCAGAAGATGAACGAGTCTTGCTCAGTTTGGTTGCGAATGATGCGGAACTTGGCTGCGATGTAATTTTCCATTTTGTAATCGTAGCGGTCGAGGTGGTCGGGGGTAATGTTCATAAGCACCGCGATATTAGCCTTGAACTCATACATGTTGTCGAGTTGGAAGCTACTTAGCTCGATTACATATACATCGTGCTTTTCGGTGGCAACTTGGTAGGCAAGGCTCTTGCCAACATTGCCAGCCAATCCCACATTAAGCCCTGCTTCGCACAAGATGTGGTAGGTGAGCATAGTAGTGGTGGTTTTACCATTACTACCAGTGATACACACCATTTTGGCGTCGGTGTATCGACCTGCAAATTCGATTTCAGAGATTACAGGGATGTTCTTGCTCGCTACTTTGAGCATGATAGGAGCATTGTCGGGGATACCAGGACTCTTGATGACTTCGTCGGCCATGAGCACCTTTTCTTCGGTGTGTTGTCCTTCTTCCCATTCAATGTTATATTGATCGAGTTTTTCTTTGTATTTAGGAGCGATTTTACCCATATCGCTCAACCATACATCAAAACCTTTAACTTTTGCCAAGATTGCTGCGCCAGTGCCACTTTCGCCTGCACCAAGCACAACGATGCGCTTTGCTGTCATTATCTAATTTTTAGAGTTACGAATGTTAATACTGCCAAAAGGATTCCAATGATGAAGAATCGCATAGTGATTTTATTTTCGTGAACCGAATTTTTAGGTTTGTTGAACATAACATAGCCTTCGGTTGCGGCATTTCGTTGGAAATGGTGGTGGATAGGAGTCATCTTGAAGATGCGTCGTCCTTCGCCATACTTTTTCTTAGTGTACTTGAAGTAAGAAGTTTGTAATATTACCGAAAGACTTTCGATAAGGAAAATACCACACAAGATAGGGATAAGTAGCTCTTTGCGAATAAGAATTGCGAATACTGCAATAATGCCACCAAGAGTTAAGCTACCAGTGTCGCCCATAAACACTTGCGCAGGGTAGGCATTGTACCACAAGAAACCGATAGTGGCGCCTATGAATGCTGCTGCAAATACGGTGAGTTCTTCGCTACCAGGGATGTACATGATGTTGAGGTAGGAAGAATAGATGACATTACCACCGAGATAGCACATAATGGCAAGTGAAGTTCCGATGATGGCCGAAGTTCCCGTGGCGAGTCCGTCGATACCATCGGTGAGGTTGGCACCATTGCTCACGGCAATGATGATGAAAGTAACCATTATGATGAAGATGATCCAACCACCAGTTTCGGCATGTTCGCCCATCCATTGAGTGAGTGATGCGTAGTCGAAGTTGTGGTTCTTTACAAAAGGAATGGTGGTTTGAGCTGCCTTGATGTTTTCGGTATTATATTCAATCACTGTTTCGTGAGTGATTTTGTTTTCGGTTTCAACATTCTCGCGCATCACGATATCAGGACTTAGATACATGGTCAAACCTACGATAATTCCAAGTCCAAATTGTCCGATAATCTTATATTTGCCTTTAAGACCATCTTTGTTGCGTCGAGCAATCTTTAGATAGTCGTCGAGCAATCCCACTGTGCCGAGCCACACGGTGGTGATGAGCATAAGTATCATGTACACATTGGTGAGCTTGCCCAATAGCAAACAAGGTACCAAAATGGCAATGATGATGATGATACCACCCATTGTAGGAGTACCTTTCTTGCTTATTTGTCCTTCAAGACCAAGGTCGCGCACGATTTCGCCTATTTGCATGAGTTGTAGGCGCTCGATAATGCGCTTACCGATGACCATTGAGATGAAAAGTGATAGAATGAGCGCCATTCCCGAGCGGAAAGTGATGTAGCTCATCAATCCTGCACCAGGAAAGTCGTATTCTTTGAGAAATTCGGTGAGATGATATAACATAATGCTCTTTAGAGTTAGATTTCGTTGTTAAAAATTTCGATTAATACTTCTTTGTCGTCGAAGTGGTGCTTAACGCCCTTGATTTCTTGATAATCCTCGTGTCCTTTACCAGCTACAAGCACTACATCGCCTGGTTGAGCCAAGATGGTTGCAGTGCGAATTGCGTCCTTGCGATCGCTGATTCTAAGGGTTTTTTGTTTTAACTCACTGTCGGTCAAGCCTTCAGCCATGTCGCTGAGGATGTCGTTAGGGTCTTCATCGCGAGGATTGTCGGAAGTGAGAATCACTTTGTCGCTACGCAAAGCAGCTTCGCGCGCCATGATAGGTCGTTTACCCTTGTCGCGATTGCCACCTGCACCAACTACGGTGATAATGTTGCCGTTCTTGCCAAGAACATCTTTGATAGAGTCGAGCACATTGACAAGAGCGTCGGGAGTGTGAGCATAGTCGACAATAGCAGTGTAGCCACGAGGCGAAACGAGAGTTTGGAATCGTCCCGCAACAGGCACGAGTTGAGTCATAGCCACCAACACATCTTGATTGTCGCAACCGAGTTGCATAGCTGCACCATAAACGGCAAGCAAGTTGTAGGCATTGAAACGACCAGTGAACATCACTTCGATGTCGTGACCATTGATGCGAAGAGAAGTGCCATTGAGACGGCTTTCAAGAATCTTGCACTTGTAGTATGCCATCGATTGAAGCGAGTAGGTGAGCTTGCGCGCCATAGTGTTCTGAATCATGTAAGCTCCAGCCTTGTCGTCGGCGTTCACAAGAGCGAATGCGTCTTTAGGCAGAAGGTCGAAGAACATCTTCTTGGCGTTCATATAGTTCATCACAGTTTTGTGATAGTCGAGGTGATCGCGAGTGAGGTTGGTGAATATAGCACCAGCGAAAGTGAGACCATCGATGCGATGTTGAGTGCAAGAGTGTGAACTAACTTCCATGAAAGCATATTTACAACCAGCTTCAACCATTTCGTTAAGCATACGGCATAGCGAAAGAGGGTCGGGAGTGGTTTGCGCTGCAGGAATCACAGTCTTGTCGATGATGTTGCAAACGGTAGATAATAGCCCTGCTTTTTCGCCCATGAGTTGCATGAGTTCGTAAAGCAAAGTTGCAGTAGTGGTTTTACCATTTGTACCAGTAACGCCCACAAGTTTGAGGCGTGTAGAAGGGTAGTTGTACCACCAAGCAGCGATGTGAGCCAACGCTATAGAGCTGTCTCTCACAACGATATAGCACACATTTTCGTCGATATGTTCGGGAAGGACTTCACACACTATGACAGTCGCGCCTTTTGCTATCACATCGGGTATAAAACGGTGAGCATCAACATTTACACCATTGACGGCCACGAATAGAGCACCATCGGATGCTTTGCGTGAATCGCAAATGACATCAGTTACAACTTTAGTAGTCGAACCGACTGTTTTTATGATTGGTATAGTGACTAATAGTCCTGTTAAATCTTTTCCCATAGAGTTACTTGTATAATCCTAAAGTGAGTATGATTTCTTTTTTATTGTTGTCGGCGTTGGTGCGTGAGAGCTGTTGCTTCACGACAATACCATTACCGTTTAATTTCACTGAATAGCCTTTGCCTTCGAGGATAGCGAGCGCTTCTCTTGCTGTGAGCCCCATTACATTAGGCATGCCACTATCGACCTTTTCGGCTTGGCGATGAATGGTTTGAGCATTGCGAATACCCAAGTCGGATAGAGCCTTTGAGCTTGTGTACACTTGGGCAGTGCGTTGAACATTGCTGTTGTTCTCTTTGTAGTCGGAGTTCTTGCCGAGCAATCCACGAGCATACATGCGAAGTGCAGTGTTCTTGAGTACTGCACCACTTGTGCGTGCTGCACCACGATTAGCACCCGAAACAAGTACCATACAAGTGTATTGAGGATTTTCGTAAGGGAAGAATCCACAGAAAGCAAGGCGCTTCTTGTTGGTGTATTTACCGTCCTTCAATACATAGCAAGTACCAGTCTTTCCTGCAATTTCAACATCGGGGTCTTTGAGGAACTGAGCTGTACCATATTTGCCCCACACCACATCGCGAAGCATAGAACGAACCTTGGCTGCATTTTCAGGCGAGCACACTTGTTCGCGGATGTAAGTTTCGGGAACGATAGAATCCACCACACCATCGCGCATAAAGCGGTCGATAAGTCGTGGGCGAATGTATTTACCATCGTTGGCGATAGCATTGTAGAATGCAAGAGTGCTTAGAGGCGGAATCTCTGTAGAGTAGCCATAGCACATACGAGTGAGGGCAACGCGGTCCCAGTTCTTGTTGCCGAGTTTAGCGATTTTAGGAGTGCGTTCCCAAGCAATACCTGTTCGTAGAGGTTCGAAGAATCCCATAGCCTCAAGGTCTTGGCGATATTTGTCGGGTTCTCGTTCGTAGCCACGCAAAATGACTTTCGCCATACCGATGTTTGATGACGATTCGATGATTTGGTGTATAGGCATAGAACTATATCCGTGAGCATCGGTGATAGGTCTTGAGTGTCCGTAGGCAAACGAGTGACCTGTAGAGATGACCTCATTGACATTTCTTACAAGCCCCTTTTCGAGAGCGAGAGTCATAGAAATGACTTTCATTACCGATCCGGGTTCGTAACCCAAGCCTGCGTGCATAAGACCTTGTTCACTGAGGTCTTGCGATTTGTTGCGGTTAAGGCTTGTGATGGCTTTGATTTTACCTGTTTTTACTTCCATGATGATGGCAGTCCCCCAATCGGCATCGTATTCGTTGCACACCTTGACCAATTCTTCTTCAAGAATGTCTTGAATGTCGATGTTGATAGTGGTCATGATGTCGTAACCACTTTGTGCCGCTTCGGTTTCCCAGTTCACGATGCGTCCAGTGAGCTGTTCGGTCTTAGTCTTACCGTGTTTACCGAAAAGATGGTTGTCGAGGGCTCTTTCAAGACCTGTGATACCGTGTAGCTCGACAAAAGTGTCGGTAACGGTGATGAGTCCACTATCGGTCATTGTTTCGTAGCTGCGAGGCACGCTATCCCAACGCAATTGACCGATACTTAGCGCTGCAGTCTTTCCGAAAGGCTTCACGCGTTCAGAGCTGATGGCATAGGTAAAACCTGTTTGCGATCTTCTTCCATTGAAGAATGGGAAAGATTGTAGACGCAAATATTCGTGTCGTGAAAGTTTCTTGAACAGAATGTGATAGCGGTCGCGGCATTTCACGGTGTCGCGATTGTGCTTGAGTCGACGCTCTTTGATGGACATTGTGCGCTTGTCGATACCGCAGTATTTCTCCATGAGCGTTTGTCTCCATTGTTTGGCTGTGCGCTTATCGCCATGCTTTTTACCGAACGAAGCAAGACTGTCGCAAAGTTCGTCTAAGTTTTCTTTGAATTTCTTAGATGAGAAACCTTCGGCTTGCCAGTCGATGTAAGGAGTGTAGTACTCAACTGTGGCAGCCAATACAGCGCCATTGTCGGCAAGAATCTGTCCGCGGTTGGGCTGTGTGAGTTTAGTTCTCAATAAGATGCGATCGGCTTTCTCGTTCCATTTAGGAGCTTGCACCCATGTGGTTCTCACGAGACAAAAGATAATCGCGGTAGCTACCAATACAAATACAAAGAGTACGAAATTGTAGCGACTCAGAATGTGATACTTGTTTTTCTTCTTTTTAGCCATAATATTATTTTCCTGTTAGTTTGAATGCTGGTTGTTCGGGAACCGTTAGGTGTAGATGCATAGAGTCGGCAAGCGACTTGACGCGCGATTCTCTCACTTGTGTTTTATATTCAGCAGAAGCTCTCACGCTCTCGGTGCGTGCGCTTTGAAGTTGCTGCTTTAGTTCAAGAATTTCTTCTTTTTCGAGCAGGTTGGCATATTTGGTAGAGATGTAGATGAAGCAAAAAGCCACAATCCACATCATAGTGAATTTATGCTTGTTGAAAAAGCTAATGTTGATGGGTTCAACATCGCCTTTCTTGATTTTCTTTATCTCGTTTTTAAAATAATCAAATATTTTAGCCATTGTAGATTAAAGTTGGAGTGTTGTGTGTTGTTACAATTTCTCAGCGATTCTAAGTTTAGCACTTCTTGAACGAGGATTGCGTTCCACTTCTTCGGGAGAAGCCACAATCACTTTGTTGTTGATGAGCTTGAAAGGTGAAGTAGAGCGTCCGAAGAAATCTTTCTCCATTTTGCCCTCGATGTTGCCAGTCTTGAAGAAATTCTTCACAAGACGGTCTTCAAGCGAGTGGTAAGTCAACACGACGAATCGTCCGCCAGGTTTAAGAACCTTGAGCGATTGTTGTAGCAACGATTTGAGTACCTCAATTTCGTTGTTGACCTCGATGCGAAGAGCTTGGAACACCAAGATGGCTTCTTTTTTCTCTTGTCGAGGGTTGAGGCAAGGTGTTATAACATCGATGAGCTCGCCAGTGGTGGTGATAGGCTTAGATTGTCGAGCCTTCACGATAGCCGCAGCGATTCTGCGTGAAGATTTGAGTTCGCCGTAGAGGTAAAGGATTTGCGCAAGTTGCTCTTCGGAGTAGTTGGCAACGATCCATTGGGCATCGCGTTCGGCGTTTTGGTTCATACGCATATCGAGTTTGCCATTGAAACGCACCGAGAACCCACGATCGCATTCGTCGAAGTGGTGGAACGATACACCAAGGTCGGCCATGATGCCGTCGATGCCGTTTTCGCCATAGTATCTCATAAAGTTTGAGATGTAGGAAAAATTGCTGTATACAAATGTAAATTTAGGGTCGTCGATAGCATTTGCGATAGCGTCCTTATCTTGGTCGAAACCATATAGTCTACCATTTTCGCCCAATCGTTCTACGATTGCTCTCGAATGTCCTCCTGCTCCGAAAGTAACATCGGCGTAAACGCCGTCGCTCTTGATGTTAAGCCCCTCGATGCAAGGAGTAAGAAGTGCTGGTATGTGGTAAACTATTTCGCTCATATTGTAAGATGTTGATAATCAATAATAAAATAAATATTTGGCATAATCGCAACGCGTTGAAAGTAACGAGTGAGCAACTGTGCCTCTAAAACGATTGTAAAGTTAGGAATTATTTAGAGAGTTCACAAATGTAAATAATGCTTTTTTACACATTATTATAAAAAAAGTTATTAACAACCTATTTTTTAAGTGCTAAAAAAGGGATTGTTAATAAGAATTTGCATTTGTTAATCAGAGCAAATCAACAAGGGCTATTTTTGACGATTTTCGTGCTAATTAGATGTAATTTTTGCGCAAAATTTCGGCCAATTCTGTCATGCCTTCGGTAGCCTTTTTTGCGATGTAGGTGATGTTGTCTAAGTAGCTCACTGTAGAGGGTTTAGGGTCGATATAGAAGATAGGAGTGCCCTTCTTGGTGAAGTTGACAAGAGCGGCAGCAGGATACACCACCAACGATGTGCCTATGATGACAAGAATATCGGCATCGGCCACGATGTCCAACGCATCGGTGTAAAGGGGAACATCTTCGCCAAAAAAGACTATGTGAGGGCGAATGATATCGCCATATTTGTCGACCGTAGTGGCGCAAGTTTCTATGTTAGGATATTCAAGCGTGTAGGTGCGTTCGGGGTGAGCAATAGAGCGCACTTTCATGAGTTCGCCATGTAGGTGTATAATGTTGTTAGAACCAGCTTTTTCGTGCAAGTCGTCGACATTTTGGGTTATAGTAATCACATCAAAATCTTGCTCTAATTCCTTGATAATAAGGTGAGCTTTATTGGGACGGGTGTCGATGAGTTGTTTGCGTCGTTCGTTGTAGAAATGATGTACGAGTTCGGGATTTCGTTTAAATCCATCGGCGCTTGCCACATCCATTACTGGGTAATTTTCCCATAATCCATCAGAATCGCGGAAAGTAGAAATTCCACTTTCCTGGCTTACTCCAGCGCCAGTGAGGAACACTAATTTTTTCATTGTGTAATAGGTTTTTAGTTTCGAAAAAAGAGAGTAATTCGCTTTTATTCAAAATTTTGTTTACAAATTTAATATTTTTTATTCAAAAAATAGCAAACAAAAGATTAATAAAGGCTAACTTTGCACTTTGATAAATTAAAATAAAGAAATAATGGCAGAAATGGATAAATTAAGCTATGCATTAGGCTTGAGCATGGGAAACAATTTCCAACGCTCAGGAGTGAGACAGCTAAACGCTGATGACTTTGCAGCTGCATTGAAGGCAGTGTATGGTGAAGGCGAAATGCTAATGACTTATGATGAAGCAAAACAAGTAGTAAACGACTATTTCACACAATTAGAAGAAGATACACGCCTTGCAAACAAAAAGGCATGTGAAGTGTTCTTGCAAGAAAACGCAAAGCGCCCAGAAGTGAAGGTAACAGAATCGGGCTTGCAATATCAAATTGTGAAAGAAGGAGAAGGCGAATCACCAAAGGCAACAGATACAGTGAAGGTACACTACACAGGTTGCTTGATCGATGGTAAGGTGTTCGATAGCTCAGTGCAACGCGGCGAACCAGCAGTATTTGGTGTAAACCAAGTAATCCCAGGTTGGGTAGAAGCATTGCAAATGATGAAGCCAGGAGCAGAATGGCGTTTGTTCATCCCAGCTAACCTTGCTTACGGTTCAAATGGTGCAGGTCCACTTATCGGCCCTGATACAGCATTGATTTTCGATGTACAATTGATTGAAATCGTAAAATAAAAACAATAAACTAAATTTATAGAAAATTAATTATGAAAAAGTTATTTTTAGTAGCAGCTATCGCACTTGGTTTGGGTGCATTCACAAGCTGTAACAAAGGAGCTGCATCAACTGAAGCTCACAACCCTCAAGTAGATACATTGACAGCAGTGTTTGGTGAAATGTATGGTTATGGTGTAGCAAGCGAACTTGGAGTAGATTCTACATTTGACAAGAAGGCATTCTTGGCTGGTTTGCAATCAGTAATCTCAATGGAAGACCAAAACGAATCTTATACACATGGTGTTCAAATGGGTATGCAAATCAAGAGCATGTTTGCTCAAATCAAGGAACGCGAAAATATCGAAATGAAGGCAAAGGCATGGTTCCGTTCATTCAAGAAAGCATTCATGCAAGATTCACTTATCAACCCAGCATACTTGCAACCAGAAGTTATGCGTTTGATGAACGAAATCAAGAGCAAGGCAAAGGAAGAAAATCCTAAGGCAATCGCTAACAAGAAGAACCAAGAAAAGTACATCGCTGACTCATTGGCAAACAATGCTGATGTAAAGAAGAGCGAAGGTGGTGTATACTACAAGGTTGTAAAGGAAGGTAACGGCGAACAATTCAAGAACACTGACCGCGTAGAAGTTAAGTACACTGGTCGTCACTTGAACGGTGAAGAATTTGATAGCAGCCGTGGCGAAACAGTAGTATTCAGTCCAACACAAGTAGTTAAGGGTTTTGGCGAAATGCTACAATTGATGAGCCCAGGTGCAGTTTACACTATCTACATTCCAGCTGAATTGGCTTATGGTGTAAATGGTCAAGATCCAGTTATCGAACCAAACGAAATGCTTATTTTCGAAGTTGAAACTGTAGGTTTGGCAAAGTAATCTAAAGGCTTAGATAAATAAACCAACAAGTAGGGTGGTAGGCGATTGTGTCCTATCACCCTATGTTTTTATAATAGTGTGAAGTGAAAATGGATAATTTTCATAAAAAATAGGGTTATTGATGACAAAATGCTAATAAAAGTGTTTGCATTTAGAAAAAATGATTATATTTGCACCAAAACTATTACTTGTTACCAATGGAGAGAATCGACAACTTAGACAGAAAAATCTTAGAGATAATAATGAAGAATGCACGCATACCGTCGAAAGATGTAGCGGCGGAATGTGGAGTATCGCGTGCAGCAATCCATCAACGCATTCAGCGAATGATAGACCTCGATGTGATAACCGGTTCGGGTTATCATGTAAATCCGAAGGTTTTGGGTTATTCGACATGTACCTATGTGGGAGTGCGTTTGGAAAAGGGGTCGATGTATCGTCAAGCCGTGGAATCGTTGGAACAAATTCCTGAAGTGGTGGAATGTCATTTCACTACCGGTCCTTATACAATGTTGATAAAGCTATTTGCACGCGACAATCAACATCTTATGGAACTGCTTAACGATAAGATACAACACATAGAAGGAGTGATGTCGACTGAAACACTTATTTCGCTCGAACAATCAATCAATAGAGAAGTACCAATCCACTATGGTGACTGGCTAAAATGATTACTTATAAATAAGAAATAAAGAGAGATGAAACGATTAGTATTGTTGATTTCCGTGATGTGTGCTGTGGCAATGAGCGCTATGGCCGAACGAGTGAAAATCATTATGATTCCCGATCACGCCGATGCGATATATAAGGTGGGCGAACAGGTGAAGATGAAGGTGATACTTACCGATTGTGGTCTTGCACTCAATGGCGCTACCATCGATTATGAAATCAGTGAAGACCTAATGCCTGCTCACGAAAAGAAAACTATCACATTGAAAGGCTATGAAACCACAATAAAGGTGGGAACAAAGAAGAAACCTGGCTTTGTGAGAGTGCGCGCAAAGGTGAAACATGCAGGAAAGAACTATTCGGCGATGTCGACAGTGGGTTTTGACCCTCAAAAGTTGACTCCTTACACCGAAAAACCTGAAGATTTTGATGAATTCTGGGCAAAGAACCTTGAAAAGTTGAAAAAGGTGGATTTGCGTCCTAAGATGGAACTACTTGCCGACCGATGCACCGAAAAGGTGGATGTGTACCATGTGTCGTATGGTAATATAGGTGGTTCGCGCATGTATGGTGTGCTAACAATGCCTAAAAAAGAAGGTAAATACCCAGCAGTGTTGCGTTTGCCAGGAGCAAGCGTATCGCCTAAAGGTGGTGATATTAAGCATGCTGAGCAAGGTGTGATAGTGCTTGAATTGGGTATTCATGGTATTCCAGTGAACTTAGAAGGAAGTATCTACGACGACTTGAGCTCGGGTGTGTTGTCAAACTATCAAATGAAGGATATTGACGATGTGAACGCATACTACTATCGTAGAGTGTACTTGGGTTGCGTGAAAGGTATTGATTTCTTGTTGTCATTGCCACAATGTAGTGGAAAGGTGGGAACACTTGGGGGAAGTCAAGGTGGCGCATTGTCGCTTGTTACATCACGACTTGATAGCCGAGTGAAGGCAACAGCAGTGTATTTCCCAGCATTGTGCGACCAAGAAGCTTATATGAATAATCGTGCTGGCGGTTGGCCTCATGTGTTGAAATATGAAGGTAATCGAACTAAAGAAATTATAAACACAGTGCGTTACTATGATGCGTCAAACTTTGCGCGTGGATTGAAAGCGCCAGTGTTCTATGCATTTGGCTATAACGATATTACTTGTGCTCCATCATCGACTTATTCTACATATAATGTTATCCCAGCACCAAAACAATTGTCGATAGGTGCTGATACCGGTCACTGGCTCCACAGTGAACAAGTGGAAGCGATGTGGAATTGGATTATTGAAGAACTAAGATAATAGTTTTCATAATAGTAAATTTTAAATGTGGGCCTTGCTGTAGTGATTACATCGAGGCCTTTTTTGTGCGCTTATTTGCGCGAATGAATAAAAAAACATAACTTTGCAGCGATTCGCTGAGTAGGGGTGCCTTAATATAACGGGCTGAGAACATACCCATAGAATCTGATCCGGATAATGCCGGCGTAGAGAACTTAAACAAATCAAAATGAAGAAAAATTTTTGGACGGCTACTGCCCTAATGTGGGCGGTTAGCTTTGGCGTTTGTGCAGAGAATGCTGTGCAAACCGACACACTGAAAAGTGTGGAGTTGGAAGAAGTGTCGGTAGTGGCTTCGCGTGCTACCGCTAAAACTCCTATTGCGTTTACCAATGTAACAAGTGACGAACTCGCTAAGAAGAACTTCGGGCAGGATTTACCTTACCTGCTATCGATGACACCTTCGGTGATAACCACAAGTGATGCGGGCGCAGGAGTGGGTTACACTTCGTTGCGAGTGCGTGGTACCGACGGCTCGCGAGTGAATATTACAGCCAATGGGGTGCCTGTGAACGATTCGGAGAGCCACAATGTGTATTGGGTGAATATGCCTGACCTTGCATCGTCGGTGAAAGATGTGCAGATACAGCGTGGCGCAGGAACATCGACTAATGGTGCAGGAGCATTTGGCGCAAGTATCAATCTGCTCACATCATCGCCATCGCGAGCACCTTATGCCCAACTTGATGGCTCGTATGGAATGTATAACACTCACAAGGAGACATTGCGACTTGGAACTGGTCTTGTGGGAAATCATTGGGCTTTTGATGCGCGATTGTCGAATATCGGTAGTGATGGCTATATTGAAAGAGCTAAGGCCGATTTGTACTCTTATTTTGCGCAAGCAGGATATTATGGAGCTAACACAACATTGCGTTTGCTTGCCTATGGTGGTGCTGAAAAGACCTATCATGCATGGGATTATGCGTCGAAAGAAGACATGGAAGAGTATGGCAGACGCTATAATCCATGTGGATTGTACTACGATAATGAAGGAAATGTGGCATATTATGACAATCAAATCGATAATTATGTGCAACACAATTTCCAACTGCATGCAAGTCAACGATTGGGCGAAGATTGGCGATTGAATGCTGCATTGCACTACACAAAGGGCGATGGCTATTACGAACAATATAAAACAAATCGCACACTGAGCGAATATGGCCTAAGTAGCTTTGTGCTTAATGGCGAGAAGGTGAAAAAGAGCGACTTGATACGCAAAAAAGCTATGGATAATGGCTTTGGCGGAGGTGTGTTCTCGCTACTTTACAATAAAGGTCGTGTAGATGCTGCTATCGGTGGTGCGTTGAACCAATATAGCGGTTGGCACTTTGGTGAAGTGTTGTGGGTGCGCAATTATGTGGGCGCAATCAATCCTAATCACGAATATTATCGCAACAAAGGAAAGAAAACCGATGGAAATGTGTATGCACGCGCCAATGTTGATATTGCGAAAGGGCTATCGGCTTATGCCGACCTTCAATATCGCCACATTAAATATACTATAGATGGTGTGAGCGACACTTACGATTGGAATCGAGGTGACATGCAGGAACTTGCGGTGAATGAGTCGTTTGACTTCTTCAATCCTAAAGTGGGGTTGAACTGGAAAGTGAATGCAAATAATCGCTTGTTTGCATCGTTCTCGGTGGCACAAAAGGAACCAACTCGCGATAACTATACCGATGGCGATCCTAAGGATTACCCAAGAGCAGAAAAGTTGATGGACTATGAATTGGGTTATAATTATGGCAATTCGTGGTTGACTGCAGGCGTGAATCTATACTTTATGGATTATACCGACCAACTTGTGCTTACAGGTCAGTTGAGTGACACAGGAAATGCAATGTCGGTGAATGTTCCCGACAGTTACCGTGCCGGTGTGGAGTTGGCGTTGGGAATGCGCCCTTGCAAGTGGTTCGACTGGAACATCAATGCTACATTGAGTCGTAATCGCATAAAGAATTTCACTGAGATGATATATGAAGACGAGTGGACCAATCCTATCGCGATAAATCATGGTGATGTGCCTATCGCATTCTCGCCTGATTTTACATTGAACAATGCATTTAATTTTGCTTGGAAGGGTGTGGATGCGTCGTTGCAGACTCAATATGTGTCGAAACAATACATGAGCAACGCTAAGAGCGAAGAACAAGTGCTCGATGCTTATTGTGTGTCGAACTTGCACATGGGTTATACCTTTAAATGCGCAGGAGTGAAGAGCGTGCGTGTGGGTGTGAGCGTGTATAATCTGTTTAACGAAGAATATGAGAATAATGGCTATGCTGGCGCAGGCTATTATGTCGACGAAAATGGCGAGAAGCAGATTTATCGCTATGCTGGATATGCAGCACAAGCACCAATCAATGTGATGGGAAGTGTATCGTTGAAATTTTGATAATTATTTGAACTAAAACAAAAATCCTCTACTCACGATGAATAATTATCTTGAAATAATAGGCACAATAGTAGGTATCATATATTTGGTACTTGAGTATCGTGTGAGTATATATTTGTGGGTGGCGGGCATTATTATGCCTGCTATCTACATTTTTGTGTATTATGAGGCAGGGTTGTATGCCGATTTTGGAATAAATGTGTATTATCTGCTTGCTGCAGTGTATGGGTGGATAGTGTGGAAGTATAGAAAAGGAAGAAAGGAGTCGACACAAGCTGTGGAGTTGCCTATTACGCATATGCCCGTGAATAGATATGTGCCATTGGGGTGCGTGTGTGTGGTGTCGTGGCTTGTAATGGCTTATATACTTGCTAATTGTACCAATAGCGATGTGGTGTGGCTCGATAGCTTCACTACTGCACTCAGTATAGTGGGAATGTGGCAACTTGCCCAGAAATATGTGGAGCAATGGTTGTCGTGGATAGTTGTAGATGTGGTGAGTGTGGGACTATATATATATAAAGAGTTGTATTTTACAGCAGGACTATATGCACTTTACGCAATTATTGCTATCTTTGGATATTTGAAATGGAAAAGAATGATGATAGAACAAGAGTGAGTCGCAAGTTTGCGGCCGAAGCTGTGATACTTGCCGATGGCGACTATCCCACTCACGCAGTGCCACGAAATGTGCTGAATGAGGCTCAGATGGTGGCTTGTTGCGACGGTGCAGTAGATGCATTTGTTGCACGAGGAGGTGTGCCACATCTTATTGTAGGTGATGGCGATTCAATTTCGGAAGAAAATAGAGAACGATTTGCTTCGATTATGGTGAAAGTGTCGGAGCAAGAAACAAATGACCTTACTAAAACCGTTACACAGTTGCTCAAACGAAGAGTGAAAAGAATAGCGATAGTGGGAGCTACTGGCAAACGCGAGGATCACACACTCGGCAATATCTCGTTGCTACTAGAATACAAAAGAATGGGCGCTGATGTGCGAATGTATACCGATTATGGCGTGTTTGTGGCCGTTGAAGGTGATACTGAGTTTGAATCATTTGCACGACAACAAGTGTCGATATTTAATTTCGGAGCAAAGGGTTTGCGTGCCGAAGGACTTGAGTATCCGTTGAGCGATTTCACATCGTGGTGGCAAGGTTCGCTCAATCAAAGTAGCGGAGACGAATTTGTGATACACGCACAAGGCGAATATATCACATTCCTCACTCATGAAGCTAAATAAAAATAGAAATTAGCAAATAATTATTGTATCTTTGTGTGATATTTAGGAAGGAAGATACAATCAGATGAAAATAGATGAATTATGCGATGTGCTGTGTCCCGAAGTGAGGGTGCAGGCAGTGAGTGAATTGCTTAAAGGGCGAAAGCAAGTGGCGCGTGTGATCGACGGGCTTGCTGGATCGTCGCCGGCAGTGTTGTTCTCTCGCTTGCCTAAGCAGAAATCGCCGTATTTGGTGGTGTGTAATGACCTTGATGAGGCTGGGTATATGTATCACGACTTGTGTCAGATAAATGGCGAGTCGAAGGTGCTCATTTTTCCATCGGGGTATAAACGCGACATAAAATATGGTCAGATAGACGCACCATCGGAGATATTGCGCACCGAAGTTCTTAATAAATGGTATAACGACACAGCAGTGCGTTGGGTGGTAACCTATCCCGAAGCACTTGCCGAACAAGTGTCGTCGAAAAAGGAAATAGACGATACCACAATCACCTTGGTGAAAGGCAACGAATATGACTTGACCGAATTGACTAAACAGTTGCTTGCCAACGGGTTTGTGCGCGCTGATTATGTGTACGAACCAGGTCAGTTTGCGCTTCGTGGTTCAATCCTTGATGTATATTCTTATTCGAATGAATTGCCTTATCGTATTGATTTCTTTGGCGATGAGGTGGATAGTATAAGAGAATTTAGTGTAGAAACGCAGTTGTCGGAGCGTCAACTCGATTCGATATTCATTCTCGGAGGTTCTTGTGCCGATGCGTCAAAAGGTACATCACTATTAGAATATATAGGAGACGAGACGGTGTTGTTGTGCAACGATGCCGAATGGTTGTGTAGTCGTATCAAGGCTATTGGAGCCGAAAAGATGTCGACAAGCGCAGTGATAGCCGAGGAAGGCGACCAAGATGCAATGAAAAAAATCGTAGATGCCGACGATTTTATAAGTAGGTTTAAAGAATTCAAGCGCATCGACTTCAATTCGAATGAAACTTCGGAGGTGGTGGGTGGAAAATTGCCATTGCATTGCACGCCACAAGGGATTTATCATAAGAATTTTGATTTGATAAGTGAGTCGTTCCGCGATTTTATGGGGAAAGGCTACAAGATATTTATTTTGTCGGATAGCGAGAAGCAGATAGAACGCTTGCGTCTAATCTTCGAAGATCGAAATGACAAGATTATATTCACACCAGTAACACGAACTCTTCACAGTGGATATGTAGATAACGACTTGAAAGTGTGCGTGTTTACCGACCACCAGATATTTGACCGATTCCATAAATATAACCTTAAGAGCGATCGTGCGCGCTCAGGAAAGTTGGCTTTGTCGCTAAAAGAGCTCAATCAGATAGAGGCCGGCGACTACATTGTGCATGTTGACCACGGGGTGGGTAAGTTCTGCGGACTTGTGCGCACTCCAGTGAATGGCGTGATGAAAGAAATGATAAAACTATCCTACTTGAACGAAGATTTTGTGTTTGTGTCGATTCATGCCTTGCATAAATTGTCGAAATATCGTGGTAAGGAAGGAGTTCCGCCAAAGTTGAACCGTATAGGGTCGGGTGCGTGGAACAAGATGAAGGAACGCACCAAGACCAAGTTGAAGGACATTGCTCGCGACCTTATCAAGCTATATGCAGCTCGCAAGGAAGAAAAGGGTTTTGCTTATTCGCCCGACGGATATTTGCAACAAGAGCTTGAAGCCTCGTTTATATATGAAGATACACCCGACCAAATTAAGGCCACTGCAGCTGTGAAGGCCGATATGGAAAGCGAACGCCCAATGGATCGCTTGATATGTGGTGATGTGGGATTTGGTAAGACCGAGGTGGCAATACGCGCAGCATTCAAGGCAGCTACCGATGGCAAGCAGACAGCAGTGCTTGTGCCAACAACGGTGCTTGCTTATCAACACTTTAATACCTTTAAAGATCGTCTTTCAGATTTCCCTGTAAAGGTGGATTATATAAGCCGTGCGCGCAAACCAAAAGATGTGAAGCGCATATTGGCTGAACTTGCCGACGGAAAGATAGATATCCTTATAGGAACACATAAGTTGATAGGTAAGGGTGTGCAGTTTAAGGATTTAGGGTTGCTTATCGTCGATGAAGAACAGAAGTTTGGCGTGGCTGTAAAAGAGAAGCTGAAGCAAATGAAGGTGAATGTGGACACACTTACAATGAGTGCCACACCGATACCTCGCACATTGCAATTTTCGCTTATGGGAGCTCGTGATTTGAGCGCAATCACCACTCCACCAGCCAATCGTTATCCTATCCTTACATCGGTGAATACGGTGAATGATGATATAGTGCGTGAAGCAATCAATTTCGAAATGTCGCGCAATGGTCAGGTGTTTGTCATAAACAATCGCATCGAAGGCTTGTATGATATGCGAGCAATGATAAATCGTTTGGTTCCCGATGCAAGAGTGGTGGTGGGACATGGTCAGATGCCACCCGAACAACTTGAACAAGCGATAATCGACTTCACCAACCACGATTATGATGTGCTGCTTGCAACGACAATCATCGAATCGGGCATAGATATGCCGAATGTGAACACGATAGTCATAAACAATGCACAAAACTTTGGGTTGAGCGAATTGCATCAGCTTAGAGGTCGTGTGGGACGAAGTTCGCGCAAGGCATTCTGTTATCTGCTTGTGCCTCCAGGTCGTCCACTTACGCCAGTGGCACGCCGAAGATTGCAAGCCATCGAAAGTTTTGCCGAGTTGGGTAGTGGTATTCACATCGCTATGCAAGACCTTGATATACGCGGTGCAGGAAATCTGCTTGGCGCCGAACAAAGTGGTTTTATTGCCGATCTTGGATATGAAACCTATCAGAAAATTCTCAAGGAAGCTGTGCTTGAATTGAAGACCGAAGAATTTAGTGATGTCTTTGACGAGGAAAAGAAGCAAAAATTGGCAATCGACGAAGAAGAAATATCTTATGTGGCCGATTGTACGGTGGAAACCGATATGGAGCTATATTTCCCACAAACTTATGTTCCACAAGAAAGCGAGCGCATCAATTTGTATCAAGAGCTCGACAACATGGAGCGTGAAACTGATGTGGTGGCATTCCGTAGCCGACTTGAAGACCGATTTGGAAAGATTCCACGCGAAGCCAACGAGTTGATACGCATCGTAAGTTTGCGACGCTTGGCACGCACCCTCGGTATCGAAAAGGTGGCGTTGAAGCAAAAGAATATGTATATCTATTTTGTGGGCGATGAAAATAAGGCTTACTATGAGTCGCCAGCATTTGGCAAGATATTACATTACTTGCAAGAAAACATGCAACAATGTAAACTTCGCGAAGTGAATGGAAAGCGTTCGATATTGATTGAAAGTGTGCGCAGTGTGCAAGAATCGATAGGGGTGTTGTCGTCGATGTCGTCAATGACAGCAATATGATGAAAAAACAATAAAAAAGTGACATTTGTACAAATAAATGAGTATATTATGTAACATAAATGATGTTTAACTTAACCTAAATACTTATTGTTATGAAGAAATTAATGTATTGTATGGCATTTGCATCAATGTTTGCATTTGCAAGTTGTGGTGGCGCAAAGACTGAAACAACAGAAGAAAAGGTTGAAAATGCAGTAGAACAAGTGGTAGACAAAGCTGAAGCTGCAGTAGAAAAGGCTGAAGAAGTAGCAGAAAAAGTAGAAGAGGTAGTTGAAGAAGTGGCTGAAGATGCTGCAAAATTGGCTGAAAACGAAACATTGCTTGAAGCTTACGAAAAACTTGTGAAGAGTGCTGAGGACTTGAAGGCTAATGCCGACAAGAAAGATGTGCTTGGTTCGGTTGCAAAGATTGCTGAAGTGAAGAAGAACGCCGACAATGTAGGTGATAAGATCAAAGAAGCAAAAGACGGTTTCTCAGCAGAACAAAAAGCAAAATATGAAGAGTTAAAGGCTCGTTTGGAAGCTGCTTTCAAATAAGAAACAGGAAATTTAAATAATAAGAAAGGGAGATGTGTAGGACTGAAAAAAGTCGGCACATCTCCTCTTTTTGCTTTTTTCACTGTTAAAATCATTAAAAAATTAAATCTAAATCAAAAAAATGCCGTAACTTTGCACCGAATTTGTGCTTTTTAGAAATTGACGCGAGTTAATATAGAGATTGAGAAGCACAACAACCGAAGAATTGAGAGATAAATACCAATTATAAAAATAAAGTTTTATGTTAAAGAAATTTCACGGTGCGCACTTGATGGAAGCTCTTCACAGAAAGAAGCTTCGTGACTTGCTATCAAAGGAATTGTTAGCATCTCGTCTTGTGAAAATTTTCATTGCTTCATTGGCGATGATTACATTGTGGGCCATCCCAACAGCGGCATTCGGTGTTGAAGGTTTGACCTTGGTTCAACAAAGAGTAATCGCAATCTTTGTGTTTGCAATCTTGATGTGGATTTTCAATGCAATCCCAGCATGGACTACATCAACATTTGTTGTTGTGTTGTTGCTATTCTGTACATCAGATAGTAGCTTGTGGTTCTTCCGCGAAGGTATTCCAGCCGAAGAACTTGGTAAGTTGACAAGTTATAAGTCATTGATGGCTTGTTTCGCTGACCCAATCATTATGCTTTTCATTGGTGGTTTCATTATTGCAATTGCAGCCACTAAGACAGGTCTTGATGTAATGCTTGCAAAAGTGATGTTGAAGCCATTCGGAACTCAATCAAAATATGTACTACTTGGTTTCATCACTGTAACAGCAGTGTTCTCAATGTTCTTGAGTAACACAGCAACGGCAGCGATGATGCTTGCATTCCTTGCTCCAGTATTGAAGGCACTTCCAGCTGACGGTAAGGGTAAGATTGGTCTTGCATTGTCTATCCCAGTAGCAGCTAATGTTGGTGGTATGGGTACACCAATCGGTACACCTCCTAATGCTATCGCGTTGAAGTATCTTAATGGTGCAGTAGAAGACGGTGGTATGGGCTTGAACATTGGTTTCGGTGAATGGATGGCGTTCATGATTCCTTTCACATTGCTTCTTGTGTTCATCTCTTGGGTACTTCTATTGAAGCTATTCCCATTCAAGCAAAAGACTATCGAATTGAAGATCGAAGGTGAAGCAAAGAAAGACTGGCGTTCAATCGTGGTTTATATCACATTCGGATTGACAGTTCTTCTATGGGTACTTGATAAGTATACAGGCGTTAACTCAAATGTAGTAGCAATGCTTCCAGTGGGTGTATTCTGTGTTATCGGCGTAATCACTCGTCGTGACCTTGAAGAAATCAGCTGGGGTGTGCTATGGATGGTAGCCGGTGGTTTCGCACTTGGTGTAGCATTGAACCAAACAGGTCTTGCAACAGCACTTATCAGCGCAATCCCATTCGGTCAATGGTCACCACTATTGGTAATCATCGGTTCAGGCTTGATTTGCTACGCAATGGCAAACTTTATTTCTCACACAGCAACAGCCAACCTACTTGTTCCAATCTTGGCAGTAGTAGGTGGTAGCATTGCAACAGCACTTGCACCTCTTGGTGGTGTTACAGCATTGCTTATCGGTGTGGCTATCGCTTCTTCTCTTGGTATGGTATTGCCAATCAGTACACCACCAAATGCTATGGCAGCTGCAACTGGTCTTATCGAACAAAAGGATATGGCTAAGGTTGGTCTTATTATCGGTATTATAGGTTTGGTACTTGGTTATGTAATGCTATATGTACTTGGCTCTAATGGTATAATTGGAGGTTAATTGATTAATATATATTAATGAAAGGAAGCTGTTGCATCGCAAGAGGTGCCGACAGCTTCTTTTTTGATTTTGAAAGAAAACAGATGAAAAAGATTGTTTTAATGATGCTTTTCGTGGCTGTAGCAGTGAGTGGTATGGCTCAAAAGAAAGGCTTTGAATACAAGATTTACGGACAAGTTCGTGCCGATTTGTTCTACAACAGTCGTGCTAACGAAGAAAGTGTAGACGGATTGTTCTATAACTATCCAAAGGATTACAACTATGATGCAGCAGGCGAGGACTTGAATGCACAAGCGCAAGGTAACATGTATATGCTATATTCTCGTCTTGGAATCGACTTGAAAGGTCCTAAACTTGGTGATGCAACAACATCGGCAAAGATCGAATTCGACTTCCGTGGTTCGGGTACTACATTGTCGTTGATTCGTCTTCGTCACGCATATTTGAATCTAAATTGGGGTAGCTCATCATTGCTTGTGGGTCAAACATGGAACCCTCTATATGGCGATGTAGCTCCACAAATCCTTAACTTGAACATGGGTGCTCCATTCCAACCATTCGGTCGCGCTCCACAAGTGCGTTATCGTTATAATGCAGCAGGTATCCAAGTGACTGCAGCTGCATTGTGGCAATCACAATACCTATCAAATGGTCCTGACGGTAAGAGCAACAAGTATATCAAGAATAGCCTTGTTCCTGAGTTCTACTTTGGCGTAGATCACAAGGCAAGCAACTTCATTGTGGGAGCTGGTGTAGATGTACTATCGCTTGTACCACGCACACAAGCAACTGTAGATGGCAATGTGTATAAGGTGAGCGAACGTATCACTACAGTGTCGGGTGAGGTTCATGTGAAATATGCTTCACCATTGTGGTATGTGGCTGCTAAGAGTGTTCTTGGCTCAAACCTTACTCAAGTGTCGATGGTTGGTGGATATGGCGTGAAGGCTGTAGATGCTACAACAGGCGAACAACAATATAGTCCAAACCGCAATAGCTCATCATGGGTGAATGTGGTGTATGGTAAGAAGTGGAAAGCAGGTATTTTCGCTGGCTATATGAAGAATCTTGGTACTGATGATGCAGTGTCAAAGATGTATGGCACAGGAACTAATGTTGACCAACTTTTGAGTGGTTCGGTAGAACTTACTTACAACCTTCCTCACTGGAAGATCGGTGTAGAATACAACCACACTAAGGCATGGTATGGCAAGCTAAATGGCGAAAATGGTAAGATTGTAGATACTCACGATGTTGCCAACAACCGTTTAGTAGCGAGCGTGCTTTATATGTTCTAAACAATTGAATAGATTCTATATGAGAGGTGTGTCGAAATGGGTTCGATGCACCTCTTTTTATTGTGGATAGTGTGGTGTGTGTTCTAATTGTCTTAAATAGTGGTCAGTAATTCTTGTGGGAGTGAGAAAAAATGCCTAATTTTGCACCCAGAAAAGAATTATAGAGAGAATTATGATGAAAAGAATGATTGTGGGTTTAATCTTAGCGATTGCCCCTATTTCGATGGCATTTGCTCAAGGTGTTGAGGGCAAATGGAAATTAAGCGATGGCACTGCTATCGTTGAGGTGTATAAGGTTGGTGATGACTACAATGGCAAAATCGTGTGGTTGAAAAATCCAACAGAAGCCGATGGCACTCCTGCTATAGACGATAAAAACCCTGATAAAAAACTTCGCAGCCGTAAACTTATAGGATTGAATATGTTGAGTGGACTAAAGAAGAGCAAAAAAGGATATTCGGGTGGTACTATCTACGATCCAGGAAATGGCAAGACCTACAACTGCTCAATGAAGGTGGAAGGCGATGTACTAAAGGTGCGTGGCTCACTTGATAAAAGAGGATTCTTGGGTCGCACTATGGATTGGCATCGCGTGAAATAAGCAGAATGCTATCTTAACTTACACAGAAACATTTAAAAGAGATAATTATGAGTTTCACATCGGTAAATAAGCTTTTCGAAGCATCTTTTAAAGCCAACTGGGATAGACCAGCTATCTCAAACTATCAAGGCGAAACTTATCACTTCCGTGATATAGCACGCAAGATTGAAAAGTTGCACATTATGTTTGAAGAAGGAGGCTTGGAAAAGGGCGACAAGGTAGCTCTTTGTTCACGCAATCAAGCTAACTGGGCTATTTCGTTCCTTGCAACCATGACTTATGGTGCTGTACCAGTGCCATTGATGCACGAATTTAAGCCATCAAACATTCACCACTTGGTGAACCACTCAGAAGCAAAAGTGCTATTTGTGGACGGTGGTATCTGGGAAAATCTTTCAGAGACCGAAATGCCCAATTTGCAAGCCATTATCCAAGTGGATAATTTTGAGCTTTTGCATTCTTCTAACGAAGCTATAGTGAATGCACGCAATTGCTTGAACGAGCTATTCGGAAGAAAATTCCCTAAAGTTTTCACTTCTGATTGCATTAATTACCACGAAGATAGGGCCGACGAACTCGCTATCATCAATTACACATCAGGAACATCGGGATTTTCAAAGGGTGTAATGATTCCTTATCGTGCCGTAGCCTCAAACCTTGAATTCGGTAGAAAGGTACTTCCTCAAATTAACAACACATCGCGTGTGGTATCAATGTTGCCATGTGCTCACATGTATGGTTTGATGTTTGAAGTGTTGTACGAATTGTCGGTGGGTTGTCATGTTCACTTTCTTTCTCGCCTACCAAGTCCTAAGATTATTATGAAGGCCCTATCGGAAGTGAAACCTTCAGTAGTGATTGCAGTGCCTCTAATCATCGAAAAGATATATAAGAACAAGGTTAAACCTGTGCTTGAAAAGGCTGGTATTAAGTTTGCCCTTAAAGTGCCGGGATTGGATAAAATCATCATAGACAAGATTAAGAATGAACTTCTCACAGCTTTTGGTGGCGAATTCTACGAAGTAATTATCGGTGGAGCAGCTTTCAATAAGGAAGTAGAAGCATTCTTCAAGAAGATGGGATTCCCATTCACAGTAGGTTATGGTATGACCGAATGTGCTCCTATCATCACTTATTCAGATTGGAAGACTGAAAAGCTATATTCTTGTGGCGAAATCGTGCCAAATATGGAAATGAAGATTGATTCTCCAGATCCACAAAACATTCCGGGCGAACTTCTTGTGAGAGGTGCTAATGTGTTCCTTGGATATTACAAGAATCCAGAAGCTACAGCCGAAGTGCTTGACGCTGAAGGATGGCTTCACACAGGCGATATGGGTGTGATTGATGCCGATGGCAGCCTATTCTTGCGTGGTAGATCTAAATGTATGATTTTGGGCCCATCGGGACAAAATATCTATCCAGAAGAAATCGAAGCTGTGCTTGATGCAAGAACTTATTTCACTGAATCGCTTGTAATTGAAGATAAGGGTGGTCTCACTGCATTGGTTTACCCAGACTTCGATCAAGGTGCTAAAGATGGTATGGATCAAGCTACATTTGTGAAGTTCATTGAATCTATGCTACCTGAAGTGAACAGGGAATTGCCTAACTATGCTCGTTTGGCTAAAATAGAGGTGATTTCGGAAGCATTTGAACGCACTCCAAAGAAGAGTATCAAACGCTACCTTTACCAACGCAAATAATGTGCTGAATAAATAATTGCAAAGAGGTGTGTCGAAATGAGTTCGATGCACCTTTTTCTTATTTTGGGAGGTTTGTGAGCATGTGTGTTAATATAAAAAATGTAGCCGTCTTCATCGCGAGGACGGCTACATCATTATGAAAACAAAATTTAGTGTGTAATATTATCGTTCTTATGAAATTTACTTAACTTCCCAAGTTTCACCAGCAAGAAGCATGTCGCGCAAGCAAGTGTAACCCTTCTTACCTTGTACTTCGGCAACTTGCTTTTCAACTTCTTGGTCGTAAACTGGAGCTTCAACATCACGAATCACACCGATAGCAAGAGGCAAGTCGTGACCGTCCATCATAGCTAATTGTTGGTGCAAGAAATTGCTTTGGCAATGAGCGTCGTGAACAAGTACGTCGTCGATGGTGTAACCATCCTTACCGATTTCAACAGCCTTCAAAGCGAAGCCGTCTTGAACGATACCCTTATTCATTTCCTTACCGAAAATCATCTTTTCGCCATGAACAAGGTGGATAGTGCGGTCGGCACGATTTTCCTTATCGGTGATGAAATTGTGAATACCGTGGTTGAAGATAACACAGTTCTGAAGCATTTCAACTACTGAGCAACCTTTGTGGCGTGCAGCAGCAACCATCACTTCTTGAGAAATCTTCAATTCAACATCGATACCACGAGCGAAGAAAGTACCACGAGCGCCGAAAACAAGTTCAGCTGGGATGAATGGATCTTCAGTAGTACCGTAAGGAGCTGATTTACATACGAAACCACGGTCGCTTGTAGGAGAATATTGTCCCTTAGTCAAGCCGTAGATCTTATTGTTAAGAAGAAGCACATTAAGGTCGACATTGCGGCGAACTTCGTGGATAAAGTGGTTACCACCGATAGCAAGACCGTCACCGTCACCACACACTTGCCAAACAGTCATCTTAGGGTTGGCAGTCTTAAAGCCAGTAGCGATAGCACCACCACGACCATGGATAGTGTGGAAACCATAAGTGTTCATATAATAAGGTAGACGAGAGCTACAACCGATACCAGAGATAACAGCTGTCATGTGAGGAGCAACACCTACTTCGGCCATTGCTTTGTGAAGTACAGCCAAGATAGCGTGGTCGCCACAACCAGGACACCAGCGTACATATTGGTCGCTCTTAAAATCTGCGTTGGTATATTTCTTATTTTCTTCCATAATGATTAGCCCTCCATAATTTTAGTTAGACCTTCAACAACTTCTTGTACCAAGAATGGTTGACCTTGTACCTTGTTGATGCGCTTGATGTTCACCATAGGGAACTTAGCTTGCAAGAAGTCGGCAAATTGACCGTTGTTCAATTCGGCAACGACAACATTCTTGTACTTCTTGATGATTTCGGCAGTGTTAGCAGGAAGTGGGTTGATGTAGCGGAAGTGAGCGAAAGCTACAGGCTTGCCAGCTGCGTTCAATTCTTCAACTGCAGTGTAAAGGTGTCCGTAAGTACCACCCCAACCGATAAGCAATGTATCAGCATCAGGATTGCCTTGTACTTGTTGAGCAGGGATATTGTTAGCAATCTTGTTGACCTTTTCTTGGCGAGTAGCCACCATCTTTTCGTGGTTGATAGGGTCGGTAGAGATTGCACTTGTGTTGTAGTCTTTTTCAAGACCGCCAAGACGGTGCATGAAACCTTCAGTACCAGGAACAGCCCAGTAGCGAACAAGAGTTTCTTCGTCGCGCTTGTAAGGCTTCCATCCTTGTTCAAGCATTTCAGGCTTAACGAAGTTAGGCTTGATAGCTGGATATTCGTCGGCTTCAGGAATGCGCCAAGCAGAAGAACCGTTAGCAATGAAACCGTCGGTAAGAAGGATAACAGGAGTCATGTGTTCTACAGCGATGCGTGCAGCTTCGAACGCCATTTCGAAACAGTCGGTTGGAGAAGCAGCAGCAACCACAGCAAGAGGAGATTCACCGTTGCGACCATATAGACATTGCATCAAGTCGGTTTGTTCAGTCTTAGTAGGAAGACCTGTAGAAGGACCACCGCGTTGAACATTGATGATAACAAGAGGAAGTTCGGCCATCACAGCAAGACCCATAGCTTCACCCTTAAGAGCGATACCAGGACCTGATGTGCTTGTAGCAGCAAGGTTACCAGCGAAAGAAGCACCAATAGCTGAACAGATACCAGCGATTTCGTCTTCCATTTGGCAAGCCTTCACGCCAAGGTCTTTGCGCTTAGCAAGTTCGTGAAGAACATCGGTAGCAGGAGTGATAGGGTAACTACCAAGGAAAAGAGGTAGATTAGCCTTTTCAGCAGCCATAACAAGACCCCAAGCAGTAGCAGTGTTACCGTTTACATCGGTGTAAACACCTGGGCGGATGCTATCAGTTTCGATGCGATAAGTAGAAACAGAAGCATGTATGTTGTTACCGTAGTCGTAACCTGCGCGAATAACCTTAGCATTAGCTTCGGCAACAGCAGGTTTCTTAGCGAATTTGTTTTCGATGAATTTGATTGCGTTTTCAAGTGGGCGGTCAAACAACCAGCACACAAGACCAAGTGCAAACATGTTCTTACACTTAGTGATTGATTTCAAGTCCATACCGCTGTCGGCAAGAGCAGCCTTTACCATTGAAGTCATAGGAACTTCAACAACTTGAGCTTTCAAACCGATTTCAGTGTAAGGGTCGTCGGTAGTGAAAAGAGCCTTTTCAAGGTCAGACTTCTTGAAGCAATCGATGTCGACGATAGCTACGCCACCTTCCTTAAGGAACTTAACATTTTGCTTAAGAGCTGCAGGGTTCATAGACACAAGGACATCGGCCTTGTCACCAGGAGTGTGAACACCTTTACCTACGCTTACTTGGAATCCCGAAACGCCGCTTAGTGTGCCTTGAGGAGCGCGCACTTCGGCTGGATAGTCAGGGAAAGTAGAGATTTGGTTTCCGATACCAGCAGATACATTGGAGAAAATGTTTCCTACCAATTGCATACCATCGCCAGAGTCACCAGAGAAACGCACTACAACTTTCTCTAACATTTTTACATTGGTTTTTTCTAACATAATGTAATAGTTGATTAATGTAGTTAGTTTTTATGTTGTTTTTTGTTTTTAAGGCTTATTTGGATAATGTCTTAAAGTCTTGACAAAGTTAATTGATATTGTTTTGAAAAAGAAATTTTTTTGAGGAAAAAATGCTATGTATTTTCCGTTTTTACCACATTATAAATGTAAATAACAAAAAAAGAGGACTCGTTAAAGCCCTCTTTGTGTAGATATTGTTTTTAGTGTGAGTGTTATGACAAGCCTTCGATTTCGCCGTTTACGATGTCGATGTATAGAGCTTGAGGCTTAGCAGGAAGCCCTGGCATGCGCATAATTTCGCCCGAAATCACTACAAGCATTTCGGCACCAGCATTTATCACGATGTCTTGCACATGGAAATCAAATCCCGATGGCGCGTTGATGAGTTTGGCGTTGGTTGAGAATGAGTATTGAGTTTTTGCAATACAAATAGGGAAGTGTGAATAGCCCAATTCTTCAATCATTGCCAATTTCTTCTTAGCTGTAGGGCTGAATGTGATAAGGTTAGCACCATAAAGGTTTTGAGTAACCTTTGTGATCTTAGTCTTCACATCGTCTTCGTCGGTATAAGTGAAGTTCATTTCCTTTGAAGGATTTTCGTCGATAGCCTTCACTACAAGGTTGGCTAATTCTATTGCACCAGCACCACCTTCAACAAATGCGTTGTTCACTGCAAAACCGATGCCTTGAGCAGCGCAATGTTCGCGTACGAAGTTGATTTCTTCTTCGGTGTCGTCGCCATAGCGATTGAATGCAACTACGACAGTTTGACCGAATGAAGCAAGGTTCTTCAAGTGCTTATCCATGTTGGCAACACCCTCCTTAAGTGCTTCAAGGTTAGGCTCGCTGATGATATCTTGTGATACGCCACCATGCATCTTCAATGCGCGTGCAGTAACGACAAGCACAGTAAGCTTAGGATTTAGCCCTGCTTTGCGGCACTTGATGTTGTAGAACTTTTCAGCACCAAGGTCGGCACCGAAACCAGCTTCGGTGATAGTGTAGTCGCTGAAAGTCATTGCCAATTTTGTTGAAAGTATAGAGTTGCAACCATGTGCGATGTTGGCAAATGGTCCACCATGCACAAATGCAGGAGTGTTTTCGGTAGTTTGTACCAAGTTAGGTGAAAGCGCATCCTTCAAAAGCGTGATGATAGCACCAGCTACGCCAAGATTCTTAACAGTGAAAGGCTTGTTGTCGTAGGTGTAGCCGAGAAGAATGTTCTCGATGCGACGGCGTAGGTCTTCTTCGTCCTTAGCAAGACAAAGGATAGCCATAATTTCGGAAGCAGGAGTGATGTCGAATCCCGATTCTTGAGTTACGCCGTTAGTCTTAGGACCAAGACCAGTAACGATGTAGCGCAAAGAGCGGTCGTTGATGTCGAGAACACGACGCCATAGGATTTCCTTCAAACCGAAACCGTTGTCACGATGTTGGTAGATATAATTGTCGAGCAAAGCCGAAATCATGTTGTTGGCAGTAGTGATAGCGTGGAAGTCGCCAGTGAAATGGAGGTTGATCTTCTCCATAGGAAGCACTTGAGCATAACCACCACCAGCAGCACCACCCTTCATGCCGAAGCAAGGTCCGAGAGAAGGTTCGCGTAACGCCACGATAGCATTTTTGCCAATTTTGTTCATACCCAATGCCAAACCAACAGAAACAGTGGTTTTGCCAATACCAGCCTTAGTAGGAGTGATAGCAGTAACCAAAATAAGGTTGTTTTTCTTCACTTTTTCTTCGTCGATAAGGTCGATGTCAACCTTAGCAATGTGACGGCCGTAGTGAGTTACCTTGTCTTCGGGCATGTTCACCGACTTGGCAAGCTCTTTGATTTTTCTTAGCTCGATACTGCGAGCAATTTCGATATCCGATTTCATGGTTGTAATAATGCTTAATTTTTTCAGTGATGATTAACCTTGGCCTTGTGATTTAGGAGTGATAGGAGCGCTTGCAGGATTGTGAGCCGCAGTCTTAAGTTTGCGACTGAATACCTTGCCGCTATCGGTGAGAATGTAAATCACATTGTCGTGCATAGCCATGCGAGCGATTGAGCCTTCGGGAGAAGGAAGGATAGCTCTAACGCGACCATTTTGGTCGGCAATTTGAATGCCCGACTCGGTAGCAATGTAAAGGTTGCCAAGAGTGTCGAAAAAAGGACTGTTACCTTCGATTTGAGTGCGATTAGGCGTGTTGTGTAGCCAATAGAACTGTTCGCCGTTGCTCAAAGTACCATCTTCGTTGATGGTGTAGGCGATGAGCCAGTTAGAGTGCTTCTCGGTTTGAACGAGAAGAGTGGCGTTAGGGTAAATAGCTATTTCGTTGCCACCATTAGGCAGAGTGTTCAGTTTGATAGACTTTTCGTTAGGGCGCTTTAGCCAAAGTTCGCCATTTTCGTTAGCACCATAAGTGTTGCCGTTGTGAAGCGCTATAGAATTGGTAATATTTAGCTTCTTGGCGAAAGCTGATTGCGCAGCATTGTGAGCAAAGATTGCATCACGGTCGATTTGGGTAGCTTCTTCCCAGTTGCAGCTGTCGGCAAGCACGGTGGTAAGCATATTGTTGAGGCTCTTACCAGCTTTGGGTGCGTTAGGGTAGCCACGCCATAGCCAACGCATAGCATCGGGGAATAGTTTAGCTCCGTGATAGATATTGTGCTTGCTGCGATCCCAACGGTGAGTGTATTCGTAGCCAGCAAAGTTGAGCGCAGCCTCGGTGAGTTTGTTGTATTCGAACCAGTCACCAAACAATGGGTTCCATGCGTCAAATTCGCCATCGTGCATGTAGATGCGAAGAGGTTTAGGTTCGGTCTTGCGAATGAGTGCTGGGATGGTGTGTCCACCACGCATAGACACGAAAGTGCCCACGGTGCAGTAAACACGGCTAAAGAGGTCGGGGCGAGCCCATGCAGCTACGAAAGAACAAATACCACCACTACTTGCGCCAGTGATAGCACGATCGGCAGCACGCTTAGAGATGCTTAGTTTGCGACCATCTTCGAGAGTGATGTTTTCTACCATAGGAAGAACTTCGGTTTCGAGGAATCGCGCAAAAGTGCCATCGATGCGGTCGAACTCGTTGCTACGATTGTATCGCACAACATTTCCTTCCTTATCGTAGATAACGCCAGGGTTGACAAATACCCCGATTGTGGTAGGCATTTCGCCTGTAGCAATGAGGTTGTCCATCACAGTTGTCATTCCATAATATACAGCTCCATCGAGGCACACGAGCAAGCAAGCAGGTGTTGAACCATCGTATTGCTTAGGCACATAAATCTTGATAGTGCGAGTAGTGCCAGGGTATATTGTAGAATTGTCGAAAGTGCGGTCGATGACAGTACCTTGTTGGTCGGCGGGCATAGCTATTCGAGCAGGATCGTCGGGATAGGATGCGTTTTGCGCTTGTTGAGCCGATAGAGAAAAAGCAGACAATATTATGACTGCTGTTAGGATAAATTTTGAGCAGTTTAGTAAAGCTTTCATATAAAACATAGGTGTGAGGTAATATTAATGTGTCAAAGATAGTGAATTTAATTGGAATGTGTAGCCTTTGAGGATGTAAATTGTTGAGAATGAAAGGAAATGTAATCAAATTAACAAATTTAACAACTCGATTTTTAACAATTTGAGCTGTCAAAAAGTTGTTCTAAAAAGGAAATAGTTGGTTGAATATTCGTATTTGGTTTGGGCGAAATACGGAATTTTTTCTGCAAACAAGAGTTCAAAAGCGTCGGAATTTTCTTAAAAAATGTAAACAAAGCGCTGTTTTCTGCACAAAAAGTGGGGATGTGTGCAATTTTTAAGAAAAACTATGTGTAAAATCTTTCATATCTAAATTATAATTGTTTACTTTGCACCGCAAATCGAAACTAAATTATTAATAATTAAAAATTTATCATTATGTCTGAAATTGCAGAAAAAGTAACAGCGATAATTGTTGACAAGCTAGGTGTTAACGAAACAGAAGTAAAGCCAGAAGCTACATTTGCTCAAGATCTAGGTGCTGATTCACTAGATACAGTAGAATTGATCATGGAATTCGAAAAGGAATTCGGTCTTCAAATTCCAGATGATCAAGCTGAAAAGATCGCAACTGTAGGTGATGCTATCGCTTATATCGAAGCTAACAAGTAATTTATTTTAAATCGGAATATTTCTTTTATTTCTGTATTTAAAGTATGGAATTAAAAAGAGTTGTAGTAACAGGTCTTGGTGCTATTACTCCACTAGGTAACGACGTGGCCACTACATGGGGCAACGCCGTTAATGGTGTGAGTGGTGCTGGTCCTATTACTCATTTTGATGCTTCAAAGTTCAAGACTCAATTTGCTTGTGAGGTAAAGGATTTCAACGCAGCCGATCATTTCGATCGTAAGCGCATCCGTACTCTTGACCTATATGCGCAATATGCGCTTGTAGCAGCAAGACAAGCTATAGCTGAATCGGGCATTGATGGCGAAGCTGTGGATCACGACCGTGTGGGTGTAATCTTCGCAGCAGGTATTGGTGGTCTACACACATTTGAAGAAGAAGCAGGATATTATGCACTTAACGGAGCAGAAATGGGCCCTAAATACAACCCATTCTTCATTCCTAAGATGATTGCAGATATCGCAGCAGGACACATCTCAATGGACTACGGTTTCCGTGGACCAAACTTCGGTATCGTGTCGGCATGTGCATCTTCAACAAATGCTATCATCGATGCATTCAACTATATCCGTCTTGGTATGGCAGATGCAGTGGTGACAGGTGGTGCTGAAGCAGCAATCTATCCAGCAGGTGTTGGTGGATTCAACTCAATGCACGCATTGTCAACTCGCAACGATAGTCCAGCTACAGCTTCTCGTCCATTCAGCGCATCACGCGATGGATTTGTGATGGGAGAAGGTTCTGCATGTTTGATTCTTGAAGAACTTGAACACGCAAAAGCTCGTGGAGCAAAAATTTATGCTGAAGTTGTGGGTGGCGGTATGAGTGCCGACGCTTATCACCTAACAGCAACTCACCCAGAAGGATTGGGCGCAAAGCTTGTGATGACAAACGCCTTGAAGGATGCTGGATTGAAGCCAGAAGATATTGATTACATCAATGTTCATGGTACATCAACTCCTGTAGGTGACATCTCAGAAGCAAAGGCAATCAAGGAAGTATTTGGCGAACACGCTTACAAGGTGAACATCAGTTCAACTAAGTCAATGACAGGTCACTTACTTGGTGCAGCCGGCGCAATCGAAGCATTGTTCTGTGTGAAAACTATTGAAAATGGTATCGTTCTTCCTACTATCAACCACGAAGAAGGCGACAACGATCCAGAAATTGATTACGATTTGAATTTCACATTCGGTAAAGCTCAAAAGCGCGATGTGAAGGTGGCATTGTCAAATACATTTGGTTTTGGCGGTCACAATGCGAGCGTAATCATGAAGAAATATGAAGAATAAGCCCAAAACTCGCAAGAGAAGATAGCTTAAACAATATTTTGAATGGCAGTGATATCAATAAAATGATGTCACTGCTTTTTTTTATTGTAAATCTTGGCTGTAGTTTCGCAATAAGTTATTAAATTTGTAAATTCTCATAGTAGTTTTTGAGAGAAAGCTGGAATAATACTAAAATAAGCGTTTTATGGAACATAAAATGACACCAGAAGAAGAACAACAAATCGTCGATGCAGCGTTTAAGAATCTGCTTGATGGATATTTGGCAAGTAATCACCGCAAGAAAGTGGAGATTATTGAGAAAGCTTACAAATTTGCTTGCGAGGCGCACAAAGGAATACGCCGTCGTTCAGGCGAACCATATATATTGCACCCTATAGCAGTGGCTACCATTGTGAGCCAAGAGATAGGGCTCGGCAGTACATCGATATGTGCTGCGTTGCTTCACGATGTAGTGGAAGATACCGATTACACTGTAGAAGACCTTGAAGCACAATTTGGCAAGAAGATTGCCCAAATCGTGGAAGGTTTGACTAAGATTTCGGGTGGTATCTTCGGCGATAAGGCATCGGTGCAAGCTGAGAATTTCCGTAAGTTGCTACTTACTATGAGCAACGACATTAGAGTGGTGCTTATCAAGATGGCCGACCGTCTACACAATATGCGCACACTCGGCTCGATGCTTCCAAGCAAGCAATATAAGATTGCGGGCGAAACATTGTATATCTATGCTCCGTTGGCACATCGCTTGGGCTTGTTTGCGATAAAGACCGAGCTCGAAGACTTGAGCTTCAAATATGAGCACCCTGACACTTACGAAACCATCAAGCGTCAAATCGCCGATAGCGAAGAAGCGCGCAATGCGATATTCGATAAGTTTGCAGCACCAGTGCGTGCCAAACTTGATGCAATGGGTCTTGAGTATGAAATGAAGGCTCGCGTGAAGTCGGTGTATTCGATATGGAACAAGATGGAAACAAAGCGAGTTCCATTTGAAGAAATTTATGACCTATATGCAGCGCGTATCGTGTTCAAGTGCGACCGCGAGTGCGACGAAAAGCGCATCTGCTGGAATATCTATTCAGAAATTACCGACCTTTATAGCCTTCACCCTGACCGTACACGCGACTGGATAAGCGTGCCAAAGGCTAATGGCTACAGAGCACTGCACCTCACTGTGATGGGCTCAGATGGTAATTGGGTGGAAATACAGATACGCAGTGAGCGAATGGACGAAATGGCCGAAAAGGGATTTGCTGCTCACTGGAAATATAAGATAGGCGAGGGCGAAGAAGAAACCGAGCTTCGCACTTGGCTGATGACTATTGAAGAAATATTGAGCAATCCAGAGCCAAATGCTCTTGATTTCCTTGATACAATAAAATTGAACCTTTTTGCGTCGGAAATTGTAGTATTTACCCCTAAGGGTGAAACGATGACCATGCCAAAAGACGCAACAGTGCTTGATATGGCATTCAATTTGCACTCAGAATTGGGTATGCACTGTATTGCAGGTAAGGTGAACCACAAATTGGTGTCGTTGTCGCACAAGTTGCAGAGTGGCGACCAAGTGGAAATTCTTACATCGCGTTCGCAATCGGCTAAGGAAGAGTGGAAAAAGTTTATTGTAACAGCAACCGGTCGTTCACGCCTTCGCCAAGCTTTGCGTAAGCAACGCCGTAGCGTGGTGGATAAGGGTAGCGAAGCACTCGATAAATTCCTTGAAGAGAACAACTTGACAATGTCGAACGACTTGATGAATCGTATCATTACGAAGCTCAAGTTGCAAAATAAAGATGAATTGTTGTATAAACTTGGCACGGGCGAAGAAAAACTTGATGCAGAGGTACTGAAAGATGTGAAGGCAAACACGACAGGTAATTTGTTGTCGAAGATCTTCAGTTTCGGTGGTACAAAGAAAGTCAAGGAAGAGCCAAAGAGTGTAACCAAGAAGGTGGAACGCGTGAATGGCAAGATTGACATCAGTAAGGTGTATGTGCTTACATCGGAAAACGGCGTGAGCAATTACAAACTTGCTGGATGTTGTAAGCCTATTCCAGGTGATGATGTGGTGGGATATGTGAACGACAACGACGAAGTGGTGGTGCACAAATTGAGCTGCGAAAATGCTATGCGCTTGAAGAGTAGCTATGGTGGTCGCTTGTTGCAAACACGCTGGGATTCGCTATCGGAAAAGTTCATGGTGGCAGTGAATATAGAAGGTATCGATCGCATGGGTATTCTTCAAGAAATTATCTACACCATCTCTACTACACTTGCTATCGACATCAGAAATCTGCAAATCGGTGCGCAAGATGGCTTGTTTACATCGCATCTTGATGTGATGGTGAAGGACGCTACTGTGGTGAACAACTTGTGTAAGCGTTTACGCTCGATAGAGGGTGTGACCGTGGCTACAAGAAAGGGTTAAGCAGAAATGTTAGGACTGAAGAATTAGGATTTTTATGATAGAATATAAGAAGACTAAAAAGATTAATGTTATAAATTCGTTGATGCTCGTGTGTGGCATTATCGTGGTATCGTTCTTCTTCCCAAGAACGGGAAAGTTCAACTATGAGTATGAACAAGGTCGTCCTTGGGCCTATTCGCTTATCACAGCGCCATTCGATATGCCAATCTACATGGATTCGCTCACTGTGGCATCGACCAAGGATAGCATTAATGCACGATTTGCGCCTATCTATGTGCGCGATTCAAAGATTGAAAAGTCTAATATTAACCAACTATATGATGCGCTCGACAAAGATGCCGAAGTATCGCCTCGATTGAAGTATGCTGTGGTGGAATTTGTGCGCGAAGTGTATCGTAAAGGTATCGTTGACAATCGCACTCGCGAAGGGCTTGCTACGGGTAAAATTCCTGGTTTGCGCCGCATTGTGAACAATGTTGCCGAGCAATTGCCTACTGATGGTGTGTATTCGGAACGCGAAGCATATGTGTATCTTGACTCGATGTTTAGTGAGCCAGCTAATCGTGCTGCGTTGAGCCGTGCGCGCTTGTCGGATAAGTTGATGCCTAATATTATCTACGATAGTATAGGTTCGCGTAGGGTGCTCGAACAACTATATAAAAAGGCGCTTGCACCAGTGGGTGTGATACAAAAAGGAGAGCGAATTATCGACCGAGGCGAAAAGGTTACGCCACAGCTATACACTGTGCTGCAAACCTATGAGCAAATGTTGAACGAGCGCAATAAGGTAGGTCAGGGCGACCACTATCCAGTAGTGGGACAGATATTGCTTGTGGCAATACTGTTTACAGGCTTCTTTGCGTATGTTTACTATTTCCGTCCTCGCACATATATCGATTTTCGCAAGATGTTCTTCTTGTTACTTTTCGTAACAGTGTTTACTGCGGGAGCACTTGTGGTGAAAGATACATCGGCAAATGCTATCTACTTGATACCATTTGCTACGGTGCCAATTATATTGTCGACATTTATCGATTCGCGCACAGGATTTATGGCCAATGTCTTGGTGGTGCTTGTGTGTGCGCTTGCGTTGCCGTCGCCACTTGAATTCATAGTGTTGCAAGTGATGGCAGGAATCGTGGCGATTGTGAGTGTGCGCTCGCTTGTGCGCCGTTCACAGTTGGTGTCGTGTGCGTTCTATGTGTTTGCAACTTATTATCTTGTCTATATAGGAATGACTATATTGGTGAACGGTAGCGTGATGAGTGTGAGCAAGCAAATGTTTATGAACTTCGGGCTGAACGGATTGATTTTGTCGTTCAACTATGTGCTTGTGTTCGTGCTTGAAAAGCTGTTTGGATTCATTACACCAGTGTCGCTTGTAGAGTTGAGCGATGTGAACAATCCAGAATTGCGTGAGTTGTCGGAAAAATGTCCTGGCACATTCCAACACTCGTTGCAAGTGTCAAATCTTGCTGCTGAAGTGGCTCATAGCATAGGTGCTAATGTGCAACTTGTGCGTGCCGGAGCATTGTATCACGATATAGGCAAGATAAGCAATCCTGCATTCTTTACCGAGAATCAGCGAGGTGTAAATCCACATGACAGCCTTACTCCCGATCATAGCGCACGCATCGTGTTGCGCCATGTAACTGAAGGAGTGCAACGCGCCGAAAAGGCAAAGCTTCCTGCTGTGATAAAAGATTTTATCTTACAACATCACGGTAAGGGAAAGGCAAAATTCTTCTATATGAAGGCTTGTGAAGCTGCAGGTGGAGCCGAAAATGTAGATGACAGCATCTATACTTATCCGGGTCCTAATCCTAACACTCGCGAAACAACGATATTGATGATAGCCGATGCCACCGAAGCTGCAGCTAAGAGCTTGCAAGAGCATAGCGATGAGGCTATTCGCACACTCGTGGAACGAATCATCGACTCGCAACGCGCCGATGGCTTGTATGTCGATTCGCCACTCACATTCCGTGAAATGGAGATTGTGAAAAAGACTATCGTAGAACGCTTGTGCATGACTTATCACACACGCGTGTCGTACAATGTGAAATCAAATACAGACAACAACAAGAAATAATAGAAACTGATACTAACTAACATACATTATCATAACAGAGGAAAATGAAAAGAATAATATATGCCCTAATATTTACACTAACAGTGTGTCTTGCCGTAGATGCTGCTGCGCCTAAAAAACTTGAAGTGCGCCGAGTAGATTTTGAAGAAATAAGAAAGTCGGTACAAGACACCGTGGGTGGAACACACTATTATCCTCGCTTGATGGCGGCTTATTTGCGCAACGATTCTACGCTACTCAATGATACACTACCAAGTGGCGAAGTGGTGCAAGGTAGAGTGATGAATATCGATGACTATCGCAAGTTGTACTACGGATATGTGTTCGAAGAGGATTATAATCCGTTCCGTACATCGGTGTATAGCGAAAAGCTTGAACATTTGTATGACAAGAAAGAGTTTACACGCGAAGAAAGTGTGCTTATCAAGGAGAATGCTCGTGCTGCACTTGCCGACAATCTTTTTGACCTTCGTCAAATGTCGTTTTTCATATATGCATTGAAGGAGATTCGCAAAGATAACCTTGCTCGTATATGTCAGTTCCGTCTTAATTATCTTGTGGCAGCTATTCTATCGAGTGGACAAGGAACTAAAGAACATCCTTGGGTAGTAACATCGGTTGAACACGAGTATAACATCATCAATTTCCTTGGCTATGTGGCTGTGGAACACGAGGTTGTGGAAGGAAATATCGACTATATAAAAGTGGCAAAGAAAGATGAAAAATCGCCTGAAGGCTTCTATTTCGATGTGTCGAAGATTATGGAAGTGGCGCAGGTGAAGTTTCCTGATGCAAAAGAGTAAAACCACGCGTGATAAAAATCAACGGGACTGTGATATTTCGATAAGAAAACACAGCCCCGTTTGTGTGTTTAATGATAGGAAAATACGATTAGAAATCAACCACATAGCGCGGCTGTAACTATGAGTGAAAAGCTTATTAGAAAAAGTGGTTAAGAATTGGAGCGAGGTGTAGTGGAATTTTTATTTTTTTTTCTATCTTTGTAGGTAAATTAATAAATGATTTAATATTTATAGCTATGAATGAAGTTTCTCTAAGAATACAGGCTTTATCGCCTTCGCAAACATTGGCTATGTCGCAAAAAAGTGCTGAATTGCGTAGCCAAGGTATTGATGTAATCAATATGTCGGTAGGAGAGCCCGATTTTAATACTCCAGAGCATATTAAAGAAGCCGCAAAAAAGGCTATCGATGATAATTTTACATTCTACACTCCAGTAGGTGGTTACTTGTCGCTACGCAAAGCTATCTGCGACAAGATGAAGAACGAAAATGGTAGAGACTTTACTCCAGACCAAATCGTGGTGTCGAATGGTGCAAAGCAATCGCTTTGTAACTGTATTCTTTCGGTAATCAATCCAGGTGATGAAGTGATTATCCCTACTCCAGCATGGGTGAGCTATGTGGAAATGGTGAAACTTGCTGAAGGTGTGAATGTGCTTGTACCTGCAAGTGTGGAACAAGATTTCAAGATCACTCCTGCTCAACTTGAAGCTGCAATTACTCCTAAGACAAAGATGCTTCTACTTTGCTCGCCTTCAAACCCAACAGGTAGCGTGTACACTCGCGAAGAATTGAAGGGCCTTGCTGAAGTGCTTGCAAAATATCCAGATATCATTGTGTTATCGGACGAAATATATGAACACATCAACTATACTGGCGAATTCTGCTCAATCGCTGAATTCCCTGAAGTAGCTGACCGCGTGGTTACTATCAATGGTGTGTCGAAGGCTTATGCGATGACAGGTTGGCGTATTGGTTTCCTTGCTGCTCCACTATGGATTGCTAAGGCTAACAACAAGCTTCAAGGTCAATATTCATCTAATCCTTCATCGGTAGCACAAAAGGCTGCTGAAGCTGCTTACACTGGTTCGCAAGAATGTATCGAAGAAATGCGTGTGGCATTTGAACGCCGTCGCAATCTTATCGTAGAACTATTGAGCGAAATCCCAGGTCTTCGCATCAACAATCCTCAAGGAGCATTCTATATCTTCCCTGAAGTGTCATCTTATTTCGGAAAGAAGAATGGCGAAGAAGTGATTAAGGATTCACACGACTTGTCGATGTACTTGCTTGAAGAAGCTCATGTGGCAACTGTGGAAGGTGCTGCATTCTGCGCTCCTGACTATATTCGCCTAAGCTATGCTACAAGCGACGAAAATATTAAGGAAGCGGTGGCTCGCATCAAGGTTGCTCTTGCTAAATTGAAATAATACAGAATAATCGCCGATGATAGAGCGCATAATAATCGTAGATAATGTTGACCCTGTGGTTTTCTACGGGGTTAACAATTCAAATATCCAACTTATAAGAAATCTATTTCCAAAGTTGCGTCTTGCTGCGCGTGGAAATGTGATGAAAGTGATAGGTGACGATAGCGAAACAAGCGAATTTGAAACTAAAATCAAGAAACTTGCCGACTATTGCGCCAAATACAACCAACTTCCTGAAGATGTGATTATCGACACCATAAAAGGTGCGCCACCTAAGGAACTTAAGATGGATGATGTGATTATCTATGGCGTGAATGGCAAACCAATATCGGGACGCACCCCAAATCAACAAAAGTTGGTGAAAACATTCCAAAAGAATGACCTCACTTTTGCGCTTGGTCCTGCAGGAACTGGTAAAACATATGTGGCAATTGCACTTGCAGTGCGTGCACTCAAGAATAAGGAAGTGCGTAAGATTATTCTTTCGCGTCCGGCTGTGGAAGCTGGTGAAAAGTTGGGTTTCTTGCCTGGCGATATGAAGGATAAAATCGATCCTTATTTGCAACCACTATATGATGCACTCGAAGATATGATTCCAGCTAACAAGCTTAAGGAATATATGGAGACAAATGTGATACAGATAGCTCCGCTTGCGTTTATGCGTGGTCGCACACTCAACGAGGCAGTGATAGTGCTTGATGAAGCTCAAAACACCACAACGCATCAAATTAAGATGTTCCTTACTCGCTTGGGTATGGGTGCAAAAATGATTATTACAGGTGACATGACGCAAATCGACTTGCCACATTCAGTGCAATCGGGACTTGTGCAAGCAACCAACATCTTGCGCGATGTACCAGGTATCGGAAAGGTGGAATTTGATAAAAAAGACATTGTGCGTCACCAACTTGTGCAACGCATTGTAGAAGCTTACGAAAAGCACGACGAGCATATTCGTGCCATTCGAAAAGCCGAAAAAGAAGCTGCAAAAGAAACAACAAAAACAGATAATAAAATTCAATAAAATATAGAAATGCTATGGCAAAGACTTTGGTAAACACTGAATTTAATTTTAAGGGACAAAAGAGCGTATATCATGGTAAGGTGCGCGATGTGTATGACATTAATGATGACCTACTTGTAATGGTTGCAACCGATCGTATTTCTGCTTTCGATGTAATCCTACCTAAGGGAATTCCATTTAAGGGTCAAGTTCTTAATCAAATTGCATCTTCTTTCCTTGATGCTACAGCTGATATTGTACCAAACTGGAAACTTGCTACACCAGACCCAATGGTAACAGTGGGCTTGAAGTGTGAAGGTTTCAAGGTGGAAATGATTATTCGTGGTTACTTGACAGGTAGTGCATGGCGCGACTATGCTGCTGGTTGTCGTGAAATATGTGGCGTAAAACTTCCTGACGGAATGAAGGAAAATGAACGCTTCCCAGAACCAATCATCACTCCAACAACAAAGGCTGATGCTGGTCACGATGAAAATATCTCAAAGGAAGAAATCATTGCTCAAGGTATTGTTTCGGCCGAAGATTACGAAGTGGTAGAAAAGTATACTCGTGCATTGTTTGCTCGTGGTAGCGAAATCGCTGCATCGAAGGGTCTCATCTTGGTAGATACAAAGTATGAATTTGGTAAGCGCGATGGTAAGGTTATTCTTATGGACGAAATTCACACTCCAGACTCATCTCGCTACTTCTATGCTGCCGACTATCAAAAGCGTTTCGAAGCCGGTGAACCACAAGTTCAACTTTCAAAGGAATTTGTGCGTCAATGGCTAATCGACAACAACTTCATGGGTAAAGAAGGTCAACAAGTGCCTGAAATGACCGATGAATACTGCGATTCAGTATCGGCTCGTTACATTGAGCTATATGAAAATATCGTAGGCGAAAAGTTTGTAAAGGCTGAAGATGAAGATATTCACGCTCGTATCGAAAAGAACGTAGCTGATTATCTAAATAGTCTATAAATAATATAAATGAGGGGATTGGGGATGCTCCAGTCTCCTTATTTTAACTTTCTAATTATCGGATTGTGAATTACAAGGCTGAAGAAATAAGACCATATAACGATGAAGAAGGCAAGACAGGTCAAGTGAGACAAATGTTTGACTCAATAGCACCTGCTTACGACTTTATGAATCGTGCAATGACATTTGGTATCGACCGTTGGTGGCGCAAACGCGCTGTGAAAATGGTGGGTAAATATCACCCCATGACAGTGCTCGATGTGGCAACAGGAACGGGCGACTTGGCGTTGCAGATTTTTGACACCTTGCATCCACAACATATTATCGGTATCGACCTATCGGAAGGAATGCTCGAAATAGGTCGCAAGAAAATAGCCGATCGCGACTTGACCAATCAAATCACTCTTGAGCAAGGAGATTGCTTGAATATGCGATTTGAAGATGGTATGTTTGATGCAGTGACTGTGGCCTACGGCGTGCGCAATTTTGAGCATCTACAACAAGGCTATGCCGAAATGTATCGCGTGCTTGCCAAGGGCGGCGTGTTGTGTGTGGTAGAATTGTCGGTGCCAACCAATCCTATTATGCGAGTGTTATATAATATATATACTCGTACTTTGGTTCCATTTGTGGGACGAATGATTTCGAAAGACCGCCGAGCATATAGCTATCTGCCCGAAAGTATAGCCGCAGTGGCACAGGGCGAAGAAATGCTTGATATAATGCGTAAGGCTGGTTTTGAAAATTGTCGCTTCAAGCGAATGACATTCGGCACTTGTACCATCTATATGGGCGAAAAGAAGTGAGTATCGAGAGAACATAGTTAGAAAATAGTAATATTATATATTTCTAAAGATTATGGCAGGAATAAATTGTATAGGAATTTTGACATCGGGAGGTGATGCTCCTGGTATGAACGCTGCAATACGCGCGGTGACTCGTGCGGCAATCTATGGTGGATTGAGAGTGAAAGGTATCTATCGCGGTTATCGTGGTCTTATCACTGGCGAAATTGTGGAGTTCAAGACACAAAATGTGTCGAATATTATTCAAGCAGGTGGTACTATCTTGAAGACAGCACGATGCAAGGAGTTCCAAACCCCAGAAGGTCGCAAACAAGCCTACGAAATGATGCAAAAAGAAGGCATCGATGCGCTTGTGGTGATAGGTGGTGATGGCTCACTTACTGGTGCGCGAGTGTTTGCTACCGAGTTTAATATTCCTATAGTAGGTCTTCCTGGTACTATCGACAACGACCTATATGGAACCGACCGTACAATCGGTTATGATACAGCGTTGAATACCATTATGGAATGTGTGGACAAGATACGCGACACAGCGACATCGCACGAACGCTTGTTCTTCATTGAAGTGATGGGTCGTGATGCAGGTTTCTTGGCTCTAAATGGTGCTATCGCTTCGGGTGCTGAGGCTGCAATTATCCCAGAAATCTCGACTGAGGTAGACCAATTGAGCGAACTTATTTCAAACGGTTTCCGTAAGAGCAAGAACTCATCGATTGTGCTTGTTGCCGAAAGTCCTGTAACAGGTGGCGCAATGGGCATGGCAGAGCGTGTGAAAAACGAATTCCCTCAATATGATGTGCGCGTGTCGATACTTGGACACTTGCAACGAGGAGGTTCGCCAACTGCTGCCGACCGCATTCTTGCTTCGCGTATGGGTGCTGCTGCTATTGAAGCATTGCTCGAAGATCAACGCAATGTGATGATTGGTATTCGCAACGACGAAATCGTGTATGTACCATTCTCAAAGGCTATTAAGAACGATAAACCTATCAAACGCGAGCTTCTTACAACCCTTCGAACACTATCAATCTAAGGGCAAAAAAGATAAATTGCATAATAAGGCGAATGGTGATAACATTCGCCTTTGTTTTTTGTATAAAAACTGCAAGTTGTTTGCTTTTGTTATGATTGTTTTGTAATTTTACAAGAAGAAACACAAAAGGATTATTATTATGAAGAATTTTTTGATGGTAGGTGGGGCTTTGCTCGTGCTTGTGGTGTGTTGGCTCACATTGCGAGAAGTGAAGTCTTATCAAGAAAAGATGGATGTACTATTGGAAAAAGTAGAAGCTCTCGAATCGGGCAGAGCTATGAGTGTGGATAATGAAGAAAGTTGTGAAGAAGAACTTATTGCAGAGAAAGCACTTGAAGTAGTGGAAGAAGTGGTGGAAGTAGTGAAAAAAGCTAAGCCTCGCGTTGAAAAGGAAGCTACATCAACACAAAAAGTGGTAGAAAAGAAAGCTGTGCAAGAAGAATCGGTAAAGGCTGAGCCACAACCAAAGCCAAAGAAAGAAATAAATGCTAACGATGTAAAAATAACTCAATTTAAGAAGGATGATACTGATAGGCACGAGATTGTAACATTCAAGAATAATACATCGGAAACAATAAGCAGAATACAAGGCATTATAGTTTATAAAGATATGCAAGGCAATGATATATCGTATAATGAGATAGATGTTAGATTGACAATAGCTCCAGGAATGTCGAAGCAAACTAAAATAAAGAGTTTCGACCAAGATCATAAGTATTGTTATTACAAGGACTATAAATCATATTATGAAACAGTAGGAATAACAGCTTTCAAGATAGAATTTAGATTGACATCCTATAATTAATAGAATAACTTTAAACTGATATGTTGAAAAAGATAATTATTTTTTTGATTGGTTGTGCAGTGGGATATGCATGTTGGACATCGTTTGTCGACCATTCACAAAAGGCGAGTGTAACCGAAGAAGTTGTGAGCGAAGAAGCGTCGGATACAACAATATCGGAAGAAAATGGTATCAAGGAACTACCTGAAGATACCATGAAACTTGATTCGGTGATGTCGGCTATATAAGACTAATGTTATGGCATTGAGTGCAACCGATTTTGAGCAATTGAAGTCGTTTCTCGATCGCGAGGCAGCTCGTATCAATCACCCCGATTTTATTTACAACGATCCAGTGCAATTTGCACGACGATTTGATCGATTGCAAGATATTGAGGTGGTGGCGTTCCTCTCGGCAGCAATAGCTTGGGGCAAACGCAAAATGATATGTGATAATTGCGAAAAAATGCTCGCGATAATGGAGAACAACCCTTATGAATATGTGATGGAGGGCGAATATGAGAGATTACCTGATATTAATATTCATCGCACTTTCTTTGCCAAGAATTTTAAGTATATGCTTCGTGGATTTAGGAGCATATTTAGCCGTTATGGCTCATTGAACGACTTTGCTAAGAGTGTGGGAGCAGGCGAGAGTGAGACTCCGTCGTGGTATCTTGTGGAACAGATGCAACGCGTGTTTAGCGATGCAAATGGAGGCGAAACCGATTCGCAATGTTTGCCTACACAACTTAAGAATACAGCACTGAAACGCATAAACATGGCACTTCGTTGGTTGGTGCGCAACGATGGTATAGTGGACCTTGGTGTGTGGGATTGTATCAAGCCGTCGCAGTTATACATTCCTCTCGATGTGCATGTGGGTGATACTGTGCGTGCCTTGGGAATGATAGAGCGTAAGGCTAACGACCGTCGCACGGTGATGGAGGTTACCGATATTCTGCGACAGATGCGTCCCGATGACCCAGTGATATATGATTTTGCACTATTTGGTATAGGGATTGGAGATAAATATTTAGGAATCAAGATAGAATAAATTAAAACTGACGATATGAAAAAACTTTTGTTGATAGTTGATGCTCAATATGACTTCCTTGTGGGAGGAAATTTGCCAGTAGAAGGTGCTAAAGAAAATATGGATAAGCTTGCCAAGTATGTAGGCGAATCGGAACATGCGAAAGTGGCATTTACCCTTGATTGGCACCCGGTAACACATTGTTCATATGTGACAAATGGTGGCGAATGGCCAGTGCATTGCGTGCACTACACTCATGGAGCAAGCATATATCAACCAGTTGCCGATGCAGTGTTTGCGAAAATGGCTGCTACCGATGTGAAAATATACCTAAAAGGTGAACATCCCGAAGTAGAGGAGTATTCGTTTATACAGAATGAAGACAACAGAGAGATGTTTGCGGTGAGTGTAGATAAAGAAGAGGGCATCGACGTGATAGAGGTGTGCGGTATTATGTCGCGCGTGTGCGTGCTCAACACTGTAAAGGACCTTGTGGCTAATGGTTATAAGGATAAACTTGTGGTGAAACTTGATTTCATTGGAGCCGATGATGACAATAAAGAATTGATAGAATATTGCAAGGAGAATGGCGTTTCATTTGCTTGATATTGAAACTGTGATTAATCCCTTTTGCCACAAGATATGAAAGGACTTTTGATTGGGATAATAGGATTTGTGATGCTATTGGCTGGGTGTAGTCGCTCGGTCGACAGCCGCTTGTCGCTTGCCGATAGTCTTATCGATGAACAGGCTGATAGTGCTTATATGATACTGAAAGGTGTTAACGCCGATGAATTGACGACCACTTCCGACAGAGCCTATTATGCACTGCTTTACACCCAAGCGCAGTATAAGAACATGGATAGCATAGCGAGCGACTCGTTGATTAATATCGCAGTCGACTATTATTCCGATAATCACAATCGTGAACTCAACACCCGCACACTTATCTATAAAGGTGCTGTGATGCAAGAACTCGGTAAGGAGCACGAGGCTATGGAATGGTATAAGCGAGCCGAAGATAATGCTTCGGAAGATGATTATATGAATCTCGGTCAAGCCAACTTGCGAATGGCTGTGTTATATTCACTCAATTATACCGATAATCGTGTAATCATTGAAAAATACAA
>CAJGBY010000007.1 GCA_904501735.1 uncultured Muribaculaceae bacterium
AAGCATTCAACGCTAAACTATTAAAATAACATCGACTATGAAACCTAATTTTAAAAATATAGATATCGCAACCGATGCTTTTAATGTTAAGCATAATCCGATTGCTGAAGGCGAAACTTGGTTGACTCCTGAGCTTATCCCTGTTAAGCCTATTTATACTAAAGATGACCTTGAAGGTCTTGAACACCTAGAATATGTAGCTGGTCTTCCTCCATTCTTGAGAGGTCCTTACAGCGGTATGTATGCTATGCGTCCTTGGACTGTTCGTCAATATGCTGGTTTCTCTACAGCTGCCGAATCTAACGCATTCTATCGTCGTAACCTTGCATCAGGACAAAAGGGGCTATCAGTTGCATTCGACCTTCCTACTCACCGTGGTTATGACGCCGATCACGAACGCGTTGTTGGTGACGTTGGTAAGGCTGGTGTATCTATCTGTTCTATCGAAGATATGAAGGTATTGTTCGATGGTATTCCATTGAACAAGATGTCAGTTTCTATGACAATGAACGGTGCCGTTCTTCCAGTTCTTGCATTCTATATCAATGCAGGTCTTGAACAAGGTGCTAAGCTTGATGAAATGGCTGGTACTATCCAAAACGACATCTTGAAAGAATTCATGGTGCGTAACACTTACATCTATCCACCAGAATTCTCAATGCGCATCATCGCTGACATTTTTGAGTACACTTCTCAAAATATGCCTAAGTTCAACTCTATTTCTATTTCGGGTTACCACATGCAAGAAGCAGGTGCAACTGCCGATATCGAACTTGCTTACACTCTTGCCGATGGTCTTGAATACCTTCGTGCTGGTGTTAATGCTGGTATGACAATCGACCAATTCGCTCCTCGCCTATCATTCTTCTGGGGTATCAGCATGCACTTCTTCATGGAAATCGCTAAGATGCGTGCTGCTCGTATGCTTTGGGCTAAGATCGTTAACCAATTCGGTCCTAAGAATCCTAAGTCTCTTGCATTGCGTACTCACAGCCAAACTTCTGGTTGGTCACTTACTGAGCAAGACCCATTCAACAATGTTGGTCGTACTTGTATCGAAGCTATGGCAGCTGCTCTTGGTCACACTCAATCATTGCACACTAATGCTCTTGACGAAGCCATCGCACTTCCAACTGACTTCTCTGCTCGTATTGCTCGTAATACTCAGATCTACATCCAACAAGAAACATTCATCTGTAAGGAAGTTGACCCATGGGCAGGTTCTTACTATGTAGAAGCTCTTACTAACGAAATCGCTCAAAAGGCTTGGGCTCACATCCAAGAAGTTGAAAAACTTGGTGGTATGGCTAAAGCTATCGAATCAGGTATCCCTAAGATGCGTATCGAAGAAGCTGCTGCTCGTACTCAAGCTCGTATCGACTCTGGTCAACAAACTATCGTTGGTATCAACAAGTACCGTCTTGCTGAAGAAGCTCCACTTGATATCCTTGAAATCGACAACACTGAAGTTCGTAAGGAACAAGTTGAACGCCTTGCTGAATTGCGCGAAGCTCGCGACGAAGAAGCTGTTAAGCAAGCCCTTGCTGCTATCACAGAATGTGTGAGAACTAAGAAAGGTAACCTACTTGACCTTGCTGTTAAGGCTGCAGGTGTTCGTGCATCTTTGGGTGAAATCTCTGATGCTTGCGAAGAAGTTGTAGGTCGCTATAAAGCTGTAATCAAAACTATTTCAGGCGTGTATTCATCAGAAGCTAAGAACGATGACAACTTCAAGAAAGCACAAGAAATGTGTGAGAAGTTTGCTAAGAAAGAAGGTCGTCAACCTCGTATCATGATCGCTACGATGGGTCAAGACGGTCACGACCGTGGTGCTAAGGTTGTTGCTACAGGTTATGCTGACTGTGGTTTCGACGTAGATATGGGACCATTGTTCCAAACTCCAGCCGAAGCTGCTCGTCAAGCTGTTGAAAACGACGTTCACATTCTTGGTGCATCTTCTCTTGCTGCAGGTCACAAGACTCTTCTTCCTCAAGTAATTGAAGAATTGAAGAAACTTGGTCGCGAAGACATCGTAGTAGTTGCAGGTGGTGTAATCCCAGCTCAAGACTATGATTACTTGTATCAAGCAGGTGTAGCTGCAATCTTCGGTCCTGGTACTCCAGTTGCAACATCTGTAATCAAGATGCTTGAAATCCTTCTTGACGAAGAATAATTCAACTTTATAGAGTAAATCTCTATAAAATACGATAATAGCCATAAGAAATATCTTATGGCTATTTCTTTTTTAATATCATTTCAAATTCATTAAAAATAAAAATGGATTTAAGATTAACCCTTAAATCCATTTTCTATAGTTTCTAAATCTTCTTGCAATTGTTTATCAACCGATAATCTTTCTTCGATGTTTTTACAAGCGTGAAGCACTGTTGCATGATTTCTTGACAACCTCAATCCGATATTTGTCGATGACAACTGAGTATGTTTCTTCACCAAATACATCACAACTTGTCGTGCATCTGAAATCTCGCGCTTGCGTGATTTAGCATAAATCAAATCAGTGTCAATATTATAGTGTTCACACACTTTTTCAGCAATAATTTCAAATGTAAGCTGTGTCTTAGATATCTTCACTGCATTAGCAACTACAGCCTTAGCCAAATCTAATGTAATATCTTGATTCAACATTGCTGCGTGACCTAACAAAGAAACAATCACACCTTCAAGCTCTCTTACGCTATCAGTTACATTGTTTGCAATGTAATCTAAGATTTCATTTGATATAACAAGACCATCTTGTTCAGCCTTCATTGTAAGAACATTACGACGCAATGAAAAATCAGGTTTATTCAACTCAACTGTCATACCCCATTTGAAACGAGATATTAATCGAGGCACCATTCCGTCCATATCTACTGGTCTAGTATCACTCGATAGAATCAATTGCTTTTGATTTTGATGCAAATGATTGAAAATATGATAGAATGTATTTTGAGTTGCTGTTTTTCCTGCTAATTCTTGAATATCATCAAGAATCAATGTATCGATACTTTGATAGAAATTGATAAAGTCATTAACCTTATTATTTCTAACAGCTGTAGTATATTGACTCTCGAAAATTCTTGCAGTTACATAAAGGACTCTACTGCGAGGTTGAGATTCCTTCATCTTTATACCTATAGCTTGTATCAAGTGAGTTTTACCTACTCCTGTAGCACCAAATATAAACAATGGGCTAAATGTACGGCACGATGGATCTGTCGCAATTTTCTCGCCAATAGTAACAGCCAATTTATTGCACATACCTCCACAATAATTCTCAAAATTATATTTAGGATTTAATTGAGAATCAATTTCACCATAATCTTCTTTTTGGAATGGAGATACAATCTTAGGCATTGATTTCTCAACACGATTTTCTATTACAGGGCTACTTGTAGCTCCTTTAATAGTCGTGCTTGAATCATTATAATAAAGTTGAATCTTATCGCCATAAATGTGACGTAGCGTCTTCTTAACTAGATTAAGATAAGTACGCTCTATTCTCTCAACAAAATATTGTGAAGGAACATTCAACACCAGTTTATTATCCTCATAGCTATACACAGATAGAGGCATAAACCAAGCATTGAACTGCTCTTCTGTCAAGTTGTCTCTAAAGATTGCGAGACATCTTTCCCATAATATGTTCTTGTCTTGAGATACCATTTAAAGTTATTAGATTCTTCGTTTTCGAGTACAAAATTTGCCAAAAATATTTTCTAAAAAAAACCTTTAAAAATTTGTTTTTTAACCAAGAATTGTAACTCTTTATTTTTCAGCAAATTACATATTGACCTTTAATTTGAGCCATTTTACGAAGCATAAAACTTCTATATAGCTCATTTTCAGCGCATTTAGTGTCAATATCAAAAATATACTTAATAATATGGAACTTAAAAACCTCGATAAAAACAGCGCTCAATGCAAATTTAAAAAATCGTCACATTTTGCGCTGTTTAGAATTATTCTAAATAATCAAAATTGATTATAAATAATCCGTTAATTAGAATACTTTTACATTGATATATCGCTTAGGATTTGTCTTTATATCCTTAAACAACGAATCCAAGCTTAATACTGTTTGATCAAGATGATTATACAAACCATTATCATTCATCAACAAACCAAGACTTGAGTTATCACTCTTCAAAGCATCAGTGATTTCCTTAAGATTAGCCATAGTTTCATTGATACTTCTCATAGTTGAATCCAATGGAACTGCATTTAGTTCAGTTGTCATATCAGACAAATTACCCGAAACAGTCTTTAGATCTTCTGACAATGTATTCACATTATTAAAGATTCCAGGAACACTCTTATTTAATTGAGAAGTAAGTTGCTCCAAATTAGATGTTATTTGATCCAAACGAGTTACCGATTCATTCAATGCAGGATTAGCCAACAAATTGTTCACGCTTGCCAATATGCTATCAACCTTAGGCAACAACTGTGATACCGATGGTAAAAGTTCGTTAGAAACATTATCCATAAGACCTCCTTGCAATTTACCTGGAATATCAGCACCTACTTCATAGAAATTATCCTTTTCATTACTCAATACTAAAGCAATTGTAGATGTGCCCAACATATCAGTTTCTATCATAGCTTCAGAACCAATTGGCAAACGAAGTTTCTTATCAAGGCTTAATTCCACATCAATATTTCCATCATTATAGTCATAAGAAACATTGCTCACCAAACCAACTTGGAAACCATTAATTGTAACAGGCGCTGAAACCTTAAGTCCATTTACCTTTTCAAAACTAACTGTATAATAGTTAGCTGGAGTGAATAGATTTACTCCCTTAAGGTAATTTATACCCCAATACAACAAGCCAATGCTCACAATCACTGCAATGGCAATTAAAACCTCTTTTGTAAATACCTTTTTCATTATTCTATATCTTAATTATTATCATTATTTGAAGCGTTCTCCATTCTTAAACACAACAATAAACGCTTCGTCAAATTTCTTTCTCACTTCTTTAAGCAACTTTTTTGCTTCATCTTCCGATTCAGCATTGCCTATAGTATACTTATATACTCCGTTTTCTTTGTAACTTTCCACATCACCAAGGTTTTTAAACCTCTTATCGCCTGATTTAATTCTCTTCGATGATGTCATGAATTGAACTTTATATATTAGTTGAGAATTTTTTGTAACTGAATCCACAACCTCAGTTGCAGAAACATTCTCATCAACTTCAAGTTTTGACTCATTCTTGTTTTTGCGTACAATTGATTCGGCAGACACGCTCTTACTATCTAATGAGCCTTTATACTTTTTGAATGCGTTAAATATAGCCAAGGCCATCTTATTTTGTCCTTTTTTAGAACCCAAGAAGCCCTCTTCCACTGGATTACAAATAAAGTCTAATTCAACCAATGCAGCAGGCATACTTGTACGCGCTAAAACAAGAAATCCAGCTTGACGCACTCCTCTATCAACTCTATCAGCTGTTTTATGTAATTCATTTTGAACATAAGAGGCAAAATCAACACTTTGATCTAAGTGAGCACTTTGGCTTATCTCAAAAATTATATACGATTCAGATGAATTAGGGTCAAATCCTTGATAAGTTACTTTGTAATCATCTTCCAACGCAATAACTGAATTCTCTCGCATTGCCACTTCAAGGTTGTCATCCGACTTATGCAAACCAAGAACATAGGTCGAAGCGCCTTTAATCGTCTTTCTATTTTTATTTCTCTTATCTATCGAATTACAGTGAATAGAAATAAACAAATTGCCTTTGGCTTTATTGGCTATTTGAGTTCGCTCTTGCAATGTAAGATATTTATCTTCATCACGAGTATATACTACCTTTACATCTTCAAAATTCTCCTTTATCAGTTCACCTAGTTTAAGAGCTACCGATAAATTCACATCTTTTTCGCGAACCGTTTTACCTAATGCACCCACATCTTTACCTCCGTGACCAGCATCGATAACAACTGTGTAAGGCGACGCAACTACTTGCAATGAAACAATCATTGCAATCATAATCAATATAAGGCGCCCTACTTTCAACATATCAATATAATTCACATATATAATATATCTTGCAAATTTACGAAAATAAGGGCAATTATGCCCATTTTTAAGTCCATTTTTTCGCTACGGGTTAAAAATGAACAAAAAATCACGAAAAATGAAATGAAATATTGATTCAATCTATTATTTTTGTAATAAATTTGTAAAAACAATCTACATAACATTTTTTGTTCAAAAATCTACTTATATGAAAGGAACTTTATACGGTCTACTTGGCTATCCTTTAGGACACTCTTTTTCGCGCAACTACTTCAACAATAAATTTGAAGCAGAGGATATTGATGCGGAATACATCAACTTTGAGATTCCCGACATCAACATGCTAATGGAGGTAATCAGCGAATACTATAATTTGAATGGTCTTAATGTTACAATCCCATATAAAGAACAAGTAATACCATTCCTTGATGAACTTGATGAAGATGCTGCCAACATTGGCGCTGTTAATGTCATCAAAATCATTCACAAAAATAATGATCTCATACTTAAAGGCTACAACTCTGATGTTGTTGGTTTCTGTGATTCAATATCACCACTTATCAAGCCACACATGAAAAAAGCATTGATACTTGGAACTGGTGGTGCAGCTAAAGCTGTATGCTACGGACTTAAGAAACTTAGTATAGAGTCACAATTTGTATCAAGAAAGAAAACAGAAAACACTATAACTTATCCTGAAATCAACAAGGATATTATTGACGAACACCATATAATAGTTAATACAACGCCTCTTGGTATGTATCCTAATGTTGATGATTGTCCTGATATACCTTACGAACTTCTTACCGAAAAGCACCTATGTTATGACTTGCTTTACAATCCAGATGAGACTCTATTCATGAAAAATGCTAAAGGATATGGAGCAACTGTTAAGAATGGTCTTGAAATGCTTCTCCTTCAAGCATTCGTTTCTTACGAAATTTGGAATTCATGACATCTCGTTCATATTAAGCCTTATTTATAATGCGAAATACTCTTGCTAAAATGCCTATTTTGAAAGTTGTTATACCTTTCATTATAGGCATTATTGCATATAGTATTATATCAATTCCATTGTATATATCTATACCTGGTGCGATTATATTCTTTTGTTTGCACCTTATTTTTTCGCATAAAGCATCCCCTATTATCAAACTCTCACAAAGCTATATTATTAATTCCCCTTTAATTGCAACCTTTTTATGCATAGGGCTAATAATTAGCGACCTTAAAACGCCTCGTGAACTTTCACCTCAGCCATCATCTTCATCTTATGCAACTGCAATTATAGAAAACATTCAGCACAACGATGTTTCATGTAGCATACGACTCCAAATGGTACAATATACCGACTCTTTGGGTGTCATCACACCTTCCAATGCAAAAATGACTGCATGGGTTGAAGGTAACAACTACAACCTTACTGAAGGAGATATAATTTGTTTCAAATTTTCTCCAAGACCTATCAAGAACAATGGTAATCCAGAAGAGTTAGATTATGCTAACTACATGAGACACAATGGTTATATCTACCATAATTTTATACACAAAAATAATTATGAAATTATCGGCCATAAGAGTTCCATATTCAGCTATGCTAAATCCATCCAAAATCAACTAATTGATTTATTGCTCTCATCATCTCTAACCCCTAACACGAAATACTTTTTTATCACAATATTATTAGGCGAAGACTCTTTTCTTGATTCCGACACAAGATCGGTTTTCTCTAAAGCCGGAATTTCTCACATTTTAGCATTAAGTGGTTTACATATCTGTATTATTGCTTTTATCATCAATCTGATATTGATGCCATTGGACTATATTTTCGGAAAAAATCTGCGACACACAACCACACTAATATCAATCATTATCTTTGCTTTTATTACAGGTTTGTCTATCTCTGTAATTAGAGCCACCATTATGATGGCATTTGTAATCATCGCCCATCTATTATATCGCAAGAATTCTTCATTGAATGCATTATTCGCAGCAGCATTGATCATAACACTCATAAATCCATTCTCTATATTCGACATAGGATTTCAATTAAGTTTTGTTTCTGTTTTCTTGATTATAGCTGTATCTAATCGCATTAATATAGTTTCCCCAAAAAACAAGTTATTACACTACACCTATTCTATTTTTTCCACATCAATTATTGCCTACATTGGCACTATGTTTATTTCCGCATACTATTTCAACACAATATCTTTTATCTCAATTCTCACAAATTGTATCATAATACCCATTTTACCTATTGTTATCTGTATAGGTTTGTTTTACTTAATTTCATTGGCTTTAGGTTTCGATATTTCTATACTATCGCAAACCCTTAATACAATCTACAGAATCATTACCGACATATCGCATTTAGGTGATTCTTTCTATATTAACACATACATTTCGCCAATACTTTTAATATTCTTTCTATTGGCAATCATTGTTACAATTCTATTTATTGTTCACAAACAAAAGTCAATTTACATTCACTGCCTAATCTTGTTAGTTATAAGCTCATTCATTATTAAAATTGTAGAAAATCATAAAAACCAGATTTCCTCGGGTTATGTTATTTTCCACAATTTCAAATCTACACCTATAATTGAAATTAATGGCAACAACGCAACATTAATAACCTTAAATGAAAACCTAAATATTAACGATTTCAAACAAAAGCACAAGCAATTCCTTGCCAAGCACAACATCGATAACATTAACCACCATTTCCTCTCATCCGACACTCATACTACATTAGGAAACAACACAATAGCTATAATTACAGAGAACAACTTAACAAAAGTGTCTCGCACACCTAAAATTAATGTCGACATTCTTTTAATTACCAAAGGATATTATGGTAGCATAGAAGATGTATTAAGAAACTACATACCCAAGATAATAGTATTAAGTTCAAATATCTACTACAAAAGAGAACAATTACTTGTAAACCAATGTAATGAGCTAAATATACCTTACCACTCTATTTCGGCAAGTGGCGCATTCTGTGCATATTGAATCATGCATCAATCTTTCTTCACCCTACCTGCTCCAATAAAACATTTCTTATAATAAGGCTCCGTCATATCCGATATGATCACACCTTTACTTGTAGAAGAATGAACAAATTTATCATTCTTTAAATACAAACCAACATGGTTAATCCTATTATTCTTCTTGTGGGTATTGAAAAAGACCAAATCGCCCAATTCCAATTCTTCACAATTTATCTTTGAGCAATTCTTTTCATATATCTCATATGAAGCTCGATATAATTTTATTCCATACACATTTTTATATATTTCAACCACCAAGCCCGAACAATCTACGCCATTTTTACTTTGTCCACCATATTTATATGGTACGCCCAACCATTGTTGCACTTCCGCCTCAAGCTTATTGCTCAAAGTATCCGTTTTAGATGGCACAACTATTGGTTCATAAAATTCATCTACAACAACTGTTTTTTTAGATGAACTACATGATGAAATTATGCACATTGTAAACAATGTAACACATAAAACTAATATGTTTTTCGATTGGCGCATTTTCCTATTTAACAATAAATAGGGAAATAAGCAAACTCACTCATTCCCCTATTATATCATAATTCATTTGCGATTTATTCAGCAGCTTCAGTTGCTTCTTCCTCTTCTTCTTTGAAAGAAGTGAATCCTGCACCTACCAAAAGATTATACCATGTGATAACCTTCTTAATGTCATTTGGATAAACTCTTTCTTGGTCAAAATCTGGCAAAATTTCTTCAAAGTAAGCAAACAAAGACTTTTTATCTGAATATTGCTTAGCATCAACAGTTTTACCTTCATTCTTATCATAGATAGTTTGCATCACACTACTCAATGCCACTTCTTCATTATAAGTGTAGATTGCAATATCACCAAGTGAAATAATCTTGTCGTGTGAATAAGCAGGAACACGCTTACCATCGCTAAGACCTTCTACGATAAGCATATTTTTACCATATGACACCAATTTATACAATCCCGATTTTCCTGAAATTGAAAGTATTTTCTTCAACATAATAATATAGTTCTTAGTAAAATATTTTGTTTTTATAAATATAATGCAAATTTAGCACTCATTTTCGGTTATATCAAGAACTTTACACTCTTTGACATTTCCAATCACATATTACAACATTTCTTTAACAAGTTTTTCCACTTGAACCAATATTGGAGTCTCACCATCATTGACTATTGTTCTATATGACTTTAAAGAATTGTAGTCTTGACCTTCTTGAGCTTTAATTCGTTTTCTCACATCTTCTTCACACATAGAGTTTCGTTTCATCACTCTATCAACTCTTACCGATTCTGGAGCTTCAACCACCCATGCATCATCAATAAGATCCAATAAATTACTTTTAAGTAATATTGCTGTTTCAACAAACATTACTTGTCGCGATGTTGATTCTATGTGTTTAACGACATCTTCCTTCACTCGAGGATGTACTATAGAGTTAAGTTTTTTCAATGCGCTTTCATTCCCAAACACAACCGAACCTACATAAGCAGAATTAATTGTTCCATCAGCCAACACACTTTGTTCTCCAAAATTTTCAACTAAATCTCTTTTTATGTCTTGGCTTGAGTTCATTAGTCGTTTGGCTTCCGAATCGCAATCATACACCTCATACCCCATTACACGAAGAATAGATGACACCACACTTTTCCCACTTCCTATTCCACCTGCTATAGCTATCAACCTTTTCTTCATCACATCAATGCTTTTCTATAATAAATTCAACACTATCTTGAAGCAATGAGATATTTTCATAGATCGCAGGACTTTCTTCAATTCTAACACATAGCTTATTGTTTTTCGCGCTCTTTATTTCATTATAATTCACAACAGCTTCAAATGTTAGATTTTTTCTGTACATACTGAATGGGACAAGATATGTTGCTGTTACCTTTGATGGGAATGTTATAACATTTATATTTGCAGGAACATATTTCACCACTACAGGTATCTCTTGACTCTTCGATATCAATGGCTCTACAGGTATTGTAAGGCTCACGCGTTCTGGTTCGATTTTTGCGCCTTGAATTGGAGCTATAGATACTACTCTAATAAGAGTATCTTTTAACTCTCTTTCTTCAACCCTATATGTATATACTTCATCTATCGATGCCAGCGTATTTATATCCGAATATACTATAGCTGAATCACAATCCATTTTAATAGCACCTGATATAGTGTATTGCATATTAGGATAGACATTCACCTCTGGACGAATTGGCACCCTCTTTCCAGGTAGATTAGTATACCTCAATTCAATATTGTCCAACGATAGACTCTGAATAACAGTAGTGTTTTCAAGACTATTTCTTACGCACTTTCTCAATTCTGAATTAGTCACATAGAACACACCGTCAGATAATGCATATTCATCAAATCTCACCTTCACTTCAGGGCTTTTACCAACAAGGAATTGAAGTAAATAAATACCTTTATCTTTTACATTCACTGTCACACTCTGAGGTACATTCGAAATAATTGTTGTACTATCAGGTATTCCAACGATTTTAAATGGCATATTTATATCATATTGAATATTATTATTCAATGATATAAAAGCCCAGAATATGAACGAAATAAATACAAATATCAAATACTGGAAAGCCGTACTTGTTGCTATTGTACGACTCCTTAATTTCTCTATTAGTTCTTTTATTTTATTCTTCATTATATTATCTCGTTCATTATTCAAAAAAGCCATAAACTTATATAGTTATATACAAGCTATGGCTTTTTAATTTATATTATGATAAAATTATTTAGATTCTTGTGTAGCTTCTTCTGCTGAACCAACGATATAATTCTTATCAATCTTAATCTTTACATTGTCGGCAACTTCAAGAATAATCACTGTATCCTTAATTTCCTTAACCTTGCCATATACACCACTTGCAGTTCTTACCTTACTTCCCACTTGCAATGATTCAAGAAAGTCTCTCATTCTTTTGCGTTCCTTATTTTGTGGACGAATCATAAAGAAATAAAATATTGCAATCATCAATACTATCATAATGATTGTTGACATTCCATTTCCTTGAGCTGCAGCTTCTTGCAATAAAATTGATGTTAACATAAATATCACTTTTTAAATTGTTAATTAATTATTTATCTTTTGTAATTCTACCACAATCTTTCAAATAATTGATAGCAGAATTAATTATACCATTCACAAATTGGCCACTCTTTGGTGTGCTATAGAATTTTGCGATCTCAATATATTCATTCATCGACACCTTTGTTGGGATATTATCAAAGTTCTTAATTTCTGATAGTCCAACACTAAGAATAACTCTATCCATAAATGCAATGCGCTCTGTATCCCATTGCTCTTTTTGAACAAATCTATCGATTATCTTATTGTTTTCTTCATTTTCTCTAACAGCACATTCAAACAATCGTTCACCAAATTGATTGTCTTCTTCGTCTTTATATTTCTTTTGAATTGTAGCAGTTTCTGGGTTGTTTGCAAATTGCTTGATAGTTTTCAATACAAATGTACCCATAACACTCAAGTCATCATTCCAATACACCGATTTTGATTCAAGCATTTCAAGCAAATCATCATCTACAAACACAACCTTCTTCAACAATTCACGCCACAATGTACAATCATCTTCATAGCTTGCACTTTCTGCATTCATATATTCAGCATAAACCTTAGAATGAACAATCTTATCGTGCATAAGCTTCATAAAGATAATATCCTCGCGCCATGAAATTGGTGTTTCTTTCAAATATTCATTTAAATCCTCATTTTCTCTAAGTTTCGCAATAAATTTATTATCGGCAAAACGAGTATTGGGATTAATATCATGTTCAGTAGGCAAATATTTATGCTTCGCCTCATCAAGTTTTAAGTCATGATAATCAGTCAAGTCAATCATCAACACCAACATTGACATATACAACTCGTATGCCTTATCAAGACTCTTTTCTAATTCTTTCTTAGCATTAGATATAGTTCTTCCTTCTTTTGTCAAAAGATAAGAATAGAACATTTGCACTACCTTATTGCGTATTAAAATGCGTGTAATCATAAATCTAATTTCTATATTTCTAATATTCTGCAAAGATACCTTAAAATAACTATTCTTTCAAGCAATTTCTCGAGTAATTCTCTTACAAATTACTTTTTATTTCGTTGGCGCACTACCTCATACATTAAGATACCAGCAGCTACCGACACATTTAATGAATTAATTTTACCATATTCAGGGATTGTAACAAGTTCATCACACACAGCTTCAACCTCAGGTTCCAACCCTTTATCTTCTGCTCCCATCACGATTACTGTAGGAACAGAATAATCTACATCTGTATACGATACTTTTGTTTTTCCGGAAGCGCCAACAATCTTGCATCCATTAGCTTTCAAATAGTTTAATGCTCCAACCATACTGCGTTCGCGGCATACTTGTACATAATTCAATGCACCAGCCGATGTTTTCATTGCATCACCGCTCACCGACACACTATGACGCTCTGGTATTACTATCGCATCAACACCTGCACACTCACAAGTGCGGGCTATTGCTCCAAAATTTCTCACATCAGTAACGCCATCAAGTGCTACAAGAAATGGCATATTTCCTGCTTCATATATTTCAGGAATTACATTACTTATATTGCTATATGTTACCGACGACAATATAGCAAGTACGCCTTGGTGATTCTTTCTTGTTATTCTATTGATTTTTTCAAGTGGAACACGCTGTATAAGAATCTTATACTCCTTAACAAGATCATACAGTTCATTAATCAATTCTCCACTAAGATCTTTCTTAACCAATATTTTATCAATATCCTTCCCTGCTTCAATAGCTTCTATTACAGGGCGTATACCAAATATATAATCATTCTTATCCATAATCTATATTATATTTCTTTTAATATCCCAATAACGATCGAGCATTATTAATAGCCGCAGCATCTATTTCTCTACCGCTTAGCATCCTTGCAATCTCTTCCACTCGTTCTTCCTTAGTCAATTCACACATTGATGTATAGGTTGCTTCATCTGTGTCGGCTTTATACACCTTTAAGTGATTATTACCCTTAACTGCAACCTGAGGTAAATGCGTAATCGCTATCACCTGGATGTTATTTGAGATATCGCCCATCATCTCACCCATTTTATGTGCGATTTCACCCGACACACCTGTATCCACTTCATCAAAGATTATAGTTGGTAACTGCATATTTTGGGCGATGATTGCTTTTATACACAACATAACTCTCGACAACTCACCACCTGAAGCAGTATTTTCAATAGGCATTAACTGTTGCTGCTTGTTGAATGCAAACAAGAATTCAACCTTATCCATTCCTTGTGCACACAAATCACAATCTTCAAAACCAATCTCAAATCGTAGATTCTTCATGCCCAGTGGAATGGCTGTTTTCTCAAGCTCTTGCTTAAATATTTCAGCTCCTTTTCTTCGAGAAAGCGATAATTCCTTCGCCTTTGCCCTTGCCTCTTTCTCAACGATTATTAGTTTTTCTTCCAATCGCTTTATTTCGTCGTCCGAATTAGTAATTATAGCCAACTTTTCTTCATAAGAATGTTGCAATGTAATAAGTTCGTTCACGCACGATAATTTATGCTTATTCTCTAAATCATAGATATTGTTTAGACGCTCAGTTATTCTCTCCAACTCGATTGGATCATCAACATAACTATCTTGTATAGAGCTAATCGTTCTACTAAAGTCTTTCAATTCAATCATTAATGATTGTAATCGTTCCGATAGTTCTTTTAAGTCTGCATCAACATTCTCTATTTGTAAGAAACTGCGAGATAATACCGACAATTGAGACACAATCGAATTATCTTCATCTTGTATCACTGAAGAGGCGCTCCATAAGCACTGCTTTATTTCATTTACATTCGACAAACGAGATTGCTCTCGCTCTAGTTCCTCATCTTCATTTTCTTGCAATTTGAGGGCTGCAATTTGATCTAGTTGAAATTGTATATAATCTTCTTCTTGACGATTTTTTTCATATTCTGCCTTTAATTTCTCAATTTCAACCTTCAATTTTTTATATTGAGAGAATTGCTTCGAATAATCAGCCTTTATTGAATCATTTCCCGACACACTATCTATTATGCTCAACTGATATAATGCATCAGCCAACAACATATTGCTATGTTGAGAGTGTATATCCACCAATCTTAATGTCAATTCTCTTAATACCGACAATGTAACTGGTGTATCATTAATAAATGCTCTTGAACGACCATTTGACGCAATTTCTCTTCGCAAAATACATTCGTTATCAAAGAATTCAATATCATTTTGCTCAAAAAAATGCTCCATATCATTATACGCCTCTATATTGAACGAAGCTTCAATAACCGATTTATTTTCGGCCTTGCGTATCACTTTTAAATCAGCTCTTTCGCCCAATATTAGCGACAAGGCACCTAATATAATTGATTTACCTGCACCGGTCTCACCTGTAATGATAGTAAGACCTTTCTTGAAATCTATTTCAAGATGGTCAATAAGTGCATAATTTGTTATCAATAGATGCGTAAGCATTTCTGCGCCTTAGTTTGTTTCGGTTGATTTAATTTTATCTAATCTAACAGTTTCTGTGGGATAAAGAGGATAAAGCAATTCATATACTTTTTCCTTTTCAGTTGAAGACGCCTTCGAATACACATTCACAATTTCATCAAGTTTTGAGTCTTTAAAAATAGACAAGCACACCGACATTGGTGCTACATCAAACACTTGTTTTAATGATTCTAATGTACTTGTTATCACTGCTCTTCCTTTATTAGCGCCAAGCACCATTTCATCAAGACCTTTTCTGTGATAATTATATAATACATCTCTTATCAGTGATGTGTTTTTATCATAATAAGCGCTTAACACAGCACTCCTATTCTTATTATCTTCGAATGCTTTCCAACCACTCTCACCCGAACTTTGAGCAAGTCTCACCACATTTGCAGCTTTTTCATAATATGGATCACCTCCACGCAATGAAAAAGTATCAAAATCAAGCGCCAAGATCATATAGGCATAAAAGTTCAAGATTGCTGTCAGATTGCTTTCCATCGTATTTTCCGAGAATACCAAGGGTTCATTTAAGGCATATGAAAATTCAACCTTGCTATCCTTGAAATTAAATATAGTCGTTGTATAAGTTGAGTTATAAACCGGACGAATTGACTGTATCTGCAAATCACCAGTCATTACATTACTTTCATCATACGACTTTATCGTAAAAAACAACTTACATTCAATCTTTTCGTTTGCATAAAACTGAGCATCTGTCCACTTTGTCGTATTCATATAATCAGCGATAGATTGTTGCAAGGTAGTAAACACTTCTCTATTACTACCCTGAACTTGGTCTGAATTGATTTCTACATTGCAGTTCAATTCTTGCGCATATAACTCACACGCTTGACCGAACACACAAAGCATCAACAATGCTATTATTTTTCTGCAAAAACTTTTTTTCACTTATATAGTCTTGTAAAGTCTTGACACATTACTTCATTCTCAGTTTTATCTGAGTAAGAACTCGCTTTGTATCTTGTGCAAAATCGCCTTGCATAACCCAAGCATAATAACCTTGATCTTTGCGTAGCACTTCTTCCACAGGAATACCTTTGTATTTACCGAAATTAAACACCTCTTGTTGTTTATCGTTATAAACAATGCGTCCCATAAGGTCAACATTCTTCTTTTGAGACGAGAATTCCGACAAATATTCGATATCATTTTTCAAATCGGCATATCTATCAAGTTGTGCTTTTAGCACTTCATATGTAGCACGAGTGTCTGCACTTGCCGAATGAGCTTCAGTCAAATCCTTATCACAATAGAATTTGTATGCTGCCACAAGTGTGCGTTGTTCCATTTTATGGAAGATAGTCTGTACATCGACAAATTTTCTTTTCGACAAATCTATCGTTACTCCTGCATTTAGGAACTCTTCCGACAATAATGGCACATCAAATCTATTGCTATTAAATCCAGCTATATCACATCCCTCAAACACTTTGCTGAGTTCCTTTGCTATTTGTCCAAACATTGGTGCATCTTTCACATCTTCATCTGTAATGTGATGCACAGCTGTTGCTTCTTCTGGGATATGTCGTCCTGGATTTACTCTAATAGTCTTCTCTTCCTCATCACCATTTGGATACACTTTTATATAAGATATCTCTACTATCTTATCATGAGTTATATTCACACCAGTTGTTTCGAGGTCAAAGAATACTATTGGATTTTTTAAATTAAGATTCATATCGAATTTGTTTCAATATTAAACCATCATTGGCATCAACAACACAAGCATTTCTTCACCATCTTCTTGTGTTTCTGGCAGGAACACGCCTGCTCTTGATGGCCCCGACAATGTAACTACCAATGTATCAGAGTTAATATTATTCAACACATCTATCATCTTTGTGTTATTGAATCCTATTAGCATTTCTTCGCCTTGATAATCACATGACATTCTTTCTTCTGCCATAGTTGAGAATTCGCGGTCTTCTGCCTTCATATAGATTTCGTTTTCCTTCAATTGGAAAATCACAAGACCCGACGCATTAGCAAACACTGAAACGCGACGAATAGCATTCAACAATGAAACGCGATCTACAACCAACTTATATGGATTGTTTTGTGGAATTACCGAATTATACTTAGGGTATGTTCCATTTACAAATCGACAGCTCAATGTAAATGAAGAAGACTCAAAAATAGCGCCCTTAGCATCTGTCGATACTTTCACATCACCTTCAGCCTTTACCAATACTGATTTTAGGATGTTAGCAGGCTTTGTTGGTAGAATAAACGAATCTTCTACTCCTGTTTGAATACGACTATTTGTATATCTAACAAGTTTATGAGTATCTGTTGCTACAAATGTAACATCTTCAGGTGTGATATTCCAGAATACACTCATCATAATTGGGTGTAGTTCATCTGTACCTGCAGCAAACAATGTGTGGTCGATACCAGCAAGAATTTCTTTCACTGGAATTGTATAAGACTTAGCAGCTGCATCAATAGCACTACGACGAGGGAATTCATTACCATCAATACCAACAAAGTTATATTGACCATTCAAATATGTAATAATAATCTCAAATGTATTATCGTCTACTTCAAATTGCAATGGTTGTTCAGGCAATTCTTTTAGCAAATCAAGCAGTTTCTTCACATTTACAGCAAACTTTCCTTCACCTTCGCTTTCAACCACCTCTACGCGAGTTGAAAGTGTTGTTTCAGAATCGCTACCTGTAATCACTAATTGATCTTCGTTCAATTCAAACAAAAAATTGTCAAGAATAGAGATACTATTCTTTGAATTAACCACCTTGCTTACCAATGTCAAATGAGCAAGCAAATTCTTACTTGAAATATTAAATCTCATATATGCCTTATTTTTAATTGTTTACATTTAATTCCCTTATATCACATTAGCGCACTTTACACCGCAATATAAGATTTTACAAATATACGCAAAAACTTTCAAAAACTTATAATTGAAAGAAGAAAAAATCTATGCAAAAACACTAAAAAATAAGGCGAGTGCCTATAACAATAAACACTCGCCATCAATATATATTAATTATTTTTTTACCAGATAATTACTCGTTCTTCTTCTGGACGATACATTGCATCACCTTCTTTAACACCAAATGCTTCAAAGAAAGTATCAATGTTACGAAGTGTTGCATTTACACGCCACTTACCAAGTGAATGAACATCAGTCTTAGTGCGAAGCAATATTTCTTGTTCAGTAATATTTGCGGCCCACACATTCGCATATGCAAGATAAAATCTTTGATCAGAGGTAAATCCATCTATCAATTCTTCGCTTATACCTTGTGCTGTTCTCTTGAATGCAGTATATGCAACTCGCAAACCTCCTTGATCGGCAATATTTTCACCAAGTGTATAACGACCATTTGCATTCACTCCTTCAGCTACTTCAATTGAATCAAATTGTGCAACAAGTACATCTGTCAACTCATTAAATTTCTTAGCATCTTCAGCAGTCCACCAATCAATCATATTACCATCCTTATCAAATTGGCGACCTTGATCGTCAAAACCGTGAGTCATTTCGTGACCGATTACCACACCGATTGCACCATAATTGCTTGCATCATCAGCATTTACATCAAAGTAAGGAGCTTGAAGGATACCTGCAGGGAAACAGATTTCGTTTGATGTTGGATTATAGTATGCATTCACAGTTTGAGGAGTCATTAGCCATTCTTCCTTGTCTACTGGCTTGCCATATTTAGCAAGATTATCTTCGGCATGCCACTTCATAGCCTTCTTGATATTTGACCAATAGTAATCATCCTTATTTACATCGATTGCGCTATAATCTTTCCAAGTATCAGGATAACCAATTTTCACCTTAAATTTGTTCAACTTAGCGATAGCATTTTTCTTTGTTTCTTCAGTCATCCATGTAAGATTCTTAATATGCTCAGCAAGCGATGCTTTCAAATTATCAACAAGCATAAGCATTTTCATCTTTGACTCACCAGCAAAATACTTTTCTACATATAGTTGTCCCACTGCCATACCAAGCAAGCCATTTGGCACTGACAATGCTCGCTTCCAGCGTGGTTCTTGTTCTTTCTTGCCCGACATTGTCTTTCCAAACAATTCAAACTTAGCATCAACATATTCATCACTCAAATATGAAGCTGCTGAACGAATATAACAAGCCGACAAGTAATCCTTCATTTCTTGTTCATTCAATTCACCAAGCAATTTATTTACTTCTGCAAAGCTGCGAGGTTGTCCCAAAATTACATTTTCAACATTCTTCAAACCGAGTGATTCCATCAACACTTCCCAACCAATATTTGGATAATCTTTCTTTAGTTGTGCATAAGTACGAGGATTGTATTGACCAGCGATATTGCGTTGTTCTTCACGATTCATAGCAACTTTTGCTAGAGCTGTTTCAATCTTCATCACATTTGCAGTAGCTTCTTCAGCGCGAGCGGCGTCATATCCCGACAAAGCGAACAACTTCTTCATGAAATCCACATATGCATTACGAATCTTCACTGAATTAGAGTCATTTTCAAGATAATAATCTCTTTCGCCAAGACCACGACCTGCTTCCATGAAGTAAAGCGCATTTTCATTTGAATTCATCAAGTCAGCATCTACACCTTCATTAAAGAATGGTGATGCAATACCTTCTGAATGCATCCATGCAACCACATTCATCAAGTCACCTTTAGCTGTTGAATTAATTTTTTCCAGATCTGCTTTTAGTGGAGCTGCACCTTCTTCGTTCAAGCGCACACTATCAAGACCTTGCAAATATAGGTCATTAACTTTTTGAGCCACTGAACCTTGCTCATTTTCTTTCTTTGCAAGACCTTGTATCAATTCTTTTAATTGCTCCTTATTATTCTCTGCCATAAGGTCAAATTGACCAAATCGAGAATATTGTGGTTGAAGTGGATTATTTTTAATCCAACCACCACAAGCATACTGATAAAAGTCGTGTGATGGAGCTACTGTTTCATCAAGATTTGCTCTATCTACACCCTTTGGCTTTCCAGATTCTTCGCCACAACTCATACACATTGTTGTCATAGCAAGTGTAACTAATAAATAATTTAACTTTTTCATTTTTTTGTATTTAATGTTGTTAATATTCTAAATCCAAGCAACATAAGAACAATATTTCTTAGCTTCTCAATTTCTCAACTTCTTCACATGCAAGTTCCCACATACTCATTGCATTTTCAAGTTGTTTTTGCAAATCAGCATGCTTAGTATATACCGACGAGTCAACTGCTTCTCCTTTCGAAAGTTCATCTTCTATTTCAGCTATCTTTGACTCTATTTCAGCTATCTCATTTTCATACTTTGCCACCTCTTTTTCAGCCTTTCTAATAAGTTTTTCACGCTCTTTTTGTTCAGCATAACTCAATTTTCCAGCCGAAACATCTTGTTTCTCTTCAATCTTCTTGGTTGGAGAATCCGACAATTTCAAATCATTCTTCTTTTCAAGTTCTCGCAATGAATCCATGTTCTTATAATCAAGAAACTCATAAATTCCACCCAAGAACTCACGAACTTTTCCTCCACCAAACTCATACACTTTATCGACAAGTCCATTCAAGAAATCACGATCATGCGACACAACAATCATTGTGCCATCAAAATCTTTTAATGCTTCTTTAAGAACATCTTTAGTCCTCATATCCAAGTGATTGGTAGGCTCGTCGAGAATAAGCAAATTCACAGGCTCAAGTAGCAAACGAATCATTGCCAAACGAGTTTTCTCGCCTCCCGAAAGCACTTTAACCTTCTTATCAGAGGCTTCTCCGCCAAACATAAATGCGCCAAGTATATCGCGTATCTTCGTACGAATATCTCCCACTGCCACATGGTCAATTGTATCAAACACTGTTATTTCTCCATCGAGCAATTGCGCTTGATTTTGTGCAAAATATCCTATTTTCACATTATGACCGAGTTTTAATTCTCCATCAAATGCAATTTCGTTCATAATACACTTAACGAGTGTCGACTTACCCTCACCATTCTTGCCCACAAACGCCACTTTTTCACCTCTTTTCAATGTAAAAGTTGCATTTTCAAACACGAGATGTTCTCCATATTGCTTCTTCACATCATCAGCTATCACAGGATAGTCTCCCGATCTCGGTGCTGGTGGGAATTTCAAACTTATGTGCGAATTATCTACCTCATCAACTTCTATGCGCTCTATCTTTTCAAGTTGCTTGATACGGCTTTGCACTTGAACTGCCTTCGTTGGTTTATATCTAAAGCGCTCTATAAAATCCTCTATATCTTTTATTTCTTTTTGCTGATTTTGATAAGCACGCATTTGTTGTTCTACTCGTTCTTTGCGCAACTCCTCAAACTTGGTGTAATTCACAGAATAATCATATATCTTGCCGCAAGATATTTCTATTGTACGATTCGTCACATTATCTATAAACGCACGGTCGTGCGACACAAGCACCACAGCATCAGCCTTAGTTTTCAAGAAATTTTCAAGCCACTGAATCGACTCAATATCAAGGTGATTGGTTGGCTCGTCGAGAAGCAATACATCAGGCTTACGAAGCAAAAGTTTTGCAAGTTCGATACGCATTCGCCAACCACCACTAAATTCAGCTGTCTGTCTATCAAAATCGGCACGAGCAAAGCCAAGACCCATAAGAGTCTTTTCCATCTCAGCCTCACAATTTTCCGAATTATAATAGCCAGCAACCTCATTCAAGTGAGTCAATCGGTCTATGAGTTGTTGATACTCCTCACTTTCATAGTCAGTGCGTTCCAAAAGTTCATTATTCAACTTAGCTATATCCTCATTCAATTCAGTAATATGATTGAATGCTTCGCGCACATCTTCACGCACTGTCTTAGTGTCGGCAAGTACCATTTGTTGAGGCAAATAACCCACCACTATATCATTTTGCACAGCCACTATACCATGAGTTGGTTGTTGTAATCCAGCTATAATCTTAAGCATAGTAGACTTACCTGCGCCATTCTTACCTACCAATGCTATTTTATCTTTCTTATTTATCACATAGCTTACATCACTAAATAGTGATTTGCTACTAAATTCAACCGATAATCCTTGTACCGAAATCATTTGCCTCTCTCGATTTTACACATTATAATTATGCAAAGTTACAATCTTTACCGATTAAAACCAAATTCAACAAATAAAGGTGCCCAACACTAATGTCAAGCACCTTACAATTTACTAACTTTATTCATTTTAATATTATGGCTCTTTTCAGTTATTTTGGAATATCACTATTCGATTCCAATTATTTGTGTCGTATGGTTGTGTTTCACTTCCAAATGCGACTACAGTCAATCTATTAGCATCAATTCCATATTCATTCACAAGAACATCATACACTGCTTGAGCTCGTTCCTCCGACAATTTCATATTATAGTCGGCCGACCCTGTTTCATCATCAGCATAACCACATATTGTGATAGTTGCCAACGGATTAGCTTGAAGCCATTGTGACATATTATACACATTCACCATTTGTTCATCAGTAATCTTAGCCGAGTTAAGCATAAATCTCACTGTCGCAAGAGGTGTTGGGCTATTTACTTCCATCACTGTAACTTGTTCCACTGGATCAGGGCATGGCAATTGAGCATTTGCTACAGCAAGTTCATTGTTAACCTTTGCCAACTTAGAGCGCAAGCTATTCACTTGATCGTTCAAATTTTGCATATATCCAAGATATTCACATGGATCAGTTTTTGTAAAGTTCACACCACCAATATTAAAGCTTAATCCTCCAAGAGCAGTAAAATCTATGTCAATAGGCTTTCCTCCAACTGTTCCGTTGAACACATCGGCATAAAATTGACTACGAGCTTCAAGAAATATATCCACATATCGTCCTGTGCGGAATCTAAATTGAATACCTGCCGATACTGGCATTGTCCACATATCAGTTCGTATCTTATCGCCCGAGTACACATTAGCGCGCTTACTTTCTATATCCCATGTATAAGCACCACCTAGGCCAACAAACGGATTAATACTAAACACACGACCTGGATTAACTCCAGCCACCGAGTTCATCATATCCCACATAAAATCAAGATTCAAGTTGGCATATCTTGCTTTACTAAAGTTTCCATTTTCCCAATGAAGCGAGCCACCTAATGCCGAGAATCTAAAGCCCATATATGGTGAGAACCAACGACCTACGCCCACATTCATTGCAAGAGTAATTTGTCGTTTAGCTTCTCGATTAGGCATATAATTTTCCACAAACGGCATATTCATTCCCGCGCCAAGTTGAATAAACCAGTTATCACTCCATGTTGTACTATACAATGGTTTGCAACTCACCTCGGCGATCGTTACTTCTGTAATTTTCACCCCCACCGATTCTGGTTCAGTTTCATTAGTTTGCGCACTCATTGGCACTGCCAACACTAATCCTAAGGCTAAAATAAGTTGTGTCCTTTTCATTTCTTTGAAAATTTTAATTAAACATCTTTATATCTTTATCATAACTTAATAACACCACACATTTTCACAAGTTCATACCACCAACCCTTATTTTCACAACAAATAGCAAAAAAAACACACTCAAAAAGTCACTAAATCTCTATTTTATAGTCAAAGCCGATGTATAATTTCTGTTAACAGATTTTCATAACCGAGAATATCTTTGTATTTTTGTAAATTCTATAAAATGTGTACTTAAAAGTGGAAACTAAAAGAGAAATTGCAATATTAGGAAGTACAGGGTCGATAGGTCGCCAAACACTTGATATTCTTGCTGAATATCCACACCTATTTTCGCCCTACCTTCTTACAGCCAATACGCAAGTCGACCTACTTGCCGAACAGGCTATAAAATATGGTGCAAAGCATGTTATCATTGCCGACGAAAGTCGCTATGACCGACTCAAAGAGCTACTTGCAGGACGCGACATTGTTGTTGAGGCTGGAGCAAAAGCTATTTGTGATGCCATGCACATTCCTGCTATCGACACCGTGGTTACAGCTATGGTGGGTTATAGCGGACTTGAGCCTACTATCAACGCAATCAAGGCTAATAAGACCATCGCTCTTGCCAACAAAGAAACTCTTGTTGTAGCAGGCGAACTTATTTACAAACTCCTTGAGCAGTCAACATCAAAAATCTATCCTGTTGACTCGGAACATGGTGCTATCTTCCAATGTCTCATTGGTGAAAACCACGATTCTATTTCAAAATTGATTCTCACAGCTTCAGGCGGTCCATTCCGCGCAAAAACTCTTGAAGAGCTTGAGTTTGTAACAAAGGCCGATGCACTCCGTCACCCTAATTGGGATATGGGTGCAAAAATCACTATCGACTCGGCTACGATGATGAACAAAGGCTTTGAAGTTATTGAGGCTCGTTGGCTATTTGATGTTACTCCCGACCAAATCGAAGTTGTGGTACATCCACAATCGATAATTCACTCAATGGTTGAATTTAAGGATAGCTCGGTAAAAGCTCAACTCGGATTACCCGACATGCACCTACCTATTCGCTATGCACTTGGTTTTCCTAAGCGCCTTGAAAGCAACTGCGACCGCATGAAAGTAACCGATTATGCTAATCTCACATTCGAAGCTCCCGACTACAAGAAATTCCCTCTTCTTGGTCTTGCTTTTGAATCAATGCGTCGTGCAGGTAACATCCCTTGCATACTCAATGCAGCCAACGAAATTGCTGTTGCAGCATTCTTAAAGGAACAAATTCACTTTGTCGACATTGCACGCATCGTTGAGACAACTATCGACAATGTTTCGTTCATTGTTCACCCCACTTTTGAAGATTATGTAAATACTAACAAGGTTGCACGCGAATATGCGTCAACATTAATTAAATAAAAGATAAACAATAACTAAATGGAGACATTTCTTATTAAAGCAGTCCAACTGGTGATGGCGCTTGCCATTTTGGTACTAATACACGAGTTTGGACACTACTTTTTCTCTCGAGTTTTCGGCGTAAGAGTCGAAAAATTCTACCTATTCTTTAACCCTTGGTTCTCATTATTCAAATATAAACCTAAGAAAAAAGAACCTAAGCCAGGTGAACCAGAAAAGGCTTCTTGGCGCGACACTGAATACGGTATCGGTTGGCTTCCTCTTGGAGGTTACTGCAAAATTGCTGGTATGATTGATGAATCGATGGATAAAGAACAAATGGCACAACCCGAACAACCTTGGGAATTCCGTTCTAAGCCAGCTTGGCAACGACTTTTTATCATGATTGGTGGCGTATTGTTCAATTTCATTCTTGCAATTATCATTTACTCAGGAATCGTATTCACATGGGGCGAACAATTCCTACCATTCCGCAATGCAGAAGAAGGTATGATGTTTAGTCCAGCTGCTCAACAAATAGGTTTCCAAGATGGTGATATTCCTCTATTTGCCGACGACACCGAACTTAACTACCTTTCAGGCGAATCGGTTATGTCTATGGTTAGTGCCGACAAAGTAACTATTCTACGCAACAAACAAGATACGGTAGCTATTTCTATTCCTGAAAACTTCATTTTCACAGCCAATAAGGAAGCCGAAGAAGGACAAACTCTTATGGCTTATCGTCTACCAGTAGTTGTTGCCAACGCACAAAATGGTATGGGCGCAATTAAGGTTGGTCTACAAAAAGGAGACCGTATTATGAGTGTGAATAATGTAAGCACTCCTACTTACGAGCTTTTCACTGCTGAGCTTAACAAATGCAAAGACTCAACAGTTCCAATGACCTATATTCGCAATGGTGAAGAAAAATCTTGCAATATCGAAGTAGATGGCGCTGCTAAGATAGGTATCCAACACACTCCTATCATCGATATTTACGAAACCACTACTATTGAATATTCTTTCTGGAATTCAATTCCTCGCGGTATCGAAATGGGTGTTGAGAAGCTCACAAGTTATGTATCACAATTAGGACTTATTTTTACTAAAGAAGGAGCTCAAAGTCTTGGTGGATTTGGTGCACTTGGTAGCATTTTCCCTGAAACATGGAGCTGGGTAAACTTTTGGTCTATCACTGCATTCTTCTCGGTGATTTTAGCATTTATGAATATCCTTCCTATCCCTGCGCTCGATGGTGGACATGTACTTTTCCTACTTTATGAAATCATCTTGCGTCGCAAACCAAGCGAAAAATTCCTTGAATATGCTCAAATGGCTGGTATGTTCTTCCTATTGGCATTAATGTTATATGCCAATGCTAACGACATCTACCGTTTCTTTATTAAATAATCATTGAAATATGGAATACAAAAAAATAATACTTAAACGAGGTAAAGAAGATTCTCTTAAACGCTTCCACCCTTGGGTGTTCTCTGGTGCTATTGATAGTTGGGACGACACTATTGAAGAAGGCGATCTTGTGAGTGTATATTCACACGACGGAAAACACATCGGTAACGGACATTTCCAAGTTGGTAGCATTAGTGTACGCATCTTGACCTTTAGTAACGAAGAAATCAACGAATCATTCTTCTCTGAACGTCTACAAGCTGCGTTAGAACTTCGCAAATCACTTGACCTACTTCGCGACGATAACACATCATTCCGTCTTGTTCATGGCGAAGGAGACTTTTTACCAGGTCTTGTTATTGATATTTATGGCAACACTGCTGTTGTACAAGCTCACTCTCCAGGTATGCACTTTGCACGCAATTTAATTGCTAACGCTCTTGTAAACATGCCAAGCAAACTTGTTGAGAATGTATATTACAAATCAGAAACAACTTTACCATTCAAAGCTCAACTTGATGCTCAAAACGACTATATTATCGGTTCTTACAACACTAATATAGCTATCGAGAACGGATTGAAATTTCATGTCGATTGGTTAAAGGGACAAAAGACTGGATTCTTCGTTGACCAACGCGAAAATCGTTCACTTCTCGAAAAATATTCTAATGGCCGAAATGTGCTAAATATGTTCTGCTACACAGGTGGCTTCTCATTCTATGCTATGCGAGGCAATGCTAACCTTGTACATTCAGTTGACAGTTCATCTAAAGCCATTCAGCTCACAAATGAGAATGTAACTTTGAATTTCCCTGGCGATAATCGTCACCAAGCATTTGCCGAAGATGCGTTTAAGTTTCTTACGGATATGAAGAAAGACGAATATGACTTGATTATTCTCGACCCACCTGCATTTGCTAAACATAAGAGTGCTCTTAAAAATGCTCTTATTGGTTATCGCAAAATCAATGCGAAAGCATTCGAAAAGATTAAGAGTGGTGGTATTCTATTCACTTTCTCTTGCTCTCAAGCAGTCAATAAAGAACAATTCCGACTTGCTGTTTTCAGTGCAGCGGCTCAATCGGGTCGCAAAGTACGCATTTTGCATCAACTCACTCAACCTGCCGACCACCCTATCAACATCTATCACCCTGAAGGTGAATATTTGAAAGGATTGGTACTATATGTTGAATAACATTTAAAAACTTAATAGAATATGAACAAATTTCTAATTTCAGTTGCATCTATGGCAATTCTAACTACGAGCTGCACAAATACAGCTCAAAAAGCATCTGATTTTGATTACAATGTTGACCGTTTCGCCGACATTGAGGTGCTTCGTTACAAAGTTCCTGGTTTTGAAGATCTTTCTTTAAACCAAAAGAAACTTATTTATTTCTTGAATGAAGCAGCTCTTCAAGGACGCGACATTCTTTTCGACCAAAATGGCAAGTACAATCTTGTTATTCGTCAAACTCTTGAAGCTGTTTACACCAACTTCAATGGCGACAAAGAAAGCGCAGAATTCAAAGCTTTTGAAAAATATTTGAAGCAAGTATGGTTTGGTAATGGTATTCACCACCACTATTCTATGGATAAGTTCGTGCCTGAATTCTCTGCCGAATTCTTTGCAGAACAAGTAAAGGCTCTACCAACTGAAGCATTACCTCTTGCTGAAGGTCAAAGTGCTGACGAACTTGTTGCTACTCTTAGCCCAGTTATCTTCGATCCTGCTGTAATGGCTAAGCGCGTCAACCAAGCTCAAGGACAAGACCTTATTTTGACTTCAGCTAACAACCTATATGAAGGTATCACACAACAAGAAGTAGAAGCTTACTACAACAAGCTTAAAGATCCTAAGGACCAAACTCCTATTTCTTATGGTCTTAACACTAAACTTGTGAAAATCGATGGTAAAGTTGTTGAACTTCCCTACAAAGCTGGTGGATTGTACGGCGAAGCTATCGAAAAAATCGTTTACTGGTTGAAGAAGGCTGAAGAAGTGGCTGAAAACGATGCTCAAAAGGCTCACATTGGCAAACTTATCAGTTTCTATGAAACTGGCGATTTGAAAACATTCGACGAATATTCAATCCTTTGGGCTCAAGACACCATTTCTCAAGTTGACTTTGTCAATGGCTTTATCGAATCTTATGGCGACCCTCTTGGTATGAAGGGTGCATGGGAATCTCTTGTAAACTTCAAGAACATGGAGGCATCTAATCGCACTGAGCTTATCAGCGAAAATGCACAATGGTTTGAAGACAATTCTCCAGTTGATAAGAAATTCAAAAAAGAAACTGTTAAGGGAGTTTCAGCTAAAGTTATCACAGCAGCTATCCTTGCTGGTGACTGTTACCCATCAACTCCTATCGGTATCAACTTGCCTAATGCTAACTGGATTCGTGCCGACTATGGCTCTAAATCAGTTACTATCGAAAACATTACCGATGCTTACGATGAAGCTGCAATGGGTAATGGTTTCAACCAAGAATTCGCTTACTCTGATGTAGAAATCGAAAGTATGAACAAATACTTGTCTATGACCGACAAGCTACACACCGACCTTCACGAATGTCTTGGTCACGGTTCAGGTAAGCTTCTTCCTGGTGTTGACCCTGATGCACTTAAGGCTTACGGTTCTACACTTGAAGAAACTCGTGCCGACCTATTTGCTCTATACTATCTTGCCGACAACAAACTTATTGAACTTGGCATCCTTGACAATCCTGAAGCTTACAAGTCAGAATATTACAAGTATATCCTAAATGGTCTTATGACTCAATTGACTCGCATAGAGCCAGGAAAAGATGTAGAAGAATCTCACATGCGCAACCGCAAACTTATCGCTGAATGGGCCTACAAGCATGGTAAAGATGACAATGTTATCGAATATGTTAAGCGTGATGGCAAAACATTCTTGAAAGTTAACGATTACGAAAAACTTCGTGAATTATTTGGTAAATTGCTTGCCGAAATTCAACGCATCAAGAGTGAAGGCGACTATGAAGCTGGTATGAAACTTGTAGAAGAATATGCTGTAAAAGTAGATCCAGAAATTCACAATGAAATTCTTGAACGCTATGCTAAACTAAACATTGCACCTTATAAAGGCTTTGTTAATCCAATTTACACAGCTGTTACCGATGAAAACGGAAACATCACTGATGTTAAGATTGAATACAACGAAAACTATGTAGACCAAATGTTGCGTTACTCTCGCGACTACTCGCCTCTAACTAAATAAGCAAGTTTAGTCTTATTATAATGCTGTTGCAAAGATAATTTTCATTATTTTTGCAACAGTTTTTTATTTTTACGAATTATGCAAAACAACTCACACGAAATAGCGCGACAAATTCGACAACAATTCTTCGTTTTTCGTAACGGATTACTTGCCGACAATCTCCGCAACTCTGGCGACTGTCACAAAATGATTTTTGGGCTTAATCTTATTCAAATAGTTGACATAGCAAAACTATTTAACAAAGATGAATTAGTTGCTACCGAGCTTTGGAAAAGTAAAGACACTCGCGAATGTAGGCTTATTGCCCCTATGCTATATCCTACCGAATCATTCAGCGAAGATATCGCAATGCAATGGATTTCGGAAATTGAGAACCATGAAATCGCCGACAACCTTTGCCACAAGCTACTGCGAAACACATCTTTTGCAGCTCAACTATGCAACAAACTAACCATGGGCAACGAAATAGAACAATATGTTAGCATGAGATTGGCAACTAACCTTCTTATCATTAATAAAGCTATCGATATTGACACATTAAAACTCTTTGCTGAATCACAATTAAGCAGTAAAAGTATTCATACCTTATCTGTTGCAAAGGGTCTCCTTGAAGCGATTTCCGATTTAGAGTAAAAATTCGCTACAAGCACTTAATATTCAATTTATTATAATCTAAATGTTATTTTTATTCAATTTTATTCATTTTGAATACACAAATAATAATCACCATTTGCATGTTTTTTTTCATTAAAATTGATTGATAATTGATTTAAAAACATTAAATTTGCAATTCAATTAAAAACTTTTTATAATTTAAAATATGAAGAAGCACAATTTTTATGCTGGTCCGTCTATTTTAAGTGAATATACACTCAATAAGACTGCCGAAGCAATTAAAGATTTCGCTGGAACTGGACTTTCAATTCTTGAAATCTCACATCGTAGCAAAGAATTCGTAGCTGTGATGGACGAAGCAGAACAACTTTTCAAGGAACTTCTTGACATTCCTGAAGGATACAAAGTTATATTCGTAGGTGGCGGAGCAAGCACTCAATTCTGTATGGTGCCTTTCAATATGCTTAAAACTAAAGCCGCATATCTTGATACTGGAACTTGGGCTAATAAAGCTATCAAAGAAGCTAAACTTTTCGGTGAAGTTGAAGTCGTAGCTTCATCTAAAGCCGACAATTATACTTACATTCCTAAAGATTATGTTGTTCCTACCGATGCCGATTATTTCCACATCACTACCAACAACACTATCTATGGTACCGAAATTCGCAAGGATCTCGATGTAAATGTGCCATTGATTGCCGATATGTCAAGTGACATTTTCTCTCGTCCTATTGATGTATCTAAGTACGACATAATTTATGGTGGTGCACAAAAGAACCTTGCTCCTGCAGGTGTTACCTTTGTCATCGTTAAGGAATCTGCTCTTGGACAAGTTGACAGAGTAATTCCTACAATGCTTGATTATCGCACTCACGCCGACAAGGGGTCAATGTTCAACACTCCTCCTGTTCTTCCTATTTTCTCAGCAGTTCAAACTCTTCGCTGGTACAAAGAACTTGGTGGTGTAAAGAAACTTGAAGAAATGGACATCGCTAAGGCTACCAAGCTATACGACGCTATCGATTCAAGCCGTATTTTCGTTGGTACTGCTAATGCTGAGGACCGCTCTATTATGAATGTTTGTTTCGTAATGAAGCCTGAATATGCAGAACTTGAAAAAGAATTCAACGAATTTGCAAGTTCTAAGGGCATTATGGGTATTAAGGGGCATCGCAGTGTTGGTGGTTTCCGTGCATCTCTTTACAACGCACTTCCTGAAGAAAGTGTCGATGTATTGATCGCTGCAATGAAAGAATTTGAAAAGAATCATTAATCACTTTATAATAATCTATAAAAACGACATGAAAGTATTAGTAGCAACCGAAAAGCCTTTCGCAGCCGAAGCAGTCAACGGCATTAAAGAAGTGATTGATGCTGCAGGTCACACTCTTGTCCTACTTGAAAAAGGCACCAAAGAAGACCTCATCAAGGCTGTTGCCGATGTTGAAGGACTTATCGTTCGTAGCGACATTGTCGACAAAGAAGTACTTGATGCTGCAAAGCAACTAAAAGTTGTTGTACGCGCTGGTGCTGGTTACGACAACATCGACCTTGCTGAAGCTACAGCAAAAGGCGTGTGCGTAATGAACACTCCAGGCCAAAACTCTAACGCCGTTGCCGAACTTGTATTCGGTATGGCTATCATGATGATTCGCAACAGCTACAATGGCAAGGCAGGTACTGAGCTAAAAGAAAAATCACTTGGTATTCACGCCTATGGTCAAGTAGGTCGCAATGTAGCACGCATCGCCAAGGGTTTTGATATGACAGTCACTGCGCTCGATCCATTTGTGAAAGACGAGGCTATGATTGCCGAAGGTGTAACACCTATGCACTCAGTTGAAGAGCTTTATAGCAACAACCAATTTGTGTCTCTTCACATTCCTGCCACTCCACAAACCAAGCAATCAGTCAACAAAGAATTGATTTGCAAACTTCCTAAGAATGGTGTTCTTATCAACACTGCGCGCAAGGAAGTTATCGACGAAGCAGGTCTTGTTGAAGCACTTGAAGCACGCCCTGACATTCGCTATGTGGCCGATGTTAAGCCTGACAATGCCGATGAGCTAATTGCTAAGTTTGGTGATCGCGTATTCTTCACACCTAAGAAGATGGGCGCACAAACAGCCGAAGCCAACATCAAAGCAGGTATCGCAGCTGCCGAACAAGTTGTAGCACACCTTCGCGATGGTTGGAATCGCTTCCAAGTAAACAAGTAAAGAAACATTTATACAAGCAAAAAAGAGCGACTTATTAGGTCGCTCTTTTTTCGTTATTTATGTAATATCATTATCTATTTCTTAGCAGCTCAAGAACTTTCTCTTTGGGAAGCGATTCTACTTTTGATCCACGATAACCTTCCATTGTTTCTGCCATAAACATCGAGTTCCACAAAGCTTCTGCTGTGGCTTCTATTGTAGCGCAGAACAATGACGACATTCTATCGTTTGATAGCACCTTAATGTTGTGTATCGGCTCATTATCCTTTACCAAATTTGACTCAGCCACCGACATTGCAATCACATAGTCGCCACTTCCATTTGATGCTATACCACCTGTTTTTGCAAGTCCCATCATAGCTCGCATGGCCAATCTTTCAAGATTTCTTGAATCAAGTGGAGCATCAGTTACAACAACCATCATGCATGAACCATCTACATTCTCAGTCTTCTTCACATGATTGCGAAAATCATATTGATTCAACTTTCTACCCACTTGCACTCCGTCAATCTCAAGCACACCACCGTAATTACTCTGTACAAGCACACCAATAGTATAACCACCCAACGATGCAGGCAACACTCTTGACGATGTACCTATACCACCCTTATATCCGAAGCATATTGTTCCCGTACCAGCGCCTACATTGCCTTGCTCAACCACTCCACTATCGGCTTTAGCTATTGCTTCCATCACCATTTCGGGAGTTACATGCATTTGAGTTATTTTATTCAGTTTACCATCGTTAGTTTCCCCTACTACAGCATTAACCGAACGCACATTCTCATTTCCTTTTTGAGCAAGTGTATATCTCACCACACCCTCTATACCAGCTGCCACACTCAGCGTGTTTGTTAGCACAACAGGAGTTTCTATATTACCAAGTTCTTTCACTTGAGTATATCCTGCAAGTTTCCCAAATCCATTACCAATATAGATTGCTGCAGGCACTTTATTCCTAAAGATATTACCCGAGTGAGGCACAATAGCTGTTACACCAGTTCTTATGCTATCGCCTTCAATACAGGTTAGTTGTCCCACCTTTACTCCTTTCACATCGGTTATTGCATTGTTTTTCCCTGTATCAAATATTCCTATCGGGAAACCACATTCTCTTAATGTCTTTTGTGCACTTATAGTGACGCAATTAGCACTTAACAATAAGCCCACAACTGCTGCTTTATATATCAACCATTTCATTTTCTAAATATTTTCTTTATCTTATTATTTCTATCTCTTTCATCAGAAAGTGAAGTGCAATTGAACTCGTAAACCACTTTTGTCCACTCCTGGCGTGTCACGATAGGTCAATCGCCACACATAATCTAATCGCAAAATTGTAAATATGTTATCAATACCCACACCTACTTCCATATAAGGGCTCTTCCCCATTGGTTTGCAAAGAGTATTCTCAGGGAAACGGAATAAGTTATTATTCAGTTCTGGATTGTTCTTATCGCTAAGCTTTCCGTAAAGACCTCTGAACGAGAAAACCTCACGCAATTTCAATTGCTTTAGCAAAGGAATACGATTAAATATTGCGCCATTTGCCCAATAAGTTAAATCCCACGACACGAATTGGTCGTTAGCAAACTCAAAAGCATTCATGAGCGCATACGATTCGGGCTGAATAGTATACGACAAATTGGCGTTAGGAATGAGCAAATCAGGATAATCTACTTCACTCCATACTTTTCCGGCTTTTAAAATTATATCAGTATATCCAAATGCCGAGAACCAAAATCTTTTCTGAGCACTAAATTCTGTCTTATTTATCGTATTTCTACTGCCTAAAAATCCCTTTGGCGCATATGTTTGCGTTAGAGCAAAAATTGGCGCATCAAGATTAATTGGGATACGATTATTCTTAGTTTGATAGAACTTTTCTCCTGGTGCATAACGCAAAGTCACATTAAATATAGCTTCATCATAGCTATTGTATACTTTACCCATTCTATCGACAAATGGCAGCCACATTGTTGCTTCTTGCGTGTTGAACTTTAATCCACCAGATACTGAGAAACCTGACTTTGTTTCGAGAGTATATTGCAAATTGCTTGAACGCAAATAGGTCATTTTATCATTGCGCTGGCGCTTTAATGTCAAAAACACATTATCAGCATTTGTAAACATATATCGCTGCCCTATTTGATCTACATCGTAGCTATGCGACACTTTTATAGAATGTACAGGAAACTCCAGCGAGTGGTATTTCTTATCATTAAATGAATATTCCAACTCCGCCTTATATTTCAGTTTCTTATCACCAAATCCATAAGCAACATAACCACGAGCAAACAAGTTTTTATTCAATTTAGCCGTAGTCATACCACCAATTCTTAATCGTAGCCCTTCCACTGGGTTACCACTAATTGTGGTATTAATAGGTCCTAAATCAAACTTACTATTTTTTCCATTCGTAGGTATATAACCCGACACCAATGCCACTACCACCTTTTCTACCCAATAAAATGCAGGAACTTCTCTCATCCTTTTCAGCATCTTATCCACCGAGCTTTCACTTCGCTTTATTGGTATCAATCTATTATCATTCCAAAACTTTTCAGGCATTGACAATGCATTTTCTGCTAAGATTGTACGACCTTCTTTGCCGAAAATTTCAGCACTTTCGGGCTCTTTAAAATTATGGTCCTTATATTTGGTAATTCTTCGCGCATACATCCCTGGTGCCGATGACATAATACGAAATTCTACCATCAAATCATCTTTAACCTTCAACCTACTTCCATCGGCAGCTTTTTCAAAGTCTTGAACCATATAGATATTCTCAACATAATTCAAATTGATCGACTTTGCCACATTCAGTTTCACACGCTTCACAAACATTGTGCTATCACCAAGTGGAACATATATTCGCCCCGTGAACCCAAATGATTCGGGAGTAAATGGTACAAAACTCAACTCTATACATTGTTCACCATCTACAGGTATCGTATCGGTCAAATAATATTTGTAGAAGTCAGTTCCTATATTTGACAATGGACTCACAAACCTATTTTGTAATATTGTAATATCATTATCATATATATTCACCTCCCTCAACACATCGTCAAGAAAACGATGAATTCCCTCTTGGTCGAATGATTCATCAATACCCTCACTTTTAAAGCCTTGAATCAATTCTTTTTCCGATTTTGGATCTTTTCTATAATACTCAGTTGAAATCTTTTCTTTTACCAATACATTAAGAATTGGTTTACCCGATATTTCAGATGTATCAATATAATCATACACAAATGAGAACTTATTCATCGCCGCATCTCTTTCTTCTTCTGGAGAAAAATCATTCAATCCTAAATTCATTTTTGAATGCTTCGAATAAACATAATAATCATGATTCTTCGGATCATTCTCATTTCTTTTAGATCGCAAGTTCTCCACAAATATCACGGCTGGATTATTTTTCTTTGAATAATCATCCTTTTGATATTTCACAAAAACCTCTTTCAGAGCAACACCCGTAGGTATTAATTCTATGTTTAGCTTATTAACCTTTCCGCTCTTCACAAACACATCTTTTTCGCGATAGCCCATCACCGACACTCTTAGACAATTAAAATTGGCCGATGTGGTCATCTCAAACTCACCTTTGTCGTCAGTCAGCAAGCCCTTATCAGTATCTTTTAGGAAAATAGCAGTATAAGGAACTGGCTTTTTACTAAGCGAATCCCTCACAACACCTTTTATTGTTGTTAGATTAATTGACTGCTGAGAATATGCAGTCATCGAGAAAACCAACAAAAAAAGTATACTATGTAGCGCTATCGATAGATAATGTTTGAACATTTATTTTTAGCTAAAAACTTGTAAATAACGCACTAAAAAATTACTTTTGCAAAAATACAAAAAAACGAGTTCTTATTATATCCTTTTACTCTTAATTAATTGAATTTTCAAGAAATAAGTTTACTCATGCCTAAAGAAATTGAACACAAATATCTCGTTATAAACAATTCTTTCAAAGAATATGCCACCAAAAGTATCGCTATCTATCAAGGATACCTATCTAAAGACAAAGAACGAACAGTTCGTGTTAGAACTGCTAACGATTTAGCTTTCATCACTGTAAAAGGTAAAAACATAGGCGATACACGACTTGAATTTGAATATCCAATACCATTCGATGAAGCCTCAACTCTACTCAAACAGCTTTGTATCACTCCAATCATCGAAAAGACTCGTTACATCGTCGAATACAATGGCAACACATGGGAAATTGACGAATTTAAAGGCGCTCTCGAAGGGCTCATTCTTGCTGAAATAGAAATACCTTCAAGCGAATACAAATATGACATTCCTCCGTTCATTGGGAAGAATGTCACAAATGATGTTCGTTATTATAATTCTAATCTTATCGATAAGATTCCCGAATAGATTTATTCCTTCAACGACAAGCCCACCACATTTTCCACATGGTGTGTATGAGGGAACATATCCACAGGTTGTATTTCTGTAACTGTATACTTTGCATCAAGCATAGCAAGGTCGCGAGCTTGTGTTGCAGGATTACAGCTCACATATACGATGCGTTTAGGTTCTGCTGAAAGTATCACATTCACCACATCTTCATGCATTCCCGCTCTTGGTGGGTCTACAATCATCACATCTGGAGTGCCATGTTGTGCCACGAAATCTTCGGTAAGCACATCTTTCATATCACCAGCATAGAACAAGGTGTTTTCAATACCATTCACCTTAGAATTTAATTTAGCATCGGCTATTGCATCTTCTACATACTCAATACCTACCACTTGACGAGCTTGACGAGCCACAAAGTTCGCAATAGTTCCTGTTCCTGTATATAGGTCATATACCAACTCATTTCCTGTCAAGTTAGCCATTCTACGAGCCACCTTATACAATTCATAAGCTTGAGCCGAATTAGTTTGATAGAAAGATTTCGCTCCCACTCTAAACTTAAGACCTTCCATTTCTTCCTCGATATAATCCTTACCCTTAAACAAGATAATATCTTGGTCGCCAATAGTGTCATTTACCTTAAGATTAACCACATATTGCAATGATGTGATTTGTGGGAATTGTTCAGCTATCGCTGTCATCACATTGTGAATCTTTTCTTGGTCGTCTTCACCAAACACTACTACAAGCATTATATCGCCTGTACTTGCAGTTCTAATCATCAATGTTCGCATCAAGCCTGTTTGCGCCTTCAAGTCATAGAATGTATATTCCTTCGACAATGTATACTCTCTAATGAAGAGTCTAATGAAGTTAGAAATATTTTCTTGCAACCAACACTTCTTTATATCAAGCACTTTATCAAATGCTCCTGGAATGTGAAAGCCCAACGCATTTCTATCAGGATACTCAATTCCACTTCTCATTTCTTCAAATGTAAGCCAACATTTGTTCGAGAATGTGAATTCAAGCTTATTGCGATAGAATTGTGTATTTGCTGAACCCAAAATTGGACTAATTTCAGGAATAGGTATTTTAGCAATGCGTTCCATTGCATCTTTTACCTGTTGTTGTTTATATTTCAGCTGTTCTGAATATGGTAGATGTTGCCATTTACAACCACCACAAACGCCAAAATGTTGACAAAATGGTTGTTGTCTTGTTTCGCTTGGTTTCACAAGATTCACAATATGACCTTCGGCATAACTATGTTTCTTCTTGTCAAGTTTAACATCAGCAATATCACCAGGAGCTCCATAAGGAATAAATACTACCATATCATTCACTCTGGCAATACTTTTTCCTTCGGCTGCTACACCTGTTATTTCTACGCCTTCCAACAAAGGCAATTCTTTTCTTTTTCGTCCCATTTCTAATTAGATTGTTCTTTTCTGCAAAACTACAAAAAAATGAGGAGATGTCGATAACATTCCCCTCACTAATATAGTATTATTGTAAGATTATCTTACTTTTCAGCGAAAAGTTCGTTGAATGCTTCTACATTCACTGTCTTTTCTTCAAGAGTTACTGCGTTCTTGATTTCAGCAAATAGCTTGTTATCTACTGATTGTTGAACGATTTGTGAATGGTAATCCTTGTTTTCTAGCATTTCCTTAGCATACTTTTCAAGCATTTCTTCAGGAACATTTGCCATACCATATTGTGCAAATTGTTGGTAAGCGATACGCTTAGCATCTGCCAATAGGTCTTCTTCGTTAACCTTCACTTCAAGCAATCTTGCAGCTTCTTCCTTGATAAGTTGCCATTCAAGTTGTGGAACCATCTTAGGGAATTCTTCGTCGATGTTTTCAGCTGTATACTTGTTGTCTTGGCGTACCAACCACTTCTTCAAGAATTCAGTTGGCAATTCCAATGCACCTACTTGAGCCTTCAATACATTTTCAGCATCGATAGTGAAACGGAAGTTGCTATCGTTTACAAGTTGTGCAGCGATCATTTCCTTCAACTTAGCGAAATATTCTTCTTCGTTTGCAACTGCACCCTTACCGAATACTGCATCAAACAATTCTTGATTCAATTCAGCAGCTTGATTTACCAAGATTTCAGCAATTGTCAACTTAAAGTCGCTCTTTACATCAGCTTGTTCTCTGTCGATATTCAACATTGAAGACAATTCACCAAGATTACCTTCGCAAGTATTCCATGGGTTGAATACAACTTCTTCGCCTAGTTTCTTATCAGCAAACTTAGCCTTTTCGTCTTCGCTCTTGAAGTATTGAGGAGCAACGATTGTTGATTCTACACTGATACCACCTTCTTTTACTGCACCAGTTTCATCAAGTTCTACCATTGAACCCTTTACAAGAGCTGTAGCATCTACTTGTTCGCCCTTTACTTGCTTACCGAAACGCTTGCTGAACATTTCATTTTGTTGATCGATCATCTTTTGATCAACTTCGATAGTGTAATAAGGTACATTTACCGACTTGTCAACTGCCAACTTGATTTCAGGAGCAAAACCTACTTCAAACTTGAATGAGAAATCCTTCATTGTATCGAAGTCTACTTCATCTGCATTTGCAATGATAGGTTCACCAAGAAGATTTAGCTTATTTTCTTGTATATAATTAACGAGGTTATCGTATATTTCACGATTAACAACTTCTACAAGCACTTCCTTACCATACTTCTTTTGCAACAAACCTGCAGGAACGTGACCTGGACGGAATCCTGGTAGTGGGTGCTTAACACCGATTTGCTTTAGTTCAGCTTTTACTTTGTTTTGATAGTCCTTTTCTTCGATTGATAGTGTGATGATACCATTCACATTATCAATTTTTTCCAATGTTACATTCATTTTGTAGAATATATTTTAATGATTAATTTCTTTTTTTATCTTGCACAAGATTACTCTTCTGCAAAAACTTTGCAAAATTACATCATCTTTAGCCTTTTAACAAATTTAGCTATACTTTTTTTCATTTTCTAACTAATTTAGAATGCATTTAACACCTAAAAAAGAGTTTTTACAACTTAAAGTGCTTTTTTCGTCTAAATTTCTCACACAAATATTTATTTGAGTAATTATATATTTTTTTTAGCATTTTTATTTGTTTTTCGAAACTTTTCCATAACTTTGCAATAAATATTCGAATTAAGTATCAAAATGAAACAATTTTACGCATATTGCTTTTTCTTTTACTTTTATTTTAGCAGAAATAAAGGCAGGAGCTTGTGCGCTTAATTTTTTTTGAATAAATGATTAACCCTAATATAAAATCCTGCCATTAAAAATGTCAGGATTTTTTATTAAAAACTTTATTACAATGAAAAAGAGAGTAACAATTCAGGGTGTAGCTGGTTGTTTTCATGAAGCAGCAGCTAAAGAATATTTCGCCGATGAAAGTATCGACATTATTCCTTGCGAAACATTCCCCATCCTGTTTGATAAACTTAAATATGATGCATCACTTCTTGGCATTATCGCTATAGAAAATACAATAGCTGGTAGTTTGTTGCAAAACCACGAACTACTTCGACAAAGCAATCTAAGTATCGTAGGCGAACAACACCTATATATTTCACATGTGCTTTGTGCTCTTCCAGGACAAACTATCGACCAACTTACCGAAGTTAATTCTCACCCTATGGCTCTTATGCAATGTGAACAATACCTACTTCGTCACCCTAATCTAAAAATGGTTGAAACAAGCGACACCGCTGGAAGTGCACAATACATTGCCGAAAACCAAGTCAAAGGCCACGCTGCTGTTTGTGGTCGATATGCTGCCGAACTATACGGCTTAAACATTCTCGACGAGGACATTCAAACCAACAAACGCAACTTCACTCGTTTCCTTATCGTGGCCGACCCTCTTGAAGCCGAAGAACTAACAAAGAACAAGACAATAGACAAAGCATCTTTAGTTTTCACTCTGCCTCACACTCATGGTAGTTTATCTAAGATACTCACCATATTTTCATTCTACGACATCAATCTCACCAAGATTCAATCTATGCCTATCATAGGACGCGAATGGGAATATCGTTTCTATATCGATGTTACTTTCGACAATTATATGCGTTACAAGCAATCTATCGATGCAGTAAGACCTTTGTTGAACGAATTTAAAATTTTAGGAGAATACAACGCTTATGCAAAACAATAATTTAAACATAATGCCTGCCAACCGAGTTCAGCAGGTTAAAGAATACTATTTCTCTCGCAAACTCAAAGAAATTGCAGAGTTGAACGCTAATGGTGCCGACATCATATCATTGGGTATTGGCGGACCTGATCGTCCTCCTCACATCGACACTATAAATACCCTTTGTCAAGAAGCTCAATTGCCAAATTCTCATGGCTACCAATCTTATGTTGGTCTACCTGAGCTACGCGAAGCTTTTTCACAATGGTACAAGCGTTTTTACAATGTAGAACTCAATTCAGCCAACGAAATCCAACCTCTTATTGGATCTAAAGAAGGTATTCTACACACCACTTTAGCATTCGTAAACCCTGGCGATGGAGTTCTCCTTCCTAACCCAGGTTACCCTACCTATACATCAGTGAGCCGACTTGCCGAAGCTGAGCTTTACACCTACGACCTTACTGAAGAAAGTAATTGGGAGCCCGATTTTGATGCACTTGAGAAACTACCTTTGGAGAAAATTAAACTTATGTGGGTAAATTATCCTCACATGCCCACAGGGAAGCGCGCATCGTTGGAGTTATTCCAAAAGTTGGTCGATTTCGGTCGTAAGCACAACATCGTTATTGTGAACGACAACCCTTACAGCTTCATTCTCAACGACAAACCTCTAAGTATCTTCAATATCGAAGGTGCCAAGGACATTGCTATCGAGATGAACTCACTTAGCAAATCGCACAATATGCCAGGTTGGCGCATTGGTATGCTTGCTTCCAATCCTACATTCATCCAATGGATTTTGAAAGTGAAATCCAACATTGATTCGGGACAATTTCGCCCAATGATGAAAGCTGCTATCGAAGCACTGAAGCAAGGACAAGAATGGTACGACGATGTCAATAGCACTTATACTAAACGCCGTCTCATTGCCGAAGAAATAATGAACACTCTCGGCTGCCATTTCGACCCTGAACAAAGTGGACTATTCCTTTGGGGACGAATTCCAAACGATGCAGCAAGTTCTGAAGCATTAGCCGACAACATTCTTTATAATGCTCGCGTGTTCATCACTCCAGGATTTATCTTTGGAAGCAATGGCGATCGCTACATTCGCATCTCGCTATGCGCAACCGAAGAAAAGATGAACGAAGCACTCAATCGTATTAAACAATTAGTAAACAATCAATAAATACATATCTACTATGATGAAAGATTTACAGTCAATCATATCACAAAGTATTGACAACAAACCGATGATTATCGCTGGTCCTTGCAGTGCCGAAACTGAGGAACAAGTTATGAATACAGCTATCAATCTTGCCAACAATGGCATCAAATATTTCCGTGCAGGTATATGGAAACCTCGCACCAAACCAGGTGGTTTTGAAGGTGTTGGTGTCGAAGGTCTTGCTTGGTTGAAACGCGTCAAGGAAGAAACTGGCATGTATACATGTACCGAAGTCGCTACCAAGGCTCATGTCGAAGCAGCTCTTGAAGCCGACATCGATATTCTTTGGATTGGCGCACGCACTTCTGCCAACCCTTTCGCTATGCAAGAAATTGCCGATGCACTTGTGGGACACGAAGACAAGATTGTCCTTGTTAAAAACCCTGTCAACCCAGATATCGAACTTTGGATTGGTGCATTGCAACGCATCTACAACGCAGGTATTCGCAAACTTGGTGCTATTCACCGTGGTTTTAGCGCTTACGGCAAACACCTATATCGCAACATGCCACAATGGCACATTCCTATCGAATTGCACCGTCGCATTCCAAACCTACCAATCTTCTGCGACCCTTCTCACATCGGTGGACTACGCGAACTCATTGCACCTATCTCTCAACAAGCCATCGACATGGGATTTGAAGGTCTTATAATCGAATCTCACTGTGATCCTGATTGTGCTTGGAGCGACAAGAGCCAACAAGTTACTCCTGATGTACTTAATTACATTTTGAACACTCTTGTTGTGCGCGCAACATCGCAAACAACCGAAAACCTCAACCTTCTTCGCCAACAAATCGACGAACTCGACAACGACCTCATCGAAGTTCTTAGCAAGCGTATGCGCGTGTGTCGCGAAATCGGTCAATACAAGAAGGAACACCACATGCAAGTAGTTCAAACTGGTCGATACGACGACATCTTAAAGTCTCGTATCAAACTGGCCGAAGAAATGGGCATGAGTGGCGACTTTATGAAGACTGTCCTTCAAGCTATTCACGAAGAATCAGTTCGTCAACAAATTGAAATTATTAACGGTAGAAAAATCTAATACACTTTATTCAATATGAAAATTCTAATCTTAGGAGCAGGCAAAATGGGTACATTCTTCTGTGATGTACTCAGTTTCAAACACAAAGTGGCTGTTTTCGACACCAATCCTCAAAAGCTGCGTTTCACTTTCAACACTCAACGCATGACTACCTATGAGGAAGTGGCCGAATTCGCACCCGAACTTGTAATCAATGCTGCAACAGTAAAATACACTATCCCAGCATTTGAGGCTGTACTACCCCATTTGCCTAAAAATTGTATTATTTCCGACATCGCATCGGTTAAGACTGGGCTTGCCGAATTTTACGCAAAAGCCGGACACCCATTCGTGAGTACACACCCTATGTTCGGCCCTACTTTCGCTTCATTGAGCAACCTATCGAGCGAAAATGCCATTATCATTTCCGAAAGCGACCACATGGGCAAAGTATTTTTCAAAGACCTATACAGCGAACTGCATCTCAACATCTTTGAATACTCGTTCCAACAACACGACGAAACTATCGCATTCTCGCTTTCAATCCCATTTGCAAGCACATTAGTATTTGCAAGCGTAATGAAGCATCAAGAAGCTCCAGGTACCACATTCAAGCGTCACATGGCTATTGCACACGGACTGATGTCAGAAGATGATTACCTACTTCAAGAAATCCTTTTCAACCCTCACACAGGTGAGCAACTCGAAAAGATTCAAGCGCAGCTAAGCCACTTGCAAGCTATCGTAAAAGAACGCGACAGCGAGGCTATGAAACAATACCTCGACACCGTTCGCGATAATCTAAAGTAATTGTTTTGAATAAAACATTTTTATAAACACTAAGGCGATGCACTTTGACGCATCGCCTTTTTTATAACAATAAGAATTCAATGTATATTAGAACGCACAACATGTATAATATCTAATCTGCCATTTCTTCCCTTTTTGCGACAAAAATGCAGTTGGCACACCATTTGTATATATTATTTTCGAACAGGATTATTACTACAATGTTTATAGTATGATAGCCCAACAATATAATTTAAACCATCAAAAACAATAGTTATGAATTTCAACAACTTTACTATCAAATCACAAGAAGCTATACAAAAAGCAGTGCATATAGCTCGTGGCAATCAAAATCAAGCCATAGAGCCTGCTCACTTGCTGAAAGCTATGATTGAAGAAGGTGAATCGGTGCTTAAATTCATCTTCCAGAAACTCGGATTGAACGATAAGATGATTATCCAATCTATCGATAACGAAATATCTAAATTCCCTCGCATAAGTGGTGGACAGGAGCCATATCTTAGCAAAGATTCTAACGACGCACTCACCAAAGCCCTTGATTTCGCTAAGAAGCAAGGCGATGAATATGTTACTGTCGAATCGATGCTCATGGGTATTCTGCAAACCAACAACAGCATTGCTACTATCCTTAAGCATGCTGGAATGACAGCAAAAGATCTCGAATCAGCCATTGCCGAACTTCGCAAAGGAAAAACTGCATCGAGTCAAAGTGCCGAGGAACAATATAATGCCCTTAGCAAATATGCTATCAACCTAAACGAACGCGCTCGCACTGGCAAGCTCGACCCAGTTATTGGTCGAGATGAAGAAATACGCCGCGTACTTCAAATTCTTAGCCGTCGCACCAAGAATAACCCTATGCTTATAGGCGAGCCAGGTACAGGTAAGACTGCTATTGCCGAAGGTCTTGCACAACGCATCGTGCGTGGTGATGTTCCCGAAAATCTTCGCTCGAAACAAGTATTTTCGCTCGACATGGGTGCACTTGTGGCTGGAGCTAAGTATAAAGGTGAATTTGAAGAACGATTGAAATCTATCGTTAACGAAATCGTTCAATCCGACGGCGAAATCATTCTATTCATCGACGAAATCCACACCCTTGTGGGCGCTGGCAAAGGCGAAGGTGCTATGGACGCTGCCAACATTCTCAAGCCTGCCCTTGCGCGTGGCGAATTGCGTAGTATCGGAGCAACTACTCTCGATGAATATCAGAAATATTTCGAAAAAGATAAAGCTCTTGAACGCCGTTTCCAAAAGGTTATGGTCGACGAACCCGATGAAGAAAGCGCTATTGCCATCCTTCGTGGCTTGAAGGAACGCTACGAAAATCACCACCATGTGCGCATTCGAGACGAGGCTATTATTGCTGCCGTTCAACTTTCCGAACGATACATTACCGACCGTTTCCTTCCTGATAAGGCTATCGACCTAATAGACGAAGCTGCAGCTAAACTCCGTATGGAAATCGATTCTGTGCCACAAGTGCTCGACGACATCAATCGTCGCATTGCACAACTCGAAATCGAGCGAGAAGCTATCAAGCGCGAAGGCGACAACAACAAGGTGAAGCAAATCGACCAAGAACTGGCAAACCTCGGCGACGAGCAAAAGGAATACACTGCTAAGTGGAAAGCCGAAAAAGAACTTATCAATAAGATTCAACAAAACAAGGTTGACATCGAACAACTCAATTTCGAAGCTGAGCGTGCCGAACGAGATGGCGATTACGCCAAAGTGGCAGAAATTCGCTACTCTCGCATTAAGCAAAAACAAGATGAGAACTTAGCCATTCAAGAACAACTTCACTCAATGCAAGGCGACAAGGCTCTCATCAAGGAAGAAATCGATGCCGAAGACATCGCCGATGTCGTATCGCATTGGACTGGCATTCCTGTGAGCAAAATGGTGCAAAGTGAACGCGAAAAGCTCCTTCACCTCGAAGAAGAACTACACAAACGCGTCATCGGTCAAGACGAAGCTATTTGCGCCGTTGCCGATGCTGTGCGACGCAGTCGAGCTGGGCTTAACGACCCTCGCCGCCCTCTTGGTTCATTCATCTTCCTCGGCACAACAGGTGTGGGTAAAACTGAACTTGCAAAAGCTCTTGCCGACTATCTGTTCGACGATGAAAATATGATGACTCGCATCGACATGAGCGAATATCAAGAAAAGTTCTCGGTTACTCGCCTCATTGGTTCACCTCCTGGATATGTGGGCTATGACGAAGGAGGACAACTCACTGAAGCAGTGCGTCGCAAGCCTTATTCTGTAGTGCTTTTCGACGAAATTGAAAAGGCTCATCCCGATGTATTCAATGTGCTACTACAAGTGCTCGACGACGGACGATTGACCGACAATAAAGGTAGACTTGTCAATTTCAAAAACACTATCATCATCATGACTTCTAATCTCGGCTCTGCCCTCATTCGTGAGCGCATGCAAGGTCTTAACGACAACAATCGTTACGAAGTCATCGAAAGCACTAAAAATGATGTTCTTGAAATGCTTAAGAAGACAATTCGTCCTGAATTTCTTAATCGTATCGATGAAATTATAATGTTCACACCGCTCAACGAAAAAGAAATTCTCGAAATCGTAGGTTTGCAAATCAATAGCATCAAGAAAATGCTTGCAAAGAATGGTATCAAGCTTGATGTAACCAACGATGCGCTCAAATATCTTGGCAAAGAAGGCTACGATCCCGAATTTGGTGCAAGACCTGTGAAACGCGTAATCCAACGACTCGTCCTCAACCAATTATCGAAGGACATTTTAGCACAAAAAGTCGACGGCTCACGCCCTATCACGATTGAACTTAACGACGGCCAATTATGTTTTAACAATTAAAACAACAATCAACTTAATACAAATAATACACTCCCAAACGAGCGGAAATCTCTCACGATTCTCCGCTCGTTTAACTTTTATAACATTCAATATATTGTTCCCAATATCATATCAACCATTCTAACTTTTATAAAATTTCCTAATAAAATTCTCCAATAGAATGAAAATATGTAATTTTGGCACTTAATTTGTTATAACTACAATCTAAATACAATACGAATAATATATAGCAATACAATATGAAATTCAAAGACTTTGATATGAGCGAAGAAAGTTCTGCCCGAATTATGCCAATATTTGCCGAAATAAAAGGTGAAGTAGGCAACGAGGAAGATATCCAGAAACTTGACGGACAGGATATTCCTATTCTTGCGCTAAGAAATATGGTGCTATTCCCAGGAGTAACACTCCCTATTGCTGTGGGCCGAGACAAGTCGTTAAAACTCATCAATGAGGTACAACGCACCAATAAGCCTATCGGTGTGGTGTGTCAACGCAACAGCAAGGTTGAAGACCCTTGGCTCAACGACCTTTATGAGGTGGGCGTAGTTGCCGATGTGGTTAAAGTACTCGAACTTGGCGATGGCTCTACCAATGTAATCCTACAAGGACGCTCTGTTTTTCATCTCGATGATTTGACCGAAGCATCGCCTTATCTTCGTGGACGCATTTCGTTGCTCGACGAAGTGATGCCTTTCGAAAACGACAAGGAATTTGAGGTGATTGCAATGTCGCTCAAAGAACTAACATTCAACATCTTGCGTAACCTCACTGAAGGTGGACAAGAAATGGCTTTTGCAATCAAAAACATCGACAACCCTATCTACCTCATCAATTTCCTTGCAACCAACATCCCTTTCTCTCCTACCGAGAAGCAAAACCTATTGCAAGAACGCTCTATCAAGAAGCGCGCCTATAAATTGTATGCCATTTTGTCAAAGGAAGCACAATTCCTTGAATTGAAGGCTGATATTCAATCAAAAACTCGCGAAGACTTGTCACAACAACAACGCGAGCACTTCCTTCAACAACAAATTCGTACAATTCAAGACGAACTTGGCACATCTGAAGACGAAATTGCCGAACTTGAAGAACGCGCTAAGAAAAAGAAATGGAGCGAAGAAACAGCAAAGGCTTTCCAAAAGGAATTGAGAAAACTTGAACGAATCAATCCTCAATCGCCCGATTACAATGTGCAATATAGCTACTTGGACACATTGTTGAACCTTCCTTGGAATGTGTTCACAGTCGACAAGTTCAATCTCAAAACAGTTGAGAGCAAGCTAAACCACGACCACTACGGACTCGACAAGGTGAAAGATCGTATTCTTGAGCACCTTTCAGTGCTAAAATTGCGTGGCGATATGAAATCTCCTATCATTTGCCTTTATGGCCCTCCAGGAGTTGGTAAAACTTCTCTTGGTAAGTCGGTTGCCGATGCACTCGGTCGCAAATACGCACGAGTTTCGCTTGGTGGCTTGCACGATGAAGCCGAAATTCGTGGACACCGTCGCACCTACATCGGAGCTATGCCAGGACGAATCATCGATGCATTGCGCAAGTGCGAAAGCTCTAACCCAGTGTTCGTTCTCGATGAAATCGACAAACTTGGAAAGGATTTCAAGGGCGACCCATCTTCAGCATTGCTCGAAGTACTCGACCCTGAACAAAACAGCCATTTCCACGACAATTATATCGATATGGATTACGACCTATCGAAGATTTTGTTCATTGCTACGGCTAATTCACTACAAAACCTATCGCAACCACTTCTCGACCGTATGGAAATCATCGAGATTAATGGTTACATAATGGAAGAAAAGGTAGAAATAGCTAAAAAGCACCTCATCCCTAAGCAACTTGAGGAACATGGCTTTGCGCCTAAGGAAATCGACTTCAATAAGCCTGCCGTGTCTAAGATTATCGAATCTTACACTCGTGAATCGGGCGTTCGCGAACTCGACAAGAAGATTGCTAAGGTACTTCGTCGTTGCGCTCGACTCAAGGCTGCCGACAGCGAGTTCCCTAAGACAATCACTCTAACCAATCTCAAAGAGTTCCTCGGTGCCGAAGAATACACTAAGGACCAATACGAAGGCAACGACTTTGCTGGTGTGGTTACAGGGCTTGCTTGGACTGCCGTAGGTGGCGAAATCCTATTTGTAGAATCGTCTCTATCACGCGGCAAGGGTGAAAAGCTCACTCTCACAGGTAACCTTGGCGATGTAATGAAAGAATCGGCTGTTATTGCTATGCAATACCTTAAGTCGCACAGCTCGCTATTCGGCATCGACTACGAATTGTTCGACAAATATAATGTTCACATCCATGTCCCCGAAGGTGCTATTCCTAAGGACGGTCCATCGGCTGGTGTAACAATGGTAACATCGCTTGCGTCATCGTTCACACAACGCAAAGTGCGCCCTAACCTTGCTATGACAGGCGAAATCACACTTCGAGGCAAAGTGCTTCCTGTAGGTGGTATTAAAGAAAAAATTCTTGCAGCTAAGCGTGCTGGCATCACCGACATCATCCTTTGCCAAGAAAACCGCAAGGACATCGATGAAATCAAGGACATCTACCTTAAAGGCCTAACATTCCATTATGTTAGCAACATCAAGGAAGTGATTGACATTGCGCTCCTTCCCGAAAAGGTAACCAATGCTATTGAACTATAATCCAAAGATTATAATCTATTCAATACAAAGGGCCCACCTATCCATTTATTAGGATAAGTGGGCTCTTTCTCAATTTTTACAACCCAAATTCATTTATTCATTACTTTTCCTCGGGCAATTTTGTCCAACGACAGAGCATCGATAATAATGTAAACAAAAACACACCACCCGACGCTGCTATCATCACCACATCATTCATAACTACCGCCGCCATTACAAATACCACGCAAATTGCCATAATAACAGCCATTGTGTCTTCACTTTTAACATGTTCAACGATTGCCTTTCCCATAGCATTCATCACTTGACTTAAAGATTTCAATTGAGATTCATTGTTTTGCACTGAATTTAAAGCCATTGTCTTCATATTTATAATATATTTAAGCGTTAATTGTTCTTTTTGTATCATTTACACTGCAAAATTATCTCAAGCATGGGCAACTTACTTTCCCACCAAATTAAAACAATCTTAAATTACACCCATTTTCATCATTTAAAGAACATTTCCCGCAACAAATTCATTCTCACACCTACTTTTTTCTGCAAAAATGGCACATTCACTCCTTATGGCACTTTTTTTGCTCATAATTGTTATAGAATAAACTAAATACTACAATATACTATGCAAAAAGGATCAATTGGGGTAACTACCGAAAACATTTTCCCCGTAATTAAGAAGTTCTTATATAGCGATCACGAAATTTTCCTTCGTGAACTTGTATCAAATGCTGTCGATGCCACTCAAAAGCTTCGCACTCTTGCTTCACATGGCGAGTTTAATGGCACTATCGACAACACAGCGGTAACCGTTACTATCGACAAAGAAAACGGCACTCTTACTGTAAGCGATCATGGTATCGGTATGACTGCCGAAGATATTGACCGATACATCAATCAAATTGCATTCTCTGGTGCTGAAGAATTCCTTGCAAAGTACAAGAACGATGCTAATGCAATCATCGGACACTTCGGTCTTGGTTTCTACTCAGCATTTATGGTATCAAAGAAGGTCGAAATACGCACTCTTTCTTATAAAGAAGGTGCAAAAGCAATGAGCTGGGTATGCGACGGAAGCCCTGAATATGAAATGACCGAAATCGAAAAGGCTGAACGCGGCACCGAAATCATTCTTCACATCGACGAAGAAAGCAAAGAGTTCCTCGAAAAAGCTCGTATCGAAGCCCTTTTGAAGAAATATTGCCGTTTCTTGCCTGTTCCTATCGTGTGTGGCAAGCAACAAAAGTGGGAAGACGGTAAATATGTCGACACCGACGAGGACAATGTAATCAACAATGTAGAACCTCTATGGACTAAGAAGCCTGCCGGATTGACCGACGAAGACTACATCAAGTTCTATCACGAACTACACCCTGGACAAGACGATCCTCTATTCTGGATTCATCTCAATGTGGACTTCCCTTTCAACCTCACAGGTATTCTTTATTTCCCTAAGATTAAGAATAACATTGACATCAATAAGAATCGTATCCAACTCTACTGCAACCAAGTGTATGTTACCGACCAAGTAGAAGGCGTTGTACCCGATTTCTTGATGCTATTGCAAGGTGTTATCGACTCTCCAGACATTCCATTGAATGTATCTCGTTCTTACCTTCAAAGCGACACTAATGTAAAGAAAATTTCTTCACACATCACAAAGAAAGTATCATCACGACTTGAAGAAATTGCACGCAAGGACCGTAAGAACTTCGAAGAAAAGTGGAACGACATCAAGGTATTTATCGAATATGGTATGCTAACCGACGAAAAGTTCTGCGAATCAGCAATGAAATACGCTCTTCTTGTCGACACCGAAAAGCAATATTTCAACTTCGAAGAATACAAAACTCTTATCAAAGACAACCAAACCGATAAGGACGGTAATCTTGTTTATCTATACGCAACCGACAAGGAAGACCAATACACCCACATCAAAGCCGCTACCGAAAAGGGCTACAATGTGCTCATGATGAATGGCCAACTTGACTCTCACTTCATCGGTATGCTTGAACAAAAGTTTGAAAAGAGCCGTTTTGCGCGTGTTGACGCCGATGTAATCAGCAACCTTATACCTAAGGACAACAAAAAGGATTCCGACATCACACCTCTTCAACGCACCATCACAACAACCCTTTTCAAGTCGCAAGTTCCTGCACTCGAAAAGAGCGACTTCTATGTATCATTCGAAGCTCTTGGAGCCGATGAGAACCCTATCATTCTTACTCAAAGCGAATATATGCGTCGCATGAAAGAAATGGCAGCTATGCAACCAGGAATGAGCTTCTACGGCGAGCTACCTGATAGCTACAACATGATCATCAACACTGAGCATGCTGTTATCAAAAAGGTTATCGCAGAGGCTGAAACAGCCCTTAAATCAAGCGTAGAACCACTCGAGATATCGCTTGCCAACACAAATAACGCTCTTGAAGAAGCTCGCAAGGATGATAACAAGAAAGATGAAGCATCAGCACTTGAAAAGAAAGCCGAAGACATTCGCAACGAAGAAAACAAGGCTATCAGCGATTATGCTGCATCTAACGACAAGGTTAAACAATTGGTTGACATCGCGTTACTCGGAAATGGCCTTCTAAAAGGCGAAGCCCTCAACAATTTCCTTAAGCGTTCTATCAATCTTTTATAATTAAAAGAGATAAACAACAATGAAAATGGCGATTGGGCTATCCAACCGCCATTTTTATTATCTCATTTAAGAAACTTTTTATCGTTTCATTGCACCGATAAGATCTGTTGCCTTTTCAATGCCATGACGCTTCATATAGTCTTCGATATAGTCCACAATCTTAACTGTAACCGAAGGATCTACGAAATTAGCTGTACCCACTTGTATTGCCGTTGCACCAGCAAGCATGAATTCAACAGCATCACGGCCATTCATAATGCCCCCTAAGCCCACTACAGGAATCTTCACCGCATTAGCTACCTGCCATACCATTCGCACAGCGATAGGACGAATACAAGCTCCTGAAAGCCCTCCAGTGATAGTAGATAGATATGGGCGTTGTGTTTCAACATTGATAGCCATTCCAAGGAATGTGTTTGTAAGCGACACAGCATCAGCTCCTGCAACTTCTACAGCACGAGCAATCTCTGCAATATCAGTTACATTAGGCGACAACTTCACAATCATTGTCTTGTCGTATGCATCACGAATAGCCTTTGTAACACTTTCTGCACCAGCGCAAGTTGTACCAAATGCCATACCACCTTGTTTCACATTAGGACATGAAATATTGATTTCTACAGCCTCAATTTTATCAAGTGGAGCAAGCTTTTCGCACACCTTCACATAATCTTCAAGACATGCGCCCGATACATTCACAATTACTTGCGAATCCACATCTTTAATGCGTGGATATATCTCATTTATAAAGTAATCTACGCCCTTATTTTGCAATCCTACAGCATTAAGCATACCCGATGGAGTTTCTACCATGCGAGGATAAGGATTTCCCTCACGATGATTGAGAGTTGTACCCTTAACGATAAAGCCTCCCAAGCGATTCAAATCCACAAAATCGGCATATTCTTCACCATATCCGAATGTTCCTGAAGCTGTAAGAACTGGATTCTTTAGCTTCAATTTACCTATATTTACACTTAAATCTACCATTTCAATCTCTTTATATTAAATACAGGACCTTCTTTACATACACACACATTTCCGTGGTCGTGAGTATCTTCTACGCAACACAAGCAAGCTCCAACGCCACATGCCATCACATTTTCAAGCGACACTTCACAATCAACACCATTTTCAACAGCATACTTTGCTACAGCCTTCATCATAGGCATAGGACCGCAACAAGATATCATATCCCACTTTTCTGAAAGCACCGAATGAGTGGTTACGAAGCCTTTCTCGCCCACCGAACCATCTTCAGTAGACAAATACACATTGCCTCGTTTTTCAAACTCTTCAAGCTCAAGCAAATCATTCTTAGATCTCGCTCCAAGCAAGAAATTCACCTCTACACCAGCTTTCTTCAAAGCTTCACCAAAATATAGTAATGGAGCTACACCCACGCCACCACCAATAAGCAACAAACGCTTTTGCTTATCTTCTGGCATAGTAAATCCATTACCCATTGGATACACTACATTCACGATTTCGCCTTCAAGGGTATCAACCAAAGAATTGGTTCCTTCTCCAGCTCTACGCACAAGCAACCACAGCAAATTAGCTTCATAATCCACATAATTCACTGAAATAGGACGACGCAAGAATGTATTTTTGGAATTTTTTACCTCAATTTGACAAAATTGACCTGGCAAAATTTCAGGCAAATTGCCTTCTACAGGCTTCAATTTTAGGAGTCCATAATTAGCGTGCAATTTCACACTTGACTCTACGACAAAATCTGATATATATTTTTTCATCTCGATTTATATATATAATGTACCTACAAAGCTACAAAATATATATTTCCGACACAAAAAAATTACTTATTTATTTGGCACAAATGAATCAAAACTACTATCCGAATAAAACACCATCACATTCACAATCCTCTTTCCACTGTTTTCAACAACAGCTCCATCTTGTTTTTTAACAAGATTTTTAGACAACGATTGAAGCACTTCTGCAACTGGATTTTCACTCTGAGAAGTTGTTTCATATTCAACATCATCATCCAATTCATCTTGAAATAATGAATTCTCACGAGGTTGAGCATCTCTTGCAGTGGTTACATTTTGACCAACACCCACACACATATTACCTTCACCAAACATTAACCACATCATCGACAACTCAGGGTAGGCAAGATGTATTTTAGTCAACACATCATCGCTTACTTTCTTATTTCTACCATTTAAAAGTTGTGATACACTTGGTCGTGGAATCTCACATTTATCAGCAAAAATTGAATTTGCAATTCCATTCTCTGATAAAAACAGCTTTATTCGGCTTACAATGCTCATTTTTTTGTGTTTTGATTTATAAATTTCACATTGCAAATGTAATTACAATTATTGAATAATGCAAATTTCTCAATGCAAATATCAAATTTTTTCTTTATTATCAATTGAAAACATAATATCAGAACGCAAATTTATGATATCAAGCCATTAATTAAAGCAATACTTTAATACATAACTCTATCTCGTTGTTTTTCATTTGTTTACACCTTAAACACCGTATCAAATCATCAAAAATCCACCATTCCACACATAATACATTTTTACTTTAACATATTTGTTGCAACTCATTGATTAAACCATGTTTACAAACTTTGTTAATTTTCCATAACACATACTTTAAGGTTAATTTCTATGCTTATGAATCGTAAATTTTCAATTTTACACACACTCATAATCCTAAATTTAGCTATATTCTCATTTCTACACTCTTTATCATTCTAAACAGGCACATTTACATCGACAAACGAGATACATCGCCAAGTGTTTTCATTTTTAAACAATTTCTTTGGCATTTTACCTAACTCGATTTCCTTTGAAAATTTACAAAAACATCCTATTTCCCCTCAAATTCACAATTCTTGTGCAAATCTCAGACACTTAAACGCACACCAAATCATTTACAACACACTTTATATCAAGACTTTAGCCTTCAAGTGTCAACTTCACAAATCGACACAAAAAAATCGCCTAAAAATTAATTTTAGACGATTTTTACACCAAAATTTGGCTCAAACCATACACAAACTCTTCTTACCCTTCTAATTCCCTCTTAATATACTTAGCTGTAATCGATTCTTTGCACTTTGCCACACTTTCTGGAGTTCCAAATGCCATAATTTGTCCTCCATTACGCCCACCCTCTGGACCTAAGTCTATGACATAATCAGCACACTTTATCACATCAAGGTTATGTTCTATCACAATTATAGTATTTCCTTTTTTTACCAATTTATTCAATACATCTAACAAAATTTTTATATCCTCAAAATGTAGTCCTGTAGTTGGCTCATCTAATATATACAAGGTCTTTCCTGTGTCGCGTTTCGAAAGTTCTGTTGCAAGTTTCACTCGCTGACACTCCCCTCCCGACAAAGTACTTGAAGGTTGTCCCAATTTAATATAACCAAGCCCTACTTCTTGTAGCACTTTTATCTTGCTGAGAATTGCGGGAATATTTTCAAAAAACTCTACGGCTTGATTTATCGTCATGTCAAGGACTTCAGCAATCGACTTTCCTTTGAATTTTACTTCCAATGTTTCTCTATTATAGCGCTTTCCATTACATTCTTCACACTTCACAAGCACATCGGGCAAGAAATTCATTTCTACAGTCTTGTAGCCATTTCCCTTACAAACTTCACAACGCCCACCTTTTACATTAAATGAGAATCGTCCAGGTTTATAACCTCTCATCTTTGCTTCGGGCAAGTTCACAAATACACTTCTTATATCAGCAAACACACCAGTATAAGTTGCAGGATTGGATCGAGGTGAACGACCCAATGGAGATTGATCCACCGTAACCACTTTATCGACATTCTCAAGACCAACAATTTCTTTGTACGCAAGTGGCTGCATCGACGACCTATAGAATTTCTGACTTAGAATTGGCTGAAGCGTTCCATTTATCAAACTTGACTTTCCACTTCCACTCACACCAGTTACACATATAAATGTACCTAATGGGAAATCAACATCAACATTCTTCAAGTTATGCCCATTACAACCTCTCAAGCCCAATATTTTTCCATTACCAGCCCTACGCTCAGTTGGCACTTCTATCATCTTTGTTCCATTCAAATAATCAGCCGTCACTGTATGGGACTCAAGCATTTCTTTTGGTGTTCCCGCAAAAACGATATGGCCACCCTTTCGACCAGCTTTAGGACCTATATCAACAATATAATCAGCCTCAAGCATCATATCCTTATCATGTTCAACCACCATTATAGAATTACCCGTATCACGCAAAGCTTTCAACGAATCAATCAAGCGTTGATTATCTCTTTGATGAAGTCCTATACTTGGCTCATCAAGTATATACAACACATTCACCAATTGTGAACCAATTTGCGTTGCCAATCTTATTCGTTGGCTTTCCCCACCCGACAATGTTGCCGAATTTCTATTTAGCGATAAATAGCCCAAACCAACATCTACAAGAAATCCCAAGCGACCATTAATTTCCTTAACTATTTCGCTCGCAATTTGCCATTGATGCTCGGTCATCACCTTTTCTATCCCAAGCATCCATTCCCTTAGCTCTGAGATATCCATCGACGCCACTTCAGCAATGTTTTTACCACCTATATAATAATGTAATGCTTCGTTATTCAATCTTGCGCCCTTGCACTTAGGACATTCTATTCGCGAAAAGAACTGACCTGCCCACTTCTGAGCTTGCATATCAGCTTCCTCTGCTTGTTGCATCTCTATATATTTCACAAGACCATCATACGACATAAAATAGTTCGAGGTACTCATTGTTTCATTATTTATCACAAGTCGTTCCTCTGTCCCATTCATTATATCATCAATAGCCACCTCTGGCAGATCTTTCAATGGAGTTTTCAAGTCCACATCATATTTCTCACAGATCGCTTCTATCTGCCAAAATATTAATGTGTTTTTATATTTACCCAAAGGAAGAATACCTCCGTCATATATTGACGCATTCATATCGGGCATTATCTTTTCTCTATCGATTTCGTTCACATATCCCAAGCCTTTACACTTATGACATGCTCCTTGTGGTGAATTGAACGAGAAATTATGAGGCGCAGGCTCTGCATACGACAAACCAGTCTCCGGGTCCATCAGCATTCTACTATAATGGCCTATTTCACCCGTTTCATCCTCCAGAATCATTAATTGACCGCTACCCTGCTTGAAGGCTACATTCACCGATTCTTTCAGTCTTGTAACATCTTTAGATGCGACCCTCAACTTATCCACCACAATTTCTACATTGTGATTTTTATAACGATCGAGCTTCATTCCGAACATGATTTCGCGCAACTCGCCATCAACACGAGTTGTTACAAATCCTTTCTTACGCAATTGCTCAAAAAGTTCCTTATAATGTCCCTTTCTATTCTTTACTACAGGCGACAAGATATATATTCGCTTCCCTTCATATTTCTCAAGGATAAGCGACAATATTTTCTCCTCGGTATACTTTACCATTTTTGCACCCGACACATAAGAGTATGCTTCAGATGCTCGAGCATAAAGCAAACGCAGAAAATCATACACCTCGGTCGTTGTACCTATCGTGCTTCGGGGGTTCTTGTTCACAGTCTTCTGCTCTATCGAAATCACCGGACTCAATCCCGTAATCTTATCCACATCAGGGCGTTCAAGCACACCAAGCATATTTCGAGCATAAGCCGAAAATGTTTCGAGATAACGGCGTTGCCCTTCTGCAAATATTGTATCAAAAGCAAGAGAAGACTTTCCGCTACCACTCAAGCCAGTAATTACAGTAAGTTTCCCGTGAGGAATTTCTACATCTATATTTTTAAGATTATGAACACGCGCTCCATACACCGACACGCATTCCACATCGTCTCCATTCAATTTCATAGTAATACTCCTTTATCACATTCTATTCAACCACTCCTTCTCCCGAGTTATCCACTGAACCATTCGATTCATTATAGTTGATTATATTTATATCACCTTTCAACTTATATTCTTTACCATCGGAACCTTCGGCTTGTATCACATAATAATACACTCCTGTGCCTACATTTTTACCTTTATATTTTCCGTCCCAACCTTGCGAAGGATCAGTCAATTCGCACAATTGTACACCCCATCGGCTAAAAATCCAACACCTAAACTTCACTATCGACTTATATTGCACACGCCATTCATCATTCACACCTGGCGTAGCTGTTGGTGAAAATGCATTAGGACATATCAAGCTCGATTCCCCTATCGACACTGTGTATGTTTCCCCCATAGCTTCACAACTACCACTTGCATTCTTGCACACATATCTATAGTAAAATGTTCCTGATTCAGTTAGCGTTTCTTGTAACACATCATCGTTGCACACACTTTCTACAGTTTCAAACTCAGGGCTCTGCGACATCTGCCATTCTCGCTGAGCCACAGCATCAGTAGGATATGCAGTAAAAGTTATATCCACAGGAGCCGAACCACCCAACGCTGCACCTTCTCCATCTTTTTTCTCATTAGGAGCTTCTCGTTCGGCTTGTTCTGCCACAGTTTGCACATCTATCGACTGAGCAATATATCCGTCATAAGTTACATCAGCATGCTCTCCCCAGAATTCCAAGAATCGATCTCCCGACAATGTAAATGATGTGTTGCACAATGGAGCTATTTCGTAAATCGACGATTTAAAGCCTTCATACTTTTTATCCACATCCTTTTGATTCCATTGCTTTGCATCACTATCCCACTCAAGTGTAGAATATGAAAGAGAAATCTCTCTGCTCAGTTTTTTATTAACACCATTAATCGCAGTATAATATATATCATTACCGCTACCTAGCACATTCAATGCCACACTACCACAATCTTGTTCTTCTGCAGGCTCAATTGAAGTCAAAGTCAAATAATATTGAGAATAATCCACGACCCACAAGTAAGTGCGATGATCGCCCTCTTCAACAATATATCCGCAATTACCCACCACTTGTTGTAGCGTTGTTGTTACACCATTTTTCACGATATTAGTCAATTCTTCAGCATAGCCGCCACCCATTGTGCCATACTTATACCATTTTACAACAGTATTAGCATCAGCAGCTTTATAGCTCATAGACACTCCCGGCACATCATATAGCACATACAATTTATCCAATCCTGTATTTTTTTCAGGTACACATTCCCACACCGAGCGACTGTTTCCCGAAAAGCCTACACTTTGTGCCATGGCATTCACACACAGGCACAACAATATCGCAATTGTAACTAATATCTTTTTCATTTCAAATCATCATTCTTAATTAGCAAAGATAACAACTAATTTTCACACCCACACACACAATAACACATTTTTACACGCCCACACCCATATCCCCTCAAAAAAAAGATTGCCAAGAACCTTTAACAGCCTCAGCAATCTTCAATAGCATTCAATTATTTTGAATTGTTTTTTCTTATTTCAAGTTGTTGTCAGTCAAATAGCGCTCAGCATCGATTGCTGCTCGGCAACCCATACCCGCAGCCGAAATTGCTTGACGATAGTGAGGGTCAGCAACATCACCTGCCGCAAAAACACCAGGGATATTAGTTTTTGTTGATGCACCTTCTGTTACGATATAGCCATTTTCATCAAGTTGGATTTGACCATTCAAAAATCCTGTATTTGGAGTGTGACCAATAGCCAAGAAGAATCCGTCAATTGCGATATCAAGTTTTTCTTCTTGTGGAGTTCCCTTGAACTTAACAAGGTGAGCACCTTCTACTCCGTTTTCACCAAACAAACCTACTGTATTTGTATTGAAAAGAACATGAATATTTTCTTTATTCATCACTCTATCTTGCATCACTTGTGAAGCACGCAAATAATCCTTACGAACTATCATATACACTTCTTTAGCCAAGCCACTCAAATACACAGCTTCTTCGCAAGCAGTATCTCCACCACCCACTACAGCTACAGTCTTTTTACGATAGAAAAATCCGTCACATGTAGCACATGCCGACACTCCCATACCAGCATATTTCTTTTCGTCTTCAAGACCTAAGTACTTTGCCGACGCACCAGTAGCGATAATCACTGTATCTGCTTCAATTTCTTTTACGCCTTCTACAACCACATTAAATGGGCGCACCGAAAAATCAACCGATTCAACAAATCCGTCACGAATATCAGCATTAAAGCGTAATGCTTGATTCTTCATATCATCCATAATATCGAAACCGCCCACTCCTTCAGGATAGCCAGGAAAGTTCTCAATTTCCGATGTAGTTGTCAATTGTCCTCCAGGTTGCATTCCTTCATAAAGCACTGGATTAAGATTTGCTCTGGAAGTATAGATTGCTGCTGTGTAACCAGCAGGACCTGAACCTATAATTAGGCATTTTACTCTTTCTTTTTCCATATCGTTATTGTTTTTTATTATCTTAAATCAATTACTGGTGTTCCACTAGGCACTGCTTTGCTATCAAAAACAAATGTACTACCCGACAATTTTGCGTTCACCACATATTTACTGAATTTTATTACTTGAGTTGAATTATCAGCCATTGTTGCAACAGCCTCTTTAATCTGATATGTATTCTTATCGATAGTAAGCAAGATTTTTGACATATCAACATATGAGTTTTTTGCAACCATCTCCACCACATAACTTTTAGCCGTGTTTGACTTCATCACAGCCTTATAGTTCGTGTCATATTTCATCACAGCCAGATAAGGATTGCTTACTTCAAGATCCTCGCTCGTTGGTTCAAGCACATTCACTTCTTTAGTGGCTGTTGTATACACCCACTGTGTTGTTCCATCATACCAACAGCTAAAACCTCCAGCCAATATTCTGAATTTCATTCCACTCATCACAATATTTCCTTTAACCTTAAACTGTGATGAAGAAAGTTCAAAATCAGCGCTCACATTTTTAGCCGAAGTATAACTGCTTACAACCTTGTTCATTATCGTGTTAGCATTTTGTGCGCCACACACGAAAACAACAAACATAAAAGCAATTGATATGATTATCTTATTCTTCATAAATATCAATCTTATCCCTTCAACAAATTACTTAGTTGAATTGAGTCTACAAGTACTCTACGAGGTTTACCTCCTTGAGCAGGTCCCACGATACCAGCTGCTTCCATTTGATCCATCAATCGTCCAGCACGATTATATCCGATTCCGAATCGGCGTTGAAGCGACGATGTTGAGGCTGTTTCACCCGATACAATGAACATGGCTGCTTCGTCAAAATACGAATCGCGGTCATTTAGATTAACAGCATGAGAACCTTCAATGTTTTCAGTATCTTCTGGCACATAAGGAGGCAATTCATAAGCACCCTTATATCCTACTTGGCTCGAAATATGGTTACAAATATCTTCCACCTCACCAGTATCAATAAATGCGCATTGAATACGATTCATTGTTCCATTTGCCGAGAACAACATATCACCCTTACCAACCAACTGTTGAGCTCCTGAACAGTCAAGAATAGTTCGGCTATCCACCATTTGTGTTACACGGAAAGCAATTCGACCAGGGAAGTTCGCTTTAATCAAGCCTGTAATCACATTAGTTGATGGACGCTGAGTCGCAATAATCATATGAATACCCACGGCACGAGCCTTTTGTGCAATGCGCACGATTGGGCGTTCAACATCTTTACCAGCTTCCATGATCAAATCACAGAACTCATCTATTATCACCACAATGTATGGCAAAAATTGATGTCCTTTTTCTGGATTCAATTCGCGATTAGTAAATTTCTTATTATAGTCCTTTATATTACGCACTCTTGCCTTTCTCAACAAGTCGTAACGATTTTCCATTTCAGTTACAACCGAATTTAATGTTGCAACAACCTTTTCTGGTTTTGTAATGATGCAATCATCGTCATCATCAGGCAATTTTGCAAGATAGTGATTTTCAAGAATGCCATACAAGCTAAATTCCACTTGTTTAGGGTCAACAAGCACGAACTTCAACTCAGCTGGATGCTTCTTATATAGCATTGATGTAATAATAGCATTCAATCCCACCGACTTACCTTGTCCAGTTGCACCAGCCACAAGTAAGTGAGGCATCTTAGTCAAATCGGCCACTAGCACTTCATTTGAAATCGTACAACCCAATGCCATTGGCAATTCGCATTTAGTTGTTTGGAATGCCTTTGAACCAATAACCGAACGCATCGACACCATTTGAGGGTCCTTATTTGGCACTTCAATACCTACAGTTCCTCTACCTGGTATAGGTGCAATAATTCTAATTCCTAAAGCAGATAAACTTAATGCGATATCATCTTCAAGTCCTTTTATCTTAGTGATTCGAACGCCATCAGCAGGCACAATTTCAAACAAAGTAATTGTCGGTCCTACGCACACATCAATTTTCTTGATGGCAATACCATAATTTTGCAAGGTTTCTGTAATGCGCTTTTTATTTTCTTCTTGTTCGTCAATATCTACATTAACAGCCTTCACTGGAATATCTTCAAGCAAATCGAGTGTAGGGAACTTAAATCTTGACAAATCTTTTGTAGGATCATAAGCTTCTACGATTGTTCCATCAGCCATTTCAATCTTTGGAGCTATATGAATATCACCAACAACCTCACCTGTTGCAGGATCTACATTTGTCAATTCTCCAACTTCTTCTTCAGGTTGTAATTCTTCAACAGGAGCCAATTCTTCAGTTTCACCTTGCACTTCTTCCTCAACTAGTTCTTTTGGAGCATAATCTTCAAATTCGGCCAATACTGGTGTAGGCTCTTCTGGTTCCTCTTGCATAGGTTCTTGTTCTACCTCTTCTTTTTTAGGTGTTTCCTCTACTTTCTTTTGTGGTATCAAACTCACAATTTTTCTATAAGCCGCTACAATATTATCCTTGCAACACAACACCAAAATAATCCACAAAAACACGCACAGCATAAACACACCAGGTGTACCTATCAGTTTCGATAAATACACACAGTTTTCATATCCTATATTGCCACCAAGATTATAAAATCCCGAATTTGTAAATGTATCAATCATTCCTAATGTCATGAACACGGTACATGTTGACAACAATGTAATGGCTGTATACGAAAACAAATGCAATGCTTTATTCCAGAATAATCTTAAACTTATAACAACGCCCCATAATATTGGAATAAAAACACTCACACCAATACCATTGCCCACCAATGTGTATGAAATCCACGCGCCCACTGCTGCACACCAGTTTTTAAGAGCATTTCCCGATGACAATATTTCTTGAGGGTTATGTCCTCTAACAACATTTTGATCAAATCCGCCATTTAAAATAAATGACACTGTTGATAGGAACACAAACAAACTTAGAAGCATCAAAAATGCTCCCACTCCAACTTTAAATCTTTTCCCCGTAAAGAATTCTACTATTCCACGCCAGAAAGATTTTCCATTATCATCCTTTTCTGGCTTTTTCGATTCTTTTGTTGCGTTTCCACGCTTTGTTTTATTTTTCTTATCTGATTCATTTTCGCCCAATTCTATTAGAGCGCTATCATCAAATTCACTTTGTCTTGCCATTACCTTACAAAAATCTGTTTTTCAAATTAACAATTTACAAATTTACTAATTTCAGTCCCATTCTACTATTTTTTCCTCGATTATTTACTCTTTTTTATTTCACTATGGAAATATGAAAAGAATAATGCACCTATTGCATTACCCAATGCTACAATCAAGATAAACTTCATACCTTCAATTGTATACAATTTTCCTGCGCAACCCAAATACAGCATATCGGCTATTGAGTGTTCAAATCCACACAATATGAATATCATCACAGGGAAAATCAGCAACAATAAGTTATTTTTAATTTTATAGCCATCAACTGCCAAATACATCATCACACCGCAACCGATACTATCAAACAACAATCGGCCAAAAGGTTTCAACAACTTTGGTTCAGTAAGTGCAATCGATTTTGCTATTAGTGCAGAATCTGCAGGCACCATACACGACAATATTGTAGAGCCAAGCAAATTACCTATCAATATGATTGGTATCATCTTCAAAATCTCTTTATCCCATGCATATCCAATCCTTCCTGTATATAGCAAATAGCCTCTTAACACAATAGTTATAAGTCCAAACGAGAACAAACATGAGCCTACCACAGGATTTGATGTCGACATATAAATCAAACATCCACACCCTATCAATATTCCCGACAACATTGCGCTGTATAATGGTCTCAATACCTTATCTTTCATTTTATTTATTTTTTTAATCTAATTATTTAATCCAAAATCCTTTTGTAAATAGTATTAACACTGTAAATAGTTCCAAACGACCTATCAACATGTCAAATGTAAGAAGCCACTTCACAAATACCGGTAGATCGACAAACATTCCGCCACCTATAATACCTGGGCCATATCCCACATTACATAATGCCGACAACGACAAAAAGAAACTATCAAAAACTTCGATATTAAACAGAGTTAATACTGTTGTACTAACACCTAATATCAAAGTAAATATCACAAGGAATGCGATTACTCGCTGAACATGTGCATAAGGTACCACTTTACCATTCAATCGCACCGATGTAACCTGATTTGGGTGCAACGCCTTAATGAATTCATTCTTCACATTCTTAAGCATCACTGCCATACGGTCTATCTTCAAACCGCCCGATGTTGAACCTGCACATGCACAACTTATCATCAAAAGCATAAGCACCATCATTGAAAATTGTCCCCAAGAATAATTCTCCACACTGAAACCAGTAGTAGTTATTGTTGCCACAATATGGAACAACGAATCTAAAAGACAATCAATAACATTTGAATTTTCTCCTCTATAGAACAAATCTCCAAAGCAGATTAATGTTCCTATAAAGCACAGCAAGACATACCAACGCAATACTTCATTTTCCAAAAGCACTCTAATCTTTCCACTCAAGGCATTGTAAATCAACGAGAAATTTACACCACCAAGGAACATAAATACAATCACAATGCTATCGATATATCTTGAATCCCAAAATCCTATGCTTTCATTCTTAGTTGAGAATCCCCCTGTCGACACGCATGACATTGTGTGACACAACGAGTCAAACCAATCCATCGGGCCAAACATCAAGAACACTGCCATTACAACAGTCATTCCCAAATAAACGCCCCACAAGCCTATAGCTGTACCACTCACTCGTGGACGCAATTTATCGTGCGTAATACCCGTAACTTCGGCATTAAAGAGCTGTACACCACCCGATTTATTAAGCATTGGTATCACAGCAAGGGTAAACAAGATAATACCCATACCGCCTATCCATTGCATCAACGAGCGCCACAGCAATATCCCTTTAGGCAGCTTCTCTACATCAACAAATATCGTCGAACCTGTTGTCGTAAAGCCTGCCATCGTTTCATAAAACGCATCAGTTATATTTGACGCCACTCCCGAAAACAAGAATGGCAACATTCCGAATATTGAGAATACCACCCAAACCAACGATGTCAATAAAAAACCTTCTTTTCTATGCATATCCATATTCAAAGGCTTTATCGAATGTGATGTAAGCATTCCGAGCGACAATGTAATCAATATCGTGTACAAGAATGACTTTGCACAATCAAATTCTCGATAGTATAAACTAACACCTAAGGGAATAATCATAAAGATAGCTTCAATCATTAGAAGCCACCCTATTACTCTCATTACCATTAGAGTGTTGATATTTGATTTTTTTTGAAACATCAATTAAACAATTTTTCGACCTTATGTATTGCTCCCGATAAGCAGAACACAACCACATGGTCACCTTCTTGAATTTGTGTATCACCTTGAACAAGATAACCTTTACCATCTCGTAGCATTCCCGCTATTGTCAAGTCACGCGATAGATCCAAATCCTTAATCTTCGCCTTTGTTATCTTAGAACCTTTCTTAGCAACTAATTCTGCCACTTCAGCATCAGCAAGAGCCAAGCATTTTGCAGTTGAAGAGTCACTATCGAGCAAAAATTGGAAAATTTTACTTGAAGCAAGTAGTTTCTTATTGATGACAGTTCCAATATTCAAAGTTTCGGCCTCCGAAATAAACTGAATATTCTCTACTTCGGCTATCGTCTTTTTCACACCATATTCTTTGGCTGCAAGACATGCCAAAATATTAGTTTCCGAGCTGTCAGTAAGTGCAACAAATGCGTCCATGTCTGCAATGCCTTCTTCTTCAAGCACTTCAAAATTACGACCATCGCCATGTATAATGCTACAATCGGGCAATTGCTCAGCCAATTCTTCACATCGTTTGTAGTCACTTTCTACAATCGTGATTTTATAGGTTTCATCAACACGCATTGCAAGTTGCACTGCAATACGGCTACCACCCATTATCATCAATTTCTTGATATCAACATCAGTCTTGCCGCAAAGGTCTCTGATATCTTGCATATCTCCATTAGTTGTTGCGATATACACTATATCATTAACTCTTATATAGTCATCACCACGAGGAATAATTGTTTCATGATTTCGCTTAATAGCCGAAATGTGGGCATAATTCGACATTTTAAATAGTTCGCGCAACGGCATTCCCACGATTTTAGCGTTTTCTCTAATCTTAACACCAACAATCACAAGTTCGCCATTACACAATTCAAACCAATGTCGCACCCATGCGCGTTTCAACGCAATCTCCATTTCTTCTGCAGCCAAATATTCAGGATAAATCAAATCACATATACCTCTTTCGGTAAAAAATGAACGATTCTCCTCCTGCATAAAGTCAAAATTATCTATTCGAGCTACAGTCTTCTCTGCGCCAAGCGTTTTTGCTATTTCGCATGCAAGCACATTGTCGGTTTCATAAGGTGTTACAGCAATAAACAAATCACTATCACCCACTCCAGCATTGCGCAGTGTTGCAAATGACACAGGATTTCCTATGTGCGTCAGCATATTATAAGGCTCAAGTTTTGCCAACTTTTCCTCATCTTTGTCGATAATTATAATATCTTGATTCTCATTTGACAACAATTTTGCCAAATGGATTCCAACTTCTCCTGCTCCTGCAATTACAATTTTCATAGTCAAAATTGATTATGTAACGACAATACAATCTCTTTAATCGACTCATTGTCCATTTTGCATAGTTTATACAACTCAGGTATAGTGCCGTGAGGTACAAATTCATCAGGTATACCCACTTTTCGCACCTTCACATTATAATCATGAGCGTTAAACCAATCCGCTACAGTTGTTCCTAAACCGCCAACAACTGTTCCATCTTCAACTGTTACAACAGCTTTATATTTCTCTCCCACCTCTTTCATTATCGATTCATCAAGAGGTTTCAAGAACACCATATCATAATGAGCTACATTGATGCCTTGATTTCTCAATTCATCAACTACTTGGCTCACATTATTTCCGATATGACCTATACTTAGCACAGCCACTTTATCACCATCAGCAAGCTTTCTACCCTTGCCTATTTCAACCGATTGGAATTCGTTTTTCCAGTCTACAAGCACACCATTTCCTCGTGGATAGCGAATAGCTACAGGTCCACTTTCACGCGATTGTACTGTAAACATCAAATTACGCAACCAATGTTCATTCATAGGTGCTGCCACAACCATGTTTGGCACGCAGCGCATATACGCTAAGTCAAACGCACCTTGATGTGTTACGCCATCTTCACCCACTAATCCTGCACGGTCAATACAGAATGTTACAGGCAAGTTCAATATAGCTACATCATTGATTATCGAATCGTAAGCGCGTTGCAAGAATGTTGAATATATTGCGCAGAATGGCTTTAATCCATCTTTTGCCAAGCCTGCCGAGAATGTAACTGCGTGACCTTCAGCAATTCCCACATCAAATGTTCGTTCTGGGATTTTTTCTTGCATCACACACATTGAGGTACCCGAAGGCATAGCAGCTGTAACGCCCACTATTTTTTCATTTTTCTCAGCAAGTTCAACCAATGTTTTACCGAAAACATCTTGATATTTTAACACACCCGTTCCTTTCGATTTCTTGATTTCGCCTGTTACTGGGTCAAATTTACCTGGAGCATGCCACACCGATGGATTCTTTTCGGCCACTTCAAAGCCTTTTCCCTTTCTTGTTCTAAGATGCAAGATACGGGGGCCATCCATATCCTTTATGTCATTCAATACTCTAACCACTCGTTCCACATCATGACCATCGAAAGGACCAAAATATCTCACATTCAGTCCCTCAAATATATTTTGCTGGTTACTCAACAAAGCCTTTAGACTATTATTGAAACGCAATATTAGCCCTTTGTGCTTTTCATTTATAAGATTAAACTTCTTTAATGCTTTATAAATCTTATATCTTAGATTGTTATAGCTTGCCGAAGTATTGATTTGAGTCATATATTCGCCCAACGCACCAACACTTTCGTCTATAGCCATATCATTGTCATTCAATACAATAAGTAGATTATTTGCATTTATACTTGCATTATTCAATGCTTCAAATGCCATTCCTCCACCAATTGAGGCATCACCTATCACAGCCACAACATTACGGCGCACATCATCTTTATTTAAACGCGATGCAACTGCCATACCCATTCCGGCCGATATAGAATTTGATGCATGTCCTGCTATAAATGAATCGCAATCACTTTCATCGGGATTAGGGAAACCACTTATCCCATTGAGTTTGCGATTAGTATAAAACTCATCTCGTCTACCTGTAAGGATTTTATGGCTATATGCTTGATGTCCCACATCCCACACCACTCTATCGTATGGTGTATTAAGTGCATAATGCAATGCCACAGTCAATTCCACTGCGCCCATACTCGACGCAAAGTGGCCAGGATTCTCCGACAATGCTTCAATCATAAATTTTCGCAATTCGGCACACACCGTCGGCAATTCTGACAGACGCAATTTTCGCAAATCGCTTGGACTATCTATCTTTCCAAGCAATGGATATGCATCTTTTATATATTTTTTATCCGATAATGACACAACTTCTCAATTTAATTATATCACAAATTTACTTTTTTTTCCGTACATATTTCTTATATAACGGAACAAAAATGATTATGCCCGATGCAATTATTGTAAATATCACCATAAAATCGATTTTCGCAGCCTTTGTCAACAATAAATAGCACAATAATAGCCATAAAGCTACGATAAAACCAAAGCGTATTATAACCGATGCATTCATAATCTTAATTTTATTTGTCCTACAAAGATACAAATGTTAATCAAATCCACAAAATATATCACTCCAACTATAAAATTCGCTGCTTTCTTTTACTCATTCTACAATTATTTTATAATTTTGTACCATTATGTACGAACCATTAGCCGAAAGATTAAGACCTAAAACGCTCGATGAATACATCGGGCAAAAGCACCTTGTGGGTGATGGCGCTATCTTGCGTCGCATGATTGAGTCGGGAAACATTGCCTCTTTTATACTTTGGGGGCCTCCTGGAGTAGGCAAAACCACCATTGCACGCATCATCGCCGAACAAACACAAGTTCCTTTCTACACACTCTCTGCTGTTACTTCGGGCGTAAAAGATGTTCGAGAAGTCATCGACCGTTGCAAACGCGACACTCAAAGCATGTTTACAAAGGGACGACCTATCTTATTCATCGATGAAATTCATCGTTTCAACAAGTCGCAACAAGACTCTCTTCTTGGTGCAGTTGAAAATGGCACTGTAACACTCATCGGAGCAACAACCGAGAACCCATCTTTTGAGGTTATTCGTCCACTACTATCTCGTGCTCAGGTTTATGTACTAAACCCTCTTGAAAAGGAGGATTTGCTTGAATTGCTTAACCGAGCCATCTCTACCGATGAAATTTTTGCCAATCGAGAAGTTCGCATCGAAAGCACCGAAGCTCTTTTACGCTTTTCGGGTGGCGATGCACGCAAATTACTCAACATTCTCGACCTCATAATGCAAGCTGTTAAGGACAACGAACCATTCATTATCAGCGATGAAATCGTAACCGAGCGCTTGCAACAAAACCCTATGGCATTCGACAAAAATGGAGAGCTACATTACGATATCATCTCTGCATTCATCAAGAGTGTACGAGGTAGCGACCCAGATGCTGCAATATATTGGCTCGCACGACTCATCGCAGGAGGTGAAGACCCTAAATTCATAGCTCGACGACTCGCCATTCTTGCAAGTGAAGATATAGGTCTCGCTAACCCTAACGCCATGCTTTTAGCTAATGCCACATTCGACATTTTGGCTAAAATAGGATGGCCAGAAGGACGCATTCCTCTTGCCGAATGCACCATTTATCTTGCAACTTCTCCTAAGAGTAATTCGGCTTACAAGGCTATTAATACAGCACTTCAATTTGTAGAACAAACTGGCAATCTGCCTGTTCCTCTACACTTGCGCAATGCTCCTACCAAATTAATGGAAGAACTTGGCTATGGTCAGGACTACAAGTATTCACACGACTACCCTGGCAACTTCGTTCAGCAAAAATTCATGCCAGCCGAAGCCAATCACCCCACTTTTTGGGTTCCTTGCCACAACCCTTTCGAAGCTAAAATGGCCGAACGAATGAATACGCTTTGGAGTAAGGAAAAATAAGCCATTATAAACTTCCTAAGAGCTTATTAAACATTTTTTTAGATTTAAAATACTAATTCATGCCCACAATTAATTAACTTTGCATTTTAAAAGTGCAATATTGGTATTATACCCTTTTATGTAGAAATTTCTAATTAAACATTTATATTATAGATATTATGAGTTTGAATATCGTAGTTTTGGCAAAACAAGTGCCAGATACTCGTAATGTAGGCAAAGATGCGATGAAAGCCGACGGTACTATCAACCGTGCTGCGCTTCCTGCAATCTTCAATCCTGAAGACTTAAACGCATTAGAACAAGCCTTGAGACTAAAAGATGAGCACCCAGGCTCTAAAATCACTATCTTAACAATGGGTCTTCCTCGCGCTGCCGAAGTTATTCGCGAAGGTCTTTATCGTGGTGCCGACACTGGTATCGTGCTTACCGACCGCGCTCTTGGTGGTGCCGACACTCTTGCAACTTCTTATTCACTTGCTGCTGCAGTACGCCACCTAAAAGATTTCGACATCATCATTGGTGGTCGTCAAGCTATCGACGGTGACACAGCTCAAGTAGGCCCTCAAATCGCAGAAAAGCTTGGTCTTCCTCAAGTTACCTATGCAGAAGAAGTAACAGTTAAAGATGGTAAAGCTACTATTAAGCGTCGCATCGAAAAAGGTTCAGAAACAGTTGAAGCTCCACTTCCTCTTGTTGTAACAGTAAATGGTTCAGCTGCTCCTTGCCGCCCTCGCAATGCTCACCTAATCCAAAAATTCAAATATGCCGTTACTCCAAGCGAAAAAGCTGCTCTAACTGAAGAACAAGCTGCTCGTCTTGTTGGTCGTGACTATCTTAACCTTATGGAATGGAGCGCTGCCGATGTTGAAGCTGATCCAGCACAAATCGGTCTTAATGGTTCTCCTACTAAGGTTAAAACTATCGTGAATGTAGTGTTTACAGCTAAGGAAAGTAAGCAACTTGATGGTGCCGACGAAGCAGGTATCGAAGAACTTATCCAAGAACTTATCGCTAACCACACTATCGGTTAATTTATCAAACAAAAATTAAAATTATGGCAGATCTAAATAATTTAATAGTATACTGTGAATTTGAAGATGGTAAAGTAGCCGATGTGAGCCTTGAGCTTCTAACTAAAGGTCGCAAACTTGCTACCGAACTTGGAGTAAAGCTTGAAGCTATCGTTATTGGCGACAAACTCGAAGGTATCGAAAACCAACTTTACCCTTATGGTGCTGATGTAGTATATAAAGTTGAAGATGCTCGTCTTTACCCTTACACATCACTACCTCACTCATCTATTCTTATCAACCTTTTTAAAGAAATCGAGCCACAAATATGCTTGATGGGTGCTACTTGCATCGGTCGTGACCTTGGTCCACGCGTTTCTTCTTGCTTGCACAGCGGTCTTACTGCCGACTGTACTTCTCTTGAAATTGGCGACCACACTGATCCTAAGACTGGCACTGAATATAAGAACCTTCTTTACCAAATTCGTCCTGCATTCGGTGGTAACATCGTAGCTACTATCGTGAATCCAGAATGCCGTCCTCAAATGGCTACAGTTCGCGAAGGCGTAATGAAGAAAGAAGTGTTCGATGCTAACCACAAAGGCGAAGTTATCAATCTTGATGTAAACAAATATGTTAGCGATGCCGATTTCGTAGTTTCTATCATCGATCGTCACATCGAAAAGTGCGACATCAACATCAAGAACGCTCCTATCATCGTTGCTGGTGGTTATGGCGTTGGTAGCAAAGAAAATTTCGAACTTCTTCACGAACTTGCTGCCGTACTGGGTGGCGAAGTTGGTGCTTCTCGTGCTGCTGTTGATGCTGGTTTCACTGAACATGCTCGTCAAATCGGACAAACTGGTGTTACTGTGCGTCCTAAGCTTTACATTGCTTGTGGTATTTCTGGTCAAATCCAACATGTCGCAGGTATGCAAGATAGCTCAATCATTATTTCAATCAATAATGACCCTAACGCACCTATCAACACTATTGCCGACTATGTTATCACTGGCAATATGGAAGATATCGTTCCAAAACTCATTAAGTATTACAAAAAGAACTCTAAGTAAACTGAATTATGGCTAATTTCTATACAGACAATCCCGATTTGAAGCATCACCTTAATCATCCGTTGATGCGCAAAATCGTTGAGCTAAAAGAACGCAACTACACCGACGCCGAAAAGTACGACTACGCACCTTTCAATTTCGAAGATGCTATGGACTCTTACGACAAGGTGCTTGAAATAGTGGGCGAAATCTGCGGTACAACTATTGCCGACAACGCCGAAAGTGTTGACCATCAAGGTCCTCGTGTCGAAAATGGTCGTGTAATCTATGCCGACGCGACCCAAGAAAACATCGACCTATGCCGCAAGGCTGGTTTGATGGGTATGGCTATGCCACGCCGTTTCGGTGGTCTTAACTTCCCTATCACTCCTTACATCATGGCTGCCGATATCGTGAGCCGTGCTGATACTGGTTTCGAAAACCTTTGGGGACTTCAAGACTGTGCTGAAACAATCTATGAATTCGCCGACGAAGACCAAAAGCAACGCTACATCACTCGCGTTTGTGCTGGTGAAACTATGTCAATGGACCTTACTGAACCAGATGCAGGTTCCGACCTTCAATCAGTAATGCTTAAGGCTACTCCTCAAGAAGATGGTACATGGTTGTTGAATGGTGTTAAGCGTTTCATCACTAACGGTGATAGCGACATCCACTTAGTACTTGCTCGTTCTGAAGAAGGAACAAAGGACGGTCGTGGTTTGTCAATGTTCATCTATGACAAGCGCAATGGTGGTGTTACTGTTCGCCGCATCGAAAACAAAATGGGTATCAAGGGTTCTCCAACTTGCGAACTTGTTTACAAGAATGCAAAGGCTGAACTTTGTGGTTCTCGCCGTCTTGGTCTTATCAAGTATGTAATGGCACTTATGAATGGTGCTCGTCTTGGTATCGCAGCTCAATCAGTTGGTGTAAGCGAAATCGCTTATCGCGAAGCTCTTTCTTACGCAAAGGATCGTTGCCAATTCGGTAAGGCTATCATCAACTTCCCTGCTGTTGGCGAAATTCTTTCTACAATGAAAGCTAAACTTGACGCGTCTCGTTCTCTTCTTTATGCTACATCTCGTTTCGTCGATATGTATAAGATCTACGAAGATATCGCTAAAGAACGTACTTTGACTCCAGAAGAACGCGCCGAAATGAAATATTACAGCAAACTTGCTGATGCTTGCACTCCAATGGCTAAGGGTATGAGTAGTGAATTCTGTAACCAGAATGCTTACGACTGCATCCAAATCCATGGTGGTTCAGGTTTCATGAAGGACTATGCTTGCGAACGCGTTTATCGTGATGCTCGCATCACTTCAATATATGAAGGTACAACTCAATTGCAAGTAGTTGCTGCTATTCGCCATGTCACTACAGGCACTTATGCTAATTTCATCAAGGAACTTGATGCTGTAAAATATGCTGAATCATTGAAGCCTCTACAAGCAAAACTTCAAGCTATGACAGCTGTATACGAAGCTGCTGTAGCTAAGGTTGCCGATGCTAAGGACACATCATATACCGATTTCCACGCTCGCCGCATGGTAGAAATGGCTGGACACATCGTTATGGGTTACTTGCTTCTTGGCGATGCTAACCGCAACGAAGATTTTGCTAAATCAGCACGCAATTATGTTCGCTTCGGTGAAGCTGAAGTAACTCGCCACGCTGATTTCATCAACAAGTTCGATGTAGCATCACAATCTGATTATAGCTACGCTGAATAATTGATTACCAAATATCAATAACTAAAACCGATGGTTTCAATTGAAATCATCGGTTTTTTGTTTTCTATAGCAAAAAAAATTAAGGAGTTGTTTCATTCAGAACCAACTCCTTAGTATAACCTTTTATCCTTGTTTTTATTTCACGATTGTAACAATCAATGTTGCTATCGAAATAAGTGTACCCATTGTACTAAGACCAAGAGTCAACGCTGGTGGAATTGTCCACGAGCTTCTCGCCTTTGAAGCATTCGGGCTCACATAAATCTGGTCATTTTGTTGTAGATTATAATAAGGTGACAAAACCAAATTCTTGTCATTCAAATCTATGCGATGAATTTCGCGAGTCCCTTTTTCATTTGTACGAATTAGCATCACATCGTCACGCTTACCCATGATTGTAAGGTCGCCTGCCATTGCAAGTGCTTCAAGAATCGTAAATCGTTCATTTGTGGCAGTGTAAACACCTGGTTTTGCAACCTCACCAAGCACCGATACCTTAAAATTCTTAAATCTTATATCAATACCTGGAGCTTCCTTTATATATTTAGGTGAAATAGCATCAAAAATCACTTTTTGCGCTTGCACTTTGTTCATTCCACCTATATTAAGTTTACCCACAACAGGAAATTCTATATTACCTTCATTATCTACAAGGTAATAAGCCGAGCTATTAGTCGTATTATTTCCGTAAGTAGACAGTGTTCCTGTCATTTGGTACACCATTCCCATTCTATTAAATGGTTTCACCACTTCTGGATTTGATGCAGTAACAAGAATTTCAAGCAAATCGCCAGGCATAATTATAGGCTCACTGTTTTTTGTTACTTGCTCCAATGCTTCTTGTGGTATGGATTCAGCACCTACCATATATGGGATTTTCTTCGTAGATGCGCAACTCGCTACAAGCAACGCAAATAACGCAATACATATAATATTTGTATACTTTTTCATATCGTTTTTCAATTTCTTACAAAAATACAAATTATTTATCATTTCTCCGAGCAATTTTAGAGTTGTTTTACTTATAAATGCGTTATTCTAAAATAATGTTCTTATTTTTGCACTAAATATTATATAATTATATGAATACACCCACAATCGAGACTCACCCTTTAGAACCTTATATTCCCAAGAATGCCCGTATTCTTATGCTCGGCACATTCCCTCCTAAGCCCGAGCGATGGTCGATGCATTTCTTTTATCCTAATAAGATAAATGACATGTGGCGAATCATGGGCACACTATTCTATAATGATAAGAATCGATTTTGGAATGAGGTCGAAAAAAAGTTCATTCTTGATGACATTAAAGCGTTCCTCGATAGCATTGGCTTGGCTCTATATGACACAGCTAAACGAGTGCGTCGCCTAAAGGATAATGCTTCCGATAAATTTCTTGAAATAGTGGAACCTACTGATGTAAAACAAATGCTCAAAGATAATCCCACTATCACAGCAATAGTCACAGCAGGCGAAAAAGCAACCGAAACACTTGCCTCACACTTCGGCACTGAAGTACCAAAAGTGGGCGAACACATAGTTTTTGCCTTTGAAAATCGTAATATTACGCATTACCGAGCGCCTTCGTCATCGCGCGCCTATCCACTATCTCTCGAAAAGAAAGCCGAAGCCTATCGTGATATTTTCATTGCCGAAGGTTACAATTTATAGCAAAATAATCACTAACTTTGCACTATATAAACTTATTTATAATCTGGGGTTAGAAATTAGACTTTACAACATAAATTCTTAAACCCATAACACTAAAACACTTTTATGGCTCTTCAAATTTTTCAATGGTTTCAAACTCATTTGAATTACTGGACAATAATGCTCTTAATGACAATTGAGAGTTCATTCATTCCATTCCCATCTGAAATTGTGGTACCTCCTGCAGCCTATTTCGCTATGCAAGAAGGTAGCCACCTAAATATCTATTTAGTAGTATTATTCGCCACTATTGGTGCTTTATTTGGTGCAATGATTAATTACTATCTTGCCCTTTGGGTTGGTCGCCCTATTGTTTATAAGTTCGCAAATAGCCGAATCGGACACATGTGCTTGCTCGATGCCGAAAAAGTAAAGAATGCCGAACGCTATTTCGATAAACATGGTGCCGTGTCAACACTTATCGGTCGACTCATTCCTGCTGTGCGTCAACTCATCTCAATCCCTGCAGGGCTTGCTCGCATGAAATTCAGCACATTTGCCCTATTCACCACACTTGGTGCAGGTATTTGGAACATAACTCTTGCTGCACTTGGTTACATGCTAAGCATTTCAGTGCCTCAAGATGAATTGCTTGCTCAAATTGAGTATTACAATCACTACCTATCTATGGCAGGATATGCGCTATTTGCTTTCGTGATCATTTTCCTTGCCTACAAGGGACTTAAAAAGAAATAAACTAACTATTAATTCATATCAACTATGATTGTTTCTCCATCATTACTTTCAGCCGACTTTGGCAACCTCAACAAGGACCTCGAAATGATTAATACGAGCGAAGCACAATTGCTTCACATCGATATTATGGACGGCGTTTTCGTGCCTAACATCTCGTTTGGTTTTCCTGTATTGAAATATGTGCAACAAACTTGCAAAAAGCCTCTTGATGTGCATCTAATGATCGTAGAACCTCAAAAATTCATTCAAGAAGTGAAGGATTGTGGGGCTGAAATAATGAATGTACACTACGAAACTTGTACTCACCTACACCGTGTAGTACAACAAATCAAGGCTGCAGGCATGAAAGCTGGCGTTACCCTAAATCCTGCTACTCCAGTGTGCGTGTTGCGCGACATCATTACCGAAGTTGACCTTGTGCTACTTATGTCAGTAAATCCAGGCTTTGGTGGTCAAAAGTTCATTCCTCAAACACTAAATAAGGTACGTGAACTTCGTGCTTTGATCGAAGAAACAGGTTCTAAGGCTCTAATCGAAGTAGATGGTGGCGTAAATGACAAAACTGGCGAACAACTTCGCGATGCAGGTGCCGACATCCTTGTTGCTGGCAACTATGTTTTCAAGGCTGAAGACCCACACGCAGCAATCCATTCTCTTTACATTCTGTAAAAGACTTCTTACATTACATAGAAAAAGCGAAACCTCAGAGGTTTCGCTTTTCTTCTTTATATCACAATGTATTAATTTACATCTCAATTTTAGAACTCATAGTCTACGCAAGCACGGCTATCTTTGTGGCCAGCAAGCAATCCTGCAGCTGCTACATGCGCTGGGTGCTTTGCATACACATCAACATCGGCCATTGTGTCTACCACTGCAGTTAGAACTACATCCCATGTTTCATTTGGGTTTTCATTAATACCTACTTCCATGCTACGAAGCACTTCAATTTGTTCTGGTAGCGCTTCAAGAGCAGCCTTAAATTTCAACGCCACTTCCTTGCGTTCTTCTGGAGTACCAGAAAGCTTAAAACTTACGATATGCTTTACCATAATCTTATCTTTTTTATTATTTTGCGTACAACTTTTCTTTCAATGCAAGGACCTTTTCATCGCTAATGAAATCATCATAATCCATAATCTTATCAATAATTCCATTCGGAGTAAGTTCAATCATACGGTTACATACAGTTTGAATGAACTCGTGGTCGTGTGACGACATGATGATGTTACCCTTGAATGTTTGCAATGTATTATTGAATGCTTGAATAGATTCCAAGTCAAGGTGGTTAGTTGGAGTATCAAGAATAAGCGTATTTGCATCGGTCATCATCATCTTTGCAATCATACAGCGCATTTTTTCACCACCCGATAGCACTGAAGCCTTCTTAAGCACTTCTTCACCCGAGAACAACATCTTACCAAGGAAACCCTTGATGTAGATTTCGCTTGTATCGTTACTATATTGTGATAGCCAATCCACAAGATTCATATCAGTATTGAAGAATGCTGAATTGTCAAGAGGAAGATAAGCTGTAGTTATAGTTTGTCCCCATTCATAAGTACCTGCATCTGGCTTACGATTACCATTGATAATTTCGAACAATGCAGTCATTGCACGAGGGTCACGGCTCAAGAACACAGCCTTATCACCCTTTTCAATAGTTAGGTTCAAGTCTTGGAACAAGATTTCGCCATCAACCGATGCAGTCAAACCATGTAGCTCAAGAATCTTGTTTCCTGGCTCACGATTTGGTGTGAATATAATACCTGGATAACGGCGTGAAGATGGTTGAATTTCTTCCACATTAAGTTTTTCAAGCATCTTCTTACGGCTTGTAGTTTGCTTAGACTTCGCAACATTGGCACTGAATCGACGAATGAACTCTTGCAATTCTTTCTTCTTTTCTTCAGCCTTCTTATTAGCTTGTTGTTGTTGGCGAAGAGCCAATTGACTTGAATGGTACCAGAAACTATAGTTACCGGCAAACAATGTTACCTTATTGTAGTCAATATCCAAAGTGTGAGTTGAAATTGAGTCAAGGAAGTGACGGTCGTGCGATACTACAAGTACTGTTGTATCTTCACACTTCGACAAATAATCTTCCAACCAACTTACTGTATCAAGGTCAAGGTCGTTAGTAGGCTCATCTAACAACAAATTATCTGGATGTCCGAACAAGGCCTTTGCAAGAAGAACACGCACCTTTTCTTTTGCACTCATATCCTTCATGAGCGTGTAATGCTTATCTTCTTTAATACCAAGACCGCTCAACAATGCAGCTGCATCGCTTTCGGCATTCCAACCTTCCATTTCAGCAAATTTTTCTTCAAGTTCAGAAGCACGAATACCATCTTCATCATTAAAATCGGGCTTTGCGTAAAGTGCATCTTTTTCTTTCATCACATCCCAAAGAACTGTGTGACCTTGAAGAACTGTATCAAGTACTGTAAACTCATCGTAGGCAAAGTGGTCCTGACTCAACACACTCATACGCTCACCAGGTCCTTGGCTCACTGTACCTTGTGTTGGGTTTAATTCTCCACTTAGAATGCGCATTAGGGTACTCTTACCAGCACCATTCGCACCTATTATACCATAACAATTTCCTGACGTAAACTTTAGATTAACGTCTTGAAACAATACTCTCTTACCAAATTGAATTCCTAAATTACTTACTGCTATCATCTTATTTCTTTATGAGACTGCAAAGTTACTAATTTATTTCCACATTCACCTTATATATCTCAACCTTTAAAATATATTTCTAAAAGTGCGCTTCCAAATACTTAACATTTTAACATACTATGTGTTAATTTTTTAAATAAAAAACAGCGTAATAAGAATTTTAGAACAATGCAGAAGAAAAACCGAATAGTTAATAAAAATTAATTTTAAGATTTAATTTGCCCATATTATTCAATTATACATTATCTTTGCATCGATTTTCAAAACAAGTATTATAATTTATGAAAAGAATTTATTTATCTATCTGCGCATCAGCTGTAGCTTTAAGCTCATTTGCAGGCGGTCTTTTGACCAACACTAATCAGAATGCAACATTTTTACGCAACCCTGCTCGCGATGCTGCGATAGCTATCGACGGCGTTTATAGCAACCCTGCTGGTACAGCATTCCTTCAAGAAGGCTTCCACCTATCTCTTAGTTGGCAAGCTGCAATGCAAAAAAGACAAATCACATCTAACTTTGCTCCATATCAATTGGGTGGTGACGACAATGGTAGCAAGCAATTCGAAGGTAAGGCAACTGCTCCAGTTATCCCTTCATTCCAAGCTGCTTATGTAATCAACAACAAATGGTCTGTTTCTGCACAATTTGCTGTTGGTGGCGGTGGCGGTAAGTGCGAATTTGCCGAAGGTCTACCTATGTTCGAGAAAATGGTAGGTTACACTCTTGGTAGCCAAATGGGTCAAAACCTTCCTTATACACTTAACCAAAGCCTTATAGGTGAACAATACTTCTATGGTCTACAACTTGGTGGTACTTACAAAGTAATTGATAAGGTATCTGTTTTTGCTGGTGTTCGTGGCGTTTTAGCTAATTGCTCTTATACTGGCGCAATCACTAACATCTCAATCGACGGAAAGAAATCGGCTGATTACGCTACTCTTTCTCAACAAGCAGCTGGTGTAGCACAACAATATGCTGAAGCAGCAGCTCAAGCTCAAAAAGCTGGTTTGCTTGAAGCGGCTCAACAATATGCAGCAGCAGCTGAACAATATGCAGCAGCAGCTACAACAGCTGGTAAGGCAGCTGTAATGATGAGCGATTACCAACTTGACTGCTCTCAATCTGGCTTCGGTATCACTCCAATACTTGGCGTTGATGTAAACCTTGGCAAACTTAATCTTGCTGCTAAGTACGAATTCCGTACAAAGATTAACTTGGAAAACGAATCAAACAACAGCGCAAATGTAGATGCTCTATTGCCAACTTATGCTAACGGTGGCAAGGTTCGCTCTGATATCCCTGCAATTCTTACAGTAGGTGCTGAATACTCAGTTATCCCTTCAGTTCGCGTTGCAGCTGGTTTCCACTACTATTGGGATAAAGAGGCTAAGGGTTCTGCGATCAAAGAAGGTAGCAACACTTGGGAAGCTATTCTAGGTGCAGAATGGGACATTAACAGCAAATGGTTAGTATCTGCAGGTGTTCAACGCACTCAATATGGCTTTGCTGATGCTGATATTAGCGACTTGAGCTACAATATCAACTCTACTGCTCTTTGCATCGGTGGTGCTTACAAATTCAACGATCGCATGAAGCTAAATGTAGGTTATATGCACTCTTTCTACGGCGAACACAATGTAGCAGGTGCAGCAGCTGGAATGAACGACATTTACACTCGTAAGAACGATGCAGTAGGTGTTAGCTTCGACATTCGATTCTAATTGAAACACATCACAAACATTATTATACACATATTTTTTTTGAGAGATATTATTTAATTTGTAAGAGAGGACCTCGTGATGAAGTCCTCTCTTAATTTTATATATAATACTCTAAAACAAACGCTGGCATCATAACGATGTCAGCGTTCTTATTTTCAACTATTGTTTAATATTAAATCTACACGCTATTCTCAGCGTCGACAATATTTTTTATTGAAACAAAATAAAAAGTTAAGTTGTTTGAAGCTTGTTTAATCCTTTGACTAAAGAACCACCATAAGGTTTAATATACAATAGCGATTTAACTTTAGTTAACCAAACAAATATCGGAAAGCTTCCTCAACTTTCGATACCTCAACCAACTGAATACCCAACTTTGAAGTATTCACACCTTTTAGATTATTCTTCGGTATTATCATTGTACTAAATCCCAATTTTTCAGCTTCGCCAATGCGCTGTTCAATTCGAGTTACTTGTCTTATTTCTCCACTTAAACCCACTTCACCGCTCATACATATACCTTTTTTTATTGGCATATCCACATTCGACGACAGTATTGAGCAAATCACAGCCAAATCAAGAGCCGGATCATTCACTTTTAATCCTCCTGCTATATTTAGGAACACATCTTTTTGTGCAAGTTTAAATCCTACTCGTTTTTCAAGTACAGCAAGAAGCATATTCATTCGTTTTCCGTCAAATCCCGTAACCGAGCGTTGAGCCGTTCCATAAGCCGCAGTGCTAACCAATGCTTGTGCTTCTATCAAAAATGGGCGCACTCCTTCAAGTGTTACACCTATCGCCACACCACTCAGCGAGTCTTCTTTTTGCGACAACAGCATCTCCGATGGATTAGTTACTTCACGCAATCCATAATGAGTCATCTCATAGATTCCCATCTCTGAAGTACTACCAAAACGATTCTTTATACCTCTGAGAATGCGATACATATAGTGACGGTCGCCTTCAAATTGCAACACAGCATCTACTATATGCTCAAGTACCTTAGGTCCAGCTATGCTACCCTCTTTATTGATATGACCAATCAAAATCACAGGCGTGTTAGATTGCTTTGCATATTTCAATAATGCTGCTGCACATTCTCTCACTTGCCCCACACTTCCTGCCGACGAATCGAGCGCATCAGAAGCAATAGTTTGGATAGAATCCACCACCACAAGGTCGGGATTAAAGTTATTTATGCTTGTGAAAATCGACTCCAACGATGTATCACACACTATATAACACTCACAGTCGATATTTCCTTCACATATTCTATCAGCACGCATCTTTAGCTGTTGCTGACTTTCTTCACCACTCACATAAAGCACTTTTCGGCTCCTTATCCTCAACACATTTTGAAGAATAAGAGTTGATTTACCTATACCAGGCTCACCTCCCACTAAGATTATTGAGCCAGGCACGAGTCCTCCTCCAAGCACTCTGTTTAGCTCACCACTTGGCAATTGTATTCTTGGCTGATTTTCAGTTTTGATTTCCGAAATCTTTATTGGCATCACTCGTTTTTTTCCATCTTCATCACTACCGAATGATGTCATTGTTTTGGCAGGTTTTGTTGCCACCTTTTCTTCCACATAGGTGTTCCATTCACCACAAGCAGGACATTTGCCCACCCATTTCGATGATTCTGCGCCACAATTATTGCAGAAATAAATTGTTTTCACCTTAACAGCCATAGTGTAATTTTTATTTCTTCACAAAACAGTTACGGCGGAATTCACTAATAGTAATAGCTGCTGCCATACCTACATTAAGCGATTCACTTGTTGGCACTCCAATAGGGAACGATGGTATCAACAAACGATTCTTAATAAGTTCGCTCACTTTAGGAGTAATTCCTCGTCCTTCATTTCCAAATACAATAAATCCAGTCGATGCCAATTCACTCTTATATATATTCTTTCCATCAAGGAATGTTCCATAAAGAGGCACATCAGAATATTCCTCAAACAACTCCTCAAGGTCGCAATAATGAACTTTTACGCGTGATATGGCGCCCATTGTAGCTTGAACAACCTTGTGATTATACACATCTACTGTTTTTTCGCTACAAAATATATTCTTAATTCCATACCAATCTGCTATGCGCATTATAGTACCCAAATTACCTGGATCTTGAACATTATCAAGCACGATATTAAGATTATTTCGCACCTCATCAGGATTTATCACATCTTCTGGGATATCATACACAGCTATAACATCGGCCGCTGTCGAGAATTGCGACATGCGTTGCATTTGTCCCTTGTTGGCAAATTGGATTTTACCCAAGTGGCCACTATGACCAAACTCTTCATACCATGCTTGGGTAGCTACAATTAATCGGCAATTAAAATAATCCCATGTATCGCGCACGCATTTTGTTCCTTCTGCCACAAAGCACCCTTCTTCCACTCTATATTTCTTTTGAGCGAGCGATGCGATAAGTTTTATTGTACTATTAGTTACATTCATCTTTTCAATATATATTTACATAAGTCAAAGTTACAATATATTTCCCAAAATCATCAAAAAAAATATCAAAAATAGATTCTTATTATAATTTATCTACCCTATTTTTCACATTTTTACAGCTTTTTCATTAACTTTGCCAAAATATTAATTTAATGATTCACTATTTGATGATTGATATTATAATGATGTCATCTCATCATATATAAAACTTTTTTTACAATGAGAGCTAAACCTGATTTAAGTTTTTGGAAGCTATGGAATCTTAGCTTCGGTTTCTTTGGTGTTCAAATCGCCTACGCACTACAAAGTGCTAACATAAGTCGCATTTTTGCTACACTTGGCGCCGACCCACACAATCTTAGTTATTTTTGGATTCTACCTCCTCTAATGGGTATTATCGTACAACCAATTATCGGTTCATTGAGCGATAGAACTTGGTGTCGTTTTGGTCGTCGTCTACCTTACCTAATTCTTGGTGCATTAATCGCTGTCATCGTAATGTGTCTACTACCTAACGCAGGAAGTTTCGGCTTTACAGTTAGTGCTGCAATGATTTTCGGTTTCATTGCTCTTATGTTCCTTGACACATCTATCAATATGGCTATGCAACCTTTCAAAATGCTTGTTGGCGACCAAGTTAACGAAAAGCAAAAAGGTCTTGCTTACTCTATTCAAAGTTTTTTGTGTAACGCTGGTAGTCTTGTTGGATACCTTGCACCTATCATCTTCACTGCTATAGGTATTAGCAACATTGCTCCTAAAGGTCAAGTGCCTGATTCAGTAACCTACGCATTCTATGTTGGTGCTGCTATCTTGATCCTATGCGTTATCTACACTTTCGTTACAGTAAAGGAAATGCCTCCAAAGGAATATGCTGAATTCCATGGTTTTGAAGCCGATGCTAACAAGGATAACGAAAAGAAAGAATCTATGCTTTCTCTTCTCATCAACGCTCCTAAGGTATTCTGGACTGTAGGTCTTGTTCAATTCTTCTGCTGGTGTGCATTCATGTATATGTGGACTTATACTAATGGTGCAATTGCCGACACTGTATGGGGAACTACCGACACATCTTCTGCTGCTTACCAAGAAGCTGGTAACTGGGTTGGTGTTCTATTTGCTGTACAAGCAGTAGGTTCTGTTATTTGGGCTACTATTATCCCTCGTTTCAAGAGCTACAAGATGGCTTATTTCGTAAGTCTTGTGCTTGGTGGTATTGGTTTCATCTCAACAATGTTCATTCACGACCAATATATGCTATTTGTTTCTTACATTCTTATTGGTTGCGCATGGGCTGCTATGCTTGCTCTACCTTTCACTATCCTTACCAACTCTATTTCAGGTAAGAATATGGGTACATACCTTGGACTTTTCAATGGTACAATCTGCTTACCTCAAATAATCGCAGCTTCAATAGGTGGTGTACTACTTTCATTAGTAGGTGGTGCTCAAGTTAATATGCTTGTTCTTGCTGGTATTCTGCTTATTCTTGGTGCAGCTTCTGTATTCATCATCAAAGAAACATCAGCTGAAAAAGCCGATAAATAATGACATTTATTCCACAAGATAAATTTTTCTTAACGAGGTAATCCCACACGATTACCTCGTTTTTTATTATCTTTGCACTCAAATTAACTCAAAACATCTATCACATTGGTTAAATCAAATCATAAAGGTGGACTTCCATCTCCTATTGCATCAGCAATACCTATCATATATCTCATTACATCATTAGTGATAATGCTATGCACTAAAGGCACCGATGCTATCTCTGAATATAGTCAATTAATATTGCTTAGTGCAGCATTCCTTGCATTTTGTATATCTCGCATCTTTTATCCTTGCCGATGGAATATGCTCAAAATAGGCATCTACAAGAGTGCCAAGCAAATTCTTCCTGCTGTACCCATTCTACTACTTATAGCTATGGTATCGGCTACTTGGATGTATGGTGGAATTGTTCCATCTCTCATCTATTATGGTTTGGAATTTATCAACCCAAGTACATTCCTCGTTATTACTTGTTTGGTATGCTCTGTTATTTCTGTTCTCACAGGTAGTTCTTGGACCACTTGCGCAACAATTGGTATAGCTTTTATGGGCATTGGCACCATTATGGGATATAACGAAGCATGGATTGCTGGAGCAGTGATTTCAGGTGCTTATTTTGGAGATAAGATGTCTCCGTTGTCTGACACAACAGTACTTGCAGCATCTACAACAGGAGTAAAGCTATTTGACCACATCAAGTATTTGTTTATTACCACAGTTCCGGCAATGACAATCGCATTTATAGTCTATGCTATTTTAGGATATTCAAGTGATGCTGTAGGAGCTACCGACAACAAAGAATTGACAATTCACTTAACAAACACATTCGCCATATCACCTTGGCTGCTGCTTGCCCCTATAATCACTTGCGCACTTATTGTAATGCGCGTCAATGTGCTTATAACCCTTGCCATAAGCACCATTCTCGGTATTATTGGAATAATCGCGTTTGAGCCTCAACTTTTATCTATCTTATCACAAGACAGTAACCCTTTTAACGCTATTTTAGGCGTTCTCTTGACAAATACATCAATAGATACCCACAACGACCTACTCAACGAATTTGTCTTCACTGGAGGAGTTGAAGGTATGATGAACACAATCTACCTTATCCTAAGCGCAATGACTTTTGGTGGCGTAATGCTTGGAACTGGAATGCTATCAAGCATCACTCGTTCATGTCTTAAGGGCATCAAGAAAACAAGTGCTGCGGTAACTACTACTGTAGGGTCAGGTTTGTTTATGAATAGCTGTACTGGCGACCAATATTTATCTATTATCGTAACAGCCAACCTTTATAAGAAGCTATACAAAAAGCTTAATTTAGAGCCTAAACTACTTGGTCGCTCTATCGAAGACTCTGTATCTGTTACTTCGGTATTGATTCCTTGGAATTCATGCGGTATCACTCAATCCACAGTATTAGGCGTGGCAACACTTAGTTATCTACCATTCTGCGTATTCAACTATATGTGCCCTATTATGTCGATTCTTATTTCGATTCTTGGATATAAGATTTCAGCCAATACAAGAACGAATGAGTGAGAGTGAATCTCTTAGATGAGTTTCATCATCAAAAGCATCATATGGAATAGCTAAAAAAGAGTATTTAGGTTGATGGAATGTAAGCAACATACATTCATCAGAACCTTTAACACACTTTATTCTATCCCATTCTATAACGACTGTCTCTAAATCATATTTCACAGTCGGTTTTTCTTCTTTTTTCTCTACCGATTCAATTGTGTTTTTCTCGTCGGCATTCAACTCTATTACAGGTTTCTTTAAGTGTAGTGTTATTCCTTCATTATTCAATTCTATATCTTTTTTAAGCGTTGAATATCTACTTTCTGGCACAATGCCATAATAGATTACAACGAAGAATAGAATCATCATAAACACTAAGAATAATAGTATAATCGCTACAAATAGAAAATTAATATTTACTACAGAAAGAGCTATACACAAAACTAGTGGTAGAGCATATGCCCACCACCAGTTCTTTATGTATCCTTTCAATGTATAGAGCAAATATTGCCCCATTGTTATTTTATTTTCTTTGATTTCTATTCGATTCATTTACTTCGATGAAGTGTCAAGAAATACAAAATATACCGATGCAATCAGCAGTGCGAATGCTACAAAATGGTTCCAATGCAATTGTTCGCCTTTGAAAAACACTATTGTAAACACTGTAAATACCACCAGTGTGATAGCTTCTTGCATCACTTTTAGCTGCATCAAGGTAAACGGACCACCATTGCCCACAAAGCCCATTCTATTTGCAGGGACTTGAAATGCATATTCTGCCAATGCAATAACCCAAGAGAATAATATCACCACATATAATGGCCAATTGCTACTCACTCCTGAGGTTTGCAGTTTTAGGTGTCCATACCACGCAAAAGTCATAAAAATGTTGGATACAACCAACATTGCCACTGTCAACAGACCAGTTTGCCACATAATATTATGTATTCTTATTTCTTTTTACGAAGTTCTTTACGACGCTTTTCAAGTTTCGCGTAACCTTCTTTATAGATTTTCTTATTCTTTTCTTTCATTACTTGGCTATATCCTGTTCCTTCGGCATTATATAGCTTTTGTAGATTCAAATAATGTTTTCCACTGCCACGCTTGATAGAGAACACCTTGTGCTTGCGTGCCACCACTGTATCACACAATTCTGAGTGTCCATTTTTTCCAAGACCTCTCAAATCTTCAGGCACTCCACCTTCACCAAGCCATACATAACGAATTTCAGAACATGGAGGATAACCAATACCAATCCACATTGTAGTAAGCAATGGATTTTCGCCTGGCTTCACGCCTTCGATTACTGTTGTTGCTGTTGAGCTGCGACGAGGAATAAAATCTTGATCGATAATCCACTTTTCACCACTATTTGTATAATCCTTTTCAAGCAAGCTGTGATAGAAACGGCGTGAGAAATCTTCAGTGAATGTTGCTGGAGTGAAATCCTTCTTTTTCAAATGAGAAACCACAAGTTCCTTCATATTTTGTTCACGGATATATCCCATTCCATCATCATCAACACGACCTGAGTGAGAATAATTAGTTCTAATCAATATGCCATCTTTTGTGTCGGCAAGATTATATTCTTTGTAAGTGTAGTTATTAGTTTCAAAGTATGCACCATTGCCTTCAGTATCAATCACACCAAAATTTGCTTCTACAAGCATTGGACGACTCAATGTATCAAGGAAATGCTTAAAATCAGCTACCGAGTTACACACTTCAAGCGCACGCTTCATCAACACACCTTCTTTATCCATATCCTTATATGACACCTTATCATTCTTAAGGTTATAGGATGCAGTGTTCATAATTGCGAAACCTGTACTATTATAGCCCATCCATGCATCAACAAGAGCTGTATCGCTTGCATTATACAATGCAACATACTCATAATTACCATTTTGTGCTGGTGTACGCTCTACTTTATTATTTTCTTCTCCGGTATCACGGTGTTTCCACAACAATGGACGGCCATTTACTGTATTCTTAGCCGCAACTATCGCCGATGTACATGCAAATGCTCCATTAACAGCAAATGCTGCAAGGACTGTCAATATTATTTTTTTCATATTTCTATAATTTTTAATTTACAATATTCAAAGATAGTGCAAAAAAATCGTACTTTTGTAAAATAAACAAGAAAAATGATGAAAGATTACATATTCTCTACCGAAATTGCCGTTCGTGACTACGAACTCGACTGCCAAGGCATTGTAAACAATGCAAATTATCAACATTATCTTGAACACACTCGCCACCTATTCTGCGAGTGGGCGGGATTCTCTTTCAAAGATATGCACGAACAAGGCATCGACCCAGTAGTTAATCGCATCGAGATCGACTATAAAATTCCTCTTCGTAGTGGAGATGTAATGGAAAGCAAACTTTGGGTAGAAATGAAAGGTCCACGATTTATTTTTCATCAAGCTATATTCAACAAAGCGACAGATGCACAAGCTATCAATGCTGTCGTAAGTTGTGTATGTACTAAGGATGGAAAACTCACTCGCGGCGAAGAATTAGCACAAGCATTTAACGATTTTTTTCAGAAATAATCTTTCGGTTCTATGCAACTCAACGACACCACACTACTATCTTATCGCATAGCCTTTGCTTCAATAAGAAATATGGGATACGACCTAGCTCAGAAGATTTTAGACATAATCCCTTCTGAACAAGATTTTTTTGGTATCTCAGAAAAAGAGTTGCAAAATCTACTTCACACCAAAGTGAAGATGACCGAATATGCTTATCGTCAAGAGCTACTCGAAAAGGCTCAAAAGGAATGTGAATTTGTTATCAAAAACAACATTAATGTAACCTATTTCACCGACAAAGATTACCCTACACGCCTTTCTCACGCTCAAGATGCCCCTATTTTATTCTATTCAAAAGGTGCGTGCAATCTGAATGCATCTAAGGTAATAAGCATTGTAGGTACACGCCATGCAACCACCTATGGCAAACATTTCTGCGACACTTTTATCAAAGAACTTAAAGAACTTGTCGACGACACCATTATCGTGAGTGGACTTGCTTATGGAATCGACATCTACGCGCACCGAGCTGCTCTTGAATATGGAATACCAACGGTTGCCGTTCTTGCTCATGGATTGAACACAATATACCCTGCAACTCATCGTAATGATGCTATCGATATCATCAAAAGCAACGGATTACTGCTTACCGATTATCAATCAAGCGATAAAATACATCAAGGTAATTTCGTAGCACGCAATCGCATTGTAGCTGGACTTGCCGACTGCACTTTAGTTGTAGAATCAGCCGAGAAAGGTGGATCTCTCATTACTGCTGGCATCGCATCAAGCTACAACCGTGATGTTTTCGCTCTTCCTGGTAGAGCCAACGACACCTACTCGCGTGGATGCAACAAGCTCATTCGCAACAACTCGGCTTCACTCATCACTTCAGCAAGCGACCTTGTATCGGCTATGCGATGGAAGACTATTGACTCACATCAGGAATGCCGACAAATGCAAATATTCCCCGATGTAACCGAAGATGAACAAAAAATAATCGACTATCTACGACAAAATAACGAGACTCACATCAATGTGCTATGCAATGCTCTATATATGCCTATGTCTCAACTAATGAGCACTCTCATCGAACTCGAATTTAAATCGCTCATCACCTCTCTACCTGGTGCAAAATACGCACTTGCATAGATTACTATTTAACGAAAACTGGACTAAATCCTACTGATTTCACTCTCTTGTTGAACATCTTTTTAAGAAATTGTGTATATTTGTAGAAATTCATACATTTTGTACATAATTTAAAGCTAAATATTATGGAAAAGAAAATTATTCCCGATTCAGAACTCATTATAAATAGTGATGGTACTATATTCCATTTGCACCTCACTCCAGAGCAACTTTCCGACAAAATCATAATCGTTGGCGATCCTGGTCGTGTTGATATGATTGCATCTCATTTCAATTCTCAAGATTTCAATGTATCAAGTCGTGAATTTCACGCCATTGGTGGCACCTATAAGGGCAAAAAACTTTTATGTCTTTCTCATGGTATCGGCGCCGACAATATCGACATCGTTATGAACGAACTTGATGCTCTTGCTAACATCGATTTTGCAACTCGTACAGTGAAAGATGAGTTCCGCCAACTTGAAATTGTACGCATCGGCACATCTGGCTCACTTCAACCCGACATTGCACTCGGCACTCCAGTAATAGCTACTAAAGCTATCGGATTTGATGGTGTTCTCAATTTCTATGCTGGTCGAAACGAAGTGTGCGACCTCGATTTTGAAGAAGCATTTTGTAAGCATGTCGATTGGAATCCTCTATTTTGCAAACCTTATGTCGTAGATGCCGACCAAGATTTAGTTGAACGCATTGGTCGTGACGATATGTTGCGTGGCAACACCATCGCAGCTGTTGGTTTCTATGGACCTCAAGGACGCGAAGTACGCGTACCACTTGCTGAACCCGAATTAAACAATCGAATTGAATCTTTCCGTCATAACGGTTTGCGCGTCACTAATTATGAAATGGAAAGCTCAGCTTTACAAGGTCTTGCAAAACTTATGGGACACAAGGCTATGACAGTGTGCGCTATTATTGCCAACCGTCGCAATAATGATGCTACCCCTAACTACAAAACTGCTGTTGCCGACCTTGTTCAAACTGTTCTCGACCGAATCTAAAATTGTTTCAACAAATAATAAAGGCTATAATTACGGGAATGTAATTATAGCCTTTTTAATTTATTCTAAAACTCTCCTATTACTTCTTAGGCAACACTTTCGACAAATAAGTATATCCCAAGAATCCAGAAAGCAATGATCCAATCAAGATACCCAACTTAGCATCATTTAGGATTTGTGCATATTCTGCTCCTCCATATGACAATGTTGCGATAAACAAAGACACTGTGAATCCAATACCAGCAAGCATAGCCACACCAGCAATCATCTTCCAGTTACTTCCTGTTGGACGAGGTGCAATACCCAATTTAATTGCAGCCCAAGTGAATGAGAACACACCCACAAATTTACCGATCAAAAGACCACAAATAACTGCCAAACCAACACCACTATATACAGCTGAGATACTCATTCCTTCAAATATAACACCTGCATTACAGAATGCGAACAAAGGAATAATGATATAGTTAACTAATGGTTGTAGTGAATCTTCCAAATCTTGTAGTGGTGAAATCACCTTATCAGATGCATTTTCCATTTCCTTCAACCAATCAATTTGTTCTTTCGACAAGAATCTGCTATCCAATACGCGTGCTGATTCATTATCTGAGAATTTACTCAATCGATCGCGCATTGTTGCAATGTAATTGCCCGATGCGAAACTTGGTGTTGCAGGAACGCAGAATGCTACAATTACACCAGCAATAGTTGAGTGAATACCTGAATTCAAGAATAAGTACCACATCACAGCGCCAAGACCTAAGTAGAACAATTTACTCTTAATTTTCAAGAAGTTTGCACCTATCAACAATAGTGCAACAACTACTACTGAGTACAATAGCATCATATAATTAATGTCGCTAGAATAGAATATTGCAATAACAAGAATACCACCAATATCATCAGCCACAGCAAGTGTTGCAAGGAACACCTTCAATGACGCTGGTACTCTACTACCAAGCATAGCCAACACACCAAGTGAGAATGCGATATCAGTAGCCATAGGGATTGCACAACCATTTGCATAGTCACTTCCATAAGCTAGAGAATAGAATATAACCACTGGCACGATCATACCACCACAAGCAGCAATAATTGGCAATAATGCCTTACGAACTGACGCCAATTCACCAACTAGCACTTCACGCTTGATTTCAAGACCAACAGTAAAGAAGAAAATAACCATTAATGCATCATTGATAAATTGCATTAATGTCATTGTATGACCATTATGACTGAACACACTGAAACCGCCTATTTCAAGCGACACAGGTAATTGCCACAATTGCTCATACCATTCTCCAAGCACAGGCATATTAGCTATCAACAAAGCTAATATTGTAGCAACAATCAATATGTTGCCTCCTTCTGCAAATCTTTTAAGGATTTTTTTAGTTGAATAGAAAATCTTTTCCATAAGTAATAATTTCTTTATTTATTTTTATTTTTCTCTCAAAAATGGATTATATTTTCGCTCTTCTTCTACAACTGTCAAAGAGCCATGCCCTGGGTGTAGCATCGTTTCGTCGGGCAAAGTTAATACTTTTTTACGGATGCTGTCTATTAATGTATCATAATCTCCACCTCCAAGGTCAGTTCTACCAATACTTCTCTCAAAAATGGTATCTCCCACAAGCGCACAACCCGATTCTGGTAGATAATACACTACCCCACCTCTACTATGTCCTGGTGTGTGTAATACTACTATTTTTTCACTACCAAGCATAAGTGTGTCGCCATCTACGACCTTATCGGTAAGTTTGAATGGTTTTATTTCACAAGCCATATTGAACATTCTTGCCTGCATTCCGAGTTTTTCGCCCCACACTGCATCGGCTTCATGTCCCACGACCTTACAATTATATCGTTCTACAAGCCAACCCGTTCCAAGCACATGGTCAACATGTTGATGAGTAAGAAGCACCATTTTTAGCGACAAGCCATTTTCTTTTAAGAAATCAGCCACTCTTGCCACATCTGCTTCACTTTCCATTCCTGGATCAACAATTGCAGCCTCTTTTTGCGCATCATCACACAATACATATGTGTTCTCTGAGAATGGGTTAAATATAAATCTTGCTATCTTCATATTTTTAAGTTTTATGTGCTACATTATATCAACTGCACATATACTACTTTCTTTGTTTCAAAAAATGGTTCTGCGAAGTAGTCACTCAAATCCGAGATCATAGCCAGATTCTTGTATTTCTTTACTTCAGCTTGCAAATCACCACCTTTCAAGCACACCAATCCATTAGGATAGGCATTGATGCATGTACGCGACACACTACGGCGCACCACATTCACAAGGTCATCAAGATTCATAACAGCACGACTCACCACAAAATCGAATGTTCCTTTCACCTCTTTCACATCACCATGTTGAGTAGTTACATTCTTTAGTCCTATTTTGTCAGTAATATCTTGTGCCACTTTAATCTTTTTACCTATTCTATCCACCAAGTGAAACTTCACTTCTGGGAATAATATTGCAAGAGGTATACCAGGGAATCCTCCTCCAGTACCCATATCAAGCACTTTTGAACCATTCTTAAAATCAATAAACTTAGCTATACCAAGTGAATGCAAGATATGATTCACATACAAATTTTCGATATCCTTGCGTGAAATCACATTTATCTTCTCGTTCCACTCTGGATATAGGGCTCCAAGTTGTTCGAATTGGCTTATCTGCAATTCACTCAACCCACTGAAATATTTCTTTATTACTTCTACTCCCATATTCTTCGTTATCTGATTTTATTTTCAGTTAACATTATTATATCTTTTCTCGACAATGCAATTTGGACTTCGTCAAACACCGACAATTCTCGTGGCAAATAATTCCACACCACACTATCGTTGGTCACATAAAAATTATCATTAGCCTCAAGATTATCTATATTATAGAAACCCAAATCTACAAGTTCATCATCATTTTTTGCATTTACATCGCTTCTCAACTTGGCTTTTAGTAGTTCGATCATATCGCCTACATTTTCTTCCCCCACAAGGTCGACAAACGACATCTTTTCCATTTTCTCAAGGTTGTATGTTGAATATAAATGGCGCACTCGTGGTTCTTTATCATTGATTACCACCGTTTCTTCCTTGCCAATGCTCAACAAATTGTAATTATTGTATAATACAGCAATTTTTACTTGCAAATTACAAGTCTTTGCTATTTCATAATCCTTTTCATAGTCTTCACCCTCATAAGCGCCATTCACTTCCTTGTAAGAATTAATCAACATTTCCACATACCCAGGAAATGCTGTTGCAAGCGACATCGAATCGGCTTGAATTTCAAGAACCGATGTCGTATACAAATCTTGCAATTCATCTGTTTTATCCTTATTTACGAAGAATTTTGGATAAGTAAACTCCACTTGTGCCTCTATTTTGCAATCTTCTTCAGCTGCTTTATAGCTCGCAGTATCGCACACTTTGATTGTAGACACTTCCACAGTATCCACAACAGCCATATCCGACATTCCGACTTGCTTTTTTTCTTCGCAAGCGCACAAATACATAGCTATCAACACGATAGCTCCTACATATAAAAGTTTGTTCATAAACTGTTCTATCAAACATTCAAAGGTACGAAATTTTAACCAATTAAGAGCCAATTATCCATTATTTTTCAAATTTATGTTTTTTATGAACCTTTATAATGTGTTTTTCAAAAAATATAACGAAATTCGCACATTAATTATCATCTAATAGAACTTAAACAAGATTCTTACTATGCTACAAATCGGGAAAACCAATAATCTTGAAATAACTCATCGAGTTGATTTCGGATTATACCTCGACGGAGGAGAAGCAGGCGAAATTTTGTTGCCTTTGCGATACGCAACTCGCGACATGAAACCTGGCGACCATATCGATGTATTTATCTATCGCGACTCCGAAGATCGTCTCATTGCCACAACAGAGAAACCTTATGCTCAAGTGGGCGAATTTGCTTTCCTTCAAGCCAAAGCCACCAACAATGTGGGTGCGTTCCTTGATTGGGGACTCCCTAAGGATCTACTTGTTCCTTTTCGCGAGCAAAAAGTTCGCATGCAACCAGGGCGTTACTATACCGTTTATGTATTCCTCGACGATGAGACTCAACGCATTGTAGCATCGGCTAAATTGCAGAAATTTCTCGACAACAAAATACCCGATTTTAAAGTCGGCGACGAAGTTAAAGCACGCATTTATCAAGAAACTGAATTAGGTTACAAAGTCATCGTAAACGACTTATTCTCAGGACTTATCTACCACAATCAAATATTCAGTGAAGTGAATATTGGTGAATTACATCATGCTACAGTTCACAATGTGCGACCTGATGGTAAAATCGACCTTATCCTCGGCAAAAAGCAACGCAACCGCATCAACGACCTTGCCGAAGACATACTTGATTACATCAACGAATGTGGCGGACGCATAACACTTACCGATAAGTCTTCTCCTGAAGATATTCGCGAGACATTCCAATGTAGTAAAAAGGATTACAAAAAAGCTATTGGCACTCTATTTAAAGCCAAAGAAATCATAATCGAAGACGATTGCATTCATCTTCCATAAACGCAAATAGCCGAGTTTTTTACTCGGCTATTTTTTATTACTATATAAAGGTTTCCTCTAGTTATGGATTCCATTGACAAGCAACCATTCTCAGACTTGAACAACCTATCGTGTACATATTGAAGATTTGATTGTAACGACAATTAATGTAAGCTAACTGTGTATCATACGACACATCAAGTTGTGATATCATATTATTATTACACAACAATCTTTGCAATATTGGTTGATTACTCAAATTTAATGTTGTCAAGTCATTATACGAGCAATCCACAAACATCAACTTATTACAACCCTCAACATCCAAGGTAGTCAATCTATTATACGCGCACACTATATCTTCCAAATTATCGCAATCCTTGATGACAAGCGAGGTCATATTATTATCACTACACATAAGAGTCAACAATGCTGGCAAACTTTGAATATACATCGCATTGATTTCATTACCATCAACATTAAGCGTCAACAGATTTTCAAGACCGAACAAGTTCACCGTTGTAAGTTTGTTATAACCTGCATACAAATGCTTTAGTGCCGTGCAACCATTCACTTGAAGGGTTTCAAGATGATTGCCTTGACAATTCAATGTTGTAAGGTTCAGTGCATTACTCACATTTAAAGTTACAAGGTGATTGCTACTCACATTTACATTCACAAGCATAGGCGTTCCCGTAAATTCCAAATCAAGCAATCTATTGTGATACACCGACAATTTAGCAAGTTCGGTACAACCATCTACCTTAAGTTGAGTGAGCCTATTTCGGTTTGCATTTAGCTCCGACAACACTGCACTTCCACTCACACTCAATCCTGTGAGCTGATTGCGCGACACATCTACACTTTTTAGCTTTTTAAAGTTTTCAAGATTCAACACACCAGCGAGTTTCTTATCTTTCCAATCTATAGCTACCACATTGCCTCCACTCCATGTCACACCATTCCAGTCTGCTGGATTCGACACATTTACACCCAAGGCTTGAGCATTTGTGGTGCCATCGGCCGACGGTTGATTCAAAAACACTTGAATTGCCTTTACTTCTTTTGCATTAGGGCTTTGTGCGTAAACCATCATACTACTTAGAACAATGGTAAACAATAAAATCATTTTTTTCATACTATAAATAAAATATGGCAAGAGTTAATTAATAATCCTTGCCATATTAACAATCTTCGATAAAAAATGTTTTTATTAACCTTCGTACACCCTCCTCTACTCAATACTCGCTATTTCACTACATATAACACCCCTAATATTCCTTCTCTCTACCCATTTCCATGCCCGATATCTACAAATACATAGTAGTAACTAACCTCTCTTGGTGCAATTTTTACAAATCATGAGGCATTTTTGCCACCAAATACACCTTATTAATTACCCGAAAATCCACCAATTTTCACTATCTTTGCAGAATTAAATTTATTTTTATTATGATAAAAAAGACCTTACATAACATAGGTATATATTGCATGTTCATTTGGCGTGTATTTTCACAACCCGACAAATGGGGTGAATTCTTCAAACGCTATATCAGCGAAGTGGTAAAACTAGTTATCGATTCCATCCCACTCGTATTAATAATTTCAGTATTTATTGGTGCAGTATGTACTATTCAGATGAAGCTCAACATCATGTCGCCACTTATCCCTATGTACACAGTAGGGCTTGCTACTCGCGAAATCATTTTGCTTGAATTCTCATCTTCCATCTTGTGTCTTATTCTTGCTGGTAAAGTTGGATCAAGCATAACATCTGAGATCGGAACCATGCGTGTTACCGAGCAAATAGATGCCCTTGAAATCATGGGAATCAACTCAGCCAACTTCTTAGTTCTTCCTAAGATTACAGCTTTCGTATCATTCATTCCTATACTTGTAACTATGAGTATGGCAACAAGTATTCTTGGTGGATACCTCATTTCAGTTATCACAGGCATTGTTTCACCCGAAATTTTCATTTACGGTATACAAACAATGTTCGTAGAATGGTATGTATGGTATGCGCTCATCAAATCCCTATTCTTTGCATTCGTCATCAGTAGCGTAGCTTCTTATTTTGGCTACCATGTAACAGGCGGTGCTCTACAAGTAGGTAAAGCCAGTACCAATGCAGTAGTAACAAGCAGCATTCTTATTCTTTTGCTCGATGTTATCCTCACTAACTTAATGCTTCAATAATCACCTCTTAGCTATGATCGAAGTTAAAAATGTCATAAAGTCTTTTGAGGACAAAACAGTTCTTAAAGGCATCAACGCCAAGTTTTACGACGGTAAAACCAATCTAATCATCGGTCAATCGGGCTCAGGTAAAACTGTGCTTCTAAAGAATCTCGTAGGACTTCTAAAGCCCGACCAAGGCGAAATTCTTTACGACGGACGCGACATCACCAAGATGAACATCAAGCAGATGAAAGAAATACGCAAAGAAATAGGTATGCTATTTCAAGGCTCTGCCCTTTTCGACTCTGAAACAGTTGAAGGCAATGTGATGTTCCCTCTAAAGATGTTCTCCGATATGAGCTATGCCGAAATGAAGGAACGCGCCGAATTCTGTATCCATCGCGTAAACCTTGACGGAGCCAATCACAAATACCCTGCCGAAATCAGTGGTGGTATGCAAAAACGCGTTGCCATTGCACGCGCCATTGCGCTCAACCCTAAATACCTATTCTGCGATGAACCTAACTCAGGTCTCGACCCTGAAACATCAATCCTTATCGACGAACTTTTGAGCGACATCACACACGAGTACAACATCACTACAATTATCAACACTCACGATATGAACTCGGTACTCGGCATCGGTGAAAACATTATTTTCATCAACAAGGGTAGCCTCGATTGGACTGGTACAAGCAAAGATGTATTCACAAGCGACAACAAAGAACTTAACGATTTCGTCTTTGCAACCAACCTTTTCCGCAATGCAAAGCAATACATGCTCCAACAACTAAACAAATAATATCGTCATCGTATTTCATCTAAAATACAACTCTATTAAGCCTATCTCTTTCACAATCGCAATGAGATAGGCTTTTTTCTTTATATTTAGCAAAAATATAGCCCAATAAATTTGCTATTTTAAAAATAATTTGTACCTTTGCATTCGGATTTGCGCGTGTGGCGTAATTGGTAGCCGCGCTAGACTTAGGATCTAGTGACGAGAGTCGTGGGGGTTCGAGTCCCTTCACGCGCACAAATCGAAAGAGAGTGAATTTCATACGAAATTCACTCTCTTTTTTTTTATTTTACGCTCTAAATCACATTTAACTAAACTGTATATTTGATTCTTAAAAACAAATTCATTAGATTTATAAAACACACTGTTTAACCCTTGACAAAACCACAAACCGCTCAAATAGCAAATAACTAGCAGAATAGGATATGTAGGTATTGATGGCATTATTAACGAAGATAAATTAGGTTTAGATGTAATTCACATTCAAGCTAAAAGATGAAATTGGCAACAATGTAGGCAGAAGAGAACTCCAAAGTCTTGTTGGCGCATTAGCTGGTCAAAGTAAAAAAAAGGCGTATTTATCATTACTTCATCTTTCACGCGTGAGGCTTTAGAATACAACCCGTCAAATGTGAAAATTGCAAGGACAGAAGGCAAAAGATTAGCAGAATTAATGATAACTTATAATTTAGGAGTCTCAACTAAAGTCTTATGTGAAATCAAGAGATTAGATACCGATTATTTCGACGAATAATCGGTATAGACTTTTTTATTAAAAACGAGACACTAACTTAATTTATCAATTCACTCACACAAAGAACTACGCAATAATAAAAAAAGCTGACAATCAAATTCGATTATCAGCTTTTTACTGTGTCCGAAATGAGACTCGAACTCACACGAGCGTAAGCTCACTACCCCCTCAAAGTAGCGCGTCTACCAATTCCGCCATCCGGACTTGATTACGCCCTGCTCTTGTCGCATTTGGCGCTTTGAGCGAAAAACGGGACTCGAACCCGCGACCCCAACCTTGGCAAGGTTGTGCTCTACCAACTGAGCTATTTTCGCAATTAAATCTGTTTAAGATCTCTTTTTTTTGAG
>CAJGBY010000008.1 GCA_904501735.1 uncultured Muribaculaceae bacterium
AAAACTATTATTATTAATTGTTTTATTATCTGTAAACTTTAATATGTTTGCAAGTAAGAAGAATATAAGTCTTCGAGAAATAGATCCAGGTAGGTTAAGAGAATTAGTAATGAAACCTGAAGTGTGGTATGACACCGAAGATCATATCATAGATGTGACAATGCATAGTGCAGGTGTGCTAACGGTTTATTACGCTGACGGCGAAACTGTGCATAGTGTAAACAACTTGACATTCGACCTTAACAGAGTGTTCTGCGACAAGGAATGTAACCTTATTATTCTTGAAACTGCTGACGGCATCGTCTACGAAGGATATCTGCAAGAAGAAATAAAATAAAATAAAAACTAAATAATTAACTAACTATTAAAACTAAACAATGAAAAAGATCCTATTAGGAGTATCATTATGTGTAGCTATGTGTGCGTGTAATGATAATGCGTTAATTAATGAACCAGTTCAAGAAAGTGAAGCGGTGTTGTCTCGCTCAGGAGAAACAACATCAACTGAGAGCTATACAGTAACACCCGAAATGGTGTGCAAGTACCTTAATATTGCAAGAAAGGGAAAAACTATCAACAGCCTTACTCCTATGATTGAAAACGGAGATACCCTTGCCTATGTGGCTCAATATGCCGACACTCTTGGTTGGGATTTGATTTCGGGCGACCGACGTATTGCTCCTGTTCTTGCATTTGCAGATAGTGGAATAATAGATCTTAGTGATATAAATAATCCTGCGGTAAAGGCTGTTTTAGGAATGCTTCAAATAAGTAGAGATGTTCAAAACTCAAATAATACAGAAAAACATTCCATGTGGAAATCTCTTGAGCCTAAGGTTAATAACAATACTATTATTCCAAGAGGTTGGGGACAAGGAAAATGGATTGCAATCGATACTATATATAATGATCAATCAGAAGGTATAAGTCATATAATAAAAACTAAGTGGGGCCAAGATTATCCTTGGAATGTTTATACCCCATTTGATTCAATTAAATTAGATCCAGAAAACAACGAAACTTACGGAATATATCATAGTGCTGTTGGTTGTGGGGCTGTTGCATTAGGACAGTTGATATATCATTATAGAAAAAATAATAATAGAGGTATAACGTTACCAATGGAAGCTTATTTTACAGATTCCATAGTAGGCTCAACTCCAACATTCTCAAATTTCTCGGTAAATGGTTGGAATAATTTGGCGAAAAATATTAATGAAAATAATACTAATAAATCAGCTCTTTTTTTATCGTATTTAGGTAGTCAACTCGATTTAGATTATAGTGTTGTTACTGAAGTACAAAAGGATAGTATTATGCCAGTAATGAATGTGTATAAATTAATAGGTAACGAGAATAATGTATATGATTTTGAAAAGATTTGGTTATCATTAAAATCTTCTAAACCTGTATTAATGTGTGCTTTGAGACCACTAATCGGGCATGCTTTTCTGATAGATGGATATAGAGAAAATCTTGAAGAAATTTATGTAAATTATGTTTTTGATCCTTATTATGAAATTTCTGAAGATGAATTGAGTACAGAAGATTTATCTTTATTTGAGTGGCCAGAGAAAGAGGACCCATTTGAAGGCATTGTAACAAAACGTAAATATTGGAATTATGATGATAGAAAATATATCTCTATGAATTGGGGATGGGACGGCAGTTCGGATGACATTTATTTTCTCGCTTATAATCGTACATTAGAAGATGTTGAATATGAATGTGAAGGAACAATATATTCACCGTCTTGGTTAGGATATAATAATGTCATATATTATATATATAATATTGCGGAAATGCCTTGATTCTTGATATAAAATCACTAAATTTGTTAAATAATTTAATATGTGTTTAATTATGAAGAAGTTTTTTGTATATACACTTATGTTTTTGATGCTGAGTGCTTGCAGTGATAAAGAAGAACCCCAACCACAGAAAGAAAAGAATCCAATCAGTTTCTGTATAACTTTAATTGATGAACATGGAGAAAATTGTGGAACGACAATCTATAAAGATAATTTAGCTGAATATATAACAGTAAAATATAAAGATAAGGTATATGAAGCGAAAAAAGATTCACACAATGAAAATGAAATATATCTAAGTTGTCGTCATAAAAATCAGTTAGGCTATATCATTGAATTTGGTGGAATAGATGGTTCTATGGAAATTGAGAACGAATCATTTACCATCGATTGTGGTAATGGGGAAACTAATGTGGTTACATTCTCTAATCGCAAGGAGAATACAGCCAATGGTGAGGGATTTGTGCAAGAATGTAAGCTGAATGGTGTGCCGGTAGATAAATCTCAAATAGTATGTAAAGTCGGTATTCAATATTATCTCCGCAATCTTATGATTAATTCGGGACTTATCGTTTCAGGACCAAGTTGTTGTCAAATACGCTTTTTGCCGGTAGATGCAAATGGTAATTCCTTAATGGAAAATCAAGAATTTCTTGAAAAGATTAAAGAAGGGACAACATTTACTTATAGAGGCGTAACATCAAATATTGAAACCAAGTATACCGGATCGAAACTAAAACTTAAAGTAACAAATGAATCATTTGGCGGATTGGAAAAAGAGCCAAGAATCCTATTTGGAACGTTCCCTGTAAATAAAATTTTGAAAGGTCAAAAGTTGGAAATAAATTGGTTTGATGGCTCAAAAGATGTTGTAGATATTAATTTCTTATCTCATTATAAGGCGTTAAATGATCCGTCATCTGCTTATTATGACCCAACTGTTCCGCAGCAAGAATTTGATGTAAGGGTTAATGGTGTTCAATTAGAACCTCCATATCCAACACAATCGTTGCATTCTGTATTGTTGTTTGTGTATAAGAAAGTATTTAATTGGAAATGAATAATTGGTTCAATCATTAATCCCAATTTTTAGGGTTGGAAATGATAGTGCGGAGCGTGGGCGAGTGGGTCTATGCTCCGCAATGCTTTTGGGAAATGGCACTTGGAGAGTGCAGTGTGGTATGGACCTATAACCGCACGGCACTACGTTTACGCGCGGTTAATATGCAGTGGAATGCCTACGGCATAATGTTTAGGGTTGTATGGTATATGTTGGGCTTTCAGCCTGTTTCGATAGGTGTGTGCATTTGTCCCGGCGTGGTGCTTTGCTTGTACAGGGCTGTTCTATATATCGCTTTCAGCGATGTTCTCCTCTCCGGGCGCTGAAGCACCCGAAGATGAACGCCCGAAGGGTGTTTCGCAATGGAACCTTTAGCTCACGACTGCGTCGTAAACCCTAAGATGACGTTAGCATAGCGAACGGAATCTTAGGGAAAAGATACCTCCACCGACAGAAAACATCGAAGATGTTTCATTAGCTCAACACAATATGCATTTATATTTTGTATTGAAATATAGTCGAAAAATATCGATAAAATCGTGTTTTTTGAATTTGCGTACTATTTTTCTTGGTGTTTGCTTAGTTGGAAGGCGAGACGGGGAGTGCCGTTGTGGCAATAGATTGTACCACAGTGTATGAAACCGTAACGGAGTATGCCCATTTGCATCACCTTGTTTTCTTGATGTGTGTCGACACGAATGTTGTTTATTTGCGTGAAGCAATAGTCGAAACATAGGTCGGCAATACCTCGGTGTGTGCCATTGGATGCGAGACGATGAATGACGCCGTATTCGTTGTCGTTGAGCCAAGCGCCTTCAATAACATCGTAGGTGGGGTCGTTGCCTATGCGAAACATGAAAGCCCCCACAATACCATCGGTGTCGTGCTCGATAACATAGTGAACATCGTTTTCGATGTCGTTGCGAATGTTCTCTACTGATGGATAACCATCAATCCATTGATTGGGATTGCCCGTGCGAGCCATGAAGGTGCGTGCGCTATCATAGATGGGCATAATGGCAGGAATGTCCTCAATTCGGCTTTTTCTTATCGTCATCATAAAGCAAAGATACGAAATAAAACAAAAATAATAGTATGCAGAATATTTTTGTTATTAACTTTGTAGATTGAAATCCTCAAAAAACTAACTATAGGCTATGGCAATGACAAAAAATGGCGTTAAGCGCCCTCACATTTTGATTATTTACACAGGTGGAACTATCGGGATGATAGGAAATCGAGAAACTGGTTCGCTTGAACCATTCGATTTTACGCATCTTATCGATAATGTGCCAAAGATTAAAAACCTGGATTATGTAATCAACAATATACAATTCAATCCACCAATAGATAGCTCAAATATGTCGCCAACGCATTGGCGTGATATTGCTGTTGCCATAGAGGAAAATTATGACGAATATGATGGCTTTGTAGTGCTTCATGGAACCGATACGATGGCTTTCACGGCGTCGGCATTGAGTTTTATGCTTGAGAATTTGCACAAGCCAGTTATTATTACAGGTTCGCAGTTGCCAATCGGTGAGGTGCGTACCGACGGTGAAGAAAACCTAATAACATCGCTTCAGATAGCTGCTGCGCTCGATGCTCAAGGTGAGCCTATGGTTCAAGAAGTGGCTATCTTGTTTGAGGATTATTTGTGGCGTGGAAATAGAAGTACCAAGATGAGTGCCGACAATTTCAACGCGTTCAAGAGTAACAACTATCCACCATTGGCAAAGATCGGTTTGGATATTCATTTCAATGAAGAATCGCTCTATCGCGTTCCGTCGAAGCGTCCGCTGAAGGTGCGTTATTCGATGGATACAAATGTGATGTTTGTAGACCTATATCCTGGTATGAGCGAGAAGATATTGAACCATGTGCTTAATACTCCAGATATAAAGGGAATCGTGTTCAAGACCTATGGAGCAGGCAATGCACCAACTGATAAGTGGTTTACAGATGCTATTCGCGATGCAGTGGCACGAGGTATAGTGATTCTAAATGTTACGCAATGTGTGAATGGTGGAATACATAGCACTCGTTATGTTACGGGCGATAGCTTTGCTCGTGCAGGAGTGGTGAGCGGACACGATATTACCAGTGAGGCCGCTATCACTAAGATGATGTATTTGTTTGGAATGGGATTGTCGCCTGAGAGTGTGAAGAAGTATCTTTCTTACTCACTTTGTGGAGAAATGACAATTTAACTGAATTGGAAATTAATTCAACAAGAAAGAAAAGACTATTATGGCTCAAGTGAATGATATAGTGCGTTTCCTTAACCAAATGGGAGGAGGACGCATTTCAAGAATAGTAGATAATATGGCTTATGTGGAAGATGAAGATGGTTTTGAACAGCCAGTGCTTCTGCGTGAGTGTGTGGTGGTGGAAAGTGCTAAACCAAAGCCAACAGCCTACGACAAGCCTGTGGCACCACTCCCATCGAAAGAGGTGATAGTGGAAAGCGCTAAGCCTATGCCAATAGAGGAAACTGAGGAGGGCGACACACTTAATATAGTGCTTGCCTACGAACCTCGTGAGATTAAGCATATCAACACAACGACATTTGATGCATATCTTGTGAATGATAGTAATTACTATCTATATTTCACTTATATGACCAAGAGCGATGGCGATGCTGAATGGGTGGTTCGTTATCACGACATTGTTGAGCCTAACATACAAGTGCATATCGAGGAGTTTAATCACACATTGCTTGCTCAAATGGATCGTGTGGCAGTGCAATATGTGGCATTTAAGCAAGGTAAGGGATTTAAGTTGAAAAATCCTGCGCTTGTGGAGCATCGTTTGGATTGTACTAAGTTCTACAAGATGCATTGTTTTCACGACAATGAGTATTTCGATACGCCTGTGATTGCGCTCGACATAGTGAAGAACGACCGTCCAGCACGAATGATGGTGGTGGATAGTGCCGACCTCGAACGCGCAATGAAGGAAAAGCGTGCGCAAGATCGTCCACAACGCCAACAGGTGAAAAAGCACGAAAAGACTCAAAAGAAAGGCGAGATAATAGAGTGCGATTTGCATATCACTGAGCTGCTCGACACTACAGCAGGGTTGTCAAACAAGGATATGCTCGAAGTGCAACTCGATGAGTTTAGACGAGTGATGGAGGAAAATAAGAATCATCAAGGTGCAAAGATTGTGTTTATACATGGCAAGGGCGAAGGAGTGCTTCGCAAGGCATTGCTTGATGAATTGAAACGCAAATATCCTCGTTGTGTGGCACAAGACGCAAGTTTCCGTGAATACGGCTTCGGTGCAACACTTATTACAGTGAAATAATATTTGTGTAAGGATAAAATAGCCAACTTATATCAGATGAGATGATGTGAGTTGGTTTTTTTAGTGTCAAACATGTGATAGAAACTCTTTTTTGTGAGCAAAATATTGCGAAAAGTGCTCACAGATAGAGCAAAATAACTAAATTTGTTAAGAATTCTATCGAGTGTTGTAGGAATTAGAATTCATATGTAGTTATAATAATATATACTAGTAGTGTTATGATATTTTACTTTTCGGGAACAGGAAATAGCCGATGGGTGGCTAATGAGTTGGCGCATAGGCTTGAAGAGCGACTTGTGCATATCTCGGAAGCATTTGCTTTGGGGCAATATGAGTACTCACTTGCAGAAGGAGAGTCGGTTGGTTTTGTCTTTCCTACTTATTCGTGGGGTCCTGCGCCTGTGATGGTGGAATTTATCAAGAAGATGGTGCTTCGTGGATATGATGACGACACTTTCGTGTATATGGTTACTACATGTGGCGATGATGTGGGGTTGTCGGTGGAGATGTGGCAAGAGGCTCTTGGCGATATCAAGGGTTGTGCGGCCTATTCGGTGCAGATGCCTAATAATTATATTCTTTTTCCTGGCTTTGATGTGGATAGCAAGGAGCTTGAAGAGCGCAAGAAACAAGCTGCTGTGAAGCAAGTGGCTACGATAGCGCATCACTTGAAGCGCAAACGCCATGCTGTAGATGTAGTGGAAGGTTCGTGGGCTTGGGTTAAGTCGCGCATCATCTATCCGTGGTTTAGTCGTCATAGTATGACCGATAAGAAATTTGTTGTGGATGCTGACCGTTGCACACATTGTGGTGCGTGCGTGAAAATCTGCCCTATGCAAAATATAAGCCTTAAAGCGGGTGAATTACCAAAATGGAACGGCACTTGCGCAATGTGCCTTGCATGCATACATCGTTGTCCAACGCGTGCAATCAACTATGCCCACGCCACACAAAAGAAGGGTCGATATTTCTTTAAATAAGGTGTGAAAAGTGACTTATGATAGTGATACAGAGTGTTCGGAAACGGACACTCTTTTTGTTTTAACTACGGCTGACTATCAGTGTGTTATGAGTTTGGCATGCCGATTGTAGATAATGTAGCCAAAAACGAAAAAGATACAATGGATAGAGAAATACCCAAAGAAATTAGACAGAAAGAGCGTCGCAATAGCGTATTGAAGTATGTGGCTATTGTGGCTGTAGTGATAGTGGCCTTAGGTCTTGTGATTTCAATGATGCAAGACACTGTAGATGCCAAAGATTTGGAATATTGCAAAGTTGAGATAGGCGATATTGAGGAAAGTGTGAATGCTTCGGGCAAGTTGTCTCCAGCCTTTGAACAAGTGATAACATCTCCGATAGGTTCACGAATTGTAGAGGTATATTGTAAAGTGGGTGATGAGGTGGCGCAAGGTTCTCCATTGCTCAAACTCGATTTGCAATCGGCGCAAACCGATTACGATAAACTTGTTGACCAAGCCGAAATGAAGCGTCTTGAGCTGGAACAGCAACGAATGAACAATCGCACCTATCTAAGCGATTTGCAAATGCGCATAAAGGTTGCAGAAATGAGCCTTAATCGCCTTGAAGTAGAGCTACGCAATGAGCAATATTTAGATAGTATAGGAAGTGGCACTACCGATAAGGTGCGTGAAGCAGATTTTTCATGCCAGTCGAAGCGTCTTGAACTGGAACAACTCCGTACGCAGTACGAAAACGAGAAGCAAGTGAAGGAAGCTGGGTTAAGTGTGAAAGAACTAGAGTTGTCGATGTTAAATAAGTCGCTTGCCGAAATGCGTCGCACACTGAATGATGCTCAAATCCGTTCTCCTTATAAAGCTACTCTTACATTTATTTCCAATCAAGTGGGTGCGCAAGTGGCGCAAGGAAGCCAAGTAGCGATCATAGCCGACTTGAAACATTTTAAGGTGGATTGTGAGGTGGCTGAGATGTATGCCAGTCGTGTGAGAGTGGGTAATATGGCTCGCGTGCGAGTGAATAGTCAAGATTTCACTGGAGTAGTGAGTAATGTGGAACCTACAGCAAAAAATGGCGTTACAGCGTTTTCGGTACAGCTTGAAAATGACACAGTGATGCAATTCCGTTCGGGTCTGAGAGCCGATATCTATGTGTATAATGGCGTGAGTAAGAATGTGAAACGCATTAAAAATGGTGCATTCTTCAAAGACCCAGGACATTATACACTATATGTGCGTCGAGGCGAAGAACTTGTGGTGCGTGATGTGCAACTCGGAGCAAGCAACTATGATTATATTGAGGTTGAAAGAGGTCTTGAGCCTGGTGATGAAGTAGTGGTGAGCGATATGAGCGAATACAATAGTGAAAGATTGAAAATTAGAGAGTAATTATTAAATGCATATAACTATGAATGTTATTAAACTTACAGGTATTAATAAGATATACCGTACAAATGAGATTGAAACACAAGCTCTTGAAAATGTAAATATTGAAGTTGAAAAGGGTGAATTTCTTAGTATTATGGGTCCTTCGGGTTGTGGTAAGTCTACGCTTCTCAACATTGTGGGGCTTTTGGATTTGCCTACAAGTGGCACAGTGGAAATATGTGGCAAGCAAGCTGAGAATATGAAGGAAAATGACCTTGCGCGCTTTCGCAATGAGAAACTTGGTTTTGTGTTCCAAAGTTTTCACCTTATCAATACGCTAAGTGTGCTTGATAATGTGATGGTGCCTCTATTGTATCGTAATATGAGTAATAGAGAACGAACCCGCCTCGCAAAAGAGGTGCTTGCAAAGGTGGGATTGAGTCATCGTATCAATCACAAGCCTGCGCAACTTTCGGGAGGTCAGTGTCAGCGTGTTGCGATTGCGCGTGCAATAGTGGGAAATCCTGAAATTATCCTTGCCGATGAGCCTTGTGGTAATCTTGACTCAAAAATGGGAGCTGAAATTATGGAACTGCTTCAAAAGTTGAACAAAGAAGATGGCAAGACCATAGTAATGGTTACGCACAACGAAGAACAAGCTCGTCAAACCAATCGTATCGTGAGATTCTTCGATGGTAGACAAGTGGTTTAATATGTGAGAAGTAGAGATGAAACGATATGTTTTAGTTATAATATTAGTTTTTGGGGGGCTCGTTGCATGGGCTGATGAGGTGCGTAAAATCACGCTCGATGAGGCGATATTGCTTGCTCGTTCGCAGAGTGTAGATGCCGCAATGGCTCTCAACGAGTTGAAATCAGCCTACTGGGAATACCGTTCCTATAAAGCAAATTTGCTCCCTGAAGTGAATTTCACTGCCACATTGCCAAGCTACAATAAAAGATATAGTGCATATCAGCAAAGCGATGGCTCGTATACATTTGTGCGCAACAACAATATAGGAATGAGTGGCGAACTATCGATAACGCAAAACATTTGGCTTACAGGTGGTACATTGTCACTCAATACTTCGCTCGACTTTTTGCGACAGGTAGATGGCAATGTTGGGAATAGATACATGAGCGTGCCGGTGGCATTGACTCTCAATCAACCTATCTTCGGTGTGAACAGTATGAAGTGGAATAGAAAGATTGAACCTTTGAGATATGCTGAAGCTCGGGCAAGATTTCTTAGCGAAACTGAAGAAGTGGCGATGCTTGCAGTACAATATTTTTTTAATCTGCTGGAAACTCGCGAGAAAGTGAATATTGCAAAACAAAATCTTGCGAATGCCGAGAAACTCTATGAGGTGGCGCAGGCTAAACGCAAAATGGGGCAAATAAGCGAAAATGACCTATTGCAAATAGAATTGAATACACTTACTGCGCGTCAATCGCTTACGAGCAATGAAAGTTCAATGAAGAATGCGATGTTTCAATTGCGCTCGTTTCTCGATATAGAGGAAAATGTGGAAATAGAACCATTGATGCCCGAAGAAATAAGCCTTGATGCCGTGAATTATGATGAAGTGCGTACAAAAGCAATGTATAGCAATGCACATGCCAAGAATATTCGTCGTCGTCAACTCGAAGCTGATTATGCAGTGGCAAAAGCAAAGGGGAATTTGCGAAAAGTGAATCTTTTTGCTCAGATAGGATATACAGGAACAAACAATCAACTTGCTGAGTCATATCGAGGGCTGAAAGATAATCAAGTAGTGGAAATTGGAATTTCTATTCCAATACTTGACTGGGGTAAGCGCAAAGGTCAAGTGAAAGTGGCACAAAGTAATCGAGAGGTAGTGCAAAGTAGGTTGAAAAAAGAGTCAATCGATTTTTATCAGAATTTGTTTATCCTTGTGGAGCGTTTCAATAATCAGCGTGAGCAATTGAATCTTGCCCAGCGCGCCGATGAAATAGCCCAACGACGCTACAACACCAATGTGCAAACATTTATGGTGGGCAAAATATCGACACTCGATCTGAACGACTCGCAAGAGAATAAAGATGCAGCACGACAAGAGTATATAAATGCTCTGTTCTATTATTGGTACTATTATTATCAGATTCGTAGTATCACGCTGTGGGACTTTGCTGGTAATTACTCAATAGATGCCGATTTTGAGAAGATAGTAAAGAGTTAAGCATAGGTTTATTAATCATTAAAATTAAGAGATTATGTTGAAACTATATTTTAAACAGGCTGTGGAGCTGATGAAGCAAAATAAATTGTTTTCGGGGATTTATATCTTCGGTACAGCTCTTGCTATAGCCTCAACCACCATACTTGCGGTGGTGATTTATCTTGATATTGCACCGATTTATCCTGATACAAATCGTGATAATGTGTATTATCTTGAAATATGTTCGTTTAAGTCAAAAAATGATAGAGGCAGATATGTGTCGGCTTATTCTTATGCGGCTGTGAACGAATGGTTCTATCCACTCAAAAATGTAAAAGTGGTATCGGCCGAACATGAAAGCGTGAATTTAATCATCAAACAAGACAATAAGAACTATGAAATTAGGGGACGATACACCGATGTGAATTTTTTTGATGTCTACCACTATACATTTATCGAGGGTAAGCCTTTTTCTAAGGCTGATTTTGATGGTGAATTGAAGAAGGCTGTGATTTCGGATAAAACTGCAGAGGCACTGTTTGGAACTACGACAGGAGCAGTGGGTAAAATCGTGAAAATTGGTTATCAAGATTATACCGTGTGTGGTGTTATAGAAGAACCAAGCTTGCTCGCAGGAGAGTCTTTTGCTCAAATTATAATGCCATATACTACTCATAATGCCTATCGCTTTGAGTTAAACGGACTTGCGTATGTTGGAAGTTTTACATTGCGTTTCGTTGTGGAAGATGATGCTCAAGCAGAAGCACTTCGTGCAGAGATTGTAGATGTGTTTAAGCGTTTCAGTAATTCTAATCCTGATTGGGAAATAGACTTTAGTTACCTTAACTTTCGGTCGGCAATGCGTCAATCAAAAGACTTAGAAGGTTGGGATGATTTTTTTAAGTCTTTAGCAGGTTCATTACTTCTTATAGGGGTGTTTATTCTATTGTTGATACCGGCACTTAATCTTAGCGGAATGATTTCAAGTCGAATGGAAATGCGTAATATGGAAATGGGAGTGCGCAAGTCGTTTGGAGCTACTCGGAGTTCATTGTTGAAGCAAGTGATGTGGGAAAATCTTGTTCTTACGATTGCTGGCGGAATAGTTGGTATTGTGCTTTGCTGGCTGATAATTTTCGGTTTTAAAGAGATATTGTTCACAGCCTATGCAGGAGAAGATACAATTTTGAGAAATGAAGACATACGCATTACAGCTGAGATGATTTTTGCTCCTGCTGTTTTCCTATTCTCGTTTGTGTGTTGCATAGTGCTAAACTTGATGAGCGCATATATCCCAGCAAAAAGAGCATTGCGCCGTCCTGTAGTAGAAATGTTGAATGTTAAAAAGTAAACAAGGTTATGTGGAAAGTAATATTTCATAATTTGTGGAGCCGTCGCAAAAAAGTAGGTTGGATATTTGCCGAATTGGTGATAGTAACAATGATATTGTGGGTTCTGCTTGATGTGAGTGCAGTGTTCTTATATAATAAGTCTTTACCTACGGGTTATGACAACGACCATTTGTGTCAAGTGGATTTAAGAGCATATTTTGAGGCTGATCCAATGTATAAGGCTGAATATGCTACCGATGAAGCATATATGGAAAATATAGAACGAATACTTCGTAAAGTGAAGAGTTATGAAGGCGTGGAAAATGCTACCTATCTATTTACTTCTTGGCAATATTTGGGAACTACTGCAGTGCAAACCTATAATATTAAATCGGGCAATCCGGCTGTGGATTCATTGGTAAATAGCATTCATGTAATGCGTTTTCACCCTAATACCAACTATTTTGAAACCTATGGCTTTGAAACGACAGAAGGCAGTCCAACTTTGGAGGAGCTATCTAAAATGAATTTTTCTTGGAAAGATGCAGTGATAACCGAAGATGTGGCAAAGCGCTTTTTTGGAAACGAGAATGCAGTGGGCAAGAAATTGTTCTTTATAGATTGGAAAAAAGACACAATTTGGTGCCCTATCAGAGCTGTTGTGAAGGATGTACGCCATCAGTCGTATAGGCCTAATAGTGCGCTTATGTTTCGCGTTCAAGCAAAGCCAGAAGTGTATGATTATTGCAAACTTGTGGTGCGAGTGAAAGATGGAATAGATATGCGTGATTTTTTAAAGGGGTTTGATGAATTTGCCAATAAAGAATTCAATGTAGGCAATTTCTATGCACAAAAAGTTGAATCATTAAATGAAATCATAAAGAAATCAGAAAATGATTTTGTTACGAGAAATAATCTTACATTGACACTTACGATATTCTTCCTTATAAATCTGAGCCTTGGCGTGGTGGGTACATTTTGGCTTCAAACTCGTAGCAGAGTAGAGGAAATGGGTGTGCTTCGAACATTTGGAGCAACAAAATGGAATATCAGGGCAATGCTTCTTGGTGAAGGTTTTGTGTTATCGACATTGGCTGTGTTTGTGGGTTGTATGTTGTATTTGCAGATAGCATTGCGTACTGAGTTTGTTGGTACAAACATTGGAATGTTTTATGATAGAGCTAATGCGGTTGATTGTTGGATATTCCACTTTGGAGAACATTTCTCTAGTGTTTCTCTTTTGTGCTATGCTGTGATAACCATTACAGTGCTTGTAGGTATCTATATTCCTGCTCACAGCATAAGCAATGTGAATCCGATAGACGCGCTTAGAGATGAGTAAAAATAGTGAGAAGTGAGAAAAAGTGTATAACCACTCACTTCTCATTACTATTTTTTTGTTACTTTTGTAATGATATGATACTGATAGTAGATGATGATAAGTTGATCTGTTCGTCGCTTGCAATGCTATTGAGGCGTGTGGGCTATGAAACAATGTGTGTGCATACTCCAACAGATGCAATCGATGTGGTGAAAACAACATCGCTTCAGCTTATTGTTATGGATATGAATTATTCGCGACTTACATCGGGTATTGAGGGTATTACTTTGCTCAAACAGGTGAAATTATTCAATCCCGAGGTGCCAGTGATACTAATAACTGCGTGGGGAAGTATTGACCTTGCTGTAGAAGGTATGCGTGCAGGGGCATTCGACTTTATTACTAAGCCTTGGGATAATAGAATGCTCATTCAACGCATAGAAACAGCTCTTGAAATAGCAGGCAAGAAGAACGAGCAGGAATCGGAGCAATCATCGTTTGCTCGTGGCAAGATAATAGGTCGGAGTGAAGGATTGAAAAAGGCTCTTACACTTGTGGAACGCATAGCACCAACGAATGCGCCTGTACTTATCACAGGTGAGAGCGGTACGGGTAAAGAGCTTATAGCAGAAGCGATTCACAACAACAGCAAGCGACGTGGAAAACCTTTTGTAAAGGTGAATCTTGGCGGAATTTCGCAATCGCTATTTGAAAGTGAGATGTTCGGGCACAAAAAAGGTGCGTTTACAGGAGCTTTTGCTGATAGAGTGGGTCGATTTGACCTTGCTGATGGTGGTACAATTTTTCTTGATGAGATAGGAGAATTGGACTTGTCGTGTCAAGTGAAACTGCTTCGTGTGTTGCAAGAACAGAAATTCGAAGTGCTTGGCAGTAGTGATACGCATAAGGTTGATATAAGAGTGGTGTGTGCAACGAATGCCAATTTGCCCGAAATGGTGGCTAATCACACATTTCGCGAGGACCTACTATATCGTATAAATCTTGTTACGGTGAATGTGCCTCCACTTCGTGAACGAACAGAGGATATACCATTACTTGTGCGCCATTTTGCATCGTTGGCGTGTGCTGAAAATGGATTGGAGGTACCTGAATTTGCTGCCGATGTGTTTGCTTACCTGAAAACATTACCTTTCACAGGTAATATACGCGAATTGAAGAATCTTGTTGAGCGCACAATTCTTGTGTGTGGCTCATCAACAATAACTGCCGATGACTTCCGTAGTCAACAATCGGCCAATTATTCAGTGACTCGTGATACTGATGCAACTACAATTGAAGATGTGGAACGAAATATGGTGAAGGTGGCATTGGAAAAACATAATAACAATATATCGTTAACAGCTCGAGAACTAGGTATAAGTAGAGCCGCGCTGTATCGTAGAATCGAGAAATACAAGTTGAATTAGAACTATGCGTTTGCGATATTTTTTCATAATATTGGCAGTGCTTCAACTCTCGGTGTGGGCAGTGATGCTTGCATTTAGTTTTGATGTGCGAAGTGTCGCATTTTATGTGGTTGAAGCCCTCACGGTGGCAAATATTATCTTCTTGATATATTTCTATCGAAGGGTACTAAAACCGATAGATTCAATCACGGCAGGCTTTGATTTGTTGAAAGAGCAAGATTTTAATAGCTCTCTTACCAAGCGAGGACATTATGAAGCCGATAAAATAGTTGATTTGTTTAATGCAATGTTGGCTCAGTTGCGAAGTGAACGCTTGCATAATCAAGAGCAAAATCATTTGCTAAACATGCTCATAGAATGTTCACCAATGGGTGTGGTGATGATGAATAGCGAGGATAAAATCATACTTGCTAATACAGCATCGTTGAAAATGCTCGAAGAAAAGTACGCTGTGGGAGCTCGACTTGAAGATTTTCGTTCGCCATTGGCGCAGAACTTATTGACGCTAAAACAAGGTGAGTCGGCAACAGTTCGTACACGCCATTCGATGATATATCGTTGTTCAAAGCACTCATTTGTTGATAGTGGTGTACCTCACCCGTTCTATCTCATCGAATCGCTTACCGATGAAATGATGAAAGCTGAGCGAAACGCCTATGAAAAGGTGATTCGCATCATGGCACACGAAGTCAATAACACAGTTGCAGGGTTGTCGTCGGCGTTAGATACTGTAGATTCAATTCTTGAACAGATGGGAAATGCTGAAGATGTGCGCGAGATGATGCAAGTGTGTGTGGAGCGAAGTGTGAAAATGAGTTCATTTATTACGAGTCTGTCGGATGTGGTGAAAATTCCTGAAGCAGTGTTGAAGGACGCTCAACTAAATGATGTAATAGAGCGATTGTCGATATTATTCCAATCGTATTGTGCCGACAAGGGTATTAGTTTGCATTTGGATTGTTGTGATGATGATACCAATGTGAAAATAGATATACCACTCTTTGAACAAGTGTTACAAAATGTGATGAAGAATGCTGTTGAAAGCATAGAATGTGATGGAGATATATACATTACGACATCGGTGGACAATAATAGAGTGTGTCTTGAGATTGCCGATACAGGAAAGGGCATAAGTAAAGATGTTGAACAGAACTTATTTACGCCTTTCTTTACAACTAAACCTTCGGGGCAAGGTGTTGGCTTGATGGGTGTGCGTGAAATTCTAATGAGCCATCATTGTAAATTCTCTTTTTACACAGATGAGAATCATATAACTCGTTTTACAATCATATTCCCTTAAAGTTTTAGAGGTGATGGAATAAAAAACGGCATTCCGAAGAATGCCGTCAACTAAATTTATGAAAAAAGACTCTTTTATTTGAGTATGTTTCTCTAATGATTATAGTTCCAAATCACCATTGATGATTTCGTGCCAAGGAAGACCTTGCTTGTTGAGTACATCAAGGAATGGATCTGGATCAAATTCTTCTACATTGTGAACGCCTGGCTTGTTCCACTTACCAGTAAGGAACATCATAGCACCTGTCATAGCAGGAACACCTGTTGTGTAGCTAACTGCTTGCATACCTGTTTCCTTGAATGCTTCTTCGTGGCTGCAGTTGTTGTAGATATAGTAAGTCAATGGCTTACCTTCTTTGTCCTTACCACTGATGCGGCAACCGATAGAAGTTTCGCCTACATAGTTTTCGCCAAGTTCCTTAGGGTTAGGAAGCACAGCCTTCAAGAATTGAAGAGGTACGATTTCTTGACCGTTGTACATGATAGGGTCGATGCTTGCCATACCGATGTTTTGGATAACGCGTAGGTGAGTTAGGTACTCTTGACCGAAAGTCATCCAGAAACGAGCGCGCTTGATGCTTGGGAAGTTAACTACAAGTGATTCAAGCTCTTCATGGTAAAGAAGATAAGATTCGCGAGGACCGATGTTAGGATAGTTCAAAGTCTTGTGAATTTCCTGTGGTTCAGTTTCAATCCATTCGCCATTTTCGTAGTATTTACCCTTTTGAGTGATTTCGCGAATGTTGATTTCAGGATTGAAGTTAGTAGCGAACGCCTTACCGTGGTTACCAGCATTACAGTCGACGATGTCGAGAGTTTCCATTTCAGAGAAATAGTGCTTAGCAGCGTAAGCAGTATATACGCCAGATACACCTGGGTCGAAACCGCAACCAAGGATTGCAGTCAAACCAGCCTTTTCGAATCTTTCTTTGTAGGCCCATTGCCAGCTGTATTCGAAGTGAGCTTCATCTTTAGGCTCATAGTTAGCAGTGTCAAGGTAGTTTACACCACATTCAAGACAAGCATCCATGATAGTCAAGTCTTGATAAGGAAGAGCTACATTGATAACGATGTCTGGTTGGTGCTTTTTAAGCAAAGCAACAAGTTCAGGCACGCTGTCTGCATCTACTTGGTCGGTAGTTACATTTGGTTTGCCAATAGCTTTAGCCACTGCATCACATTTGCTCTTAGTGCGTGAAGCGATAACAATCTCGTTGAAAACATCGGGATTTTGTGCGCACTTGTGGGCAACAACTGTGCCAACTCCGCCTGCTCCGATAATTAATACTTTACCCATTTTATTATATTTTATAAATATGTTACTTTATTGTGTTACAAAAATACATCAAATAAATGATATTTCAACCCTTTGTTGAGAAATTTGTGAAGTGAATGTCGCTTATCAATCGTGTTGTTGATTTTTATGCAGATATTCAAGGAAGTCGGCCACAATAAAAGTGCTACCCCCTACGAAAATCATATCGTCGGGCGAAGCTGCTTGCATGGCCACTTGGTATGCCTCGCTGACCGATGAATAGTAGTTGCCTTCGAGGTCGTGAGCCGAAGCTAAAGTGAATAGATCCTTAGCTGCCATTGAGCGAGGGATATTAGCATTGGTGAAGTAGTAGGTCGCGTAGCGAGGGAAAATCTCGAGAATGTGAGTTACATCCTTGTCGCTCACGAAACCAAGCACGATGTGTAGCTTGCGATATTTCTCTTTAGCAAGTTGATGTACGATATATTGCACCCCACCAGCGTTGTGCCCAGTGTCGCACACAGTGCGAGGTTTGTCGTTGACCACCATCCATCGTCCCATAAGACCAGTTGTACGGCACACATTGGCAAATCCCTCTTCGATAGCTTGTTGGGTGATGTTTAAGCCCAATTTTTGCAAAGCGTGAATGGCATGTAGCGCAGTGTTTGCGTTTTTGAGTTGGCATTCGCCAGCAAGTGCATCGATGATGGTTCCGTTTTGTGCAGTTTCGAGCACAAGACAATCATTTTCGCGTTTGTGCGATTTAATTTGTTTGGCATCTTCGGCAAAAGTGATAGGCGAGTGCATGCTTTCGGCCTTTTCGGCAAAAACTTCACGCACTTCACCAGTAGCTTCGCCTATTATGACAGGAATTCCAGGCTTGATGATGCCCGCTTTTTCGCTTGCTATTTGAGATAGAGTGTTGCCGAGATATTGAGTGTGGTCGAAAGAGATGTTGGTGATTACGCACAACTCTGGCATAATAATATTGGTACTATCGAGTCGTCCACCAAGACCTGTTTCGATGATAGCATAATCCACCTTCTCACGACGGAAATAGTCGAAAGCCATGATAGTGGTGATTTCGAAGAACGAAGGTTGTCCTGTGTGTCCCGAATTGATGTAGTTGTTGACAAAGTCCACCACATCTTGCTTAGGAATCATTTCGCCGTTAATGCGAATGCGCTCGCGGAAGTCGATGAGGTGAGGCGATGTGAAAAGTCCCACCTTGTAGCCACTATGTTGAAGCACCGAAGCGATGATGTGGGAAGTGGAACCCTTACCATTGGTTCCAGCCACATGAATACACTTGAAATGCTCTTGAGGTTCGCCATAGAGCATGCTAAGCGAAATGATGTTGTCGAGCCCTTCCTTGTAGGCATCACCCCCAGTTCGAGAGAACATTGGCATTTGGGTGAAAAGGTATTCTAATGTTTCGGGGTAATTCATAATCAATAAATAAAAAGTCCAGCAATTCCAGCGAGTAAAATCACGAGAATTGGGTGTATTTTGGTGAAACGAACAATCAAAAATGAAATAGCGCAAATAATAATGCTTGCTGTGAGCTCATAGTTGGTGTTGCCAAAGTTGTCGTGATTCATCAATAGCAACGCCGCCGAGCCGATAAGTCCCACGCACACAGGTCGTAGCCCCTTGAAAATGCTCTTTATGATAGGGCTATTCTTGTGTCGGTTGATGTATTGCCCTGTGTAGAGGGTGAGAATATAGGGTGGAATCACCACAGCCATGGTAGCAAGAACTGAGCCCAAGATACCACTTAGCCAACCCATTCCACCTGCATCGCATCCCACTACATATCCTATGTAGGTTGCGCTATTGATGCCGATAGGACCGGGAGTCATCTGAGAAATGGCTACAATATCGGTGAACATGGTGTTGGTAATCCACCCAGCGCCAACTACTTCGCGCTGAATGAGCGATAGCATGGCGTAGCCTCCACCAAATCCAAACAAGCCGATTTTGAGGTAGGCGAGAATGAGCTTAATGTAGGTGTTCATTCGTTGTCCTCCTTTCGTGTCTTATTGTTTTGGTGTGATGAAATTACATAATATAGATATCCACCCACAATACCAAGTATGATGAATACTATAGGGTTGGAAATGTAAGGCAATCCCGAATAAATGAGCAAAGCCGTAACTATAGGAATAAAAATCGTTATGCGATTGAGCTTGGCAACCTTAGCTGATGTAACGAGGGGAGCAAGGATAAGAGCCACCACGGCAGGTCGTATCCCCTTGAACATTGCATTCAGTGTTTCGTTGTTTTTGATCGTTTCGGGAGTGAGGAATATGGCAATCGCAAGAATCATAAGGAATGAAGGAATGATAGAGCCGAGAGCAGCACACAAACTTCCCTTTACACCACGCAACCGATCGCCTACCACGACAGCAATGTTGACGGCAAGAATGCCAGGCATAGCTTGTGCAATGGCAAGTAGGTCGAGGAATTCGTCGCGTTCTACCCAATGGTGTTTGTGTACGACTTCCTTCTCTATGATGGAAATCATAGCCCAACCTCCACCAAAGGTGAAAGCGCCCACTTTGAAGAATGACCAAAATATTTTATAGAAACTATCTTTAATCATCGAATTTACGAATATTTCAAAATACAAAGATAGCTAAAAAAACGAAATTTTGCCAATGAATAATGATAGGTAATGAAGTGTGGTAAAAAAGGAGGGTAAGTTTGGCGGAATAGGGATAGCCGTGAAAGTGTGAACAAGTTTTGCTATACATTTGTAGTAGAATTAAAAGCCCGAAAAGAAGTGAAAAGAATTTGTAGCCTTATAGTAGCAGTTTTGGCTGTGACTATGTGCTGTGGAGCGAGTGAAATGTCGCAAGATAGTGTCATGGTTGAAATGCGTGATTCGTTGACTAAGCGTCCTGGCTTGGTGAAACGAATATTGAAATATTTTGATGACACAAACGAGGATAAACCCTATAAAAAGTTTGATGTGAGTGTGATAGGTGGCCCATTCTATATGTCGGATGCTAAATTTGGGTTGGGGCTTGTGAGTGCTGGGTTGTATAGAATGAATGGTTGTGATAAAGCTATGCAACCGTCAAATGTTACACTATTTGGCAATGTGTCGACGGTGGGATTCTATATGATAGGTATTAAGGGAAATAATCTGTTCCCTGAGGATCGTTATCGCCTCAATTATACTACATTCTTTTATTCATTTCCGTCATATTACTGGGGAATAGGATATGATAGGGGCAATAACGATGCAAATAAATCAAAGATAGATAGATTTCAGGCACGAGTGAAAGCTGAATTCCTTGTGAGATTGTGTGATAATCTGTATTTCGGTCCTTGTGTTATGTGGGATTATGCCAAAGCTGGTGATGTGAAGGCGGACGCAGTGGCGCTGTTTGATGGAATGTCGCTTGTGCAACGCAATTATGGTGTGGGCGCGTCGATACAATATGATACGCGTGATTTTATCTCCAATGCGAGTAGGGGTGTTCATCTTTTTTTGTCGCAAGAGTTTCGACCAAGTTGGCTCGGTAACGACCAGTCATTTTCGACCACTTCGTTTATTGTGCGAGGATATAAAAGCGTGTGGAAAGGAGGCGTGTTGGCAGGAGAACTGCAAGGCACATTCAATGTGGGCAATCCGTCGTGGTCGATGATGGCTGAACTTGGAGGTTCGAGCTCGATGCGTGGTTATTACGAAGGACGCTATCGTGACAAAAATAGCATCACAGCACAGTTGGAATTGCGTCAGCATGTGTGGCGTCGCAACGGATTGACTTTGTGGGTGGGGGCCGGTAATGTGTTTCACGATAGGCGAACATTCAAAAAGATACTGCCTAATTATGGGATAGGCTATAGATGGGAATTCAAGAAGAAAGTGAATGTGCGTCTTGATATGGGATTTGGAAAGAATGGTCAAACAGGATTTGTGTTTAATATCAATGAAGCATTCTAAAAATATTATTAGTCAAAAAGTGCTATTCGCGTTGTGTGTGATAGCATTAGCATTGCCCAATGTATGCTTGTTTTTCACAGAGCAAATGCCATTGCTTGCGAGGGCGTGCAATGTGGTGCTACCAGTGAGTGTGTATTGGTGGGTAATGACTTTGAATAGTCGTCCCGGAAGGGCGTTTTTATGGTTGTTTCCGTTGGCGTTTTTTGCAGCATTTCAGATAGTGTTGTTGTATCTATTTGGCAATTCGGTGATATCGGTGGATATGTTCTTAAATATTGTAACAACAAACTTTAATGAAGCCGGTGAGCTACTTGGCAATATCTATCCGTCAGTTATATTTGTGGTAGTGGTATACTTGCCATTGATAGTGTGGAGTGCATTGTCGTTGCGTTGCGCACCAATAGAAGAGTCGTTTAGACGCGCGAATAAGCGATGGGCAAAGCGAGGAATGATGGTGGGACTGGTGTTGCTTGTGGCGAATTGTTTGTGGGACAAAGATTACGAAGTGGAACGCGATTTATATCCAGTAAATGTGGCTTACAATGCCGTGTTAGCAGTGGATCGCAATATTAAAATAGACAATTATCACAACACATCGCATGATTTTACATTCAATGCAGTGAGTGCGCGAGATGCTACTGAAAAGGAGCTGTATGTGTTGGTGATAGGCGAAACTGCACGGGCTGCGAACTTTGGTGTGTATGGATATGAGCGTAATACCACGCCATTGTTGGGAAAATTAAGCAACTTAGTAGTATTCAAGCAAGCATTTACCCAGTCGAACACAACGCATAAAAGTGTGCCTATGTTGATGTCGGGGGTGAGTGCCGATGATTATAACGATATATATTATCAAAAGAGTATTATAACGGCATTCAAAGAGGCAGGGTATAGCACGGCATATTTCTCTAATCAACGACGCAATAATTCGTTTATCGATTACTTTGGTGAGGAAGCCAATGTGGCTGTGTTTCTGAAGGATAGCGTGGATATAGGTGGAAATGTGTATGATACAGAGTTGCTTGCACGGTTAGATGATTATCTTGCACATGATAGGAGTGCGAAACGATTTGTTGTACTACAGACCTATGGCTCGCATTTTAATTATAGGGAGCGTTATCCAATCGATAAGGTATATTATAAACCCGATAATTATGCGTCGGCGTCGAGTGAGAATAGGCAAGCTATTGTGAATGCCTATGACAATACAATTCGTGCTACCGATGAGTTGTTGAGTGAGGTGGTGAAGATGGTTGAGGGGCAAGGAGTGTCGTCGGCAGTGATGTATGTGTCGGATCATGGTGAGGATATATACGATAATGAGGAAAATCATTTTTTGCATGCTTCTCCTATTCCTACGCTCTACCAGTTGCATGTGCCATTGCTTGTGTGGACATCACCGAGTTATTCGGCGAAATATGCTATGAAATGCGCTGCATTACGCGATAACGCTGAGGCCGAAGTGGCTACCAGTTTGGCAGTGTTTCACACACTTTTCGATATAGCCGATATCAATACACCATACAAGAAAGATAATAGTGCGTTGTCAAACAAAGATTTCAAGTCGCAACCATATCTAAAATACTTAGACGACCACAACGAGGCAGTTGCAGTGAGTGAGCTATGTAGATAACCAATGGGTAGAAAAACAAAAAAGGAATCTCGATTGAGATTCCTTTTGCGCTTCAAGATGGGCTTGAACCAACGACCCCCTGATTAACAGTCAGGTGCTCTAACCAACTGAGCTATTGAAGCAAGTTTGTTGTATGTTTGCGCTTCAAGATGGGCTTGAACCAACGACCCCCTGATTAACAGTCAGGTGCTCTAACCAACTGAGCTATTGAAGCAGTTCCGCAGTCACTTTCGTGAATTGCGATGCAAAATTAGTTGGAATATTTGAAATATGCAAATCTTTAGCGAAAAAAGCGAGATATTTTTCAATTTTAAGACTTTTTTGCCTAAAAATCTAACGAATTTCAGTAGTAATGTTGTATTTTAGCAGTTAAAATGAAGAAATCGATGAATGCAAGAATAAAAAAAATGATATTAGGCGTGGCATTATGTGTGCTTGGAGCGATGTCGCTTAGTGCCACTGATGCGAAACGCGATACCGAAATAGTGCGAAATCTCGATACATTTAATTCGCTTTATAAAGAATTGAATGCATTCTATGTGGATTCGCTCGATGCAAAAAAGAATATTGAGACAGCGATAGGAGCGATGTTGAGAAGTATCGACCCATATACTGAATATGTGTCGGCAAACAACTTGGACGATTATCGCGTGCTGTCGACAGGCGAGTATGGCGGAATAGGTTCAGGTATTATTAGCCGTGATGGTAGTTCTTATTTCTCGGAACCTTATGAGGGCAGTCCAGCAGCTTTGGCAGGTATTCGTCCAGGCGATAAGATCGTGATGATTGATGGTGATAGCATAGGCTCTATGGCACTTGATAAGGTGAGCGAGCGTCTCAAGGGCGAACAAAACACAACGGTGAAGGTTGTTGTTGATCGTCCGTATGTGGGCAATGTGGAAATGAGTATTGTGCGCAAGAAAATCAAGCAGAACCCAGTGCCTTACTATGGAGTGCAACGCGATAGCATAGGTTATATATCACTTACAACATTTAATGCCAATTCGGCAGCCGAAGTGAAGAAAGCCCTTTTGGACTTGACTAAAAATAAGGCAGTGAAGACGATAGCTCTCGATTTGCGAGGCAATGGAGGTGGCTTGCTTGAAAGTGCTGTGCAGATTGTGGGTATGTTTGTGCCTAAAGGTACTGAAGTGCTAACGCAAAAAGGACGCATCAAACAAAATACTCGCACCTACAAGACTACACAAGAGCCAGTGGATACAAAAATCCCATTGGTGGTGCTGATTGATGGTAGTTCGGCTTCGTCATCGGAGATTGTGGCAGGTTCATTGCAAGACCTTGACCGTGCTGTGATAGTGGGTAATCGTTCGTATGGTAAAGGACTTGTGCAAACATCGCGTCCGTTGCCCTATGATGGAATCTTACATGTAACAATAGCAAAATATTATATTCCAAGTGGTCGATTGATTCAAGCAATCGATTATTCTCGCCGTAAGGCCGACGGCTCGGTAGAACGCATTCCAGACAGTTTGACTAATGTGTTCCACACAGCTAATGGTAGAGAAGTGCGTGATGGTGGAGGTATTACCCCTGATATCGAGGTGGAATATCCAAAGGTAAATCGTTTGGCTTATAATATTGTGCGCGATTATTGGGCTATGGATTTTGCGACAAAGTACCGTAGCGAACACGAAACTATCCCTGCAGTGGAAGACTTTGAGGTGAATGATAGTATTTACAACCAATTCAAGGCATTTATCAATCCCGAAAAGTTCCAATATGACAAAGTGTGCGAAGATGGGTTGAAACAATTGCGTGAAGTGGCCGATACTGAAGGGTATATGAACGATTCGACCAAGGAAGTGTTTGCTCAACTTGAAAAATTGTTGAAACACGACTTGCAAAAGGACCTTGATTTGCATCGTAAACTAATATCTCAAATATTAGCAGTAGAAATAGTGCAACGCTATTATTATCAACGAGGTGAGTGTATTCAAGAGCTGAAAGATGACCCTGCACTCGATGCGATAGTGAAGCTGTTCTCTGATCCTCGTGAATATTATTCGAAATTGGGGATAAAAAAGTAAGCGCTATTTAACTTGTGGCATTGAAAAGCATCTAATAATACAATATTGAAACTTAAAAACCATAGATATACATGAACAAATATGTAAAGTGGGGAATTGTCGGAGTGATAGTTCTCGGATTTGCGGGCTGGGGAGTTTATAATCTTACTCCTAAAGAGAATAAAGACCTAAAAGAAGCGCCTGTGAAGGAGGCAAAAGGTCGTAAAGGGAAAGTGTTGAATGTGCGTGCAGTGCGTATGCAACAACAAGATTTGAGCGATGCGCTGTATGTGAGTGGTAGTCTATTACCAGATGAAGAGGTGAATCTAACCTTTGAAACTTCGGGCAAAATCACTGAGATATATTTCAAAGAAGGTGCATTTGTGCGCAAGGGACAACTTCTTGCTAAAATTAATGATGCTTCGTTGCAAGCGCAACTTAAGAAACTTGAAGTGCAATTGAAATTGTACCAAGATCGTCTTTATCGTCAAAATGCGTTGCTTGAAAAAGAAGCGGTGAGTAAAGAAGCTTATCAAGAAGCCGAAACAAGTTTGGCAACTCTTGAAGCCGAAATAGAATTGGTGAAAGCTAATATAGCACACACTGAATTGCGTGCGCCATTTGATGGCGTGATAGGTTTGCGCTCGGTGAGCCAAGGAGCTTATGCTTCGCAATCTACACCAGTGGCTTGCATCACAAAGATAAATCCATTGAAGGTGGAATTTAGTGTGCCTGAACGCTATGCTACTCAAATTCAGGCAGGTAGCCCATTGACATTTACAATGGAAGGCGACCTAAAAGAACGCAATGCAAAGGTGTATGCGCTTGATTCACGCGTAGATGACGCGACTAGAACGATAAAGGTGCGCGCGCATTACGATAATAGCAATGGAGCGTTAGTGCCAGGAAGATATGTAAATGTGACACTTACAACGAGCCAATATGCTAATACACTGGCAGTTCCAAGTGAAGCTGTCGTGAGTGAGATGGGAATTGATAAAGTTTTCCTTTATAAGGAAGGAAAAGCGCAACCTGTTGAAATTCAGAAGGGTGTGCGCACAGCCGACAAGGTTCAAGTGCTTGACGGTTTGTCGGTGGGAGACACCGTAATCGTGAGCGGAACAATGCAAATCCGTACAGGTCAAAAGGTGACTCTTGACGAAGTGAAATAACCCTCGCATTAATCAATGTTGCTATGAATATATCGGAATTAAGTATAAAACGACCAGTTCTTGCCACAGTGATGACGCTTGTCATTTTGCTGTTTGGAGCTATAGGCTACATGAGCCTTGGTGTGCGAGAATATCCATCGGTCGATAATCCCATAATCTCGGTGTCGTGCTCGTATGCCGGAGCAAATGCCGATGTAATTGAAAACCAGATTACAGAACCCCTTGAACAGAATATTAATGGTATTCCAGGTATTCGTTCGCTAACGAGTGTGAGCCAACAAGGTTCGAGCCGTATTACGGTAGAATTTGACTTGTCGGTCGACCTCGAAACGGCTGCTAACGATGTGCGCGATAAGGTGTCGCGTGCGCAACGCAATTTGCCAAAGGACTGTGACCCTCCAACAGTGTCGAAGGCCGATGCCGATGCTATGCCTATCATGATGGTTGCAATCCAAAGTGATAAGCGTTCGCTATTGGAATTGAGTGAAATTGCCGACCTTACAGTGAAGGAGCAGTTGCAAACTATTCCTGAGGTGAGTAGCGTGATGATATGGGGTGAAAAGCGTTATTGTATGCGTTTGTGGCTCGATCCAGTGAAGATGTCGGGCTATGGCATCACTCCAATGGATGTGAAGAGCGCTCTTGATAAGGAAAATGTGGAATTGCCTTCGGGTAGTATCGAAGGTAATACAACCGAATTGTCAATTCGTACACTCGGACAGATGCACACTACCGAACAATTCAATAATCTTGTGGTGAAGCATGTTGATGGCCGCGTGGTTCGTTTTAGCGACATCGGTACAGCCGAGTTGAGTGCGCGCGACCTTAAGAGCTATATGAAGATGAATGGTATCCCAATGGTTGGTGTGGCAGTAGTACCTCAACCAGGTGCAAACCACATCAATATTGCCGACGCTGTGCATCAACGCATGGAAACAATGAAAAAGGACTTGCCAGAAGATGTGAAGTATAGCTATGGTTTTGATAATACTCGTTTCATTCGTGCATCAATCAACGAAGTGCGCGACACTGTGTATGAGGCGTTTATTCTCGTTATTCTTATCATTTTCTTGTTCTTGCGCGACTGGCGTGTTACGCTTATCCCATGTATTGTGATCCCAGTGTCGCTTATCGGTGCATTCTTCGTGATGTATGTGGCAGGATTCTCGATAAATGTGTTGTCGATGCTTGCTATCGTGTTGTCGGTAGGTCTGGTGGTCGATGATGCTATCGTAATGACCGAAAATATTTATACACGAATCGAACGAGGAATGAAACCTATCGATGCCGGTATTGAAGGTTCGAAAGAAATTTTCTTTGCAGTCGTTTCAACTACAATCACACTTGTAGCCGTGTTCTTGCCAATTGTGTTCATGGAAGGAACAACAGGTCGTTTGTTCCGTGAATTTAGTTTCGTGGTAGCAGGAACTGTGATAATATCATCATTTGCGGCGTTGACAATCACTCCGATGTTGTCGACCAAGTTGCTTGTGCGTCGTGAGAATAAAAACTGGTTCTATAGCAAGACTGAGCCATTCTTTGAAGGAATGAACTATTGGTATGGTCGCACACTTGATGTCTTCTTGAAGCGTCGTTATTGGGCATTGGTGATCATGGCGGTGGCAGTGGGCTTGAGTGTGTATATGTGGGTATCGATACCTGCCGAAACTGCACCACTTGAAGACCGTTCAAGCATCACTATCCGTACATCGGGTCCCGAAGGTGTTACCTATGAAGTGATGCGCGATTATACCGAAGAAATAAATCGTGTAGCCGATTCAATCATGCCTGATGCCGAGTTTATTACAGCTCGCGTGTCGTCGGGCGGTGGTAATGTGCAAATCACGCTTAAGGACATCAATGATCGTGATTATACACAGATGGAAGTGGCAGAGAAATTGTCGCGCGCAGTACAAAAGAAGACCGATGCGCGTGCGTTTGTGCAACAGCGTTCATCGTTTGGTGGCCGTAGAGGCGGTATGCCAGTGCAATATGTTCTACAAGCTACCAATATTGACAAGCTACAAGAGGTGTTGCCAAAGTTCCTTGCGCGCGTGTATGAAAATCCAACATTCCAAATGGCCGATGTGGACTTGAAGTTCAGTAAGCCAGAATTGCGTATCAGTGTGAATCGTGAAAAGGCCAACACAATGGGTGTAACCACTCGCGACATTGCACAAACATTGCAATATGGATTGAGTGGTCAGCGTATGGGTTATCTATACATGAACGGAAAGCAATATGAAATTGTGGGCGAGATAAATCGTCAACAACGCAATACTCCAGCCAATCTGAAGTCGATATATATGCGTAGCTCTACGGGCGAAATGATACAAATGGAGAACCTTGTGGATCTTGTAGAAAGTATTGCACCTCCAAAGTTGTATCGTTACAACCGTTTCTGCTCGGCAACAATCTCGGCAGGTCTTGCTGAAGGAAAGACTATCGGCGAAGGTCTTGACGAAATGGATAAAATCGCTAAAGATGTACTTGACGACACCTTCCGTACAGCCTTGTCGGGCGATTCGAAGGAGTTCCGTGAAAGTTCGTCAAGTTTGATCTTTGCCTTTGCACTTGCGTTGGTACTTATTTACCTTATTCTTGCAGCCCAATTTGAAAGTTTCAAGGATCCACTTGTGATCATGCTTACTGTGCCACTTGCTGTAGCAGGAGCGCTTGCATTCATGATAGCAGGAGGCGAAACAATGAACATTTTCAGTCAGATTGGTATCATTATGCTCATCGGTCTGGTGGCGAAGAATGGTATTTTGATTGTTGAATTTGCCAACCAGCGTCAAATAAACGGCGAAGACAAACTCACAGCAATCAAGGAAGCATCGGCACAGCGCTTGCGTCCTATTTTGATGACCAGTGCATCGACAATCCTTGGCTTGTTGCCACTGATGTTTGCCACAGGCGAAGGTTGCAATAGCCGTATTGCAATGGGTACAGCCGTAGTGGGAGGTATGATAGTATCTACACTGCTCACAATGTATGTTGTGCCAGCTGTTTACACTTATATTTCAACCAACTTGTCAACTAAAAAGAAGAAATGATGAAACGCAACATATTAGTAGCACTATTAACAGTAGCGATGTCGGTACCAGCGATGTCGCAACAAAATAGCTTGAAATCGTGTATCGATAGAGGGTTGCAAAACAATTATTCGTTACAAGTGGTGCGCAACGACGAAAAGAAAGCATCAAACAATGCTACGGTAGCCAACGCAGGTTATCTGCCACAGGTAGATCTATCGGCAGGCTATTCGGGTACGCTCGATAACATCAATTCTACTGCTCGTGCCACAGGTGATGTGTCGCGTGAGCGCAATGTTACCGACCACACATTGCGTGCAGGAGTGGATTTGAGTTGGACCATATTCGACGGGTTCAATATTCAAGCCAAGTATAGCCGACTTCAAGAGTTGAAGCGTCAAAGCCAAACACAAACACGAATAGCAATCGAGGACCTTGTGGCCGACATAGCATCGGAATATTACAACTTTGTGCAACAAAAGGTGAGAATGCGCAACTATGACTATGCCGTAGGGTTGTCGCGTGAACGCATGCGCATCGAGTATGAACGCTATGTGATAGGTAAGAGTTCGAAGCTACAATACAAGCAAGCACAAGTGGACTATAATGCCGACCGCACACAAAGTATGCGTCAGCAAGAAAAGCTGGCGTCGTCGCGCATACGCCTCAAGGAGCTTATGGGCGATAAAGACCTAAAAGCAGCATTCGACATTGTGGATTCGGCGATAGTGGTGGGCGATAAGCTCGATTTTGATGCTTTGTGGGAGTCGACACTCCAACACAATGCGTCGATACTTAAGGCTGCTCAAAATCGCACCCTTGCAGCACTCGACATGAAAGCTGCATCTTCGCGCGATTATCCTTATTTGCGCTTGAATGCTGGTTATGGCTACACTCACAATATCTATGATGTGAATGCCACATCGAAGCGCAGCAACTGGGGTGCCGACTTCGGCGTTACACTCGGTATGCGCTTGTTTGACGGCAAGCGTAGCAGCGAACGCAACAATGCTCGCTTAGGTGTAGAAAATGCCGAACTTGCACAACAAAATCTTGAGCTAAACCTATATGCCGACTTGTGCGACCTATGGCAAGCCTACGAAAACAACCTTAGCTTGCTCGAGTTTGAGCGTGATAATGTGAAAACTGCTCGTGAAAACCACGATATAGCATGCGAACGCAACTTGCTTGGTAACTTGTCGGGTATCGAAATGCGCGAGGCACAAAAGAGCCTTCTCGATGCAGAGGAACGCTTGCTTGCTGCCGAATATGACACCAAAATATGCGAAATATCACTACTTCTTATCAGTGGTAAGATTCTTGACTATATGAAATAAATCGGGGAGAGAGCTACAACATGGTAGTAGGTTTCCGATTCTGATGATGAGAAGCAATAACAAGAAGAATCGATATTAATTCGCGTTTTTGCAACAAGTGGATTCTCGTGTTCCGTAAGCTTAAAAGCATACGGCTATTAATAAAAAACAGTCCTTTGGACTATCTATATTGTGTCAACAAGTGTATAGATATAATAACACAAGAGCTCCCCAATTTGTTGGGGAGCTCTTGTGTTGTTTAAGCTTCGGCTTTCAATTCCTCGATATACATATCAATAGTGATATTGTCGGGTTGAGTCATCTTAGCACGGCGGAGGCGATATTTGCGTTGGCGGAGCGATTCCTCACTCATTCCCAGTAGCAAAGATATTTTAGAAACAGGCAAACCGATGCACATGAGAGCGCACATGTTCAATTCGTCGCGATTGATGTTAGGAATGCCCGCTTTTAGCTTCGACATCACTCCATTGTAACAGAAGTCCAATGCTTCAATGAGCACATCAAGTTCTTCCTTGCCAAGAGTGTGCTTTGTGCCATAAAGGTCGGCTGTTTTGGCTTTCTTAAGTTGAAGAACCTTTTGCACTACGCCATTCATCTCAAAGATTTGAGTTTTTAGCTCTTGACTACGGCGTTGCGCTTCTTCGAGCTCCTGCTGGCTATCAGTAACAGCCTTTTCGCGGTCGGAGAGTTGTAGGCGCACCTCTTGTAGCTCGATAATCTTGCCTTGCAGTTCTTGTGTGAGCCCACTCATGGCGTCATCTTTGGCTTTTTCGCGTTGAGAGTTTATAGTGTGTCGGCGATAAGCAAGGGCAAGAGTTATAAGCGTAGCAATAGCAACCATAATAACAATGAGCATAAGAGTGGCTTGTAGCTGCTTGTTATCGGCTGCAAGTACCGACTTTTCAAGCTCCACCTTAGTTTTGTCATATTTCTTTTGATACATTGAAGCATTATCCTCAATTAATGCAAGATACATAGAGTCGGAGCATTGAATATATCGGTCAATAAGATTGCTTGCTTTGCGGTAATTACCTTTGCCTTGTTCTATCTTTATCAATCTTTTTAAGTAGATAACTTTTCCGTTATAAGCCAATGTGTCATCAGCCAAAGCAAGACAGGCTTCAGCCTTATTCCATTGCTTAGTATTGATATAGATTTTGCTAAAAGTATCATTAAGGTATCGTCGTGTGGTTATTGAACTCACATATTTTTCAGCTTCCTTGGCATAATTCAATGCAATTTCATTATCGTTTTTTAATGCATAGCAGTGAGCCAATTTATTTAGTGACGCAAATCTCAATCCATCACCCCACTCTTCATTTTTAAGTAAACTCAATGCTTCTTGATAGCTATTAATGGCATCATCTATGTGATCGTGATATAAATGATTTGCGCCTTGCTGAATCCAGGCATCAGCTACTAAATATATATTATTAGCTTTCCAAGCGTAAACTTTTACCTTCTCATACAATTCCATAGATTCTTCGTCAGGCTTATCCATATTAATCATAACAGCCCAATTTGAATAAATTTGAGCTTTTAAATTTACGCTGTCTTCGGGAATAGCCTCTAAAGCCCTATTGAAGCATTCTACAGCAGTCTCTTTCTCACCTATGCTTTGATAGACAAATGCTGCATAGGTGAATGATTTGGCTTTCATAGCCAAATCATTCGTTTTAGAATAGTAATCTATAGCAACTTTAATTAAAGTGTCATCTTCGGCATGAGCGTTGAGCCAATATAAACACAATGTGTAAAGATAGGCATAATAAGCCTTATTATGCTCCTCGGAGAATTGATTTACATTCATTCGTTTCAATTCTTGGAAAGCGCTATCGGTATTATTGTAATCAGCTAACATTTCATAGATGCCGACCAACCTGTTGTCATATTCAGGTTCTTTCTCTGCACAACTTATCACGATAGCACACAGAATACAACTTATTATAATAGATATAAGTTTTCTCATATATTATACACCTTTATTTTCTTTAGACAGAAGAACAAAAGAACATATTCTTTACACTTAAGTACAAAAATACGCTAAAAAATCGTCGATGTAACGCGATGTAACGATTTTTAAATGTTAAAATTTGTTGACTTATTGATAATCAACAAATTGTGCGCCAAGGAATCCCGAAAATGTAACGCAATGTAACGCTTTTTTCGCTTTGCGCGATAGTAATTTTGCATCAACAAAATCATATTTAATAACAATTTAAAAATCATTACACAAATGAAAAAAACAATTTTATTTTCCATTCTATTATTGGGAACTTCACTATTTTCTCAAGCAACAGGTATAAAAAATGATACCATAAAGCCTCTGAATCCACCAATTAAATTACCTCGAAGTTTAACTCAGTCAATAGATTTTATAGCACCTATAATGGGAACATATTCTATTATGATAGAAGGTAGTGGGAATGTTATCGACATCGACGAGGTTAACCTCTCGGCTAATGAAGTATACTCTATAGATATGTCTACACTACCTGCAGGTGCTTATAGAGTGGTTATAACTGACATTATTCGTGGCATAGAATATGAATATTTTTATAGAAAAGAAGATAATACAGAAATGATATAACTTTATTAATCAAATTTAAATTAATTAGAATTATGAAAAAGATGATTTTAAAATTAGCCACACTGATGTCGGTATTAGCATTTGTGATGGCATCATGTAACAACGAGCCTGCTTTTGGCGAACACAACGAGAATCAAAAAGAGAAATTAGAACTTTTGCAGATAGCAAAAAGTATGGTTGAAAGCCAAGATGGTACAGTACCTCTACCAGTAAATGGTGGAGGTGAAGCGCAATCGCGTAGCGCAATGTCCTTAATCACAAGTGGCACTCCTCTATGGGATTATGTGAAATACTACAATATAGATGGCATGCATGTGATTATGGTAGAATTACAAACAGCCGAAAGAGTATTCTCTCGTGTTACATCTACAACAGATGGTGTTACCACAACACAAGAAAACGAAACATTTTCACGCCTTGTGATTCGTAAAAAGGCCGATAAATTATATGCTCAAGTGCTTACTTATATGCCCGACAATGAATATGCTACTGCTAACCAAGCAAAGCTTGATACAATAGGTTATTACCCTAAATATGTAGATTTCACGGGTATAACATTGACTTCAAATCTTGATGGTAGTGTGTTTCGAGGTGTGAGATATGAAAATGGTCGTGTAGCAGGAATTATCACAAAACCTGAACATAGCGAATGTGATCACGACCACGGCACTTGTTCTCATAGTCAAGACGCAGAACACACTCGCCCTATAAACATTAATCTCTATACACAATCTTCACAAGAGCCTTTGAGTAGATCAGGTATTATAATAAATTGTCCTTGTGGAAAATCATTCTCAAGTGGGACATGCCGAGAATGTGGTTGGGGATTTGGCAGTGAATGCCCAAAATGTAAATTAGGAACTGTCATTGGAGGAATGTGTATGATTTGTGGTTATATAGAGAGCGAATTATGTGATGATTGTGGAAAATTGTTAATTGATTGTATTTGTGAAGGTAAATGCCCTACTTGTGGGAAATCCTCTTGTAAATGCCCTAATCCGGACTTTGATACTGAAACATTTTGTCCATATTGTAGTCACAAAAAAGAACTATGCACTTGTGATAAAGTAGATGATGGAGGTTCATCTACACCAAGCAATCCATCTAGACCAAGTTACCCGAACACGCCAAGTACAAATGAACAAGAGCCTGTGCTTTTCTCTAACAATCCGAATAGTGATGCTACATTTGCGATTAGTGATATGCCATTGATGATGAAGACTCAAGATGGTATGGCTTCATTAACTGCCATAATGACATATATTGACAATGAATTATTGGGTGGTATGAGAGATGTTCTCCAATTTGATGCATATTATGATTCAGAATTTAATGGTTCTTCTAATGGTGATGGAGTGAGATTGGTGGATGCTCAAGAGTTTATAGATGCATTTTTTATTACTACAACTTTCGATACATTCCAATTTGCGCTTGCTGATAGAAATGTGGTGGTTTCAACATTTCCAGGTAGTGATTTGACATATCCTCACTATGTGCTTGTTGTGGGTCGAGAATCTGATGGCGATTTGGTTTATATAAACCCTTACGATGGAGAAGCATATCTTTTAGACGAAGATCTATTTGAAAATTGTGAAAAAATTGTTGTTCGTATAATTTAATAATGTAGTATATTTGTTGTATAATTGAAATGATTATGAAATATATAAATATTTTACTGACATTAGTTGTGTTAATGTTAACTATTTCATGTGTTAATAGTCAAAAAGTGATTTACGCTAATGATACAAATAAATTAAATAGAAATCAGCAATACTTATTTGATCACTCAAAAGAGACCTATCTAAACAGTAATAATAAGATTGTGTTGCCAAGCGAAATAAATGTGCTATTTGGCGATAGCTCTATTAAGACGAATATAGTTGCTCAACCCATATGGGATAAAGCTTATTTTGTAAAAGATAGAGAAGATGATGTGTTAATACTTCCATTAAAAGCTAATTATAACAATGAGGATATATTTTCTGATTTAATTGTGATAAAAGCAGATACCATATATCCTACAATGGTATCTACATATTTTAAATGTGAAAAGAATGAAACAACTGAATATGTGCATTTTGAATCTACAGTAAATGGTGCACTTTATAGAGTATTAGTATATGATGATTCGAATAATATAATTAAAGAATTTGGGTCAAAGAACTCTCTGGTTACATGTATTCCCGAAAGAAATGGGTATAAATCAAGCTATATACAAAACCATTCTGAGTATAGTATCCTAAACAATCATGATTGGCGTAATGCTAATAGGACGGGGTATCATAGGGATGAGCAAGGAAATATTAGATTACACAAATGGCATTAATCAAAGTCGAAAGAGAACACTTGCACAATAATAAGGGGAAATTATAAGTTACAAGAAAAACATTGTTTAAGAGAGAAAAAATGGTCAATAAAATGCAAATGCGTACTTTTTGCGTACTATTTTTCTTGGGAAAGGGGTAAAAACGATGCTATTTTTGCAATAAAGAAGTAATAACGATTGAATTTTTTAAATTATGAGAGCGAAAAGAAATATTTTATCAATTGTAATAGCTGTTATGTGCGTATTAAGCATAACAGCACAAGAAATAATTCCAGTGGACTCAACACATTTATTATCAAAAGAACAGAAAAAGGCTATTAAATATACGAAAAAGAATATATGTTCTGATGACTCTAGTATGGAGCTTCCACTTGAGGTTAATATGATATTTGGAGATACTATTTCAAAAAAACACTATTATGTTACTCCGTGTTGGGAAGAAAGCTATTTCTTGCCTTCGGATTCAGTGGTTCTAATAGTACCTTTACGAAATGATAGTCTCAATTTGTTGCAATGTCAACTACGCGTAGAAAATCCAAATCCACAAAAAAATAGATACTTCAATCAAGTTGAAACATTAATAGGCGAGTATGACGAAGTTAAAGATGAATTTAATGGATATATTGTTTACTCAAACAATGAGGGTAATTTTATTGAAATAGACATTTTTAGAAATGGAACTTGTGTTGAAATTGTCAAGAATAAACTAATGGATTGGGGGAATGCTCCTATTTTTGCAAAAAGTAATAATAAAAGTAAACGGTTTCACAATATTATAAACGGAGATTGGCGAAAAGATTATAGTAGAGGTTTTCATCGGGGTTACGAAGGCGATTTTAAATTGCAGAAATAAATGTATTAATCAAAGTCGAATGAGAATATTTGCGCAATAATAAGGAAAAATTATAATTTGCAAGAAAAACATTGTTTAAGAGAGAAAAAATGGTCAATAAAGTGCAAATGCGTACTTTTTGCGTACTATTTTTTTGGGGAAAGGGTTAAAAACGATGCTATTTTTGCAACAAATAAGTATTAACGATTAAATATTTAAATTATGAATGCTAAAAGAAATATTTCAGCAATTGTTATAGCTCTTATGTGCGTATTAAGCATAACAGCGCAAGATACAATTCCGGTTCAAGAGTCAAATTTGGAAGATTCGTTATGTCATGCACCGCTAAAACGAATGATTACTTATACGAAAGATTTTGTGCAAAAGTGTGAAGGTAAAATTCCATTGCCGAAGGAGGTAAATGTTTTATTAAAACAAGACCTTCAAGATACAATATATGCGAATCCACAGTGGGATAGTTTGTATTTTGAACAAGAAGCTGATAGGATAACATGTCTTATTGTTCCTATGAGAGTTAATACAACTAATGGGGAGTTCTTGACAAATCTGAGAGTTTCAAATAATTATCTTTCTTATAGTAAAATGGTTATTTCGGATTTTAGGCTTCAAGATAAAGAAAATACTGAATATATCTCAATTTATTCTAATATATGGGGTAGACTTATAGGAGCAGCCGTTTATGATGAACATATGGCTATTAAAGAATATGTTTCTTTAGAGATGCTTGGTGCTCAAGATTTCTTGACTAAAGAAAGGGATACCTCAAAATCAATATATCAGAAAAACAAAACTGTCTTCCCTATATATCGCAGAAGTAAAGTAATTCCTTCGAATATTCTTAAATATGCCGATAGCAGACCAAGTAATAATCATGGAGTATACAAACAAAGAGGAAGTCTTAATTTAATAATATATTGATTTCAATGGGTGGGATGCGTTTGTAATCGAAGGCACTGAGTCAAATGTCTACGACATTATTTTCCTCGGAGACTTAAAAAGTCCCGGGTATAATAATATATCATGGCTTATTGGTGCAAGTTGTGATAGTGCAACCTCAATCGAGGTTGTGTGGGTGAGATGTCATTGCTATCCCTAAGATTCGCGTTGCTCATCATAGGATTAAGATTGTGAAACACCCTTCGGGCGTTTTCGGTTTTCTGGACAGACGGATATTTTTTTTGACGCAAGAACAAAAGTACATATCTTTTCTTGTAAAAAGGAGAGAGTATAGACTATTTGTGCAATAGAAACAAGTAATATTGGTAATTAATATGTTTAGGAGGGGACTTCGGAATTGTAATTATAATAATATATAAAGGAGTCCCCTTGTTTTGTAATTAAAAAGCTTAACCGATGAAAAAGAAATATATTAGCAGATCCCTTTTTGTGATAGTGGCAGTAGTGATGCTAATGTCGGAATTGGTGCTATTGTTCAATTATGAGTTTGACTATATGAGCGCCAATAGTGTGGCAATCATGTCGTCGAGCAATGTGGTGTTGGGAGTGATAATGCTTCTACCAACACTATTGTGGGGGCGACTTGATAGAAAAGTGTCGCTATATTTAGTGGTGTTTTTTACCAGCTCGATAATAGGATCGTTGATAGAGCTGATGACTCAACAGGGAAATGTGATAGCAGCAGTGTGCTGTGCGATAACTGTGGTTGTAAACATTATGATTATGGTGCTGCTGGTGATGAGAGGGTGTTTTGGCGAAGATTTTGACGAAGAATAGTGCAAAATATGTGATTTGCGTACTTTTTGCGTACTGTTTTTCTTGGTGAAAGGGGTAGAAGTGTGTTATCTTTGCGAAAAACTAACGAATAAAACTGTACAATTATGAAGAAAACAATTTTATCGATAATAATGATTATGGCTGTTGGGTTAGGCTTGACAGCACAGGAAAATAATGATACAGCCACTCGAGAACTATCGAAGAAGGAACAAAAGGCTCTTGAGAAAAAGAAAAAACAACAGGAGGATTCGATAGCTCATGTGGAAGCTGTGGAAGCTATAAAGAATGGGGTGTATATATTGTTTGTCGACAAAACTATGGGTCGTAAGGTGTATGACGATTCACGCCACTTGAACTTTGTGATAGTGGAGAATGGTAAGATTCTTATTCAAACAGGATCGGCAACTTCATATTCGGGGAATAACAACCTTGGTGGTATCACCGTGATGAGCGAAATAGTGGGCGATGTGAAGCTCGAAGAGAAGAAGAACGGCGAGGTGAAAAGCTCGTTCAAGGTGGTGGACAATTTCTTGTCGGGCAATGTGAATGTGAAGCTACACAAGAAAGGAAATTATGGCGAAGTGAGTATTTTGCACATGAAGACTGGCGACCATATCGTATTCTTTGGAAATATCGTACCATTTACACCTGAATTGGCAAGTAGCGGTGCTATAGAGGTGGGCAGATTGTTTGTGTCGCAAGGTTGGGACGCGTTCTCGCTGGGTAAAAAACATGATGTGGGGTCGCTTATGGACTACTTATCGGGTGCTCGATAAGGGCGATGCTGACAAAAATGTGTATCTTTGTGGTTGGATAAATGATAAAAGAGAAGAATTATGGCTTTTAGCGACCAATTGATAGACCCCAAGAAGGACCCAATGGGTGCCGCGATATTGGATTATGCACGCACAGGCAAGGCTGCGCGTTTGCGAGTGTTGTCATCAATGTTTGAAGAGGATGAAATGCCTATCGAGACATTGTTCCGCTCGTTTGACGAGATGCCAGCTATCGAGCAAGAAGCATTGCGCATGGCTAAAGGAAAAATCCTTGATGTGGGAGCAGGTAGTGGTTGCCATGCACTTGCGTTGCAAGACATGGGCAAGGATGTGTGTGCTGTGGAGATATCGCCATTGTCGGTTGAGGCAATGCAACTTCGTGGGGTGAAAGATGCACGACTTGTGAATATGTTTGACGCACGATTCACCGAGAAATATGACACTATCTTGATGTTGATGAATGGCTCGGGAATAGTGGGACGCCTGGAAAATATGCCAATGTTTTTTGATAGAATGCGCGAGATGCTCAATCCTGGTGGCGTGATACTGATGGATTCGAGCGACTTGAAGTATCTGTATGAAAACGAGGACGGCAGCGTGGACATAGACCTAAATGGCGAATATTATGGTTTGGTGGACTATGAAATGCGTTATAAGGGTGTGAGAGGTGGCAAGTTCGATTGTTTGTATGTCGATTTTGATACACTTGCATGCTGTGCCGAGGCTTGTGGCTTCACTGCAACGCTGGTGAAGGAAGGCGAGCACTATGACTATTTGTGTGAATTGAAGATTAAGGACTAATGTCGAAATGACTGCTATGAGAATAAAATGGTTGATGATGGCGATGGTGGCTGTATTGATGGTGGCTACATCGTGCAAAACTACCGAGGAAAATTATCGCGCGGCTTATGAGATTGCTGCCGAACGCAAAATGGGTGGAAATGCAAGCATGAATCGCGACTTGCGTGGATTTATCGAACGCGAAAAGCGTCTTGCAGAAACTCGTGTGGTGGCAGGCGACTCGGTGCGTATGGTAACCGAACGAGTAACGATGGTTGATGGCGAGAATGCCAATTTGCATCGTTATAATGTGGTGGTGGGCGATTTCAAGCAGGTGTTCAATGCTCGCTCGTTCCGCAATCGCATCAATGAGGCCGAAGGTAATAATGACCAGTCGTATGTGGTGATGGACCCACAAAAGTTGTATTATGTGGTGTACAAGGGCTTTGATACCGAAGAAGCTGCAGCAGAGTTCTTGCGCAATAAGGATAACTTTAAGATTCTTGTACCTAAGAAGGATCCTTGGATAGTGGAATTGCCTTGATGCCAACAACAACCGATGATATACAAGCACTGAAGCACGGGTGGAAGGTCGGATTTGGCGATGATGATGAGTTTGTGGACTATTTCTTTGCCAATTATGATGATGAAACGACTCGCCGAGTGATGCGCAACGCCGAAGGCGAAATTGTGGCGCAGATGCATTGTTTCGTGTTTGACGATGAGGTGTGTGGCGCGAAAGCTTGCTATGTGTATGGCGTAACCACCTTGCCAGAGTGGCGAGGAACGGGGTTGGCTCGACAAATGATAACCGAAGCACTGACTGCGATGCGTGCCGATGCCGTGGGCTATGCTGTGCTGATAGCGCAGGAGGAGGGCTTGCGAAAGTGGTATGAAACGCTGGGATTTGTGTCGATGAATCACACGATAGATGTGAGAGGCGCTGACGATGATATGAATTTCGGGATGGACGATGCCTCGCTGAACCAAGGCTTGTACTACATACTTAATGAGGAAATAAAAGAATTCACCCACGAGGTGAGGGTAAATAAATGAATAAAAGCATCGGTCACCCGATGCTTTTATTCATTTATTGCTTATTAAATATCTTTATAACAGGAACTGTTTTTTGCATTTCCATTTTGGTTTCATATTGATATGTACCAATATGTCGTGCAACTTGACTTGATTTTACTTTTACAATTTGGTCATCATAGAAATGAGAATTTTCATCGCCTACGAGCATAACAAGTGTGCCATAATATGATATACTACCGTAGTTGTTTTCTCCTGAATATGCCAAAGCGACATTGTTTGCTAATACTTGCATTACTTTAAACGATGGCGCAGAAAATTCATCTCCAGGTTCATCGAATAAATTTAAACCAGGAACATGATCTGCATTTTCTTCAGTAACAGTTTCTGTCGGTGTAATAGTTTTGCTTATTACAAACAAAGAAAGGACAGTCAAAACACTACCTGTGACCAATCCTAATAAAAATACAACCCATTTTTTCATGACGATATCTTTTTAGTGATTAAATATTCGCAAATATAATGATAACATTGCAAAATAGGATGCAAAATGCCAATATAATGCCTTTGTAGGCATTTGTGTGAAAATGATTGCTTGTGGATTTATTGCATTTCGAAGCTGAGGACTTGGAACTCGGTGCGGCGATTGATTTGGTCGGCAGCATCTTGGTCCTCTTCGCTTAAGCCTTCGATAAATTCTTCGTTAAGCACATCGCCCTCTTTGAATTGAGGATATAGTCGTGCAATACGCTTGGTGACGGTCTTTGGACGCGATTCGCCATATCCCTTGTGGCGTAAACGACTTTCGGCAATGCCTTGCGAAATGAGATAGTCGACAACCGACTTGGCGCGTTGGTCGCTGAGACGATTGTTGTATTTATCGGAGCCATGTCGGTCGGTGTGCGACGACATTTCGATAGTTACTTGAGGGTTGTCCTTGAGTAGTTGAGCCATTTCGTCGAGCGATGCTTTCGATTCGTCGCGCAACACAGCCTTGTCGAAGTCGTAGAAGATGTTTTCGACCACTTGAGGTTTTTCGACCGAGGCAAGAATGAAATCGATGTAATATTCGGCATCTTCCTCGATGGTGTCGCTTTCGAACTCTTGTTTGCCGTTGAGGTAGTTCTTCGCGCTGGCAAGCATAGCATATTTTACGCCTCGTTGCAACTTGAAACGGAAAGTGCCATCGGGTTTGCCCATCGCTTTTTGGTTAGATCCGTCGTTGCCCACGATGCGAATGATGGCGTTAGGGACAGGTTCTTCGTCCTTATCGAGTACCGAGCCCGAAATCCATATTTGCAAGTCAGGGAGAAGGAAGCTATATATGTGGTCGTAGCCACGAGCATCGTTGCGATTAGAGCTAAAATAGCCCGATTCGCCTTCGCCAAAGGTGATACCGAAGTCGTCGGCAGCCGAGTTCATCGGTATGCCCATATTTTCGATGTTCCAAGCGCCCGAAGGAGTAACTTTAGCGCAGAATAGGTCGAGACCACCCACGCCAGCGTGTCCGTCGCTTGAGAAATATAGAGTGCTATCGTTGCGCCAATAAGGGAATCGCTCGTCGCCAGGAGTGTTGATGACATTACCAAGGTTTTCGAGAGAGCCAACGCGTTCCTTGAGGTTGATGCGCCAGATATCCTTACCACCTTGACCACCAGGCATATCGCTCACGAAATATAGCCAATTACCGTCGGCGCTGATAGCAGGGTCGCCATAGGCCGAGATGGTGTCGCCCGTGATTTCGAGTTTTTGAGGTGCGCTCCATTGAGCTTCGGAGCGTTGAGAGGTGTAAATTTCGACCGAAGTGTTGGCGTTGGCATCGCGTCGCGCTTTAGCGAGGTACATTGTAGAGCCGTCGGGCGAAAACGCAGTGATACCTTCGTCGAATTCGCTATTTAGTTCGCCTTCGGCAAGTTCGGGGCGTTGCCAAGCACCTTTTTCGTTCTTTTTGGCAACAAAGATGTCGCTTTTCTTGGTACCTGTGATTTCACTTTTGTGAGTGCCAGTAGCCTTTTCGCTCGAAGAAGTGAAATAGAGTTGTTCGTAGTTGCTACCAGGCAAGAACATAGGCGAGAAATCGGCACGGCGCGAATTGAACAGCTTGGCGTTCTTAATGATGTAGCGTTTAGGATTGTTTTTCCACTTCAAAGCAAGGTTGCAGCCTCGTTTGCCGTCGCGCGCCTCGCTCGATGAAGGGTTGAATGCAAGATAAGTGTCGTAGTTCTTCAGCGCAGCCGCATATTTACCCTCTTCGTGGAGCGATTGCGCCAAGTAGAGGAATAGTGTGCTGTCGGGGTATTGGTAGCGAGCAGCATTTTGGTAGGCAGCCGAAGCACGCGCGCTCATGTTGAGTTTGCGGTAGCATTCGCCCATTTTGAAAGCTATTTCACCTCTGAGGGGGCGTTCTTCGCGTTTCACGAGAGTGTTGTAGACCTTGCGATAGGTGTTGGCTGCGTCGTTGTATTCGCCACGCTCCATTTGCTCGTTGGCAACACTCAATTTGGCGCTGCCACAACTCGACAATGATAGACACATTGCGCCTATCAGCATATATAATATGTAGCTTATCTGTTTCATAGTTTCCTATAAAAACGAAAGAGTGCCGCTATTTATTGTATTATCGCAAAAGGAGAGAGCTATCGCCGTAGCTCAAGAAGCGATAATCGTGGCTCAACGCGTAGTCGTAGATAGCTTTCCAGTTGCCGTCGACAAATGCCGAAACAAGAAGCAACAATGTGGATTGTGGTTGATGGAAATTGGTGATCATACCACGAATTACACGGAACTTGAACGACGGAGCAATCATGATCTGTGTGCTACCGATGTAGCGGTCGATACCATTGCGATCGAGGTGGTCGATGATGGCTTGTAGCGCGTCGGCAGTAGAGATGGCGTAATCTTGTTGGTATGGAGCCCATTGCTTTACGCGCAATTCCTCTTCGTTGGCATCGGGATTATTCAAAAGAGTGATACCAATGTAGTAGAGGCTTTCGAGTGTGCGCACCGAAGTAGTGCCAACAGCAATTACATTTCCATTAGCCTTTATAAGGTCAACAAGTAGACTTTTTTCGACAGAAATGAACTCGGTGTGCATGTCGTGCTCGCCGATTGACTCCGATTTGACTGGTTGGAAAGTGCCAGCGCCCACATGCAGAGTGAGTTCGCGTCGAGAAATGCCTTGTCGGTCACACTCGGCAAGCACCTCATCGGTGAAGTGTAATCCAGCCGTTGGAGCTGCTACGCTACCCTCGATGTGCGAGTAGACAGTTTGGTAGTCGGCTGAGTCGGATTCCTCGGTGTTGCGATTGAGGTATGGAGGAATTGGAATTTCGCCAATAGCTTCGAGAAGAGACGCGAAAGTGATATTGTCGTTGTTCCAAGAGAAAATAATTTCAAAAGCATTGCCTTTCTGTTCGCCACGAGTTGCAGCGAGTTCGACTTCGCAACCATTCACATTGACTACTTGAGTGAGGCTGCCTGCTTTCCATCGTTTAGAGTTGCCCACGAAGCATAGCCAGCTGCATTGGCTTGTGGTTTGAAACACTTGAGCATAATCGCGAGGAGCGATAGGTTCGAGGCAGAAAATCTCGATGATAGCACCAGCATTTGGCTTCTGGAAGCGCAAACGGGCATTGATAACGCGAGTGTTGTTGTAGACGAGCATCGACTGTTGAGGAAGAAGACGAGGCACATCATAGAAACGCAAATCTTGTATATCACCATTTTGATATACAAGAAGTTTGCATTGTTCGCGTTGAGTGAGCGGGTGCTTAGCTATACGCTCATCGGGAAGCGGATAGTTAAAGTCTTTTATTTGAATGTCTTTGATATTCATTATTGAATGTTCTCGATAGCTTTTTTAAGTTGTTCGAGTGCGTCGATGAGTACTTGACGAGGGTTTGCCATGTTGAGACGCATGCAGCCTTCGCCACCTTTACCAAACATTTCGCCGTCGTTGAGCGCAAGGTGAGCCTTGTTGACGAATAGGTCGATTAGTTCGTCGTGAGTGAGACCAAGCTTAGAGCAGTCGAGCCATACAAGGAACGAAGCTTGAGGGCGCACAGGGTGAATAAGTGGTAGGTTTTGCTTGCAGTATTCTTCGACAGCAAGAATATTGTTTTCGATGTAAGGAATAAGTTCGTCGAGCCATTCTTCGCCATTGTTGTAGGCAGCTTCGGTGGCAGCAGTAGCAAACCAAGTAGGCACGCTGAACTCATTGACTTGTAGCCAGTGGAAGAAATCCTTGCGAAGCTCAGGATTCTTGATAACACACCAAGAGCTTGACACGCCAGGAATGTTGAAAGTCTTAGAAGGTGCGCCGAAAGAGATGCTCACAGCAGCAGCATCTTCGCTCACTGAAGCAAATGGAGTGTGCTTGTGTCCGAAAATGCCCAAGTCGCAGTGAATTTCGTCGCTCACGATGATTACATTATATTTCTTAGCAAGACGAGCCACCTCGATGAGAGATTCCTTGTCCCAACAGATACCGATAGGGTTGTGAGGGTTGCACACCACCATTAGTTTAGGATTTTCGGTAGCAAAAATATGTTCGAGCCCTGGAAGATCCATTGAGTAGCAGTCGCCATTCTTGATAAGGTCGTTGCTCACAACGCGTCGGTGATTACCCACAGCAACATTGCGGAAAGGGTGGTACACAGGTTGTTGAATGACGATAGTGTCGCCAGGCTTTGTGAAGAAATTGAGCGCATAGGCATAACCACGCACAACACCATTCACATAGGTGATTTCCTCGCGAGTTACATCCCAATTGTGACGACGCTTAATCCAACCAATGATAGATTCCCAATAGCTGTCGGGTGCTTGAGAGTAGCCATAGATGTGGTGCTCAGCGCGCTTTTCGATAGCTTGGCTGATAGCAGGACACACTTCGAAGTCCATATCGGCAATCCATAGAGGAGAAAGGTCGTTTCGACCAAAAACCTTAGTGAGGCAGTCGGTCATCATAGAACCAGTGCCACGGCGATCAATAATCTTATCGAAATTATATTTTCCCATTTTCGTAAAAAGGTGCTTATTCAAATATTATGCAAAAGTACAAAATAGTTGGGAGTTAGGAGTTAGAAGAGCGAAGATATTTTTCACAATGATTGAAATAAAAAGAAAAAATGATGTTGAGAGTGGAAAAATCAGTAATTCTTATCTAAAAATTGAAAAATATATATAAATTTGCATTGCAATATATAATAGACCTATGATTGAGAGTGATATTTAGTGATGAAAACTTGCTGTCGTAAGGGAAGATTGTGTCTTTTCTTGCGTTTTTTGTGTGCCTATGATTTTTAAATGAACGAGTCCAAAAGGATAAAAGAAATAAAGGGTATAAACCATAAAAGCAAAAGTTTGTTTATAGATTTTAGGAAGGATTATAAAAAACCGAGCAAATTTAACACCATTCAATAATCAGCATAGACAATTGTATAGCGCAGGCTCGAAGAAACTGGAATAAAACTATTGAGAGAGAGAAATAACTTAAAATAACTAAATGTAAAACTTTAAAAAACGATTTTTGTATGAAGCACTCATTTCTTCAAATGATGAATCGGAAGACATTGATGGTGATGTTGTTGTCACTATGCATGTCATTTCCTGCTTTAGCTCAGAAAATTACCGTTCAAGGTACGGTATTTGATGAAACAGGTGAGACACTTATCGGCGCGAGCGTAATGGTAAAAGGCTCAGCAGTGGGTGTAGCAACCGATTTCGATGGTAACTTTAGAGTTGAAACCGATGCAAAGAGCACACTTGTTGTGTCTTATGTTGGTTATTTGGCTCAAGAAGTATCGGTAGATGGCAGAACAGAAATCAAGATTACGCTAAAACCAAATAGCGCAGTACTTGAAGAAGTTGTAGCAATCGGTTATGGTACAGTAAAGAAAAATGACGCTACTGGTTCGGTGTCAACAATCAAGCCAAGCGAAATTCAAGCAGGTCTTGCTACATCGGTACAAGATCTTCTTGTGGGACAAACTCCTGGTGTTGTAGTAACTACCAGTGCAGGTCCAGAAGGTGGCGGTCAAATCCGTATTCGTGGTGGTGCGTCACTAAACGCAAGCAACGACCCACTTATCGTTATCGACGGAGTTCCATTGGATAATGGTGGCGTACAAGGTATGAGCAACCCATTGTCAATGATTTCACCAGATAACATTGAAAACATGGTAATCTTGAAGGATGCATCAGCAACAGCTATCTATGGTAGCCGTGCTTCTAACGGTGTCATCATCATCACAACTAAGAAGGGTAAGAGCGGTAAGCCTCAAGTAAACTTCTCGGCTAATATGTATGTAAATACAGCTCGCAAGATGTGGGATATGCTTGATGCACAAGAATATCGTTCACTTGTAACAAAATATCATGGTGCTGACAGCGACGCTGTAAAGGCTATGGGTAGCGCAAATACAGATTGGCAAGACGAAATTCTTCGCACAACAGTGTCAAGCGACTACAACTTGAGCGTAGGTGGTACAACAGGTGCTCTTCCTTATCGTGTAGCAGTGTCTTACACTAACAACAATGGTATCATCAAGACTTCTAAGATGGACCGTTTGACAGTAGGTTTGAACCTTACTCCTGAATTCTTCGATGGAAAGTTGAAGGTGAACGCAAACGCAAAGGGTTACTACATCAAGAACCAATTTGCTGACGGTGGCGCAATCGGTGCAGCACTTTCAAGCGACCCAACTCGTACAGTATATAAGGACTGGAAGACTCTTACATACTCAGAAACAACAGGTATGCCAATTATGACAGCTAACGAGCTATATAATGGCTACAATGTGTGGACAGCAGCAGGTGTACTAAACAGCAACTCAACAATGAATGCTGTAAGTATGCTTATGGACCGTGACAATCACTCAGAAGTGTTGCGTAGTAACGGTAACTTGCAACTTGACTATGCACTACATTTCTTGCCTGAATTGCACTTGAACTTGAACCTTGGTTATGACTGGAGCCGTTCGGAAGAAAATAATATCGTAGCATTCAACTCACCACTTGCGTTCAAGAACGCTAACAATGATGGTGCGTCAACAAACTACTATCAATTCCAACGCAAGTTGAACACACTACTTGATTTCTATGCTAACTATAAGAAAGAAGTAGAATCAATCGCTTCTTACTTCGATGTAACAGCTGGTTACTCATGGCAAAGATTCACTGCTCGTGGTCACAACAACGGTACTGAGTTCTTGACTCCAGGTTTCAATGTAATCACTCAAGACCAAAATGGTTTCAACTACTTGGTAGAAAATCCTGCAACAGTAGAACGCGTAGGTACAACTTACTCTAAGCCTTACTACTGGGATAATGGTAACCTACAATTGGTATCATTCTTCGGTCGTTTGAACTACACATTGAAAGATCGTTACCTATTGACATTCACAATGCGTGGTGATGCAACATCTCGTTTCAGCAAGGAAAATCGTTGGGGTGCATTCCCATCGGTAGCACTTGGTTGGAAGATCATTGATGAATCATGGGCAAAGAGCTTGAAGGAAGTGATGAACGAATGGAAGCTTCGTCTTGGTTGGGGTGTAACAGGTCAACAAGATGTGGGTGGATACTTTGACTATATGGCAAAATATCTTGCTTCTCAACAACAATCTAACTATCCAAGCATCAAGGACGGTCAATTCACTACAACTCTTTATCCACAAGGTTACAACCGTAACTTGAAGTGGGAAGAAACAACTACATGGAATGCTGGTTTCGACTTCGGTTTCTTGAACAACCGCATTACAGCAGCTGTTGACTACTACTATCGTCAATCTAAGGACTTGTTGAGCGAAGTAGATGTTCCTGCAGGTACAGCTACAACAAACCGCTTGGTTCAAAACTTCGGTTCACTTGAAAACCAAGGTGTTGAATTCAATATCACAGCTCGTCCAATCGTGAAGAAGGATCTTACATGGACAATCAACTACAATGTTGCTTACAACCAAAACAAGATTACTAAGTTGAACAACGACGGTACAATGGTTAAGGTTGGTGGCATCAGCGGTGGTACAGGTAATACAGTACAAGCTCACATGGTAGGTTATCCAGCAAACTCATTCTTGCTATACGAACAAGTATATGATGCAAATGGTATGCCAATCGAAGGCGAATATGTAGACCAAAACGGTGATGGTACAATCAATGGTGATGACCTACGCTTGCGTTACAGCAAGGATCCTAAGGTTACAATGACATTCGGTACTACATTGAACTGGAAAAACTGGGATTTCGGTGTAAATATGCGTGCTAACCTTGGTAACTATGTTTACAACAATGTGATGTCAACAAATACAAATGTTGCTGGCGTATTCAAGAACTCAAACTTGAGCAACTTGGTAAATAGCGATGTATATTTCCAAAGCGAACAATACTTGAGCGACTACTGGCTAGAAAATGGTAGCTTCTTGCGTTGCGACAATATCACATTAGGTTATACATGGAGCGAACTTTGCAAGAACTTCTCTCGTCTACGCCTATATGGTGCAGTACAAAACCCATTCATCATCACTAAGTACAGTGGTCTTGACCCAGAAGTAGCAAGTGGCGTTGATAACAATGTATATCCTCGTTCATTCACATTCACACTTGGTCTTGTGGCTACATTCTAATGTTTAACCAGCATAAAATGAAAACAATAATGAAATCATATATTTATAAAACACTTTCGGCAGTAGCATTGACATTCTCATTGGGAATGGCAACTTCATGTGTGGGTGATTTGAACCAAGAACCAAAGGATCCAAATATCACAACATCGGCTACTTTCGGTGAAGAAGAAGTGCGTCAAGCTCTTGCAAAATGTTATTCAGTGTTGGGCGTATCGGGTCAAAGCGGACCAGGTTCATCAGACATCTCAGGTCTTGATAACGGTACAGGCCAATATATTCGCGCACTTGCGATGATGAACGAATACACAACTGATGAATTGATGTGGATCTATGCCGACGACGGTGTAGTAGACCTTGTAACAGGTACATGGGGTAAGGATAATGTGAATATCTTCGGTACTTACTCTCGTCTATATGTACACATTGCAATCTGTAACGACTTTATCCGTCTTGTGGATAATGGTGCAGCAGGCGATGCTGCCGACTTGGCACAATATCGTCTTGAAGCTCGCGCACTACGCGCACTTAGCTACTATTGGATTATCGACTTGTTCGGTAAGGGTGGTTTCGTGGATGAAAAAACTGTAACTCCAGTTCAATGGTCACGCGTTGATCTATACAACTGGCTTGTAAATGAACTTGAAGACATCGTAGCTAACTATAGCACAGCTACTCCAGTTTATGGTCGCGTAGGTAAGGACGGTGTACAAGCTCTTCTTGCTCGTCTATACTTGAATGCAAAGGTTTATACTGATGGTGCTGTGAATGGTGCTTCTAAGTGTCAACAACACTGTGAAGAAATCATCGGTCGTCACCAAGGTGAAGGTTTCCAAGGTACAGGTCTAGTTGACCACTATATGTATCTATTCTGCGGTGATAACGATTCTTATTTGCCTGGTGGTAAAGGTGTGAACGAAGTTCTTTGGGGTGTTCCACTAGATAGCGACGAAGCTCAATCTTATGGTGCAACAACATTCTTCACTGCAGCAGCTACTAAGAACATGACAATGGCTGATGATAAAGCTTACATGAACCAACTTGACTATGGTATGGGAGCTCAATGGGGCTGTATGCACGCTCGTAAGGAATTCTCTGACAAGTTCACTGAAGGCGATATCCGTTGGTCAATGTGGAAGAAGGAAGCTGATGGTTTCTCAAGAGATAACACTAATTTCTCTTCATTCGTGAGCGGTTATGGTGTGGTTAAGTACACTAACCTTCTTAAGGGTGAAAATGGTGGTTGGAGCGCTCAAAATGGTGGTACATTCGATCCAGAAGGAAAGATTGGTCCTCGTAGCGAATCATTCTCAGATGCTGACTACCCAATGTTCCGTCTTGCTGATGTGTACTTGATGTATGCTGAATGTAATATCGTTGACAATGCAGGTGATGCAACTAAGGCACTTAAGTATGTTAACAATGTACGCGCTCGTGCAGGTGTAGACGCATGGACAACAGCTGAAATGACAGCAAACAATATCCTTGACGAACGCTGCCGTGAAATGTACTGGGAAAATACTCGTCGTTCAGACCTTGTTCGCCACGGTAAGTTCACAGGTAACAACTATGTGTGGTCATGGAAGAACAACATTTTGAAGGGTGGTGCAATCGGTGACCACATGAATGTGTTCCCAGTACCATCAAATGTGATTGCAGCTCAACCTGAATTCACTCAAAACGCAGGTTATTAATACGATTTTATTAACAGATTAAAAAGGACGAACATGAAAAAGTTTAATTATATATTTTTCAGTCTTCTTGCGCTTCTATTCGCAACAGCATGCGAAGAACCACAAGATGTAAATCCTGTGCTACAAACTCCAACAAAGTTTGTGCTTAACAACCCAGTGATGTCGACTCAATATATCGAGTTGACTCCTACAACAACAGTGAATATGACTTGTTCACAACCAGACTATGGTTATGCAGCAGCAGCTAACTACTATGCACAAGTGTCATTCACTGAAGACTTTGCAGAATGGGCTGAAGTGAACGAAAATCCTTACACTAACTGTGGTAAGATTGAAATGAGTGGCGAAGAACTTGCAATGGCAATGTGCAAACTTCGTGGTGTAACAACTGAAGAATCATATGTTGATGAAGCAGCATGCCCATTGTATGTACGCCTTCGTGCTGAAATCAAGGGTGCACCTGAACAAAGTGCAATCATTTCAAATGTGGTAGTATTGAGCCAAGTTAAGGCTTACTACGCAGTTAAGCTTCCTGGATATATCTACCTTGTAGGTCAACCATCAGGCTGGAACGAACCATCGGCAGGTAATGCTGCTCACTATGAAAACTGGAAGCTTCTTGAAGCAGAAGATGCAATCGGTAGCAAGATTTATAGTGGTACATTCGAAGTAGCTGCTGGTCAAGCAACATTCCGTTTCTATCGTAAGCTCCAAGGTTGGGATGCACTTGATGATAATGGTGTAATCTACTCTATTGGTCTTAAGGAAGCAGATGAAGCTACTGATGTAGCATTCACCGATGGTATCTTCAGTTCAGCAATCGTAGATGGTAAGGGTTCATTGAATTTCCCAGGCTGGGAAGGCGGTAAGATGAAGATGACCGTAGACTTGAATTCTTATAAGGTAACTGTTCAAGTAGTAGAATAATAAAGGTTGTAACATATTAAATATTAAAACTGTATGAAAAAGTTAAATATATTTTTGACTATGGCTCTTGCCCTTTGCTTCGCATCATGTGAAGAAGAATGGGTAGAGGCTTTGCCTCAAACTAACGAGCAAGAAGCTTTGTTTACAGCCGAAGATTTCGTGGCTAACAATGCTCTTGCTGAAGCTATCACACTTAGTGAAGCAGAAGGCGAAAACTCAGTAGAAGTTGTAAACTTTGTGAGCGTATCAAATCTACCTGCAGGTGCTGTGGTAGAATTCGGTATGCAAATGGCAAAGAACGAAGACTTCTCAGATGCAGTAGAAGTGAAGGTGAGCAATGTGGGCAATGCAGCTACAGCAAAGGTGGCTGACTTGCAAACTGCTTATGTAGCTGTTCAAGGTAAGAACCCAGAAGCACGCACAGTTAATGTACGCTATGCAGCTTATGTGGTTAATGGTACTGAAAAGGTTCGTGTGAATAGCGCAGATACATACTTTGGTGCTGCTAAGGTGGTTGTGACTCCTTATGACCCAGGTTTCCGCATGGAAAACAAGTATTACATCATCTGGGCTGAAGATGCTGATGCATTGGCAGAAGAAGCTAATGTAGTAGAACTTGGCCACTCAGATAAGGATGTGTATGACGATACTAAGTTCTCTGCAGTAATCGATGTACAAGCTCCTTTCTACTGGATGGTAATCGGTGAATCGGCTCTAAATGCTAAGAACTTCGATGAAGCTATGGGTGCTGAAGAAGGTATGGAATATGAAGAAACTGGTTTCTTGTTTGCACAAAACAATGAAGATTTCCCTGGCTTCGCTATCTATCAAGAAGGTACAGGTAAGTACCAATTTGAAGTAGATATGTACTACAATGCTGAAGATGAAGAATATCCAGTGTATACAATCAGCCCTGCATTCGACAACTTGTGGACTCCAGGTAACTCAAATGGTTGGAGCCACGATAATTCAAATATGTTGTTCACAAGCGACTATGTAACTTACACAGGTTACGCATATTTGAACGGTAGCTTCAAGTTCTCAAATGCTGCTGACTGGAATCACACTAACTATGGTACAACTGGTACTGAAGGTGAACTTTCAACTAATGGTGGTGCTGGTAACTTGGAAACTGCAGAAGGTGTTTATTGGGCATCAGTAAATATTCCTAACTTGACTTATACTCTTGTTAAGATTGAAACAATCGGTTTGATTGGTGGTTTCAACGGTTGGGGTTCATCACTTCCAATGACAGCACAAATCAATGGTCCTAAGGACTTGAAGTATGTAGGTGAAGTGACATTGAAGGCTGGCGAAGAATTTAAGTTCCGTGCTAACGATGGTTGGGATATCAACCTTGGTGGTACATTCGCTGCATTGGAACCAAATGGTGCTAACCTAAGTGTGGCTGAAGATGGTACTTATGAAGTGGTTCTTGACCTTTCAAATCTACCTTACAAGGCTACTGTAACAAAGAAGTAATTTATTGAGATAAATTATACTTGAGGAGCTATGGTACAACGGTGCCATAGCTCTTTTTTTGTGTGGATTATTAGCTGTTGTTGAGGAAAAATCGTTAGCTTTGCATAACGAAATGAAATAAAACGATATTAGATATGAAGAAATTGAGAACTATGGTGGGCAAAGTGTTGTGCTTTGCAATGATTGTGGCCATTGCAGTGGCTTGTGCGAGCGAAAAGAACGAAAAACAGGCAGAAAAGCCTAAAGTTCCTGAAGTGGTGTATGAAGAGGTACAAGTGCAACCTATGTTTGTGGGTGGCGAAAGCGCAATGCAGAAGTTTATTGACGACAATATGCAATATCCATCGGCAGCCAAGAAGAATGGTGTGCAAGGCGAAGTGTTTGTGAAGTGCATGATAAACGAAGCCGGTCAAGTGGTAGAAGCACATGTAGAAAAGAGTGTTGATGCCGACCTTGATGAAGAAGCTGTGCGCTTGGTGAGCATGATGCCAGCATTTAACCCTGGTATGATAGATGGTGCTTGTGTGGGAATGTGGCACACAGTGACAATAAAATTTGAAATAAAGGATTAAGGATATTACTCGTTGTAATTCAAATTGTTAATGGGCGATGTGCAAATGAAGCATGTCGCCCGTTTTTTAGCGATTATTTCCGGTTGAGAGTAATATTTTTAGGTAATGTGTGTGTTGTATGAATAAAAATGTCTAAATTTACAATAGAATAATAAAATGGGAATATTATAGTATTCCGAATAAAACATATTACTATGAATATTCAGTTGCCCAAAAGAATGAATGGAGCTGCTTTGCCCGATTTGGGAAATGTGAGGCAGATAACACTCATTGGTGCCAATGGGTCGGGGAAAACACGCTTTGCGCATTGGCTTGTAGACAAATATAAGGACAAGGCTTTCCGCATATCGGCGTTGAAGGCTCTGTTTCCATCGACCGAAAAGAATGAATTGGCAGGCTCGATAGATATGCTATATGACGAGGCTGTGGATTCGTCGCCATTCTATTGCAAGGAAGCTCCGACAGAGTTTCAGCGACTGATATTCTTGCTGCTGCATGATGAATTCCTCGATTTGCTGAAGTTCAAGACACAATTGCGCCTCGGTGATGGTGAAAAGGATATTCCTGAGACAAAATTTGACAAGGTGGCACGCATGTGGCGCGAGGTGTTCCCTAATAACAAGGTGATGCGCGATGGTGGAAAGTTGCTGTTCAGTAACGACAAAACCGATGACTTGTTCTCAGAAATGAAATTGTCGGACGGAGAAAAGTCGGTGCTTTATTATATTGGCGCAGTGCAATATGCGCAACCTAATGCGATAATCTTTGTTGATGACCCTGAGATATATATCCATCATTCGATAATGCAAGCGTTGTGGAATGTGATTGAGGAAATTCGTCCCGACTGTACATTTGTGTATAATACTCACGATATAAATTTCGTGTCGTCGCGCATTGAGAATGTGTGCGTGTGGGTGCGTAACTACGACTTGATCAACAGTGCTTGGGATTATGAGATAGTGGAGCCCGATGAAACACTATCGGAGCAGTTGTATTACGACCTGTTGGGTAGCCGTAAGCCAATTCTCTTTGTGGAAGGTGATGCGTCGCATAGTATTGACTCAAAGTTGTACTCGCTCATCTTTAATGAATATACAGTGAAGCCTCTTGGTAGTTGCAATAAGGTTATAGAGGCTACTCGTGCATTCAATGATTTGCAAAACTTCCATCATCTCGATAGTCATGGTATTGTGGACCGAGACCGCCGAAGCGACAAGGAAGTGCAATACCTTCGCGAAAAGAAAATTTTTGTTCCTGATGTGGCCGAAATAGAAAATATATTGATGCTTGAGGGCGTGATAAAGGCAGTGGCTCGTTGGCGCAAGAAAGATGAAGCAAATGTGTTCCAAAAAGTGAAAATGGCGATTATGAACCAATTCAAGAGCGAACTACGCAAGCAAGCACTTGAGCATGTGCGACATCGAATGAAGAACATGGCAGCTGTGTGCATCGACCGCCGATTCCGTGATATAGGTTCGCTTGAGGATCATATTAGCGACTTGCTTAATGAGCTCAATCCTCGTGCTTACTATGAGGAATTGTGTCGTGATTTTCATCGATATGTGGCCAATGGCGATTATAATTCCGTGCTTAAGGTGTTCAACGAGAAAACTATGCTCGTAAATAGCAATGTGGCTGCGTTGTGCGGGTTGGTTGGTAAAGATGAATACATACGCACAGTGCTTCACATCTTGAAGGGCGAAAGTCATGAAGCGAAAGATATTCGTAAGGCTATAAAGAAATGCTTTTTGATAGATTGATAATAAATTAAAACAACATTATATATGAAAGATATTGAAATTAAGTCGATAGGATTGATGTCGGGTACTTCGCTTGACGGTCTTGATGTGTGTCAATGTACATTTAAGCGTACTGATGGTAAGTGGTCGTTTACACTTGACTGTGCGCGTGGCTATAGCTACCCAGATGATTATAAGTATAAGTTGGGAACAGGTGCTCAAAATATGAGCGCATACGAATATGTGGCATTCCACAGCGAATATGGATTTTTCCTTGGTGAGAGAGTGAAGGAATTTATGGAAGAATTTGGCGTGAAGCCAGATATCGTGTCGTCGCATGGTCACACAATCTTCCATGAACCACACAAGAAGATAATGTATCAAATAGGTGATGGTGCAGCTATTGCAGCCGTTACGCGAGTGCCTGTGGTGAGCGATTTCCGTCGCTTGGATATTATGCTTGGGGGTCAAGGTGCGCCACTTGTGCCAATTGGCGACCGTTTCCTTTTTGGCGAGTATGATTTCTGCTTGAATATAGGTGGATTCTCTAATATCTCGTTCCAAAAGGGCGATAAGCGTGTGGCATTTGACATTAGCCCAGTGAACTATGTGATAAATCATTATTGCCGTCAGATAGGTCTTGAATTTGACCGTGATGGCTTGATAGCTCGCAAGGGAACTGTGTGTCAAGAGTTACTCGATGCTCTCAACGACATGGATTTCTATAAGCAAGAAGGTCCTAAGTCGCTCGGTCGTGAATGGGTGGAAAAATATGTATATCCATTGATCGAAAGCTATGATTTGAGTCTTGAAGATCGACTACGCACATTCTATGAACATGCAGCTATGCAAGTGGCTGTGGTGGTGAAGGCTAATGCTGAAAAAGAACGCCCAACATTGCTTATCACTGGTGGTGGCGCATTGAATGTGTTCTTGATAGAACGAATTGCCGAACTAAGTGGAGCTGAAGTGGTGATCCCTGATAAGAAAATCATCGAATATAAGGAAGCTATTATATTTGCGCTACTTGGTGCGTTGTATATGGCAGATGAACCAAGTTGCTTGTCGGCAGTAACAGGAGCACCGTTCGACAACATAGGTGGAATGTTGTTTAAGATTTAAGCGAAGAATGGGTAAGATAAAAATATGGGTAGAGGCAGCGCGCTTGCGCACATTGCCTGTATCGATAGCAGGCGTGATAGCTGCCATAGGTGTGGCAAAGTGGGAACATCGTTTTGCGTTGGTTCCTGCGTTGATATGCTTGGCGTTTGCCGTGTTGGCGCAGATAACAAGCAATTTTGCCAACGAATACTATGATTTCAAACGAGGTACTGACAAGAAAGGTCGTGCTGGTCATCGTAGAGGTGTAACCGAAGGGGATATAAAGCCCGAAACACTGAAAAAGGTAACTTATGGCACACTTGCGTTGGCTTGCGTGGTGGGTTGCTGCTTGATCCCGTTTGGCGGTTGGTGGCTTGTGCCAGTAGGTATTGCGATAGCCGTGTTTGCGCTCGCCTATAGTGCTGGTCCGTTCCCATTGTCGTATAATGGTCTTGGTGATGTAGCAGTGCTTGTGTTCTTTGGTCTTGTGCCAGTGAATTTTACCTATTATGTGCAAGCTGGAGGCTGGAGCCCATTTGCAATGCTCGTGTCGGTTACGATAGGGCTTATGGGTGTGAATGTGCTGTTGGTGAACAACTATCGCGATATGGACGACGACAAGGAGGCTAATAAGCGCACCACTGTGGTGATATTTGGTCGTAAGATTGCGGGGTCATTCTACCTTATTTCGGGCTATTTCGCAGCATTCTTCTTGTCGCCAATATGGTTCTTGCTACCTTGGTGGGCTGCAGGAATACCATTGCTTTATCTTGTGATGCACACCGCAACATGGTACAAACTCATACATCGCGAAGGTAGTGCGTTGAATCCACTGCTCGGAGCCACAGGTCGAAATATGCTAATCTTCGCCGTCCTCCTCGCCATTGCAATGATAGTTTGCCCAAGATAAGAGGGAATAGATATATGCTGAAGAAGGTATTTTTGCTATTGGTTAAATACATGCCAATTATTCAGATGGTGGCTATGTTGGTGAGTAATACATTGTATTGCTTCAATGTAATTACAGAAGCAAAAGATTTGCCAGATTATTTGGTAGGTGGTTCACTAATGACGACAATACTACTATATGCATGTAGTTATGTTTTAAAACTTGGAAGTTGGCATAGACTAATAGTAACGGCATATATTATTAATATAACAATTGCAGCTATAGATGTATTACACCGAATCCCAATAACTAATGTTCAACTTTTGCTGAGCTACTATATAGTAGCGGTGTTGTTTTTAGTCATAATTGTAATTAATAAGTTAAAATGCAATAAAGATGTGTCTATATGAATAAATTTTTTATATTGCTAATAAAATATATGCCAATAATTCAGATGGTGGCTATGTTATTGAATAATACAATGTATTGTTTTGATGTATATACGAAAATGTATTATCTTTTGGGTTATTTGGCTGGTAATTCAATAATGACAACGATTCTGCTTTATGTATGTAGTTATGTATTTAAATTTTGTAGCTGGTATAGACTAATAGTAACTGCTAATTTAATTAACCTAACATTAGGTATTGTAGATATTTATATAAAAACACCAATGAGTGATTTTGAATTATTGGTTAGTTATTATACAATTTGTGTGTTGTTTTTATTTATAATTGTAATTAATAAGTTTAGATGTAATAAAAAAGTATCAGAATGAGTTTTTTAGTGATACTAATAAAATATATGCCAGTTATTCAAATGGTAGTTATGTTAGTTAATGATACATTGTATTGTTTTGATGTAATTACGGTAAATTTTAATTATCTAACAGGAAATTCACTGCTGACAACTGTACTGCTTTATGCGTGTAGCTCTGTGTTTAAATTTGGTAATTGGTATAGACAAATAGTAACTGCTAATTTTGTTGTTATGACGATTGGTCAAATAGATATTCATTTAAGACTCCCAATGACCGATTTCCAATTGTTGCTTAGTTATTATATCGTTTGTATATTGTTTTTATTTATAATCGTAATTAATAAGTTTAAATCGAAGGAATCATGTATATAATTAAAATGCTGATAAACGAGCTGAGAAATGTGGCTAATAAGCTTGAGTCAAATACATGCGAAATAGGCGAACAAGAAGCTATTGATATTATTAATATTATAGCTCGTGAACCAATGAGCAAACAATCGGCGGCTGAATTTATGAATATGTCTATACCTACATTCGAACTGCATATTTCGAAAGGAGATATTCCTAAAGGAAAGAAACGAAAGGGGTTCAAAGAGTTAGTGTGGTATAAATGTGATTTATATGAATGTTTGCAAAGGCTAAATCGTTGAGGTTTAGCCTTTTAATTTTTATTTAAGGGATGTTAGGAAAACTATTTTTCGTGGTGTATTTTTGTAATAGAAATATTATCATTACAAAATAAAAATAATTATTATGGACTTTGAAACCCTATTAGTATCTACTATTGATGATTATAATAATGGTGGACTAGAAAATGAAGAATTTGTGAAGAAAGCACATGAAATATATAACTCATATGCTAATTATTCTTGTTCATTACCGAGAACACAATACCCATATTTGTTAGGTGTTATGTTTGCTGGTTTTGCCAAATATTATAAAGGTAATATTGATTATTATACAAGTATAATGGAGAATGCTTTGTATTGTTTTGCAAAATGTATGAAAGTTAGTGACTCGCTAAGCGAAAGACAATGTGCTGCAATGCGTTTGTTGTTATTGATTGATGATAATGATTGGGTTATGAAAGGTATTGCACATAAATTTTTTGAAAAGCGATGTCAGGAATTATATGGTTCTCCTCTTATTGTACAACAGATTTTAGCAAATGGTATGGATCCATGGACATTGGAAACAGATATTTTGGTGAATATAGGTAATTATTGTATAGAACAAAGTGATGCGGAATCTGTACATTCTTGTATATCCTCAACAGAAATGGATAATTTTAAAAAATTAAAGAAGATGGGTAAATATAATGTTCGTTTTCCATTGGTTCAGGTGTCTCCGAAGCAAGTATTTGAACTATTTTTTGATTTCATTTTAGAATATGTAAGTACCCCATACGAACGTCGTGTGACTATGTTACGTTATGGGTGGTAGTATAGATGTTAAACAAATGATAAATATAGGTTATGGAAAAATGTGACAGAAAACGTTATATAATGGTTGATAAGAGTGGAAAGGAAATTTTCCATTCAGACTCTTTTTGTAGGTTTATAGGAATTGCTATCTTAACGACATTCTTTGCATTATTAGCAATAGCGCTTATTGGTGCTGTTATAAGTGTATTTTGAATATACTTAGTTAATCTCCAATTTATGAAGACGGTGATAGATAAATTGACAAATAATAGCGAATTGAAAAGTGGCATTCATGTTCAAGAATATGGTTGCCCTATAGAAATGTATGTACAGGGATATGTTCCCATTTCTTCAGATTGGATTTTTGTGAATCATGATTGTATGGAATGTAAAAATATGGTTCAAATAACAGATATTTCTCAAAAAAATACGACATTGCACTATGTCCCAATTGCAAAACGTGTTAGTATACCAAATGAGCAGATAATAGAAGTAAAGCCATTTTTAAGTATCTTGGAATTAAAAAATAAGACTAAATCGGATTATGAAAAAATACTATCATTTTGGCGCGCCAAAAGTTATGTAAAAAATGTACTTATATCTGAACCGTTTTCAAAAGGAGAGAATGGACAGATATATTACCATATAGCAGAAAATGAACTCTTGTTTTATGATAGAAAAGATTCTATTGTTGCAATAGCAAAGGAGTATATGTGTTTATGCTCTTATATAAGTCCAGTAACCGGTAAAATAGAATACACAATGAAACATCCTGATTCAATAATTCCAGTAATATAAAAATGGATAAACATTTCAATAGTATTGTAGACAAATTCTCTTTCGGAAAGTATAAAGAATGTAGTCTTGCAGATGTGCTTGTTTTTAATAGGTCCTATTTTTACTGGTGCTTAGATAATGTAGAAGAAATTACCTTTAGTAATAATGTGATATCAGAAATTAAAAGATTTTATCCTTATATTATAATACCAGAAGATATTTCTTCAAAAATACGGAACTATTAATAATATGAAATGAATAATATTATGAAAAAGTCAATTTATTTTTAATGTAAATGTATTATGAGTAAAAGAGGTAAGATAATTGTTTTGGTTGTGGCAAATTTTATTTTGCTATTGGTGACATATTGGGGTGTTGATTGCTATGTGGATAATAAAGCTGATAAGTTGAAGGATGATGCAGTGGCGAAGTTGGATTCTTGTTTCTCGAAGGCACCTAAACTTCTGAGAATGTTTAATATGCCATATCGTTTGGAGTTTGTGGATATTACAGATGAAGAATGTCCAGATGGTACAAAGACTTATATGGCAGATGCTGTCAATTTCGATAGGAAAGCTGATAGTAATATTGGTTGGGCATTAGAGTTTGTAAGAAAGCCTATTTCATATAGAGATACGATAATAGAGGGTGTTGTAGAAAGATTTGTACTATTCCCTACATATATCAATGAGAAAGAAAGTAATCCATCATTGAATGATTATATAAATAGTGACTTAGAATGTTTTTTACGAGAATATCCAGGGTATACTAACAGGGATATTATTCGGGATATAAAATCTCAAGTTGATAACGAATTTTATCATATAGTAAGCGTGAATAAAGTTGAGGATGAAAATCGTTATGAAAGAAGAACAGCAGAGGAACTGGAAAATAGTGGGGTGTATTATAGGGTGTTTGGCGCGAAGTCGTTGTTTTCGACCTATTCAATACAATTGCGTGATGAAGATGTGGTAAGGAGGGTAAAACTGAGTAAAATGTGGTATATTTTTTCTCTGTTATTGATTGTAGAACTGTTGGTAGGGTTGTGTGTTGTGGCTAAATGCCGTAGATGAAGGTTTTGCTTAGAAATTATAATCCCCAAGATTTGGCTTGCGCTTTATCTTGGGGATTTGTGTATAGAATGAGTAGTCTGTTAGTTGATTACTGATAGTAGGTAGGCACACTTTTGAGGGTTGCCGAGTGTTTTGCCCTTATCGCAAGATAGCTTAACGCAGTCGTGCCATTCGCGCGATTCGGTGATGCGACATTGAGTGAGCTTGACAACGATATTCATCGGTTTGCAATTGGTGATGTCGCAAGTGAGGTTGGTTCCCACGCCATAGCTGTCTTGTAGGCGTCCAGCGACGAATTTGTGTATCTCGATAGCACGGTCGATGTTGAGCCCGTTACTGAAGATTACCTGTTTAGTGGCTGGGTCGATGCCGAGCGAGATGTATTTTTGGATAATCTTTTCGGTTTGTTCTTCTTCGTTGCCACTATCGACGCGCAGACCTTTGTACATCATTGCCATGCGCTTAGAAAGGTTGTTGAAGAATACAGTGTCGCCGAATGCGTCGTAAAGGTAAACACCATTGTCGCCGTCGTACACATCGCTAAATTTCTTCATTACATTGTAGTTACATTCGAAAACGCCGCTTACAGTCTCTTCGAACATAACCAATTGGTGGCTCATTGTGCCGATAGGAGTAAGGTTGTACTTCATCGCCAAGTAAACATTGCTTGTACCTATGAATTTGCCTGTCCATGCTTGTCCTGTATCAGGGTCTTTGCCTGCTTTTTGAAGTGCTGCAAGTTCGCTTACGACCATTTCTTGGTGTAAAAAGGAGAAGCGTCGGCGCGTTCCCATGTCTCCGAGCACTAACCCATTGGTTAATATCTGTTTACCCTTGTCGGTGGTGCGCTTGCGTTCGAGCTCAAGGTCGTATTTTTCGAAGTCGCCGTTGAGGCGATGTGAGAGTTCGGAAACGGAAGAAAGTATAGGCATTTCCCACATGATAGCCGAATACCACTTACCCTTTACAACTACATCAAGGTGTCCTTCCTCGTCTTGCGAGATAGAGATTTCCTTAGGGTTGAAACGATAGCCACGAAGGAAAGTGAAGTACCATTTGGGTAGATAGTAGCATTTTCGAAGCATGAAATCGATTTCCTCGTCGGTAATCGTTACATCACGCATGTGGTCGATTTGTTCCTGCAAAAGTGCTGCAAATCCTTTAGGATAGCATGTGTTGTTGCGGTCGAAGAAGCGATATTCAACCTCGGCGCGTGGATAGGTTTGAAGTACATAGTACTGACAAGTAAATGTGTAGAGGTCGTTATCGGTGAAATGCTTAATTATAGGTTCCATATTCGTGATATTAAAGTGAAGAATAAGGTACAGAGAAAGTGTCGCCGTCGTTGAAATTGCCAGTAGCTAAACCTTTGCGAAGCCAACGGCTGCGTTGAGCAGAGGTGCCATGAGTGAACGAATCGGGGACAGAGTAGCCTTGCGCTTTCTTTTGCAAATAGTCGTCGCCAATCTTTGACGCAGCGTTGAGTCCTTCTTCGATGTCGCCATCTTCGAGAGAGCCAAATAGCTTATTGTCGTTGTGAGCCCAGATGCCAGCGAAGAAGTCGGCTTGTAGCTCAAGGCGAACGCTTATTTCGTTGCTTTTAGTCTTAGACGATTTGTTCATAGCTGAGTGAGCTTGGTCGAGAATGCCAAGAAGGTATTGCACATGGTGTCCCACTTCGTGAGCGATCACATAGGCATAAGCAAAGTCGCCACCTGCTTGCATTTGTCCTTCCATTTCTTTGAAGAAATCGAGGTCGATGTAGACAGTTTGGTCGCCCGAGCAGTAGAATGGTCCAGTTTCGGAGCTTGCGCTACCACAGCCCGATTGCACAGCGCCCGAGAACAACACAAGTCGAGGAGCTTGGTAGGTAAGCCCCATTTTGTTGAACTCTTTGGTCCACACATCTTCGGTACCAGCTAATATTTTGCTTGCAAATTCAGCCAATTCGTTGTCTTCGGCTGATGCTACATATTCGGTGTTGTCAGTTTGGATTTGCGACATAAGATTAGGGTCGGACAATACATCTAAAGGGTTTCCACCCATAAGCCAGGTGATAAGTCCCACTACGATGAGTCCACCAATGCCTAAACCGCCCATTTTTCCGCCCGACATGCGTCGGCCACGGCGATCTTCCACATTACTGCTTTGTCTTCTTCCGTCAAGTCTCATAGTTGATTGTTTTAGAGGTTTAAAATTTCTGCTAAGATACGAAAAACGCCTTAATAAATAAAATAAAGAGCCCCGAAAGACTCTTTATTAGAATTTTTATGTGTTATAACACCCCTTTAGTGCTTGGGAGCTGATAGGTGAATACATCGCGACGGATTGCCATTTTGATGGCTCGTGCGAGAGCTTTGAAGATGCCTTCGATTTTGTGGTGTTCGTTGTCGCCTCGTGCCGAGATGTAGAGGTTCATGCGAGCGCTGTCGCTTAGGCTCTTGAAGAAGTGTAGGAACATTTCGGTGGGCATTTCGCCTATCTTTTCGCGATGGAATTCGGCATCCCATACGAGCCAACTGCGTCCACCAAAGTCGAGAGCAACGGTGCATTGGCAATCGTCCATAGGAAGCACAAATCCGTAGCGTTCGATGCCTCGTTTGTCGCCGAGCGCAATGCGAAGAGCGTTGCCAAACGCAATGGCCGTATCTTCGATAGTGTGGTGTTCGTCGACCCAAGTGTCGCCCTTAACCTTCACAGTGAGATTCATACCTGAATGTTTACCGATTTGGCACAACATGTGGTCGAAGAATCCAAGTCCAGTGCTGATATCGCATGCGCCAGTGCCGTCGAGGTCGATAGCGATGTCGATGTCGGTTTCGCTTGTGGTGCGTTTCACTGAGGCTGTGCGTGAACCTCCACGAAGGAAATCGCTGATGCGATCCCATGAAGGAGTGATGAGCGCGCACACATCGTTGAGCCCTGCCTCGTTGATTTTAACTTTGCCTTGTTCTTCGTCGGCAATGAAGATGGCTTTAGCACCGAGGTTGCGTGCAAGAAGTACATCGGTGATGCGGTCGCCAATGACAAAAGAGCCAGCGAGGTCGTATTCGCCCGAGGTGTATTTACCAAGAAGGGCGATGCCAGGCTTGCGAGTAGGCGCATTTTCGTGCTCGAATGTCTTATCGATAACGATGTCGTCGAAAACAATGCCTTCGCCTTCGAGAGTGCGTAGCATCTTGTTGTGAGGCGCTTCAAAATCGGGAGTAGGGAACGAATTGGTGCCGAGTCCGTCTTGGTTGGTAACCATGACCAACTCAAAATCGAGGTGCGACTTGATGAAATTGAGATTGTGCATCACGCGTGGAACATATTCCAACTTTTCGAGAGAGTCGACCTGGAAATCCACAGGAGGTTCGACAATTAAAGTGCCGTCGCGGTCGATAAATAGTGCGCGTTTGAGTTTACTTTCGGTCATAGTCGTTGATAGTGTTAATGAGTTGGGCATTTTCATCTTTTGTGCCAATGGTGATGCGTAGGCAACCAGCGCATTTCTCTACACGGTTGCGGTTGCGCACAATAATGCCTTGCTTGCACAAGAAATTATATAGACAATCGGGGTCATCGACACGAATTAGCAAGAAATTGGCGTCGCTTGGGTAGATGTGTTTCACGCAAGACATCTTTTCGAGAGCTTCGGCGAGTAATGAGCGATTGTCGAGCAATTCGTCGACCCATGCCTTTACTTTTGCCACATTTTCGAGAGCCTCGATAGCCTTTTCTTGAGTGATAGCATTGATATTGTAAGGGTATTTCACCTTGTTGTAGTAATCGATAATTTTGGGGCTTGCATAGGCCACGCCAAGACGCAATCCAGCTCGTCCCCACGCCTTAGAGAAGGTTTGAAGCACAATCACATTAGGGCATTGGTCGAGGTAGGCAATCATAGAACCTTTAGACGAAAAATCAATGTAGGCCTCGTCGACCATCAATATGCCATTGAACGCTTGCGCAGTCTTGAGAATCATGTCGATAGGGTAGGCATTGCCAGTAGGATTGTTGGGCGAGCATATCCATAATAGTTTGGTGTTCTCGTCGGTAGCAGCAAGAAGCGTGTCGGGGTCGAAATTGAAATTGTCGTCGAGAGATACGCGACGATATTCGATGTCGTTGATGTCGGCACACACCTCATACATGCCATAGCTTGGAGCGATGGCAACCACATTGTCGATGCCCGGACGGCAGAAAATGCGATAGGCAAGGTCGATACCTTCGTCGCTTCCTACGCCGAGGAAAATATTTTCGGGTTTCACGCCCTTAATAGCAGCCAAACGCTTTTTTACTTCGCGTTGCAATGGGTCGGGGTAACGATTGAAGGGCTCGTTGTAAGGGTTCTCGTTGGCATCGAGAAATATCGAAGCCGAGCCCGTAAATTCATTGCGTGCCGAGCTATAAGGGGTGAGCTTGCATATGTTGGGTCTAACTAATTTATCTAAGTTCATAACGATGTGATTAGAGGTTGAGGAGTGAAATGCTGAAAATGGTTTAACGATCTTCCAATCTCACTGTTACAGCAAGTCGGTGTGCCATGAGATCTTCGTTCTCCGCCATTATTTCGATAGCACTACCAATCTTGCTTAGTCCGTCGGCAGTGAGTCGTTGGAAAGTGATCTTTTTGCAGAAACTATCGAGGTTTACGCCACTATAAGAGTGTGCATATCCACTTGTTGGCAGAGTGTGGTTGGTTCCCGATGCGTAATCGCCAGCACTTTCGGGCGAATAAGCCCCGAGAAATACAGAGCCAGCATTTTCTACCTTTTGGGCAAGAGCATCGGCCTCGGCATGGTTGATGATGAGGTGCTCGGGTGCATATTCGTTGGAGAATGCCATTATTTCGTCATCGTTTTTAAGCACAATGATGCGACTGTGCGATAGCGATTTCTTCATCATCTCTTGTCGAGGGAGAGTGCTGAGAAGTTCCTCAATCACCGAAGGCAATTTTTGTGCGAAGTTTTCGCTTGTGGTGAGCAAAATAGATTGGCTATCGGGTCCGTGCTCGGCTTGAGAAAGGAAATCGCTTGCTACGAATCGTGGATTGGCGTTTTCGTCGGCAATAATCATTACTTCTGATGGTCCAGCAGGCATGTCGATGGCTACAGCTTGCGCGCCCACTTGTTGCTTGGCTTCCATGACGAAGCGATTGCCAGGTCCAAAGATTTTGTGAACTTTAGGAACACTCTCGGTGCCGTAAGCCATAGCAGCCACAGCTTGCGCACCACCCACCTTGTAGATTTCGGTAACGCCAGCTATGCGAGCAGCATAAAGGATGGCAGGGTGAACTTTACCCTCTTTGTTGGGTGGAGTGCAAAGCACAATCTTGCGACAGCCAGCAATGCGTGCAGGAATGGCAAGCATGAGCACAGTAGAGAACAAAGGCGAGTTGCCTCCAGGAATGTAAAGTCCCACCTTAGAGATAGGAACGGCGCGTTGGCAACAAGTAACACCAGGCATAGTGTCGAGGCTTATTTCTTCCATGCGTTGTGCTTTGTGGAACGCCGATATATTCTTTGCCGCAATGGCAATGGCTTGCTTGAGAGGGTGAGCAACGATGTCGTCGGCTTCGGCGATTTCATCGGCACTTACCTTGAGATTTTTAAGTTTGACGCCATCGAAACGAAGCGCAAAGTCCCTTAGAGCCTCGTCGCCACGGGTGCGCACCTCGTTGATGATAGATGCCACCGAGTCGTGAAGTTCGGCTGTATTGCTAATGGCGCGTTGCATGAGCGAGCTCCATTGCGAACGGTCGGGGTAAAGAACAGTTTGTATCATTATGGGACCATTTTTTCGATGTTAAGAACAAGGATGCCTTCGGCACCAGCAGCTTTGAGCTTGCCGATAATCTCCCAGAAGTGCTTTTCCTCGATAACAGTGTGAACCGAACACCAGTTTTCGTCGGCAAGAGGAAGAATAGTAGGACTCTTGATGCCCGGTAGAATAGCTACCACATCGTCGAGTTTGGTACGAGGCACATTCATAAGTACATATTTCTTGCTTTCGGCAGCCATTACAGCTTCGATGCGGAACAGAAGTTCGTCGAGAATCTCTTGTTTCTCTTGGCTTAACTTATCGGTGTTGCCAATGAGAACTGCTTCGGACGAAAGTACATTTTCAACCTCCACAAGGTTGTTGCTCACGAGCGTGCTTCCCGAAGAAACGATGTCGAAGATAGCATCGGCAAGTCCGATACCAGGAGCAATTTCAACCGAGCCACTGATTTCGTGTATGTTGGCCGAAATGTTGTTCTTTTGAAGGAAATCGCCAAGAATGCGAGGGTAAGAAGTTGCAATCTTCTTGCCGTTGAACCATTCCAAGCCCGAGTATTGGTGCTTTTGAGGAATGGCAAGAGCCAAACGGCACTTGCTGAATCCAAGATTGCGAATAATAGACACATTCTTGTTTTTCTCGAGCACCTCATTGAGTCCAACAATACCAATGTCGGAAGTGCCCGAAGCCACTGACTCGGGAATATCATCGTCGCGAAGGAAAAGTAATTCTACAGGAAAATTGCGTGAAGGCACGAGCAAAGTACGCTTCATAGCTGTAAGTTTGATACCCGCTTCGGCAAGAAGTTCCATGGTTTCGTCGTAAAGACGGCCTTTTGATTGTACTGCAATGCGTAACATAGTAAGTTGTAATATTAGGAATCAGGCGAGGGAATTATCCCTTATTCATGGTGCGCTGATTCTATGTTATATGTTAGGTTTTTAGGTTAATAAAAAACCGATTTCCAAAGTTGCGGAAATCGGCAAAATATTGGGACTACTCAATTCATTATTGCGCATATTCAATGTGCCATTTCCGCCATTAAAAGAATGTCGTGATGGAGATATGTGCGATGTAGAATAATTGTAGTCATATTTAATAACAATTTCTAATTATATACCGCAAAGTTATATTTATTTATCTATTTGTGCAAATAAAATACTAAAAAATGCACGATTATACAATAAAAATTACTTTTATACAAAAGAGAGAGCTAATCGAAAGATTAGCCCTCTTAGAGATCTATTTTCGACAGAAAGATTAAAATCTACTGCCAATGAGGTTCATTATAGAACAACCTTAGTAGCTTTGTTGCCTTGCTTCATGATGAAGATACCCTTTTCAGGATTAGCAACCTTCATACCTTGCAAGTTGAAGTATTCAACAGGAGCATTTTCAGCTTCGATTTCTTCGATAGCAGTGCTTTCGTCAACCACGAATGCATACTTAGTAGCAGCCTTAGTAGTGAAAGGCTCAGTGCGTGGAAGAGCGAAACCTCTTACAAGTTCGCCAGAGTTGCTTACTGCATAAAGGTTACCAGCCAAGTCCCAAGCGATATCGTTAACATTAGTACCGATACCGTGAGTGATTACTGTTTCAGGGAATAGGTTAGGAGTACCATCGGCAGCCCACATGATGTTGTAGATAGTGATTTGCTTAGGATTAGCAGAAGAACTTGCAATAGCGATTTGCTTACCGTCAGGAGATACGCGGATACCACCACCACCACGAGATACTAAGTCTTTATATTTTTCTACGCCGTTAGCATCGATGTAAACAAGACCTGGTTGAGCATTAGTTGGAGCACCACGGTATTGGCAATACCAGATACCACCACGATCATCGTAAGATACATTAGTGCATTGAGGAGCGATAGTGTACTTACCTGTTAGACCAGCGATTTGAGTAGGAACAGGAAGAGTTGCTGCAGTACCAAGAGCATATTCGTCGCAACTTGCACCGTCATATACAAAAGCCCAGTGGTTTGAGAAACTTGAGATAGAAAGAAGCTTCAAATCTTCGCCAGAACCCTTAATGTCGAAACCAGTGTTACCAGCACCCATATAAGCACCGTCAGCGTTAGTGTACTTATAAGTAGAAGCATCGAATGTCAAACCAGTGAACAAAGAGTTAAGTTTGTTGTTTGCAGCAAGTTCTTCGAAGTTGTTAGCATACAAGATATAATCACCCTTATCGTTCAAGCGAGTAACGAAGATGCGACCATCTTCAGCAACGCGAACGCGACAGAAGTCGGCAGCATTTGCAGTACCAGCCTTTTGATACAATGACCAACCACCAGTGAATGCATACTTACCAGTAGCTTCGTTCTTGATAGGATTGAATGCAGCGTCGAATGCATATAGACCAAGACCACCACCAGTTGTTGTGCCACTCCAATAGCCAGTGCTTGAAGTAGCTTGACCTTCAGTTACATAAACATTACCGAAAGAAGCGCTTTCCATGCTGTTGTCAACTTCAACGCCGCGTGGGTGCCAGAAGCTATAGTTACCGAAGTGTTCGATACCAGTCTTTTCAGCGCCAGCTACTTCAACAGCCCAAGTGTAAGAAGCGTAAGGAAGAGAAAGAAGGTCGATAGCAACAGTTTGTTCATCCTTAGTAGTTGCACCAGAAGCAGTTGCTACGACATTACCTTCAGCGTCAATAACCTTAACAGTAACAGCAGTAGCGTCGGTGTTCAAAGCAAATGTAGCGTTCAACTTACCGTCAACGATTTCGCTCTTAAGACCGTAAGCGTAAGGGTTAGCTGTACCAGCAGTAGCAGAGTAAACTACAGCTTCAGGAGCTACATACTTAACAATAGCAAATGTAGCATCTTCTTCGAATGCTTCGATTTCGTAAGCATTATTTTCGTCAAGAGTGATTACTTCATCGTTGAATTTCACATCGTAGATGCCAGTGAATTCAGCAGAGATAGTAAGAGGATCACCACTTGGTACTATTACGCTTGTTTTGTCAGCAACAAGATGTTTTACATCCTTAACAGTTTCAAGACCAGTTGCGAAATATGCCTTAGCATCAGCGTCGGCAGATACTTCAAGGATAGGCTTGTTGTTGATAAGGTTCTTCCAAGCAGAAATAGCGCGGTATTCTTCAACTAATTCAGTAGGGATAGTAAGCACAACTGATGCGTTAGTAACAGAACCGAATGCGCCTGTACCAGTAGAAGGAGTAGCCTTAGGAAGAACAAATAGGTGAGTTAGTTTCTTACAACCATTGAAAGCACTCTTACCGATTTCAGTTACGCCAGTACCGATAGTAACATCAGCAAGAGCAGAACAGTTTTGGAATGCCTTTTCGTCAAGAGTAGTTACGCTGTTAGGGATAACAACTTCAGTCAAAGAAGTAGCCTTGTTGAAAGCCATGTTACCGATGAAGATAAGACCTTCAGGAAGTTTAGCTTCTTTCAAAGCTTCGCAATAGTAGAATGATTTTTCGTTGATAGAAACAAGAGCAGTACTGAAGTTAAGAGAAGCAAGAGCAGAACAGTTAGAGAATGATTCCTTCTTAAGTTCAGTAACTGTGTTAGGCATAGTTACTGCAGTAACATCAGTACAGTAGCAGAATGCATATTCACCGATAGTAGTTACGCCATCAAGGATGTCGTAAGTAGCAGCTCTCTTGTTAGGATAAGCAAGAATAGTCTTGTTGTCCTTGCTATAAAGAACACCGTCAATTGAAGCGAAATTAGCATTAGCGCCGTCAACTTCGATTGATTTAAGAGCAGTACATCTGTAGAATGGGCTTACGCCAAGAGTAGCAACGCCAGAACCGATCTTAATAGTTTCAAGAGACAAGCAATAGTAGAATGCGTTGTCGCCGATAGTAGTAACAGAGTTAGGAACAGTGATAGCAGTGATACCTGCGTTGTCGAATGCATGTTCGCCGATAGTTTGAAGACCTTCAGAAAGGTTTACAGTAGTAAGAGCTTCGCAACCGTCAAAAGCAGCTTCGCCGATAGTGGTTACAGTGCTTGGAACAGTAATTGAAGTAACTTGCTTACAACCAGAGAATGCTTCGTTGCCAATAGTAGTAGCGCCTGTAGCAACAGTGACTGAGCCAGCAAGAGCAACAGGACACGTAATCAAAGTTGATTGATCCTTAGAGTAAAGAATCTTATCGATAGCGCAAAAAGTAGCATTTTCAGCGTCGACTACATATTCAGTCAATGACTTACAGCTACCGAAAGCATCGTTAGCGATTCTAGTTACATTCTTAGGGATAGTTACTGATGTAAGAGCTTCGCAAGACTTGAATGCAGAAGAGTTGATTTCTCTCACACCAGCACCAAGAGTCAAAGACTTAAGAGCGATACAGTTATAGAATGAGTAAGTGTTGATAACTTCAACGCCATCAGGAATTACAACAGATTCAAGTTTCTTACAGTTGTAGAAAGCGTAGTTGATGATATAAGTTACAGTACTTGGGATATTTACTTCAGTAATAGCATTACAGCCATAGAAAGCTTCTTTGCCGATGCTCTTCAAACCTTCAGGAAGAACAATAGATGTCATGCCAGTACATTTGTAGAAAGCTTTAGAACCGATGTGAGTAACATTGTAGGTTACTTCTTCGTTAGTAACTGTAGCAGGAACTACGATGTCGCCAGTGTAGCTACCACCCTTGGAATTAGTATAGGTAACTTCTACTGCGTTAGACCCGTCGGTAGTTTCAAGGATTGTATAAGCTAAGCCGTTTTCAGCTGTGAAACCAGCAGCAAATACATTAACGCTCATCAATAGTCCAACTATTGCAAGCGTCGCTTTAAGTAAATGTTTTTTCATAAAATGATATTTTAATTAGTAATTGATTTAGTAATAAACTTATTGGTTGTTACAAAGATAGTGTGCAAATGTAATAAAAAATTTATAAATGAAAAGTATTTTTAATACATTATTTAAAAAGATGGATTAAAGACGGTATAAGTATGCACAAAAAATAAGGAAATCCTCCGAGAGAAGGATTTCCTTGATTGGTTAACTAATTGAGATTAATAAGTACCGAAAGAAAGTACTGTGTAGTATCTATTATTATGTCGGTAGTATTCGAGAGTTACCATTCCTCGTCTGTCGCCACCGTACCAAACGCATTCATATCCACCGTTGTTCAAATATCTCATGCTAACAGGAGTTCCGTAGGTGCGGCTAAGAGTGAGATATACATCGTTGTAACGATTAGTGTTGTTGCGTCGAGATGAATCGATGAATTGAGCTGTAGTCATTCGTCCCCATTCGAAGTGAATGATTGCATCGTCCCAAGTGTGTCCCAATTGTGCTACATTGTGAAGATAGATATTGTCGTTAGTGTAGCGAGTAATGTTGCAATTATTGTGACGCAATGCGTTAAGTGTAGCATCTAAAAGCGTTCCAAAATTGATACCAAAGATGCCGCGAATAATAGGTGCGTTGTGATGAGGATGCCAACCGCGTGGAGGTGCGATGTGAGGTATTGGTCGGCTTTGAGGAACAGGACGATTAGCACTATGATTGTTGTGGCCGTTGTTGCCTGGTCTTACATTTTGATTAGGACGATTATTACCTGGACGCGCATTTTGGTTAGGGCGGTCGTTGTCTGGGCGCACATTTTGATTAGGTTGGTTGTTGCCTGGACGTGCATTTTGATTAGGGCGATCGTTGTCAGGGCGCACATTTTGGTTAGGGCGATCGTTGCTTGGACGATTGTTGCCTATTGTAGCTTGGTTCTTGTTTTCGTTACGATTGTTATTAGAGTTATTTACTTGAGGGTTGTTGCTTGAATTGATGTTAGGGCGACGGCCATTGTTGTTTTGTTGGCGGTTGCTGTTACCTCTTTGTTCAGTACGCTCAGTGTTAGCTCTTCTTTGAGCTTGAGCATCAACAGGAGCAGAAATCATGATGCACATTGCAAGTGCGATACCTGTTGAAATCGATTGTAAATTTAAATGCCTCATAATGTTCAGTTTTAAATTAGTTAATTACTGCGTTTGTAGGTATGACGAGCGAAATAAGTAAAAGTTTAAAGTGTGGTTTGAAAAGTTACAAAAAATAGGAAATATTAAACAATGGAAAAAAGGTGGAATAATTGATTTTTTGTGCGTTGCGCCCCAAAGTAGTGGTATTATTGCGAGAAATTGCTTAACTTCGCACTATAAAAATAAATAATGTAAAATTATGGCAACAAAGACAATAAAGATAAAAGCTCTTGACGCAATAAACGAAGCTGCAAAAGAGTTTATGGCAGAAATGGGCGATTATACAGTGTTTGCGTTCAATGGCGAGATGGGAGCAGGCAAAACCACCTTTATCAAGGCACTTTGCCAAGAACTTGGAGTGGAAGATGTGACAAATTCGCCATCGTTTGCTATTATTAATGAGTATAGAAGCGACACAACAGCCGAATTGATATATCATTTCGATTGCTACCGTCTTGAAAACGAGATGGAAGCCGAAGAAATAGGTGTAGAAGACTATTTCTATAGTGGCGCATTGTGCTTTATTGAATGGCCAGAGCGAATCACAGACCTTCTTCCAGATGATACAGTGGAAGTGGATGTGGTGGAAGAAGAAGACGGAACACGCACTATTACATTGACTTATCCTGAGGACTGATGCCAAGATATATCCTTGTTCATAGCACGGCGTCGACCAATACCTATTTGTCGAAAATGGCAATGATGTTGCCAACGGGGACGGTGATTCATACGACTCATCAAACCGAAGGCCGAGGACAGCGAGGCAACTCGTGGGAATCGGAACCCGGCAAGAATGTGCTATTTTCGATGTTGCTCAAGAAGCCTGCAGTGCCAGTAGCGAGTCAATTTGCTATTAGTGAGGCAGTGGCAGTGGCAGTGGTTGAGGCGTTGTCGAAATATGTGGAAGGGTTGAAGATAAAGTGGCCTAACGATATATATTATAAGGATAAGAAATTGTGTGGTATTCTGATAGAGCATTCGATAATGGGTGCAGGAATCAATCACTCGATACTTGGTGTGGGGATAAATGTAAATCAGCAAGTGTTTGTGAGCGATGCCCCAAATCCAGTGTCGTTGGCGCAGATAATGGGAAAAGAAGTGGATGTGGAAGAAGTGCTACACGGTGTGTGTGAAGCGATAGAGCGAAGATGCGCGTTTGACACTTATGACACAAACGAATATGCTAAACTGCACAACGAATTCCTTTCGCTATTGTATCGCCACGACGGCAAATTCTATCCATATGCGAAAGCCGATGGGTTGAGATTCAATGCCAAGATACGCGATGTGGAACAATTTGGGCTGCTTGTGCTCGAAGACGAAAATGGCGAAAGCAATAGCTATGCGTTCAAGGAAGTACAATTTATAATTGAGAACAAATAATAAACTTATTATATAATGAAAAAGAAACTAACAATGATTCTTGCTGCGTTGATGTGTGTAAGTGCAGCAAGCGTGGCGCAAGACAAGAAGATGGTGCGCCCAGCATCGCTAAAACCAGGCGATAAGATTGCAATTTTGAGTATGGCGAGCAAGCCAAACGATGTGTATGCAAAGGCAGGTATGAAAGTGTTGAAGGAATGGGGTTATACACCAGTTCTTGCACCAAATGTAAACGCAAAGCATGGCTCATTTGCTGGTACACGCGAAGAACGCGCAGCCGATATGCTATGGGCATTGCGTAATCCAGAGATTAAGGCTATTATGAGTACTCGTGGTGGCTACGGTTCAATCCAACAATTGCAACAAATTCCTCTTGATACACTTGCAAAGTATCCTAAGTGGATTATCGGTTATAGCGATATTACTTCGGTTCACTCGGCAATGGTAACAGCAGGTGTGATGAGTATTCACGCTCACATGTGTGGTTATTTGTATGAACAAGAAGTGAAAAACTTGTTCAACGACAATCCTGCTCCAGACTCTTGTAGCCTTGCATTGCGCAACATCCTTGCAGGTGGTGTGCCTCACTATGAAGTGGCTCCACACAAATACAATCACTTGGGTAAGGCAAGTGGTGTGCTTGTAGGTGGTAACTTGTCGGTGTTCTGTGGTATGATAGGTTCGGAATATGACTTCTTGAAGAAAGACAACATCATTCTATTTATTGAAGATGTGAGCGAAAACACTTCAAGCGTGAACCGTATGATTCAACAAATGAAGATTCTTGGCATTCTTGATAAGGTGAAGGGTATCGTAATAGGTCAATTCACTGATTATCCAGCAGGTGCTGATTTCAAGAAGATGGAAGATATGCTTGCTGAAGAATTGAAGGGTTACAAGATTCCTATCGCATTCAATTTCCCAGTGGGTCACGTGGATGAAAACTATCCAATGATCGAAGGTGCTACTGTAACTCTTAATGTAAAAAAGAGCTGTGTAACACTCACTTTTGACAAATAAAAAGCGAAAATATTAAAGAAATGGGCGTTTTTTAACACTTTAAAAGTTAATTTACCATTGTTTTTAACAAAATCTATTGCGGGAATTAACAAATCACATTAAATTTGCAATGTTTTTCATAAGCAATAGTTTTTCATAAAAATGAATGAAGTAGAATAGCTTCAAAAATGGTTAAAAGGTTTATTTCAGAAATAAGACTGATTCGAGAGAATCGGTCTTTTTTTATTGCAGTGAGATAGATTGTTAAAGAGGACGGGTGGAGTGTTAAAAGTATCAATCTGTTGGTGGGTATTTCATTACATGAATAAAATTTTGGTGGAATGACGAATTGTGTTAAATTTGCAGTGTAATATAATTGTTGTGTTATGATAAAATTTAACAGTGATTATATGGAGGGAGCACACCCTCTTATAATGAAGCGTCTTGCAGAGATTAATTTCGATAAGAACATCGGTTATGGTCACGATCATTATTGCGAAATGGCTCGTGAGAAGATAGCTCGTGCGTGTAAAGCACCCGATGCTCGTGTTCATTTCCTTGTGGGAGGAACACAAACCAATGCTATCGTGATAGACTCGATATTGCGCCACAATGAAGGCGTGGTGTCGCCTAACACTGGACACATTTGTACTCACGAAGCAGGAGCGATAGAGGCATGTGGACACAAGGTGTTGCCTATGGATTGTAAAGAAGGTAAAATCTCGGCACAAGCGCTTGCACAATATCTTAAAGAGGCAACTTCGGAGGATTATGGTATGGAACATGTGGTAGAGCCACGAATGGTTTACATTTCTAATCCTACAGAATATGGTACAATCTATACGCTATCGGAGTTGTATGAAATACGCAAGGTGTGCAACAAGTATAATCAGATGCTTTATATAGATGGTGCTCGTTTGGGTTATGCCCTTACGGCTCCCGACAATGATGTTACGCTTCCCGACTTGGCACGATTGTGTGATGCGTTCTATATAGGAGGAACCAAGGTGGGCGCGCTATTTGGCGAGGCTGTGGTGGTTCTGAATAAAGATATAAAGATGTCGAAGGGTTCGATTAAGAATCGTGGTGCGTTGCTTGCTAAGGGTTGGTTGCTTGGATTGCAATTTGACACATTGTTTACCGATGATTTGTATTTAAAGATTGCAAAGAATGGTGTGGATCAAGCTATGCGCATACGCAAGGCAATCGAAGCTAAAGGCTATCCAATCTATCTTGATAGCACAACAAATCAGCAGTTTGTGGTGTTTGAGGATAGTAAAGTGGCTGAGTTGGCTAAATATGTTGGGTTCAACTTTATTGAGAAAGTGGGCGCAAATCACTCGGTGGTGCGTTTTGCAACAAGTTGGGCCACAACCGACGAACAAGTAGATGAGCTATTGAGCCATTTATAATAAATAATATGAGCGAAATGAAGAATATAGTGGTTTATTGCTCGTCGCGCGAGGATATATCACAATCGTACAAGGATTGCGCTCGATTGCTTGGCGAATGGATAGGCAAGCAAGGGCATAAACTTGTGTATGGTGGTGTTCATGCAGGATTGATGAGTATTACAGCGCAAGCCGTTCACGACAATGGAGGAAAGGTGTTGGGCGTGGTGCCTGAAATGTTTATGTATCGCAGTTCGCACCTGAACGATGAACTTATCGCAACCGAGAACCTTAACGACCGCAAAGCCGTGATGATAGAAACCGGCGATGTGTATGTGGTGCTGCCCGGAGGAATAGGAACACTCGATGAATGGGTGGCAACATTGTCGCATAATGTGGTGTCGGGCAGTAGCAAAAAGCTGTTGATAGTAAATCTTGATGGCGTGTTTGACTATCAGTGGAAGCAAATCGCCGAAACCGCATCTTCACCATTTGCCAATGGCGATGTGATGAAGCTAATGGTGGAAGCCAAATCGGCCGACGAGATGATAGCACAACTTGAACAATTACAAAATAAGATATAGGGTAATGAAAGTGTATACAAAGGGTGGTGACACCGGAACAACCTCGCTTGTGGGTGGCGCACGAATCAAGAAATATGGAGTACGCATCGAGGCGTATGGCACAGTAGACGAATTGAATTCGGTGGTCGGTATGCTTTCGGCTGCAGTGAAAGAGCGCTACGAAGACTGGTACAGGCTGCTCACAGTGGTGCAAAACAAACTGTTCAATATGGGCTGCTATCTTGCAACTGATAACCCTAACAATGATGAAACAGAGCCATATGGCTTGTGTGAAGCCGATGTGGAAAAATTAGAGCAAGCAATAGATGCAATACAAGAGAAACTGCCACAAGTGAATAACTTTGTGCTCCCAGGAGGATCGATGGAGGCATCGATAGCCGATTTGTGTCGCACAACTACTCGCCGTGCTGAGCGCCGCGTGGTAGAACTTGCCGATGAGAGCTATGTAAATCCTATTGTGGTGAGATATTTGAATCGTTTGAGCGATTTTTTCTTTGTTTTTGCAAGATTTAACAATATTGAGCGTAAAATAGGCGAAAATTTATGGAATAAAGAGTGCTAACTATATAAATATTCCGTACTTTTGCGCAGCATTTTAAAATAGGAAATTTTATAATAGAGATTAACATTAAAAAAATAAATTACTATGTATTGGACACTTGAATTGGCTACAAAGCTAGAAGACGCACCATGGCCAGCAACAAAAGAAGAACTTATCGATTATGCAATGCGTTCGGGCGCACCTCTTGAAGTAATTGAAAACTTGCAAGAAATGGAAGACGAAGGTGAAATATATGAATGTATCGAAGATATTTGGCCAGATTATCCAAGCAATGACGATTTCTTTTTTGACGAAGAAGAATACTAATTGATTGATATTCAGTATTTAATATAAACCTCTCAATTCTTTGGGAGGTTTTTTTGTGTGGTGTAGTTGAGGGTGTGTATAAACAAATAAATCCTGCCTTGTGGGGCAGGATTTTTAGTATGATTTTGTGAATTCCGAATTATTCGGCAGTTTGATCAACAACTTCAGCTTCAGGTGCGTTCTTCATAACTGATGCGATACCGTTGTCGCGAGCAGCTTCAGAAGAGTACATTTCGCTTTGTCCGATAACTTGACCATTGCGAGCCTTAAGAACGAAGTAAGGATCACCGTTCTTAGCAACTTTGCGTTCGAAACGACCTTCGTCAACAGAATTAGTCTTTACTGATTCGATACCATTCTTGCAAGCAGCCATTGTAGTGTAACCTTCGCTACCAAGAATTTCTTGACCGTTAGTAGCCTTAAGACTGAATTGGAATTCTCCGTTTTTGCGTTTAGTGATAACAAATTTACCCATAGTCGTAGTTTTTTGTTAGGTTAATAGATGTGTTTATTTGATTAGTGTGATTACTTTACGGGAATCTTGTTGATGCGGCGCACATGGCGATCACCTTCGAACTCAGTGCCAAGGAAAGTCTTAACGATTTCAAGAGCTTCGTCGTTAGAGATGAAACGGCCAGGCATAACAAGAACATTAGCGTCGTTGTGTTGGCGAGTAAGTTTGGCAATTTCAGGAATCCAGCAAAGAGCTGAACGGATGCCTTGGTGCTTGTTTAGAGTCATGTTGATACCTTCGCCACTACCGCAAATACCGATACCAGGATAGCATTCGCCTTTTTCAACAGCTTCGGCACAAGGGTGAGCAAAATCAGGATAGTCGCAACTGTCGGTGTTATAAGTACCGAAGTCCTTGTATTCTATACCTTCTTGCTTGAAATATTCGATTACAGCCTGCTTAGTGTCGAAACCAGCGTGGTCGCAGCAAAGAGCAACAGGCATATTTGGCTTTAAAATAGACATATTGAATTAAGTTTATAGTTATGTTTAATGAACAAAGGTAAGAAAAATAATTAGTAATTAGAAAATAATTGAGTATTAAATAGAAAAGCGTAGCGAGGGATGCGAGGGGAGCTTTGTAGTTTTAAAATGTAAATATTGGCAAGGTAGTTGGTGCGAAATAGGTCGAAAGGAGGAAGGTGAGGGTAGTAAAAAAAGCAAAAGTGCCCTTAGTAGTGAGCACTTTTACTTAAAAAATTGTGTCTGTTAATTATGGCACCAACACCACATTTTATTCATTGTATTTCCATTAGGGTCAAAAAAATGTCGTTTCGCAACGACATTATAATTAAAAGTTGTGTGGTTTCTGATTTAGATTTTTGTATTTTTGAATTAAAATTATCTCGATTTGTAAATTCTATTGCAAATGTAAATAAAAAATTAACAATAGCAAACGAGACAGAGCGTTTGATTTTTAATCTTCACAATATTTAACATATTATGAAGAAAAACGGTTAGAGAAAATAAAGTTATTTACTGCCGAGAATTAGGAGAGTGAGACCAACAAGGAGCAGAGAAAGGTCGGCCATTTTGAGGCGAATGTTTTGTTCGCGGAGGGCAGTAACGCCATAGACGAACGATACGATGACACTACCACGGCGAATCATTGACACTACTGCAATGAGTGCCCCGTCGAGTGAAAGCGCGTAAAAGTAGGCTATGTCGGCAATGGTGAGGAATAGTGCGATGCACGGAATGGACCAACGCCACTGGAATCGCGTTTGTTTCTCCTTGTTGAAGCGACGAATGATGAGAATCACCGTGCTCATTATCAGAAATTGATAGAGCGAGTACCATGCTTGCACATCGAGCGGCGAAAGGTTGCGAATGAGGTATTTGTCGTAGAGTGCGCTCACAGCTCCCATGAGAGTGGAGCCTAAGCACAGCCATAGCCAGCGATTGTTGGTGAGTGAGAAGCCTTCCTTCTTGCCAATTTGACTGATGAAGAATAGCGAGCAGAAGCCGAGGAAGATACCGGTGTATTGTAGCCAGTTGAGTTGCTCGCCGAAAATGATTGTAGCTCCGAGGAGGACAATAATGGGGCGTGTGGCACTGATGGGTCCGTTGATGGTGATGGGCAGGTGCTTGATGGAGAAATAGCCGAGAATCCACGAAGAAAGTACGATTAACGACTTGACCAAGATGAGTAGATGACACGACGCATCGCCACCGAAGCCAAAAGAGCCGTCGGCAACTTGTGAAATGATGATGGGTGAAAGTAGCAAACTCCCAAACAGGGTGTTGAGCATGAGAACGGTGAGCACATTATTGTTTTTCACCGACACTTTCTTGAAAATATCGTAAATGCCAAGGCATAGAGCCGAGCAAATGGCAAGAGCTATCCACATATAAAACTGAATTGATGATGCAAAGTTAGGAAAATTGTATTAATTAGAGATTGTGAACTTGTGGCGTTTTATGTTGTTTTTAATTAAAATAAACATAAAGTAGGACGGTTATGAAACGCCTTATGTCAACATTGCGAGAAATTCAGATAGTGGATTATGCTATCACGCTGCTGAACGAAAAGAGTGTGCTCGTGGAGCCAAAACGCACCGCAAGTAGAGTGTTCCCGATAATTTTCGTAAGGAAAAGATTATAAGCAGAAATATGAGATGATGGCAATGTGAATAGCCATCAACAGAGGTACTAAAATGGTGAATTTCTTGTGCTGAGTCTTGTGTCGCCATACTTTCATGCCAAGGAACGCGCCGAAACTACCACCGATAGCCGCGAGAAGTAGCAAAGTGCTTTCGGGAGTGCGCCATGCACCGCGTCGAGCTTTAAGTTTGTCGATGCCAAATGCCACGAAAGCGCATAGGTTGATGATTGCGAGGTAAATGAGAATATTAGTAGCCATAATTGATTAATAAACAAGCAAGATGCGAGGAAAACGGCATCTTGCTTGTAGTGTGTAAAGAGTTGTAGATGCCGATTAGTTGCGTATAGTGCAGTCGCAGTTTTCGAGTACCTTGCAACATTCGGTGATGTTGTTAGGACGGATAACCACATTAGCCTTATCGCCTTCGGCAAACGCATACATATATTCGATGAAGATATCGTTTTCGGCAAGTTTTTCGAGAATAACCGAAAGCGATCCAGCCACATTAGGGCAGCTAATGCACACCACATCGGTGAGCATCACCGCGAAGTCGGCGTTGCGTAACACTTCGACAGCTTTTTCAACTTCGTTGACGATGAGTCGAAGGATACCAAAATCGGTAGTTTCGGCCATACTGAAAGCGTGCATATTGATGCCGTTTTTTCCTAATATCTTAGTTACTTCATTGATTCTTCCTGTTTTGTTTTCCAAGAAGATAGATAGTTGCTTGATAGGCATAGGTATATGATTTATTGAGGGTTAAATATTTCGTTTGTCAATCACTCGTTTTGTCTTGCCTTGACTACGCTCAATGCTATTAGGCTCCATGAGTTTCACATCGGCACTTATTGAAAGCACGCTCTTGAGTTTGTCGCACAAGCGCTTCTTGAGAGCAAGCATGCGACCGATGTCGTCGCTGAAGAAGTCTTTGCGTACTTCGACCTGAACTTGAAGTGTGTCGAGGTTATTGACACGATCAACGACAAGCATATATTGAGGTTCAAATTCAGCCATCTCGAGGATAACGCTTTCCACTTGTGAAGGGAATACATTGATACCGCGAATGATGAGCATATCGTCGCTGCGACCCATGATGCGTCCCATTCTCACCGATGTGCGTCCACAAGCACATTCGCCAGGAATTAGAGAGCAAAGGTCCTTGGTGCGATAGCGAAGCAGTGGCATACCTTCTTTGGTGAGTGTTGTGAACACAAGTTCGCCTTGCTGTCCCAAAGGTAGTTGTTCGAGAGTTTCGGGATTGATTATTTCGGGATAGAAATGATCTTCGTTGATGTGAGAACCATTTTGTTCTTCACATTCATAAGAAACACCAGGTCCCATGATTTCGCTCAATCCGTAAAGGTTGAAGCCACGAAGTCCTAATCGTTCTTCGATTTCTTTACGCATGTTTTCGGTCCAAGGTTCAGCACCGAATGCACCAATGCGAAGTCCGATATCGTCCTTGGTGAGTCCCATTTTGTCGAGCGTTTCGGCTAAGTAGAGAGCATAAGAAGGAGTACAAGCGATACCAGAGATTTTGAGGTCGCGAATGAGTCGGATATGCTTTTCGGTGTTACCAGTAGAAGTAGGAATCACAGTAGCGCCAAGATTTTCCACGCCATAGTGAGCACCAAGACCACCAGTGAATAGGCCATAGCCGTAGCTCACCGAGAATGTGTCGTCGCGAGTAATGCCATAGGCAGTCAATGCTCTTGCCATCACCTCGCTCCACACAGCAAGGTCCTTGCGAGTGTAGCCCACGATAGTGGGGTTGCCAGTTGTGCCCGAAGAGGCGTGGACACGCACTATTTCAGAAGGAGGTGCAGCTTGTAGACCATAAGGGTAGTTGTCGCGCAAGTCCTGCTTGGTGGTAAAAGGCAGTTTGACTATATCGTCGATGCTTTGAATGTCCTCGGGTGACACATCCATAGCTTGCATCTTGTTGCGATAGAACGGAACATTGTGGTAAACATAGTTTACAAGTTTGTGAAGTCGCTTGCCTTGCAATTGGCGCATTTCGTCGCGACTCATACATTCTTTATTAGGATTCCAAATCATAATGTTAGTAATGTTTTAAGTGTAGATTTAATAGTTTGTTTATAGTGGGTGATCTTCGTGGAACGCTTTCATACGCTCTTGCATCACCTCATAAAGATCGTCGCGCATGCGAGATGTGCAAGCACGCACCCCTTGTTGCTCACTACCAGTGGTAGAGAGTGAAATGCTACTTACGCCATAGTAGAGCAGCTCTTTAAGCAATTCGCCACCGCTCATGTTGCCATAACCAATGGTGAAGAAGAATCCATCGCCCACTTGTTGGGTGACATCATAGTCGTATACGATGTGGAAGCCGTTGTCGGTGAATATGCGCTTCATTTTTTCGGCGCGAAGAGCATATTCTCGAGTGTCGGCAACGAAATTGATTTTACCTTCGGTTGAAAGTCTTAGCATCTCGGCATAGGCATATTGAGTGGAAGCAGTGCAGCCCGAAGTAATCATGTATAGGATCGATGCAATGAATGTGGGCCCAAACACGCCCGAATCTTTGTATCTTTCGGCTAAATCGGGGAAGTGACGATCGAAGAGAGAGTCGCTCACGCAAGTGAGAGCTATGCGTTGTCCCGCGTAACTGAATATCTTAGAAGCCGATAGCATCAAGATGTAGTTGTCGGTGTAACGAGCCACAGTGGGAGGGAATGGAGGTTCGTAAGGGCGTCCCATGTCGGTACGGAAGTCCATACAGAAATAAGCAAGGTCCTCCATGACGATTACATCGTGCTTAGTGGCGAGTTCGCCAATGATAGCTAATTCCTCTTCTTCAAGACAAATCCAAGCAGGATTGTTAGGGTTGGAATATACAATGGCAGCAATGTCGCCACTGCTAAGCATTTCTTCGAGTTTGGTACGAAGAGCTTGTCCACGATGGTGATATATGTCGAATTCAACCCATTCGGCACCTATAATGCGAAGTTGCGACTTCTGAATAGGAAATCCTGGGTCGATGAATAGCACTTTGTTCTTGCCCTTGATGCGTTGAGTGCAAGCGATGAATGAGCCATAAGAGCCCGCTACGCTACCCACAGTGGGAATGCAAGCGCGAGGTGAAATGTCGATGTCGAGAAAAGCCTTGACAAATCGAGATGCTTCGTGTTTTAGCTCAGGTACACCTGCCGCTGCTGGATATTGAGAACCAACGCCACGGTCGAGCGCAGCTTTTTCGGCTTCAACGCCTAATTGGTTAACTGGTAGGCCTGGAGAACCTTGGTCCATGCGAATGAATGGAATGCCAGTTTCTTTTTCGAGGTATTGAGCAGTGAGAAGCACTTCGCCGATGGTAGCTCTCGACAAGTCGGCAATGTGAAGTTCCTTCACAGCCTTTTCGACCAATTCTTCACTGAAAATTTTCATATTGATATAGTTATTTACCAGCGTTCAGACCAGCGTCGAATGCCTTTTGGTTCATTTCTATGATTTGTTCGCCCTTAGCAGCAAAAACGCGTGCAATACTGTTGCGAAGTTGCTCTGGGGTGAGAATTTCGATGTATTTAGCAGCCATACCAAGCAAAATGATGTTGGCACTCTTAGGTGCATTGTTTTCGCGAGCCACATCGTCGATAGGAAGTGATACCACATGAGGCATATCGTTCAATTCTTGAGCGAGAACAGCCTCGTCGGGATAGTTAGGTATGTTCTTGAACGGATGCGACGAAGTAACAATCCAACCCTCTTTGTCGAGGAATGGCACATATCGAAGCGCTTCCATAGGCTCCATCGAGATGATTAGGTCGGCGCAGCCTTGTTTGATTAGGTCGGAATGAATGGTATCGGTAGAAAGGCGCAAGTTAGATTGCACATCACCCCCGCGTTGGCTCATACCATGCACTTCGGCTTGCTTGAGGTTGATACCAGCATTAGCAGCTGCATCGCCAATAATTGTGGCAATGGTGAGGATACCTTGTCCACCCACGCCAGCTAATATGATGTCTTTTTTCATTGTTGTTGAGCTTTTTGTTTGCGTAATTTGCGGTTGAGTGTCTGCAAGCATTCTCTACGAGGAATGATTACCGATACGCCGTTGTATTCGATTTCTTCGCGAATGATGCGTGTGATTTCGTCCATATTTTTAGGTAGAGGCACTACCACTCGCACATGTTCGGGCTCAACGCCCAATCCGAGGCAGATGGCTTCAAATTTGTTAGTCCCTGCCGAGTCTTGTCCACCAGTCATAGCAGTGGTGAGATTGTCGGAAATCATCACAGTGATGTTGGAATGGTCGTTGATAGCATCAAGCAAACCAGTCATACCAGAGTGAGTGAAAGTAGAGTCGCCAATCACAGCAATAGCAGGGAAAACGCCTGCATCGGCAGCACCTTTAGCCATAGTGATTGAAGCACCCATGTCGACGCAACTATCGATAGCTCGGAATGGAGGTAATGCGCCAAGTGTGTAGCAACCAATATCGCCAAAAATGCGTGCATCGGGATATTCGGCAGCCACCTTGTTGAGGGCATTGTAAACATCGCGATGTCCACAGCCTTGACACAAAGCAGGTGGGCGAGGTACTACATTTTGAGCTGCAGTGAATGTTTTTTCGACTTTGAAGCCAAGAGCTTCGCCTACGCAATCGGGAGTGAGTTCGCCCATGCGAGGTAGGTCGCCAGTGAGTCGACCTTTGACAGGATAGTCGGCGCCAAGAAGACCTTTGACTTGTTCTTCAACGAATGGTTGTCCGTCTTCGGCTATGAGTAAAGAGTCGCAAAGGGATGCGAATTCTTTGATTTCTTTTTCTGGGATAGGATATTGCGAAATCTTTAGCACAGGGAAGCCTGCTTTGAGAGGGTCATTTTCCATAGCATAGTTGTAGGCAATACCACATGCTACAATACCCATCGTAGCCTTACCCTTGACAGTAGCGAGGCTGTTGTGAGGTGATGCAAGTGAAGATGCTTGAAGGTCGGGTTGCTTGGCAACAAGACCAGCATATTGTCGGCGAGCATTGCCAGGAAGCAATACCCAGTGAGTACGTTCGTTATCGGGATTGAGTGTATTTTGAGCCACAGCATCGTTGACCACCACCCCAGCACGAGAGTGTGCCAAACGAGTTACCACGCGCATAAGCACAGGCAACTTGAGCTCTTCGGAAAGAGCATAGGCGTATTTCATCATATCGTAAGCCTCTTGTTGTGTAGAAGGCTCAAGAATAGGAATCATAGCAAATTTGCCATAGAAACGAGAGTCTTGCTCGTTTTGAGAGGAGTGCATTGAAGGGTCGTCGGCAGCAAGAACCACAAGTCCTCCATTTACTCCAGTGATGGCAGAGTTGACAAAGGCGTCGGCAGCTACATTCATTCCCACATGTTTCATGCACACAAGTGCTCGCTTGCCTGCGTAGGACATGCCGAGAGCAGCTTCCATGGCAGTTTTTTCGTTTGTGCACCAACGGCTTCTCACATCGAGTGCATTGTTCTGAATAAATTCAGTGATTTCGGTAGATGGTGTACCTGGGTAGGCGTAAACACCACTTATGCCAGCGTGAATAGCTCCAAGAGCTATGGCTTCATCACCAAGAAGCAATTTGATGTTACTCATATATTGTAGATGTTTTATAGTTTACAGTTGGTAAAGGTTTAGTCGGCATCGTTTAGCACAGGAAACTTAGCACGGAATGCTTGGAGTGCTTCGATGTCGATAGTAGCAGTGGCTTCGCATTCGAGGTTGTCGGTGCAAGCTACAATGGTCTTTCCATAAGGATCGATGACAACACTACCACCGCAATATTGGCATGCTGGGTCGTTACCCACACGATTTACGCCAGCCACATAGCATTGGTTTTCGATAGCTCGAGCCACAAGTAGTGCGCTCCAAGCCGATACTCGTGGAGTGGGCCAACTTGCTACATAGAGAATCATATCGTAGTCGCCACGATTGCGAGCCCACACAGGGAAACGAAGGTCGTAACATATCTCAAGGAGAATGCGCACACCACGGAATTCTACAACGACACGTTCATTGCCTGCAGTGAAGCGCTTGTGCTCGCCACCGTAGGTAAAAAGGTGCTTTTTGTCGTAGTGTGTAACACTACCATCGGGCTTAACAAAGTAGAAACGATTGTAGAATTTGCCGTCTTTGGTAACAGCGACACTACCAGCTATAGCCGCATCGATGGCTGCAGCTTTGCGCTTGAGCCATTGCAGAGTTTCGCTGTTGTCGCTTTCGGCAATGCCTTCGGGATTGGTGCAAAAACCTGTAGAAAACATTTCGGGCAAGACATAGATGTCGGAACCAGGATTACGGTCGATAGCTTCGTCGGCTCGGTTTATGTTAACAGAAGGATTAGCCCATTCAATATCTCGTTGTAGGATAGTAATTTTCATAGTAGTGTTATTTATGATGCAAATATAGCATTAAAATGTCGAAAAATTGCACAAAAAGACAAATAATTTCAATGTAAATGCAAATATTTGCATAAATATTTATGTAATATAGATTGCAAAAGGGGTATTTCCCTTATCGTTTTCCTTTATTGATGATGTAGATACCAGCAGTGGCAAGAGTGGCTGCGATGATATATTTCCAGTAGAAAGGTTCGTGTAGGCATAGGCAAGATGTTATAGCGCCCACGACAGGAATTAATGAGTTGAAAATAGCAACTTTACCGACAGGGTTGCAACTTAATAGCTTGTTGTAGAGTGCAAAACCGAGTGTAGAAATGCAAATAAGTCCTGCGAGAATGGAGATGCCTACGAATGTGATGTGAGGTAGTGTGCCGCCCATAGCGATACCTGGAATGACGAGCAAAACACCTCCGATGGCAAGGCTATAACCAGTGCCAACGAAGACATCGACGCGGCGACTCAAACCTCGCGTCATGAGTCCTGCTACTGCCGAGCATAGTGCGTTGAGGATAATCATTCCGTCGCCAAGAAGGGTGAAATTGCCACTATCGGCACCACCAATATTGAGCGCGAGAATACCTGCAAAGCCTATGGCACAACCGAGGATTTTGCGTGTGGTGAGTCGGTCGGTTTTGAAGAATAGGCATGCCAATAGAACCAAAAGGAACACACCGAGTGAATTGAGAATGGCAGCACGCGCACCTTCGCTATGCGATAGCCCTATGTAGAAGCAAGCATAGTGTAAAGTGGTGTTCATGAGTGCAAAAATAAGTATGTAGAGCCAATTGATGGGAGCTTTAACGGCAAATTGTCGGTTGGCGCTTCGTGCAATGGTGAGAATGATGAATCCCGAGATGGCAAACCGAATGCCCGCAAATAGTATCTTGCTACCAGTCATTTCGGTAGTAATACCAAATTCGTCGAAGCCTAATTTGATGAGTGGGTATGCCCATCCCCATGCAATAGCTGCAGTGAGAGCAAATATTACTACCCATACAGGGCGTTGAAATATGCTTGTAGGTGTATTAGTCATATTGATAGTTGTAAAAGTGGTACAAAGATAATGGATTGGAACTAAATTTGGGGAATGGGGATAAAAAATGTATGATTTTGTGTAATTTATAGGTGAAAATCCTTAACTTTGAGGAATTATTGAATGTCTGATAAGGTTTAAGTAAGCCAAGACAAGAGAAATTGAAACAAACTAAATGATATTGCTATGAAACGAGGAGCTATGCTTGCGATGCTTGTGGTGATGATGATGTCGCTTTCGGCTCAGTCGCTCAATGTGGCAAGTTATAATATAAGATTACATACAAAAGCTGACTACAAGCATAATGATGGGTGGCAAGAACGACGAGATGTGATGTGCGACCTTGTGGCTTTTGCGGCTTTCGATATATTTGGTGCACAAGAAGTGTTCCATGATCAATTGATGGATATGCTTGAACGGTTGCCCGATTATGCTCACATAGGCGGTGCTCGCGATGATGGAGGTACGACAGGCGAGTATAGCCCAATTTTTTATCGTAAGGATAGGTTTGATGTGTTGGAAAGTGGTACTTTCTGGATATCGGAAACTCCTGAAGAGGTGTCGTATGGTTGTGATGCTGATTGTCGACGAGTGTGCAGTTGGGCCTATTTGAAAGATAAAAAGACAAAGAAGAAATTTTGGTATTTCAATACCCACTTGGATCACAAGGGCGTAGTGGCTCGCGAAGAAGGCGCTAAACTGCTCATTAAAAAGATTAATGAGATGTGTGGCGATAAGGCTCGAGTGATACTTTCGGGAGACTTTAATACTAATCAAAATAGTGTGCCATATGGCATAATTACATCGGTGATGGCTGATGCCTATGAGGCGTCGCCAGTGAAATTTGCTCCATCGGGAACATTTAACAACTTCAATGCTAAGCGCAGCAAGAAGGATCGAATAGATCATGTGTTTGTGAAGGGCTTTGATGTGAAGCGTTATGGAATACTTACCAATATCTATTGGAGCGAACCTAACACCGAAGCCTCTGGCAAGAATGGGAAGATACACTTGCCATCGGACCACTATCCAGTGCAAGTGTGGCTTGATTTTGATTGACGGAGAATGAAATAAACCTAAAAACTGATATATATTATGATTAAGAAACTTACATCGGCAATGCTATTGGTTGCGATGTCAACAACAGCATTTGCACAAACAGAAAAGGCTACAGCTGAGCCAACTTATGAGTATAAATTCACGGTTGTGAAGGAACACGCTGCAACACCTGTAAAGGACCAAGCAAAGACAGGTACTTGCTGGTGCTTTGCTATGACTTCGTTTATCGAATCGGAATTGATGCGTTTGGGCAAGGGCGAACACGACTTGTCGGAAATGTATGTGGTGCGTCACAACTATGTTCGTCGCATTAAGGACAATATTTTGCGTCGTGGACGAGGTAATGTGGGTCCTGGTAGCATTGGTCACATGTATACTTGGGTGATGAAAAATGCTGGTTTGCTTCCTGAAGAAGTGTATCATGGCATTAACTACGAATCGGTAAAGCATAATCACGATGATCTAAACACTTGGATTAAGGCTATCAATACTACTGCAGTGGAAATGAAGAAGCCTCTTCCTGCTGAAATTGTGGACGGTGTGCTTGATGCTTATCTTGGTAAGGTGCCTGAAAAATTCACTTATCGCGGCAAGGAATATACAGCAGATAGCTTCTATAAGAGCCTTGGCTTGAATGCCGATGACTATGTGGAAGTTACAAGCTTCACTCACCACCCATTCTATGAAAAAGTGATGGTGGAAGTGCCTGACAACTGGGATTATGCATTGATGTATAATGTACCACTTGATGAAATGATGCAAATTCTTGACAATGCTATCAACACTGGTTACACAGTGGCATGGGACGGCGACTTGAGCGAACCAGGTTACGCATTTAAGCATCATGTGGCAGTGAATACAAAGGAAGATATTCGCAACCAAAAGACTCTTAAGGCTAAGGCTAAAGAAGAAGTGGTGACACAAGAAAGCCGTCAAAAGGGTTTTGAAACATTTGCTACTGTTGATGACCACCTTGAACACATTACAGGTGTTGTGAAGGACCAAGACGGTGTGAAATACTATAAGACTAAGAATTCTTGGGGAACTGAAGAAAATGGTACTGGTTACCACTACATCTCAGAAGAATATGTGAAGGGTAAAACTATCTCACTTGTGCTTCACAAAAACGCAATCCCAAAAGCAATCCGCACAAAACTTGGCATCAAGTAAAGGGTTGACGATTTTATAGATATTAAAACTGCACCATTCGAAAGGAATGGTGCAATTTTTTTTTGGTTTGGAGTACAGAATTTAGTGAGTATTTTAAGATGTTTTCGTATATGTGGAATTTTAGTGTTATCTTTGAATGAATCAAAGGAGTGAATATATAGGAATATGAAAGTAGAGGTAAATCCGAAAGATACATCAAGGGGTGAGGCGTTTGAGCTTTGGATGAGTTCGCCGATGCCAATGGTTACATTGACTAAAACATTCAATGTTACAAAGGTGCTGAATGTGAGTAAAAGAAGTGGTATAAAATTCAACGCTTTGCTGTGTTGGTGTATCGGAAAGGCTGCAAGCAACATGAACGAGTTCTATCTTTTGCCCGAAAAAGACAAACTTTTCAAATATGACAGCATTGCCATCAATGTTATTGTGAACAATAGCAAAGGGGGAATTAATTCTTGTGATATTGCATACACCGATGATATTCAGCAGTTTGCCAAAGACTATAACCAGCTGACAACGCAGGTGGCTGCTCAGTGTGAGAGTTCGTTCATTGAGAATAGTATGATCATTGGTACATCTGCAATGATTGAGACGGAACTTGATTGTATTGTCAACCAATACACCGATAAGTTTTGCAATCCTATGGTTATGTGGGGGAAATATCGTCGCAATTGGATAAAAACAACGCTTCCGATCTCCTTCCAATTTCATCATGTTCAGATGGATGGTGGGCATGGTGCTAAGTTTTTAGAGCAACTCCAAAATGTGATTAATGAATTATAGTAACTTTGGGGGCAAAAAATGATTGAAACTTATGCTAGCATACATATATATAGAGAAAAAATGAAAGAAGAATGTTTGATATGTAGTGCTCCATTGAAATATTTGGAAAAGGAAATTCTCATGGAGTGTGCTATTTGCCACAAGAAGGAAGATAGCAAGACCTGTTGCGAACAAGGACATTACGTCTGCAACGAGTGCCACACAAAGGGTATCGATGCCATTTACAAGCTTTGCCTTGACGAAACCTCCAAGAATCCGATCGAAATAATGGAGAAGATGATGGCGATGCCCTTCTGCCACATGCACGGCCCCGAGCATCATGTGATGGTGGGAGCCG
>CAJGBY010000009.1 GCA_904501735.1 uncultured Muribaculaceae bacterium
GAAGATGAGAAAGGTATTACTTTCAATCGCAGTGCTCGCAAGTTCTGTTGCATCTGCTCAGCTTCTTAATGTAGGTTCAGCTACTAAGGTGGCTCTTCCTCAAGGAACTGAAGTTGCTCAAGTAACTTTGAGTCACGATGGTTCGTTCGCTGTTATCAACAGCAATAACGGACTTGAAAAGGTGTCGCTTGCTACTGGCAAGACTACACAAATCGCTAAGAGTGCTTCTATTGCAGGAGTTCAAATCAGCGAAGACGGTTCAACCGTAGTATTCAAACAACCAACTTATCAAGGTAAGCTTCGTTACACTGCTCTTAAGAGTGTAAACTTGGCTAACGGTAAGGAAACTACTCTTGTAGCTCCTTCTCGCAACCTTCAAGGCTTTAATGTAGTTGGTAATCGTGTTAATGCAGTGAACAAGGGCAAGCTTTCTACAAAGGCTCTTTCAGCTACTGCTGCTGCTGAAGCTCCTGTAGCTTCTATCAGCCGTGGTGCTCTTCTTGTAACTGTAAACGGCGTAACTCGCAACATTTCTCCTCAAGGTACTGCTGGTCAAAGCTACTTGTGGCCTTCAGTTTCTCCTGATGGCAAGAAGGTGCTTTACTATCTTGTAGGTGCTGGTGCTTATGTGTGCAACCTTGACGGTTCTAACGCAGTTAAGGTGGGTTCAGTTCGTGCAGCTCAATGGTATGATAACAATGTTATCGTAGGTATGCAAGACCAAGACAACGGCGAAGTAGTAACTGCTTCTAAGCTTGTAGCTGTAAATGCTGCAGGTACTATCAAGCAAGACCTTACTCAAGTATCATCAATGGCTATGTATCCATCGGTTGCTGGTAATGGTGCTAAGATTTCGTTCGTTACTCCAGCTGGTGAATTGTTCATTATGAATGTTAACAAATAATAGGGAGGATTTGATATGAAACTAAGAAAATTATTCGCTACAGCTGCTATGGCACTATTTGTAGGTACAAGTGCAATGGCAATCAATCCTGATGAAGTGCGTATATATATCAACCCTGGTCACGGTGCTTTTGACTCTGGTAGCCGCCCTATGGGTACAGTTAAGCATGGAGCTAACAATGCTTATAGCGATGTAAATAACGATACAGCTAACTTCTTTGAATCAAACACCAACCTTCAAAAGGCGTTTGGTTTGATGGAAAAGCTTATCGACATGGGTGTACCTTTTGATCGCACAAAGAATCAAGAAAACAGCAATCCTCATCGCATTGGTGCAGCTCTTGATATGTCTCAACACATCGTGTTCTCTCGCGTAAAGAGTGGTGCATATCCTGCTTACATCGATTATGAAAATCATGTTTATAATCCAGAAAGCGATTACTACGATCGTGCTCTTTCTGAAATTTCTGCCGAAGTGGAATTCAACGACTTCGACTTGTTTATTTCTATTCACTCAAATGCATTGACCGAAGGTACAAGTACTAACTATCCATTGGTTCTTTACCGTGGTACTGATTCTCAAGAAGGTAACCCTGGTAGCATTGCTGCTGGTAAAGCTTGTTGGCCATATCTTACAGGTTTGGGACACCAACAATGGACTGCTTACAAGAGCACAATGAATGTTCGTGGTGACCACAATTTCTATGGTAGTACAAGTACAACTACATTCACAGTACCTGAAGGTAGCAACTATGAATATGATCCTAACACTCAGTTCTCTCAATATATCGAAGGTACTGATGGCGCTGCTGATAAGGTTAAATTCACTGGTTACCTTGGCGTTTTGAGACATGGTACTACTGGTTACTTGACTGAAGGTTACTTCCACACTTACCAACCAGCTCGTCACCGTTACATGAACTGGGATGTATGTCATCTTGAAGGTATTGGTTACGCTTATGGTATTGCCGACTTCTTCGGTTGGGACAAGAACATCACTACAGGTGTGATTTATGGTATCGTTCGCGACAAGAATGAAAAATTCACTCACCAATTCTATAATCCTAATGTATCAACTAACGATAAGTACAAACCTCTTAATGATGTAACTGTATCATTGAAGAAGGACGGTGTAGAGGTTGCTACTTATAAGACTGACGACGAATGGAATGGTGCATTCGTATTCCATGTAGCTCCTGGTACTTACACTATCGAATGTTCTCACCCTGATTATAAGGAAGGTCAATTCAATAGCACAAATGCAACTGCTGTTCCTGAAGAAACAGTTATTACTGTAGCTGCTGGTGAAAACAAATATCCTGAAGTATTCTTGGAAAATGTGGCTTACGAACCTCCTGCAAAGGTTTATGTAAACTATCCTGACTCTCTTGAAGATAAGGGTGGCTACATCCTAAGTGGTGCTTACAACTTCGGTGGTGCTACTACTGCTACTCTTGCTGAACAATTGGCTGGTAAGACTGTTCGCCGTCAAATCGTTCGCGAAGACAAACTTTATGTTCTTGCTCTTGACGCAGCTAACGAACCTTACATCTACCTTGCTGACATCGCAACAGGAGCTGTAACTGAACTTGACAAGGCTGCTGTGGTTATGGGTGGAAACGGTATCTTGAAGGTTTCTGATATCGCTCTTACTGCCGACCATGTACTTGTAGCAAGTGGTTTCTCTCTTAACCATTATGACAATTCTTATGCTGAAGCTGATGGTACTGAACGTGGTTCTGTAAACTTCTATAAGTGGTCTCAAAACGAAACTACAGGTCTTCCTGAAACTTGCGAATTGTGGTTCACTTCTGACTACTGCTGTAACTTCTTCCGTGGTAAACTTGGTAAGACTATCACTTACTCAGGAACTCTTGAAGAAGGTACTATCACTACAACTTGTCCTCATGGTAAACATACATCTGATATCGCAATGCGCTTTGCTCAATTCAGCATTGTAGATGGACAAAATACAGGTGCTATTCGTTACGATGCATGGATCGCTCTTCCTAATGAAGCTAACTTCTATGGCGATGCATTGAGTAATTGTGATGATTATGAACTAATGGTTTCTCCTCTTGGTAAGAACAATTTCGTTCTTGACGGTAACCTAATCGCTCCATTCGAATGGAATGCTGAAGGCGAAGGTGCTGAACCTCAAATTCTTGGTCGCAACGAAAAGATTAATGCTAAGGTTAATGGTGCTAACTACTTCAAGTATGCTGGTAAGTCTTTGATGGTTGCTCCTGCACTTAACGAAGAAGGTAAGGTAGTTGGTATCGAAATGTACGACATTACTAATGGTTTTGACAATGCTAAGGCTATCGAACTAAATGGTGCTACAATCGAACCTACTGAATTTACTTACGCATCGGCTCATGGTGAATTGGCATTGTCAATAGATGCTATGACAGGTATCACTAATGGTGCTGAAATGGAACTATTCTTGGTAGTTGACGGTAAGGCAACTAAGTGGACTACTGCAGGTACTACTCAACCTGTAATCCGCGGTGAATATGCTTACAACCTTGCAATGACCGACAATCAATGCGTTTACACTTTGACATTCGATGTTACTGGTGACGACGCTACCGATGCTAATGTAATTTTGACTAATATCGAAACTGGCGAAACTACTACTATCCCTGTAGCAGTGAAGGCTGGTGCTAACTCTGTAGAAGTAGACGGTGCTACTCTTGCTGACGGTCAATATACTTGGGCTGTTGAAGTAAACGGTAAGGCTATCGCAACTTCTAACCGCATCCATGTTGACGGTACTATCGCTACTAAGCCAGGTTCTTACTGGAACCGTGGTGGTGTAGCTATCGACGCTGACCCAGAAAGCGACAACTATGGTAAGGTATTCGTAACTGGTGGTTACGCTAAGGGTATCCAAATCGTTGACCAACAATTCAACTCTGAAGGTGTATACATGGGTAGCAACTTCGGTTCAGGTAATGGTTCTTCTCCATTCCGTTGTGCAACAAGCGAAGGTAAGCTTTATATTACTGACTGGAGTGATGCTAAGTCTGGTATCTGGGTATTCGATCCAGCTAATCGCAACCAAATCACTAATGTATTCGACGAATCAACTCGTAAAAGCGGTGGTGAATTCAAGAATTCTGATGGCACAGTAACTGGTGGTGGTACTACAGGTGTATCATTCATTGGTAAGGGTGAAGATCGCAAGATGTTCATGTTCTGCGAAGACTATCCATCAACTAATGGTCAAACTCCAGTAGGTTATGACCTTGGTGCAGCCGACAATTGGGCAAGCGCTCCATCTTATGTATTTGACGGCGTTAAGGGCTTGCTTATCAACACTAATGTTGAAGTAAACGCTTACGAAGAAGGTATCTTCTGGTCACAAATCCGTAATTCAGGTCAAAACACTTCAGGTGTTCCTTCATTCATCTTCACCGACTATGAAGGCAACTTGTTATTCAACTCTGGTAACAGCTTGAAGGATCTTGATGGTAGCAATGGTGCAGGTTTTGCATTGACTAACGACAAGACTATCTGTGCTATCGCTAACGGTTCAGCTAATGTAAACATCTACGAATTTGCATTTGTTGACGGCGTTCCTACATTCAACTTCTTGTATGAAATTGTAGTTTCTGGTGCTACTGAAATCAACGAAATCTGCTTCGACGCTGCTAACAATATGTATGTATTCGGTCGCGGTGTAGGTCTTGCAGTTTACACATTGGCTCAAGAAGCTCCTAAGGCTGTAACTCCTGCTAAGGCTTCTTATGTAATCCTTGGTGGTGAACTTACAGGCATCGAAGATGTTGAATTCGACGAAAACGCTCCTGTTGAATACTACAACTTGCAAGGTATGAAGGTTGCTAACCCTGAAAAGGGCATCTTCATCAAGAAGCAAGGTAAGAAAGCAACTAAGGTTGTTCTATAAGACTAATATTTAGTCCAGAATATTAATTACGAGAGGCTCGGCTATCATGGTCGAGCCTCTTTTTTATGCACCAACAAGCCAATTTCCTTCAACTTTCAAGGCTCTATTTTCTATTTTACTAAAAATACTGTAACTTTGTAAGTATAATACTCAATATCACACCGATTATGCTTAGAAAATTATATAAATGGGCTTTACTTTCGATATGCGTCGTGCTTGCAGGTTGTAGCAACGACAACTTCACTATCGAAGGCGTTATAACCGACATTGGCGAGCACCCCATAAAGGCTTCTTATGTTAATGAGGCTGGAGTGCAAAAGGTGGAAGTCCCTACCGAGGGTGGACGCTTCCTAATCGAGGGTACTTCGACCAACTACACCATGGTGCAACTTTTCAACTTCCGCAACGAGCTCATCACTAAGGTGATTATGAAAAATGGCGACGACTTGAAGTTAAAAGGGACTCTCAACCACAAGTACCTCATCGAAATGAAAGGTAGCGAAGTGAACGAGGATTGGAACAATTTCCGACGCGAAAACCACAGCTTCTACTCTGATGAAAACATCGAAAGCGTCAACACAAAGATTGAAGAATATGTGGCCAAAAATGGCAACAAAATAGCGAGTTTGGCTCTAATATTGTTCGACTATAACAACCTCGACAATTCGACCAAGGCGCACGAGCTCCTCAATTCGCTCGACGAAAAAGCTATCCCTGCAAGCCTCATCAAAGCCTATTCCGACATCAAGGCTCTCACAAAGGCAACAAAGGACGATTCTCGCATTTATCATTCTTTGCCATTCTACAATCAGAACGATTCGCTAACCTCATTTATGCCTTTGAGGGGAAAAATGAGTTTGCTATACTTTGCCGACAAGGACGACGATAGAAAACCTATCATTGCCACACTCGACACTCTTTTCTACAACTACAAAAACACTCCTAAGGGCAAATCTCAGCTTCAAATTGCCGACATCATGCTCGACAACGACACAATGTCGTGGAAAAGAACTTTACGAGGCGAAGATACCGATTGGCAACACTTCTGGGCTGTAGGTGGCATTATGAACCCTACTGTCAACGAGATGCTTGTTACGCGAACTCCTTATTTCATTATGCTCGACTCGGTGGGACACACTATCTATCGTGGCGAATCAATCGACTCTATTATGGCTATTGCCGATGCTCGACTCATTAAAATGAGCGAAAAGGAAAAAGCTAAGGCTCGCGACAAGAAAGAAAAAGAGAAAGAGAAAAAGCGCAAGGAAAAACAACGCATACTCAACGAAAAGAATCGATTCAACAACAAAACCGCTAAATTGAAAACACGCTGATATTATGTTGACTAAGACTTATGGCGCAGCAGTGAGTGGAATTGATGCCATTGTGGTTACAATGGAAGTATCAATCGAGAATGGTATGGGATTCTGTATTGTAGGACTTCCCGATGCCGCTGTGAAAGAAAGCTACGAACGCGTTCGCTCTGCCATAAAAATATATGGCGTGCAATTCCCTCACCGCGATGTGGTGGTGAACATGTCGCCTGCCGATGTTCGCAAGGAAGGTGCTGCCTACGACTTGCCTATCGCTGTGGCTGTGCTCGCTGCCGATGGCAAACTTGCCAACGACCAACTACATGAATATATGATCATGGGCGAACTCTCGCTCGACGGAACTATTCTGCCTATTCGTGGTATTCTTCCTATGGCTATCAAAGCGCGCGCACAAGGCTTCAAAGGTTTCATCGTGCCACGAGCTAATGCACGCGAAGCGGCTGTTGTGAACGACCTCGATGTGATTGGCGTTGACAATATTTTTGAAGTAGTCAATTTCTTCAACGGCATGGGCGCTATCGAACCTACTATCGTAAACACTCGCGAAGAATTTTTCAATAATATCAACGACTACGACTTCGATTTTAGCGAAGTAAAAGGACAAGACAATGTGAAACGAGCTTTCGAAGTGGCTTGCGCTGGTGGACACAACATTCTACTCATGGGTAGCCCTGGTAGTGGTAAGTCTATGATGGCTAAACGATTACCATCTATTCTACCTCCTCTCACCTTGCGTGAAGCTCTCGAAACTACTACTATACACTCCGTTGCTGGCAAACTCAAACGAGGCTCTACTCTCATGACGCAACGCCCATTCCGTTCTCCTCACCACACAGTATCGCCTGTGGCTCTCGTGGGTGGCGGAACCAACCCTATGCCTGGCGAAATAAGTTTGGCTCACAATGGTATTCTTTTCCTTGACGAGCTACCTGAGTTCAATCGCACTGTGCTCGAAGTGATGCGACAACCTCTCGAAGACCGTCTGATCTCTATTTCTCGCGCAAAATACTCGGTGGAATACCCTGCTTCGTTCATGATGGTGGCTTCGATGAATCCGTGCCCTTGTGGCTACTACGGACACCCATCGAAAGAGTGTATTTGCCAACCTGGAGCACGACAACGCTATATGAATCGCATCTCAGGACCGCTTCTCGACCGCATCGACATTCAAATCGAGGTGTCGCCTGTAGAATTTGACGATATTTCTTCTACTACTCCAAGCGAAAGCAGTGCTGCGATAAGAGAACGCGTGGTAAAAGCACGCGAAATCCAAACCGAACGATTCCGCAATGTCAAAGGAGTGCATTGTAATGCGCAAATGACTTCGGCTCTATTGCGACAATATGCTCAACCCGACGAAAAGGGACTTGCACGCTTGCGTGATGCTATGGAACGACTCAACATGAGCGCGCGCGCCTACGACCGCATCTTGAAAGTGGCTCGCACCATTGCCGATTTGGAAGGCTCTGCCGATGTGAAGCAACACCACATCGCCGAAGCTATCAACTATCGCAATCTCGACCGCGAAGACCGACTATAATACAACAAGCGGGGGCATTTCATTGTGTCCCCGCTTGCTTTATATGCTTAATAGTTAGAATATATACAGATAATCATAATGGATAAGAGGGCGCTCGCCTTTCTTGCCTATCATCGAGCGAGCCTTGTCGCTATCAACTCCTACACGCCCCACTGCAAATTCCTCACCCCCTGGCGAAATAACTTGCACAATGTCGTCCTTGTCAAATTCACCCATCACTTCGGTTACTCCCACTGCAAGTAGGCTTGTAGCGCCTGCCAATAGTGCGTCGTAAGCTCCTTGATTCACTTTAAGTTGACCTTTTGCAAATCCATCGCTATGAGCAATCCATTTCTTCACGCTCGACACCTTGTCGGCATTAGCATGGAACATTGTGTAAGGCACTGCACGCTTGCCCGATGCAATTTCGAGCAGAATATTGTCGCGACGACCATTAGCAATGATAACATCGATACCTTCTTCGGCAACTTTGTGCGATATGCGATATTTTGACCCCATTCCACCTCTACCGAATGATGATTTCTTAGTTTGAATAAACGAATCGGTATCGAGCGACGCATCGTGATATATATCAAGTATCACTTTCGATTCGGTCAACGATGGATCACCATCATACACACCATCAATATTGCTCAATATTATCAATGCTTGCGCACCCATCATCGATGCTATAAGTCCCGAAAGTTCGTCGTTATCGGTAAACATCAACTCGGTAATCGAAATCGTATCATTTTCGTTCACAATAGGTATTACTCCATTCTCAAGCATTACCTCGGTGCAATGCTTTTGGTTGAGATAGTGCTGACGAGTAGCAAAATTCTCCTTCATAGTAAGAATTTGACCACACACTATGCCATGATCACGAAATAGTTCGTAATATCTATTTATAAGTTTGGCTTGTCCCACTGCCGAGAACAATTGGCGAGCCGATACTTCGTCCATTTTCTTACCTGCAAGGTGCTTCAACTCACTGCGACCCGATGCCACAGCTCCCGATGTTACCATTATCACCTCTATGCCTTGACGATGTAACTCAGCAATCTGATCCACAAGAGCCGACATTCGAGTTATGTCAAGTGTACCATCTTTTCGTGTTAGCACATTGCTGCCTATTTTCACCGCCACACGGCTATAAGTTTCATTCTTCATTGCTTCAAGAATATTATCTTTACAACCACAAAGTTAATGTATTTCTGTGGAAATTTGTTACACAATTTGCGAAAATATGTGCAACTTATTGCACACAAGCGCATTATATGTGTGCAATATCAAATTTTTTCTTCGAAAATATTATCATTTTGTCATTGCTTTTTCTACCTTTGCAATGTAGATGGTACTAAAAATACCAACTTTAACGACAATAGTTCAAACTTTAAAACGGATTTTGCCTATGACAAGAATAGAATTAATGGAGCAAGTTGCTACCCGACTCAAGGGTTTGCGCGACGCGCTATCGCTATCCACTGCTCAAATTGCTCACGTCCTAAACATCAATGAACAATTATATCTATCCTACGAAAATGGCACTTCCGACATTCCATTGGGACTATTGCAACAAGTAGCCAATCTTTTCAATGTAGAATTGAATGTTCTTCTATTTGGAGAAGAGCCTAAAATGGATAGCTACTATGTTACACGAGCTGGCGCTGGCATAAAGGTGGAACGCACTGCTGCTTATAGCTACCAATCGCTTGCTGCTGGTTTCAAAAACCGCAATTTCGAGCCTCTTGTTGTTACTGTTGAGCCTAACGACAATCCTGTTACCCTCAACTCACACGATGGGCAAGAATGGAACTATGTCATCGAAGGACGCATGGAGCTACACATTGGCGACAAAACCATCATATTGAACACTGGCGACAGCGTAATGTACGATTCTAACCGTCCTCACGGAATGAAAGCTCTCGACAACAAAGAGCTTAAATTCATCACTATTATTTCCTAAAAATACAATCTAACACAACTATATTTCTACTACAATGCTTAATAAATACCTTGACAAGATCGAGTTTGAAAATTATAACGATTTTCTTGAGAACTTTAAAATCAATGTTCCTGAGAATTTCAACTTTGGTTATGATATTGTAGATGAATGGGCACGCATAAGTCCTAACAAGAAGGCTTTGCTATGGACCAACGACCAAGGCAAAGAAATCCAATTCACTTTTGCCGACATCAAGCGCGAAAGTGACAAGGCTGCAAGCTATTTCACTCAACTTGGCATCAAGCGTGGCGATATGGTGATGATTGTACTTAAACGCCGCTACCAATTCTGGATGGTTATTACTGCTTTGCATAAGATTGGTGCTGCAGTGATTCCTGCCACTCACCTTCTCACCGAAAAGGATATTATCTATCGCGCTAAGGCTGCCGACATTAAGGCTATCGTTGCTGCAGGAGACGAGGAAGTGGTGAAGCACATCGAAAAGGCTCGCCCTAATTGTCCTACTGTAACTAACTGCATCTCAATAGGTCCTATTATCCCTGAAGGTTGGGACGACTACAATCGTGGCGTGGAAGAAGCTCCAGAGTTTGTTAGACCTGAACTTGCCAACACCAACGATGACATTTCATTGATGTATTTCACATCGGGTACAACTGGCGAACCTAAGATGGTGGCTCACGACTTCACATACCCTCTTGGACACATTATTACAGCTAAATATTGGCACAACCTCAACGAAGATAGCTTGCATCTCACTCTTGCCGACACTGGTTGGGGTAAAGCTGTGTGGGGTAAATACTACGGACAATGGATTGTGGGAGCAAATGTGTTTGTGTACGACTATGAAAAGTTCACACCAGTCGATTTGCTTGCCATTTTCGAAAAATATCACATCACTTCGTTCTGCGCACCCCCTACAGTGTTCCGCTTCCTCATTCGCGAGGACATCTCGAAATACGACCTTTCGGCTTTGAGATATTGCACCATTGCTGGCGAAGCGCTCAACCCAAGTGTGTACGAAAAGTGGAAAGAACTCACTGGCATCAAGCTATTTGAAGCATTCGGTCAAACCGAAACCACTATCACAGTGGGTACATACCCTATGGTAGAACCTCGCCCAGGCTCAATGGGTAAGAAAGGTCCTGTATACGACATCGACCTTATGAAACCTGACGGCACTTGGGCCGAAGATGGCGAACAAGGCGAAATCGTGATTCGCACTCATGGCAAACACCCTGTAGGACTATTCAAGGAATATTATCGCGACCCTGAACTCACCAAGGAAGCCTACGACAACGGAATCTATCACACTGGCGATGTGGCATGGCGCGACGAAGACGGATATTATTGGTTCATCGGCCGCAAGGACGATGTTATCAAGTCGTCGGGCTATCGCATTGGTCCATTTGAAGTGGAAAGCGCATTGATGACACACCCTGCTGTAGTGGAATGTGCTATCACTGGTGTTCCCGACGAAATTCGAGGTCAAGTGGTCAAGGCTACTATCGTGTTAAGTGCCGACTATAAGGACAAAGCTGGCGAAACGCTTATTGCTGAAATACAAGACCATGTGAAGCGTACTACAGCTCCTTACAAGTACCCTCGTATTATCGAATTTGTTGACGAACTACCTAAGACTATCAGCGGAAAAATACGCCGCGTCGAAATTAGAAAAAAGAACAATCAATAAAAACAATATTAGCCAACAAAATCAAAAGCGATGTGCCTTCTCAACCGACACATCGCTTTTTCTTACATCAATGATGCTTCTTTATATAGGATGAATTAATTATCGTTTACATTAATTTTAATACATATTTTTATTGCATAAATAGAGATTTTATGTAATTTTGCATCTATAAATTTACATAATTATGAGCGAAGAAATAAAAAATATACTCGAGAAGGCTCGCGAAGCTTCAAGAATGGTAAACCTTCTATCGGCCGAAAAAATCAACCAAGTGCTTTGCCGTATAGCAGATGCTGCGGTAGAGAATACCGATAAAATCCTGAAAGCTAATGCTGAAGACCTTGCGCGAATGGACAAGAACGATCCCAAGTACGACCGATTATTGCTCACTCGTGAACGCATTGCCGCTATTTCCGAAGATATGCGTAAAGTTGCGGGGCTACCTTCGCCTCTGGGCAAGGTTTTGGCTGAGTGGACGCAACCTAACGGCATGAAAATCAGCAAGGTTAGCGTGCCTTTTGGGGTTGTCGGAGTGATCTATGAGGCACGCCCAAATGTGACCTTCGATGTCTTGTCGCTCTGTCTTAAAAGTGGTAGCGCTGTGATCATGAAAGGTGGTACCGATGCCTACAATTCCAACACTGCTATTACCGATGTGATTCACTCTGTTTTGCGTGAAGAAGGTGTGAGCGAAGCGGTGGCTACACTGTTCCCACCATCACACGAAGCTACTGCCGAATTGCTCAACGCAGTGGGTTATGTCGACCTTATCATTCCCCGAGGTGGTCGAGGACTCATCAATTTTGTGCGCGACAACAGCCGAGTGCCTGTTATCGAAACTGGTGCAGGTATATGCCATGCTTATTTCCATTCATCGGGCGACTTGACCAAGGGAGCTGCTATCGTGAACAACGCCAAGACTCGTCGCGTGAGCGTGTGCAATGCCCTCGATTGCTTGTTGATCGACCGTGACCGACTTGCCGACCTCCCTGCGCTCGTAGCTCCTATGGCTGAAAAGAATGTTATTATATATGCCGACGAAGATGCGTTCAATGCACTACACGGCAATTATCCTCATGTAGAACATGCCACCGAAGACAACTGGGGCACTGAATATATGGACTATAAGATGAGTGTTAAGACTGTTGCAGGCATCGACGAAGCCCTCGCACACATTGCCACTCATTCATCGAAGCACAGCGAATGTATTGTAGCCGAATGTGCCGATGCACAAGCACGATTTAGCAAAGAAGTAGATGCAGCATGCGTGTATGCCAATGTGCCTACCTCATTCACCGACGGTGGACAATTCGGATTTGGAGCTGAAATAGGTATTTCTACACAGAAACTCCATGCGCGTGGACCTATGGGATTGCCTGAAATCACAACTTACAAATACATCATCACAGGCGACGGACAAATCCGTAACAGTTAGGACAATTTCCCACTCTAAATACACAAAAAATGCAGATGGAACTTAGCTTCTCATCTGCATTTTTCGATTATAATAGTTTTCTCAAGTTTTTCACTTTATCATTCGTTCAAGAATGAACAACGCTTCGCGTCCATTGGTCATAAGCAAGTCGAAAATACTTTGATCGGGACGGAAACCATGTCGATCTTGCCACACTTGCCAATAAGACTCATCGGCTATCCAATCGAGGCTGTCGGCCGACGACATTCCCACTTTTCCTCTTAAATCCACAACACCCTCACTCATTTCGGGCAATTCATCGACATATTCCACATCGATAGGAAGGTCGAGAAAGTCGATTACAAGGCGATGAATAGCAATATTAAAATCGGCAAGGCTTGTGATACTTGTATCGTTATAGATAGCCTCAAGATCATCGGCTATGTACTCAAAAAATGGCGATTTACCATAAGCCGAGAACACTGCACCCCAGTGAGTACGACGCCAATCACCATGCTCCGATATTTCGAGTGTATTCACTGCTCCACATGCAGGCTTAACAAGCGGCAGAGTGAGCGTTTGCTCACCATTAGCCCCTATCACACGGCAATGATGCGCACACCAAGGCGTCTTCTTGCTGCGTTCGGCTGTGTGAACAACCACTCGTCGGCAAGCAAGCATCGCAGCATAGTAGCGCACACTTCCTGCATAGGCAAGGCTAAAAACACCTGTATCGTAACGCATATTACTTATCTGGGTTAGCATCGACAAATAAGCGATTCCAACGAATGCCGCCCTTATCCTTGTCGAACGACACTATCACGAATATAGGAGCGCCCACAATGTGGTCTTCAGGCACAAATCCCCAGTAGCGCGAGTCGGCTGAGTTGTCGCGATTGTCGCCCATCATCCAATAATAGTCCATCTTGAATGTATATTCGTTGGTTTCGATGCCATTGATATATATCTTGCCGTCACGCACTTCGAGGTCGTTGCCTTCGTAGTTCTTGATACAGCGTTCGTACACTGGTAGATTGTCAAGAGTAAGAGCGATGCTTTGTCCCTTAGCAGGAATCCACACCTCGCCATAGTTGGCACGAGTCCAACCATAATCACGAGTGATAGGATACACATTCACATATTCCACTGCAGGAGCTTTCACCACAGCCACAATCCAAGGCATAGCCTCAAGTTTTGCCTTCATATCCTTAGTAAGTGGAGATTGATAGATAGGGTTCACTGTGCCATCGATATTCACTTGCAAACCGATACTTGCTGCGCTCAACGCTGCTTCAGGCGAGTCAACACTTACAATACTGCGATCGTCGACACTCACACCAAGTTCTTCCCACACCGATTGTGTGATAGCACGACCATCAGTTTGGATAAAGTAGTTGAATTGCACATTTTCAGGATCAACAAGAGGTTTTCCATCAATGTAAACCACATTGTTCACAATCTTGAGCGTTTCGCCTGGCAAACCAAGACAACGCTTCACATAATTCTCACGACGGTCCACTGGACGATAAATCACTTCGCCAAACTCCTCCTTGTTGCGCAAAATTGTTTCGCGACCACCAGGCACAGTCTCGCATAGCGTATAATAATCGGGATTTTGCACCTTTAGAGCCACTGTATCGCCAGCAGGGAAGTTGAACACCACAATGTCATTGCGTTCCACACCACGAATACCCTTCAAGCGATGATAATCCCATTGAGGATAGTCTATATAAGACTTACAACCAAGCACTGGCATAGTGTTTTGAGCCAATGGGAAGTGAAGAGGAGTGTTAGGCACACGAGGTCCGTAAATCATCTTGTTCACCCACAAATAATCGCCCACAAGAAGCGACTTTTCAAGCGATGACGATGGGATTTGATAGTTTTGACCAATGAAAAGGAAAACAAAATACACCAAGATGAGCGCATACACGATAGCATCTACCCAACTCATCACACTGCGCACCATTTTGTTGTTGGTGTGCTTCCACCAAGTCCAAGGAATGAACTGAGTGAGATAAATATCGGCAAGCAATAGCCAAAATGGCAACACCCACCACGAGCCAAGCCATATAACCCACACCAAGAATATCACCGACACAACGCCAAAGCGTATCCAGCGACTTTTCTTCACGCGAGCCAAGCGCTCTTTCAATCCGCCTGTTTGACGAACATCTTTTTCTTCAGTATTTAGCTTTTCTTTATTCTCCATAGTCTTTTTTAGATAACAAATTTGTGCTAACGCAAGTTTCTCCAATCGCCTTGCACCATTCACAATGCAAAGATAATCCGATTTTTACACATAAAGAAACCCTATAACACATTTTATACAATTATCCACCCACTCACCTCCACAAATCGAAGATAAACCTTTGCCCATTTGTGGAATTGGCAGTTTTTTAGTATTTTTGTATGAATTTAAACTATAGAATACAGTGGCAAAAGATGTTGTTGAAACCCCGCTAATGAAGCAATATTTTGAGATGAAAGCAAAGCACCCCGATGCTGTGCTTTTATTTCGTGTGGGCGACTTCTACGAAACTTATTGTGAAGACGCCATTGCTGCGTCCGAAATTTTAGGTATTACTCTCACACGCCGTGCCAATGGAGCCGCTAAATCAATCGAAATGGCAGGATTTCCTCACCACGCACTCGACACTTATTTGCCCAAGCTCGTGCGCGCAGGTAAGCGCGTAGCTATATGCGAACAGCTCGAAGACCCTAAACTCACCAAGAAACTGGTGAAGCGTGGCATCACCGAACTGGTTACTCCTGGGGTATCAATCAACGACAATATCCTCAACCACCGCGAAAACAACTTCCTTGCTGCTGTACATTTCAGCAAAAAGCAATGTGGCGTGGCATTCCTCGACATCAGTACGGGAGAATTCCTCACTGCCGAAGGCAAAGTGGACTACATCGACAAGCTACTTGCCAATTTCTCACCTAAGGAAGTGCTTATCGAACGAAGCAACCGACAACTCTTTAATGCTTCGTTTACAGCCAAATACCTCACTTTCGAACTCGACGACTGGACATTCTCGTTCGACTCTGCCAACGACCGACTACTACGACACTTCGAGACAAAAAATCTGAAAGGTTTTGGCATTCATCAAATGACCGACGCCATCACGGCTTCGGGAGCTATTTTGCACTATCTCGATCTCACACAGCACACTCAAATATCACACATCACCTCGCTGTCTCGCATTGAGGAAGAGCGTTATGTGCGACTCGACCGTTTCACTGTGCGCAACCTCGAACTTATCGACCCTATGTGCGACGACGGTAAGAGCCTGCTATCGGTTATCGATCGCACTATGTCGCCTATGGGAGCGCGTTTGCTTCGCCGTTGGATATTGTTCCCACTTAAGGATGTGAAGCAAATCAACAATCGCCTCGATGTGGTGGAATATTTCTTCAAGGACCGTGACGGACGCGAACTCGTGAAGGAACAACTCGAGCTTATCGGCGATATGGAACGACTCATCTCCAAGGTGGCTGTGGGACGCATCACTCCTCGTGAACTGGTGCAACTCAAAAACGCGCTTGGAGCCATCGAGCCTATCAAGCAACTATGCGAAAATGCCGACAATGCTGTGCTTAATGCCCTTGGCGAGCAACTCAACCCATGCAAGACCATCTACGAACGCATCGAGCGCGAAATCAATCCAGATGCGCCTAATATGCTCAATCGTGGCAATGTGATTAGAAATGGCGTTGACGACCAACTCGACGACTTGCGTGAACTATCGGCGTCGAGCAAAGACTATCTGCTCAAGATTCAACAACGCGAAAGCGAACGCACCAACATTCCAAGCCTCAAAATCAGCTACAACAATGTGTTTGGCTACTACATTGAGGTGCGCAACACGCACAAGGACAAAGTGCCTGCCGAATGGATTCGCAAGCAAACACTTGTAAGTGCCGAACGATATGTTACTCAAGAGCTGAAAGAATATGAAGAGAAAATTCTCGGTGCCGAAGAGAAGATTCAATCTATCGAGATGCGACTCTTCAACGAACTCGTTGCAGCTGTGGGCGAATTCATCCCTGCTATTCAAGTCGATTCCAACCTTGTGGCACGACTCGACTGCTTGTGTGCCTTCACTCGCACTGCTATCGAAAACAAATACAATCGTCCCGAAGTGAACGACTCACTCGAATTAAAAATCACCGAAGGTCGACACCCTGTTATCGAAAACCAACTCCCAATGGGAGAAAAATATATCACTAATAGTGTTACGCTCAACAACGACACCCAACAAATCATTATGATCACTGGGCCTAACATGGCGGGTAAATCGGCGCTCTTGCGTCAAACAGCCCTCATCGTACTCCTGGCGCAAATAGGGTGTTTCGTGCCAGCTGAAGCGGCGCAAATAGGTATTGTGGACAAGATTTTCACTCGCGTGGGTGCAAGCGACAACATTTCGCTCGGTGAATCTACTTTCATGGTGGAAATGACCGAAGCTGCGTCTATCCTCAACAATATCAGCGAGCGTAGCCTTATCCTATTCGACGAACTCGGTCGTGGTACAAGTACCTACGACGGTATTTCTATCGCTTGGGCTATCGTGGAATATATTCACGAGAACTCTCGAGCTCGCGCCAAGACTCTGTTTGCTACTCACTACCACGAACTCAATGAAATGGAGAAAACTTTCAAGCGCATTGCCAACTACAATGTGTCGGTGAAAGAAATTGCAGGCAAAGTGGTGTTTGTACGCAAACTCGTGCGTGGAGGTAGTCAACACAGTTTCGGTATTCATGTGGCTAAGATTGCGGGCATGCCAAGCACTATCGTTTCGCGTGCCAACGAGGTGCTCAAAATCCTTGAAGACAACAATAGCGGCAACAGCGAATCTATGCACAAAAACCTTGCTGAAGTGGGTAGTTCTACTCCTGGCATGCAGCTATCGTTCTTCCAACTTGAAGACCCTGTGCTATGCCAAGTGCGCGACGAAATTCTACATGTCGACATCAACAACCTCACTCCAGTTGAAGCACTAAACAAACTCAACGAAATCAAGAAAATCATCACAGGGAAAGGCTAATTGCACTTTAGAATAGCCCACCCTAATATCACCCCAAAATAATGCAGAGCATGGCATAGCCACACTCTGCATATTATTTTTATAGTCTTAAAATTCTACTTAATGTGCAGTTTTTAATGTACCCCAAGATATATAAGGCTTATCATTAAAGTGCAAGAATTCATAAGTGTCGGCATAATTCTTTTGATAGCTTGGATTAACCGATGAGAAGCGATCATAGGCTATCTTATTCTTTTTTGAACTTGATTTGTACTCAACTATTCCATTATCGCCCACCACGCCATTAATTTGACTCACAAGTTTTTCATTATGCAAAATCTCCGCATTTAATAAAAAACCTGCAAGGTTAGATTCCATAATGATTTCCTCTTTAATCGTATCCTTCTGCGTTTGATTATAAGTAATTACTCTGCGATAGAAGTTTCCTTCATTATCTCTAAATACATTCAACACTGATTGAATGCCATCCTTTTTTGCGACTAATGGAATGAATAAATTAGCACACTTATTTTCTGCCTCAACAAAATAAGCTTTACTCCAATTTGGATCTAACTTATATGGAGTGTTAGTCAAACTATCACCTATTAGGTGATTAAATTCTATTGGTAAAGAAATTGTATTGTTTTGAGAACTCAATATCTTTTTAGCATATTGTTGTGTTCTCTTTTGTTCCTTTGTTAGTAGATTCGTTGGATCGATTGGTACAATCTCTTGAGCTGTTATACTAAATGAGCATATTAGTGCCATCAAAATTACTACTATATTTCTGTTCGCTCTCATAATTAAAAAATTTAATAGTTAATACTGATTTTGATGCAAAAATAGTACTGTTTTTACCCCTATTCCAAGAAAAATTGTACGCAAAAAGTACGCAAATGCACTTTAAAGGCTATTATTGTACGCAAAAAATGTATTTCTCTTTAAAAACAGCTATTTCCCTTATATCACTGAAGTAGCACTCTAATATCCCTATCAAGTAGTAGGGATTGATATCCAATAGAGTGGAATAAGGTCGGGATATTCGGCTGTGTGACTCCATTTCTTAGGCGCGATAACTATTTTATCGGGATTAGGATTGAGCCATGCTGCCCACCAACTTTCAAGCGTATTAGCAATAATGTTGTGCTTTGCGTGATTAAACAGTTGGATTATCGAGAAATGTGTGTTGGCTGCTGCTACAATGCAGATGTATTCTTTTTCGTCGAGCAACAGATTTTCTTTCACCCACTTTTCGTCGTCAGTAATAATCACAAAGAATGGTTTGTCGATATATGTGCGTATGTGAGCTATTGCCCAGTTATAGTAGTCCTTGGTGCAAGTGTTCTGCTTGCTTGTGGGACGATACACATGAATAGACACCGATTCGGCTTCGTCTTCAAGCATTTTTATCACTTTTTGAGTGCCACCAGTGAGTCGTTTAGGCGAAACGGTGAACGCTTGCTCTACTTCTCGAGCTATGCCATCGAAATAGCGATAAGAAAGCCACGCCCCGTCAAAATAGGTGTCGGTGCGCTCCATCAAGTCGGCCTTGTAAGAGTTATCCTGCTCCTTATAGTCGGTTCCTGTGCATTTCACGCCCGAAAGTGTGCCCAATATAGACTTGTGTACACTGCTCACTTCTTTTCGTGTTGCAACGGTCTTGAATGGCAGTCCTGGGTACATCCTTCCTATCCAATCGCTCGGTGCATCGATGAGCGCATCGGGCTGGTTCTTGCGTAGTCGCATATAGAAGGCATATTGAAACATTTGTTCGCCTACACTACCTGATAATTTAACTATATTCATAAGGATAACAATCGTGATGAGATTAATAAAATGAGTTTTTTAGAACCACAATGAGAAATTCTGATGTGGCAACTTAGGTGTAGCCACTATTATAGCCGTTTTGTTGTTGGTGAAGGTCATTCCTGTGGGCGCTGCATCGCGCAATGCCTCCCACAACGCATATAGCGACGACTTACGCGATAGGTTGCGAATGATGATTACGCCATGCGCATTTCTCACTCGATAGAGATAAGAAAGTATGGCATTGTATTCGTCGGGATTTATGTCGTTCACAAGCACAAACGGAGAAGTCTTACCAGTGGTTGTTTCGCCATAGGCTGCTACACTATCCTTGAAAGTGGGATATATGCTTAATGGATTGCCATAGTGGGACAAGATGTCGTGAGTGATAGGAAACTCGTTCACATCGGGCTTGCACAAGTACAACGCAGTGCGACTATTAACCGCAAGCATCGATACACTCGACACACCATAGTTGGTACCCACCTGCAAAATGGCTTCGGGATTGAAATAGTTCACAATACGAAAGAGCATCTTCGCACTTTTCTTTGAGATAATGCGAGGACGATGCAACAATGTGCTCGATTGCTCCTTGGCTTGCTTGCGCAACTGCATGATATCGTCGTAGGCATAATAGGGCAAGCGTTCGCGAAGCACATTCAGCACAAATTTGAATGCGAAAGGCGAATGTATGCCATGCCCCTTGCTACGATGATAACGACGCAGAGCCGTAATGTATTGTTTAATCTTTTTTAGTTTCAATCCTTCTTAAGATCTTTGCGTTTACGCCACAATGCTACGCCGATGCTTGCCACGATAGCTATGTAAATGATGCTTATAGCAGCATAGGCTACGCGGTCGGCTGTAATCACTGCGTCGGGTTCAAATTTAAAGTTAATTGTATGTTCGCCAGCAGGCACTTTCAATGCACGAAGCACATAGTTCACGCGAGCTATCTCGGCTGGTTGTCCGTCGATAGTAGCCTTCCAACCCCAAGGGAAATATACTTCAGAGAACACTGCCACGCCGCCGTTTTGTGTTACAGCTTGATAGTTGAGCTCATTAGGTGCATAAGTGGTTTCGTATATTGTATCGCCTTCGGCTATTGGTGCAAAGCTATCGCCAAGCATTTCTTTGAATTTCACATCGGCCACAGCTGTTGAATCGGCATTGATAGTAGATAGATAGGCCATTTCTTCTCTTGGAGTAGCCACAAAGTCAACCTTTTCAACCCACCAAGCATTGCCCAAAGCGTCGGGATTCACTTGTGCCTCATTGTCGTTGATGATGAAGTACTTTGCATTTAGCATATTTAGCACTTCCATATTGCCCTTATTGATTTGGTGGTCGATAAGGTCTTGGTAACGAGTAAGCTTGGCTGCGTGATAACCACCAATCATCTTGTGATAGTAGGATGGAGTGGCTTCGCCAAATTTATTAAAGTCGACTACGCGATAGTTCAGCGTAGTGTCTTGTAGAATCTGCTTGTCGACAGGTCGAGCAGCGATTTGTTCGGTTTGTGGCATTGGCGATGTGAACGATGTAGTGCTGATGTAGCGTTTGTTCACCGAGAACATATCCACAAGTATAACCACAGTTATCACCACGCCACTTGCAGTAGCATTGAGTTTCTTAGCAAAGAATAGCAATAGCGCGCCAAATCCGAATATCACAAATATAAGACTACGCAATGCATCGGCGCTCACCATTTCGAGGCGAACGGTCTTGATGGCTTCAAATAGTCGTGGAACTTGTAATGCTACTCCACTTGCGATGTATTGGTCGCGTTCTTGTTGAGAGAAGCCATCAAACATGCCTGGAGCAATGTAAATGAGCAAACATGCCAATGCTGTGAATGCAAACGAGCCGATAATGGCTTTCTTGTATTTCTTAGCAAAATTTTCTTCGGTGAAGATCTGATTGAGTGCAAGGGCTGCAAGTAGCGGAATGGTGAATTCAAGCACTACGAAGGCACTCGCCACAGTACGGAATTTATTGTAAAGTGGGAAGTGGTCGATCATCATGTCGGTGAACCACATCGCATTGTGTCCCCACCCCATTAGCAACGATAATAGTGTGGCTACGAGCAACGCCCACTTCACTGCACCTTTCACTGTAACACAGCCAAGCAAGAACAAGGCAAACACTACTACACCCACATACACTGGGCCATTAGTCATAGGTTGGTCGCCAAAATATTGTGGGAATTGTGATAGATATTGATATTCTTCGCCCGAAATCTTTCCACTATTTAGAAGGTCTTGTGCTGTCTTGGTTTCGGCAAGCGACATCAACTTGTTTTGTCCTCTTTCTGGTCGGATAGTGGCTCCACCCTTCACATTAGGCACGATGAGACTGGCTGTTTCGTCGATACCATAACTCCATGCTGTGATATAGCTCTTATCCAAACCCTTTGGTGCATTTACATCGTCATTTGTTGTGATTTCAGAGTGTCCACCACGCATTGTTTCTTTGCTATATTCGTAGGTGCTATAAAGATTTGGAGCATTGGCTGCTACGGCAAGAATGGCTGCTACAGCAAGCACACCTGTGCCGATTCCCCAGTCTTTCACAGTCTTTTCCTTGATAGCCTTCACCAAGTAACCTATTGCCATAGCGACGATAAGGAACGCGAAGTAATAGGTCATCTGGAAGTGGTTAGAAGCGAGTTGCATAGTTGCAGCAAGGGCAGCTACTATACCCCCAAGTGCATATTTCTTGCGATAACACCACACGATACCTGCTATTGTTGGTGGCACATAGGTGAGTGTCGCAAATTTCCAAATGTGTCCTGCGCCGATAATGATGAAGAAATAGGTTGAAAAGGCATAGGCAATAGCTCCAAATAGTGCTACATACCATCGTGCCTTGAATGCAAGCATAAGTATGAAGAAACCTATCATCATCATAAAGATAAGATTGGCTGGTGCTGGCAATCCTAATCCATACACCTTTCCTATCCAACTCACAAGTTTGGTACTCTCATAAGAAGGCGAGATTTGGAATGTTGGCATACCCGAGAATAGCGAATTGGTCCAACGGGTTACCTCACCTGTGGCTTCGGTAAAAGCTTTAGCTTCTTGACCATTTGCTATACCTTGTGTTGAGTCGTGTTGTTGCAACACATTGCCATTTATAGCATCGGGATAGAAATATACGAGCGAAATCACTGCCATCACTACAATAGCAACGATTGCGCCTATAAGATTTTTATTCTTCAAGAGATTGGTTTGTTTCTTTTCTTGATTCATAGTTTTTTAAATTTTATTTGAGCTGTAAAGTTACAAAAAACATTTATTTTTTATAGCTTTGCAAGGTATAAGATGAGAAATATTCATAGCATAACTGATGTGATAGGCAGGTTCTTGATGTATCTGCGCTTGGAAAAGGGGCTTTCGGTTAACACAACCGATGGCTACCGTCACGATGTGGAGAAATTTGTGAGCTACTTGCAAGACAAACCTATCCAGGAGGTAGAGGAAGACGATCTGCACAACTTTGTGTGCATTCTTCGCGACCTCGGCATGGCTCCTGCTTCGCAAGCACGCATCGTATCGGGGCTGAAGATGTTTTTCAAATACCTTAAAATGGAAGGTTACATCGACAAAAATCCTACTCTGCTACTCGAAACTCCACGCTTGGGGCGACATTTACCTACTGTGCTGACAGTAAGCGAGATTGACGCTATGATTGACGCTATTGACATGAGCAAAGCCGAGGGGCAACGCAATCGTGCCATCATTGAGACGCTTTATGGATGTGGACTTCGTGTGAGCGAACTTGTCGATCTTCGCATCAGCAACATCTATGCCAACGAGGGCTATGTGATAGTGATAGGTAAGGGTGATAAACAGCGACTTGTGCCTATCTCACAAGTCGCTCTCGATGAAATAGACAAATATATGAGAGATTCTCGTGCCAGCGTGCCTGTGAAACGCGGTTGCGAAGACATCTTATTCCTCAATAGGCGTGGCAATAAGCTCACGCGAGTGATGATATACTACATCATCAGGGACTTGTGCGAGGCTGCGGGAATCAAGAAAACAGTGAGCCCTCACACATTGCGACACTCATTTGCAACCCACCTGCTTGAAGGTGGAGCCAATCTGCGTGCCATCCAACAAATGCTCGGACATGAGAGCATTACCACAACCGAAATTTATGTTCACATCGACCGTACATTCCTGCGCGAAGAAATTTTGCACTATCACCCACGAAACTGCAAAAAATAAGAAAAAATGCGTATATTTGTACTACTATAAAACTCTATAACTATTAATTCGTTTTTATTATGAGAATACTTGGTGTTTTGTTTTTTATAATGGGTACTTTGTGCGCTATGGCACAAACTGAAGTGATTGCTCACCGTGGTTATTGGAAAACCGACGGCTCATCGCAAAATTCAATCCGTGCGCTCGTGAAAGCCGACTCAATAGCATGTTATGGCTCCGAATTTGATGTGTGGCTCACTGCCGACGATGTGCTTGTGGTGAATCACGATGCTGTGTTCAAGGGTGTTGAAATCGAAACCTCTCAATCAAAGGACGCACGCGCTATCTTGTTGTCAAATGGCGAAAACCTACCTTCATTGAAGCAATATCTTCAAGCTGGTAAGGACTGCACCACTCGACTTGTATTTGAACTAAAGCCTCACAAGAATCGTTTACAAGAAGCTAAGGCTGTTATCGATGGCATCATGATGGTGGATCGCATGGGACTCAACGACCGAGTAGAATACATCACTTTCTCAGCCGATGCTCTTGAAGAATTTATCAAATATGCTCCTAAGGGCACTCCTGTGTATTACCTTAACGGCGAAAAAACTCCTCAAGAATTGCACAAACTTGGTGCAGCTGGTATGGACTACAATATTCGCGTATTCAAGAAACACCCTGAATGGATCAAAGAATGCCACGACTTGGGTATGAAAGTGAATGTGTGGACGGTGAACAAAGAAGAGGATATGAAGTGGTGTATCGAGCAAGGTGTTGACTTTATTACCACCAACGAACCTGAACTACTGCAAAAGTTGCTTAAAAAATAATCGCAAAATCTAACATTTATCTTTTTTAAATGTTGTGTGTAATAAACATGCCCAGATAGGTCATAACTTTGCACACAAATAAAGGAATCTCCTTTAATGCGCCAAGTGAGAGAACTGGGCCTTCAAAATTTACACAATTATGAAAAAAGGAGACAAAATTCCCGAAATCTTGGGTACCGATGCTTACGGTAAAGAATGGAGTGCAAAGGATTTTGCAGGAACTAAATTAGTGCTGTACTTTTACCCCAAAGATGGCACACCATTATGCACGAAAGAAGCATGCTCCCTTGCGACAGGGTACGACAAGCTACTCAAAGCTGGTTATAAAGTACTGGGAGTCAGTACAGATACACCCGAATCGCATAGGCAATTTGCCGAGGAACTTTCACTACCGTTTCCACTGATTAGCGACAAGGACTTAACGCTATCTAAAATGTTCGGTGTCTGGAAGTTACAAAAATTCTCAGCAGGAGAATATATGGGCACTAACCGCACCACCTTCCTCATCAACGAAGTAGGTGTAATTGAGGACATTATCAGTGATGTGAATGCTAAAGATAGTGCAAACCAAATATTGAATTTAAACAAATAATAAAATATAGAAAGATGGAAGAACTTGAACAGAAAGCAAAAGCACCGGAAAGAGTTCCGGTATCGGCTGAAAAGCTTAAAGCATTGCAAATAGCAATGGATAAGATTGATAAGACCTATGGTCGTGGCTCAATCATGAAAATGGGCGACGAAAGTGTGGAAGATGTGGAAGTGATTCCTACAGGCTCTATTGCTCTCGACTATGCTCTTGGTGTGGGCGGTTATCCACGAGGCCGTATCGTTGAAATATATGGTCCAGAATCGTCGGGTAAGACAACTCTTGCTATCCATGCTATCGCTGAAGCACAAAAGCAAGGTGGTATCGCAGCAATTATCGACGCTGAACACGCCTTCGACCGTTTCTATGCCGAAAAACTTGGCGTAGATGTTAACAACTTGTGGATTTCACAACCTGATAATGGCGAACAAGCTCTTGAAATTGCCGACCAGCTTATTCGCTCATCGGCTATCGATATTATCGTTATCGACTCGGTAGCAGCTCTTACTCCTAAGGCTGAAATCGAAGGCGAAATGGGCGACAGCAAAATGGGTCTTCAAGCTCGACTTATGTCGCAAGCTCTTCGCAAGCTCACAGCAACTATCTCAAAAACTAATACTACATGTATTTTCATCAATCAGTTGCGCGACAAGCTTGGCGTGATGTTTGGCTCACCTGAAACTACTACTGGTGGTAACGCATTGAAGTTCTATTCATCGGTGCGCATCGACATTCGTCGCATCGGTCAAATCAAGGACGGTGAAGAAGTGCTTGGTAACCAAACTCGCGTGAAAGTGGTGAAGAACAAGGTTGCGCCTCCATTCCGTAAGGCTGAATTTGAAATCCTATTCGGTCAAGGAATCTCTAAGATTGGCGAACTTGTGGACCTTGGTGTTCAATATGGTATCGTGAGAAAGAGTGGAGCATGGTTCTCTTATGAAGAATCAAAAATCGGTCAAGGACGCGAAGCTGCAAAGCGCACACTTGCCGACAATCCAGAACTTGCCGAAGAAATCGAAGCAAAGATCTTCGCTGCAATGCGCGAAAGCAACGATAAGTAAAGCGAAAAGTAAAACCAGAAAAAGCAAACAGGTTGAGAGGAATTTTCCACTCAACCTGTTCTTTTATTTTAATATCATTTTTTGATGTGCTTATGAGCCGGAGCTATTTTTTTACATATATCACACCATTCACTATTATCTTGCCCTGTATAATTAGGTGAATATTCTATGACTTCTATGTAATCCTTTTTTCGATTGTTTGAGGAACTTGAACTTCTTTTTGATGAACTTCCACTATAACCTCCACTACCTCCTGTAGTAACAACATTGCCATTCATGTCAACACCATAACCATTACCTTGACCGTCTACTACTGACTGAAAAACTTGTTCTCCTGTACCTCGGCAATATTTACATGAACCAGATGACATACAATTAGTACAAGGAATATATGTACCTAAAAAAGGATGTATAATACCACCTCTACCACCACATACCGAACACATACGCAGACCTTTACAATGGAAACATATTTGATGTGTTATCATCAATTTAGTTCCATTGGCTTGAGGTATAATGTCGGTATAACCATTCATCTCATGTATTCTTTGTGCTTTAGGAGTAGAACCGCTATTGGCACTATGAGAATGATTGTGATTATGGCTATAGCTTTGAGAAGAACTATTATTTTGCGCTACATATTGTCGTGTAGGATTTGTTTTCTTCTGAACTAAACCATTATCGGCAAGAATAATATTTAAGTCTTTGAAATTTTCATCTTTATTTCTCCTTGCACTAAAACCATATTTCCCCGAATAGATAACACCATCATATTTAGGAGGAATAATCTCGGCGCCATCAATTGTGCAAACTCCCTCTTTGTCGCCTACCGTGCACTCAAAATAGCCCTTCTTGCCATCTTTCCCGTCCCAGTAATAAATATCGGTATATTTGCGTGATAGTGGAATTAATGTTTTACCATTAGCATTTTCGGCTCCATAGATTCCGTTTTTATAAAGTTTGTACCACACAAATCCATCATCTTCCACTTGTTTCAGACGATTAACGACATTATTACTTGCTATACCTCGAGAATTAAGCATTACACCTGTTTCACGGTATTCACCATTTTCAGAATCCTTAACCGAGAATCCTTCCAGATTATATATTACACTATAATATTTAGGAGTAATTACTTCTTTCCCCGACATATCACAAGCTCCATTCTTTCCACCTTTTTCTACTGAATAATAGAAGTTATCAGAATTATTTACTAAACAAGCAAACGAATAACCTTGTTTAGGCGAAATAATCTCTTTTCCTGATGCATCACAAATTCCGCTATTTTTGCCTTTTTCTACGATATAATAACGAATACCTTCACATTCTACTAAATAAGCAAGCTCATACTCCCGACTTAGAGGAATGATAACATTCTTCTTTGAATCCATGCAGCCTTGATATTTTCCTTTTTCAAGGACATAATATTCATAGCCTTTGTAGTCTACTTTTCTTACTTTTATAGAATCTTCAGCTACAGGTTGGTGTTGAACAGTCTCTTTGATGCTTTCCTTTTTTGAAGGTACATTATTTATTGTAAGTAATACACCTGTATCTGTATAAGATGAAGCACCCGATTCTTTCACTCTAAAACCATTCTCCATATATATCACACTCTCATATTTTGGAGCAATGATTTCATTACCCGTCAAATCGCAAACACCTTTTTTATTATCCTTTCCAGTAATTGCAATATATCCAAGCCCATTCTTAGATTGAGTATAATAAGCTCTTAAGTAGCCTTTACTCGGAGATAATATTTCCTTACCAGAGGCATCACAAATTCCAGCAAAACCATTCTTTTTGACTTGATAAGTTAAAGGATAATTATCTTTCAACTTTTGAGGATATACAGACTCATAACCTCTGCTAAGTGGAATGATAACTTTCTTCTGTAAGTCCATACAACCCACAGTAGTACCCTTTCTCATACTATAATACTCGATACCATTTGTTGTCTGTTTATTTACAACCACATCTTTCTTTTGTGCATAAAGACACAACGATGAAATTGCAATCATTGAGATTAACAAAAATATCTTTTTCATAACAAAATGGTTTTTAGTGTTTTAGACTTTATTTTTTGAATTTCATGCCGAGGTTGTGCATGATGAACGACCAGATGTCGGTTTGTTCGTCGATAACCTTTGCAATAGGTTTGCCACCACCGTGACCAGCATTGCTTTCGATGCGAATAATCTTAGGAGCATCGCCAGTGTATGATGCTTGAAGTTGTGCAGCATACTTGAAAGAGTGTGCAGGTACTACGCGGTCGTCGTGATCGGCAGTAGTAACCATGATAGCAGGATACTTAGTGCCGTCGTTCTTGATGGTGTGAAGTGGAGAATAGCCATATAGGTATTCAAACATTTCTTGGCTGTCGTCGCTACGACCATAGTCGCTTGCCCAGTTCCAACCGATAGTGAATGTGTGATAGCGAAGCATATCCATTACACCCACCTGTGGCACTGCTACACGGAACAAGTCAGGGCGTTGATTTACTACAGCACCCACAAGAAGACCACCATTAGAACCACCATTGATAGCTATATGCTCAGGTGAAGTATATCCTTCCTTAACAAGATATTCGGCAGCAGCAATGAAATCGTCAAATACATTTTGCTTTTGCATCTTTGTACCTGCCTTGTGCCATTCTTCGCCAAATTCGCCACCACCACGAAGGTTAGCCACTACATAGATACCACCATTAGCGATGAATGGAATGCGCATTGCGCTAAATCCAGGGTTTAGGCTGATGTTAAAGCCTCCGTAACCATACAAGAACACTGGATTCTTACCATTGCGTTCAAGACCTTTCTTGTAGGTGATGAACATATTAACCATTGTGCTGTCCTTACTTGGGTAAGATATTTGTTCGGTAACATAATCTTCAGGGTTGAAATCCACTTTAGGAGTGAAAATCATAGCCGATTCGTCCTTTTCAAGGTCGTAGCTATAGATAGTGCCAGGGAAAGTGTAGCTTGAGAACGAATAGAACACCTCGTTGTGCTTGTGGCTTGAAGAGAAGCCCACTGAACCCACTGTAGGCAACTTGATTTCGCGAATCTTATTGCCATTGCCATCAAGAAGATATGCGTGGTTGGCAATATTTTCCATATAAGTAACAATCATCTTATCGCCAGCCATATTAACGCTTTCAAGCAAGTTTTCGGTTTCAGGAATAAGCACTTTACCCTTGCCTACGCCAAGATTCTTCACATCGAAGGCTACAACCTTATAATTAGGTGCATCTTCGTTGGTCTTCATCAAGATACGCTTGTCGTCGCTGTAAACGATTCCATTATCCTTCGACATATCGTCGGCAATGCACACATATTTAGCATTAGGAGCCTTAGTGTCCTTCACATAGATTGCATTACCCTCGCCGTCGCTTTCATAAAGCACAAGGAAACGCTCATCTTCGGTTACACCCAATTGATAGAAGCGAAGTGGGTGTTGCTTGTTCATATATTCCAAGCGGTCTTGTGATTGAGGAGTGCCAATCTTGTGGTAATACACCTTTTGGAACTCGTTCTTAGCCGACAATCCCTTGCCATCGGCAGGAGCATCGTAAGCACTATAATAGAAACCGTCGCCTTGCCAGCTCACGCCAGTGAATTTAGCCCACTCGATGTGGTCTTCAAGCAATTCGCCTGTAGCAGCGTCCATCACATATATTTCGTTCCAGTCGCTACCGCTGCGAGAGATTACATAAGCAAGATATTTTCTATCCTTAGAAAAGCTGAACGAACCAAGCGACACAGTACCATCTTCACTCAACTTATTAGGGTCGAGAAGTACACGCGCTTCGCCACCAAGTGAGTCGCATTCGTATATTACACTTTGGTTTTGTAGTCCATCGTTCTTGAAGAAATAGTATTTGCCATCCTCTTTCCAAGGAGTACCCATTTTTTCATAGTTTGACAACGCAGTAAGTTTTTCCTTCAACTCACCACGGAAAGGGATAGTTGAAAGATAGTCATTAGTAACTGCATTTTGAGCCTTCACCCATTCGGCAGTCTCGGTAGAGTTATCATCTTCGAGCCAACGATAAGGGTCGGCAACTTGTGTACCAAAGTATACATCAACAGTATCCACTTTTTTAGTTTCAGGATAATCAAGCTTAGCTTGACCATTACACCCTACGAGCCCAGTAGTAGCTCCCAAGATAATACCTGCCATAATTGTTATTTTCTTCATATCTATAGTGATTATTAATTTATTCGTTATTTATTACAAGCTATATATAAGGTTTGTGAGAGTTTGTCCCACAGCCTTAAGTGTAGCTTGGTCGATGTGTTGCATAGTGTCGTCGATGGTGTGCCATTGTGGGAAAAATCCATTTTCCGAAGTAGGATCCATTGCGATAATGTCGATAGCAGGAATGCCTGCACGATTCACAAACACATGGTCGTCGGTAATAGCTCCACCGTCACGATTGACAAAATAGCTACCATAGCCACTACGCGCAGCCACTTTCCACACCTCATTCACCACAGCTGGCGCATAATGCATCGAAAAGTACTCACGGCTGAACACCGAGCCACGCGCACCTACCATATCGAGCAAAATGGCAAACATAGGACGATACCCAATTCGGTGAGGATTGGCAGTCCAATACTGAGTACCAAGCGCCCACGAATCGTCGGGTGAAGCCGACACGCCTTCGCTGTCGCCCCAGTCCTCGGCATCAACAAATAGAATGTCAACACCCACATTAGGCAATCTTTGTTGTAGCAAACGAGCTATTTCGAGCAAAACACCCACTCCACTCGCACCATCATTGGCGCCCATCACTGGTTTGCGATGATTCTTCGGATCGGGATCACAATCGGCCCATGGACGGCAATCCCAATGAGCAAGAAGAAGGAGGCGACGAGTTGCATCGGGTGCAAACTCACCTATAATATTGCGCGCATTTAGCTTTGTGCCATCATAAGCAGTGAGCACAGGCTCTTGCACAATCACATTAGCACCATAACCTTGCAATTTTGCCACAAGATAATCGCCACAACGGCGATGCGCCACAGTATTGGGCACGCGCGCACCAAAATCGCATTGCGCCTTTACAAAAGAATAAGCGCTATCAGCATCGAACACCACACTTTGAGTGGTTGTAGATTCGTTCGTAACAGCAGTTTCGCTCGTTTTCTGCGTTGACGAGCAACTACCAAGCATTGCCACCGACATCACAGCCGATAAAATTATATTTCTAAACTTCATTATTATCTATAAGTTATATATGCATTACAAAGGTACTGATTTTATCGACTCTCACAAAAAAGAGCTCGACGAAAATATCGCCGAGCCCTCTATAGCATATTAATTATCTTTCAGATGTTTTTATAGAACAACCTTAGTTGTCTTAGAACCTTGCTTCTTGATGAATATACCATTTTCAGGATTAGCAACCTTCACACCTTGTAGGTTGTAGTATTCAACAGGAGCATTTTCAGCTTCGATTTCTTCGATAGCTGTTGCAGTGTCGTAAGTTACTGTAATAGTATTGATGGTTGTTGTTCCAGTAGCTGTAAATACAACTGATTGAGCAGAACCTGTCCAAGTTGAACCAACAAATTCACCTACATTAGCAGTCATTTGAGTTTTACTTGCTTTGCCACCAGTGAACACGATATTAGTAATATCGGCACCAGTTGCAGAAATAGTAAATGAAGAACCCTTATATGTACGAAGGTCGTATGCGCTTGTACCAGCCCAAATACGGCAATTAGTACCTGCTGTACCCTTGTTGAATGATAGAGAAACATTGCCTGCAGTAAATACAATGTTATTTACTACGATTTCTTTGCTTTGACCTAATGCAGGTTCGTCTTGTACTGGATTCAATGAGCTTGGTTTAGTGAAGTCGAATGTAACATTAGATACTGTAGCACTCAACAATGTGAATGCAGCTTCAGTAACAGAACTGTTTTCCTTACCTTCAGCTACTGCGATAGCCTTCACTGTAGCATCTTCAGCAAGAGTGAAAGGAGCTTCGTAAAGAGTTCCGTTTTCAGCGCTTGGTTCAGTACCGTCGATAGTGTAATAGATAGAAGCACCTTCAGTTTCGCAAGAGATTGTGATTTCAGCATCAACTGAGATAGCACCACCATTAGGAGCAATTACAGGAGCAGCTACCACTTCCTTGCCTGATTGTGTTGTGATCTTGATAGGCAACAATTGGATTGTAGTATTGTAGCAACTTACAAAACCTTCAACAATCATATTTTCACCCGATACGATTTCAGCACCGGCTGTGTTGTACATTGTTGCACTACCTGAAGCATCAGTGATTGTAAATGATTTACCTGAACCAGTAGGAACCTTTACGCCTTCCACCTTGATGTAAGTAAGAAGAGGAGTGCTCTTAAGTTCGGCAAGAGTGATTGTAGTAGGTTCAACTGGAGTACCTGTTGTAGCAGTACCAAAAGAAGCTGCTTCAACATTCATTTCAGGAAGACCATTGTAAAGGTTATATGTACCCTTCACGCCTGTTAGTTGGTCACCATTATTATAAGTCTTATTCAACGAACCAAAAGCAATAATCTTAGCTGTTTCGTCTTGTAGGAACAAATATGAACCAAGTTGAGCCACTACAGTTACAGCACCACTGATAGTGCTTGCATGCTTATAGTTGTTTGTGATAAATTCATTGATATTTGCAGCAGGGAAAGTGAATGTAGCTTCAGCAACACCACTATTATCAAGACCTTCAGCAACTGCTATAGCCTTCACTGTTGCAGCTTCAGCAAGAGTGAATGGAGCTGCGTAAAGAGTACCATTTTCAGTAGTTGGTACAGAACCATCAATAGTGTAGTAAATAGAAGCACCTTCAGTAGCACATGAAATTGAGATTGCATCAGTAGCAGAAACTTCACCACCATTAGGAGTGATTGCAGGAGTAGCTACTTGAGTAGCAGCGCTCTCTTCATAAACCACTTCCATTGACTCGATTCTAACATGTCCTGATGATCCACCTTGAGTTAAGGTTACAGTATTAGAATTAATGTCAGAAATGAAAGGTTTTATGTCATCAATATTATTAATAGTACCTGCAGTAACAGTAGATGCTTTGTTTAGCTTATTGCCACTACCAACTTTTAAATACACTTTGCTAATAGTCACACCATTATCAACACCTGCAATGGTCATTTTATTACCAGCATATACACGAATAGCAGTACCAGTATTGTAATACTTACTAGCGTTTGAATTAGAACCCTTATCAAAAGTAACTTTGATATTGTCATCAAGTGTAACACTCTTAATTTCTTGAGCATTTGTGTAACCTTGATCCTTAAATGTGATAGAAACTGTCGTTTCAGCATTGATAGCAATTGCGCTAATCAAGCAAATTAAAGAAAGTAAAATTTTCTTCATAATGAGAGATTTATTAGTTATTGAAATTTATTTTCAGTGAAAATGATTTTATATTGCAAAGTTAACATTGATACACTTAAACTCAAAATATTATTTTATAAAAACTTTATACCTCTGCATAGCAAACGATTTTATTTCGGTTCAAAATGAGCGAAAATCAACTGCGCCCGCGATTTTTTTAATGAAAAATTATTGTAAATAAATTAAAAACATTAATTTTGTGAACTCAACAACTATGATTCATTTTGACGAACTATATTACTATAGAATATTTTTAACATTAATACGATTCACTATTAAAACTTAACCAATTATGAAGAAATTTTACTTTCTTTTTACGCTGCTTCTAAGCGTACTTGTAGCTAATGCTGCTACAATTCCAGCTGGAACAAAGTTGTATCTTACTCCAAACTCAAACTGGAAACAATCAAATGCTCGTTATGCCGCTTATTTCTTTGGCAATGGTGAAGCATGGGTGTCAATGACAAAGGTTGCCGGAGAAACTGATTTGTATGAACTTACTTCTCCTTCAAAGAGCTACACTAATGTGATTTTCTGCCGTATGAATCCATCTACAACAGCTAACAACTGGAACAACAAGTGGAATCAAACAGCCGACTTGACATATGACGGAACAAACAACCACTACACAGTAAAGGCTAACACTTGGGACAAAGGTGGTGGTACATGGAGCTACTATGGCAAGACTGAAGAATTGTTGCTTGGCGTGAGCTGGACTCCAAGTGAAACTATCTATCCTGGCGACAATGTAACTATCACAGCAACAGCAGTGGGTCAACCAGAAAATTCTTCAATCCAAATCACTATCGATGGTACTACAACTACTGGTACTACAGCTAATTGGGTTGCAGGCGAAGCTGGCAATTACACAGTGAAAGTGGCATGCGTAGATAGCAACTCACAAGAATTGGGTAGCACAGAACAAACTCTTAAGGTTACAGCTATTACAAGCGAATGGGGTATCTATCTTGACAAAGCTTCAACTAAATGGACTAATGCGAACCTATACACATGGGACGCTAACAATACTACATACACAGGTACTTGGCCAGGTAATGCTATGGGCGTAACAACAGTAAATGGTACTGAATACTACTACTCATTGATTCGCAATGCTAAAACTATCAACCTTATTTTCAACAATGGTACTGAACAAACAGTTGATATCACTGGCATCTCAGGCGAATCATTCTTTAAGCTAACTACAAAGAATGGCGAAGGTAAGTGGCAAGTTGAAAAGGTAGAAAACTCTACAGGTGGTGGCGAAGAAGAGGAAGAAACTGAAACATTGGTATTCAATGTAACAGTTCCTGCTGGTACTGAAAACTGCTACATCGTAGGTTCTTTCAACGAATGGGGTAAATTCGTAGCTATGGAAAAAGCTGGCGACAACAACTTCACTGTTTCAATCGACAATCTTAAGAAGAGCGAAGTAAAATATAAATATACTTGCGGTGAAGGTTGGGATTATGTAGAAATGCAAGCCGACAAAGTAACTGATGTTCAAGATCGTTCTTACACCGCAAACGATGTTGTAGCAGCTTGGAAATCTACTCCATCTACTACAGTAACTTACCCTGAAAAGGTTTACATCGTAGGTCACGATAATGCTTGGGATCCTGCTAAGCCTCTTGAAATCTCTGGTACTGACGGCGTTTACACTATTGATAATGTAACTTTCGTAAACACAGGCTTCAAGTTGTCAACACAAAAGGGTAGCTGGGATGCTTTCAACGCTGGTGTTCTTTATGTTCAAAATGCAATCGTAAACGAAGAAGCAACAATCACAAAGGGTTCTTCTGACGACAGCAAGATTAGTGCTACAGGTACATTCAACCTTACTATCGACCTTGTGAATATGACATTCTTGGCTATTGACCCTCTAACAGTAGCTATCGAAGAAGTTGCTACCGACAACGCACCTATTGAATACTACAACCTACAAGGTGTGAAGGTTGCTAATCCTGAAAATGGTATCTTCATCAAGAAGCAAGGTTCTAAGACAACTAAGGTTGTTCTATAATCTGAATAATCTTGACTTTATAAAGCTCGGCGACAATGTCGTCGAGCTTATTTTTTACCCTATATAATACAATCAAAAAGTGCCCACTTCTATGAAGTGAGCACTTTGTTATATTGGGTTTCCATTTCTCAATCTTTAGAAGATTGATTATTTCACATCTTCGTACTTTGCATCGGTGTAGTGAGGTCCTGAAGTTGATGAAGATTGATTGTTGCTATCATCGGTTGAAGACTTGCGATCGCTTGAAATAACTTCATATTCAGCATCTTCACTCTTGTTCTTTAAAAATTCGATGGCTCGGCGCTTTTTTTCTTCCTTTTCGGCGTTATGTGCCTGTTGTTGAGATTGTTGAGCTTGTCGCTCGTATTGTTGTTCATACTGCTGTTGTTGCTGCGAAAAAGCCTTCTTGACTTGATGCACCGAACGCCATACAGAGAATATCACTCTAAGTAAAGGGAAGAGTATAAAAACGAATAATAAAAATAATAATAGGCTCATCATACAAAATAAACTTAAGTTGATAAATGTGTTTTCTTATCTATTTAGGGTTGTATTCTATCTCACACAGAATGAAAGGATAGCATAAGCAGCAACAGCATAAAATAGACCTGTTACTCCCATTGTGCTCAAAAGTGCTACCACAATCGCTACAAGTAAATAGCGATACCAGTTGCTCTTGATACCGAAATTCTTCATCTTGAAGCTGAACATAGGCATATTACATACCATAAACCAGCCAAGCGCCAAGATCAACAGATATACTGCGAAATTCATACTATCACGCTCGTAGCACATATTTACATATCCCAACCAGAAAATAGCATTAGCAGGGATTGGAAGCCCCTTAAATGTGGTTGTTTGAGTAGTATCGACATTGAATTTAGCAAGACGCAATGCACCAAACACAGCAATCAAAAATGCTGAATAATTGGCCACATCACCAGGGTTGAAATGCTCCATAGCGGCATACAAAAGCATAGCTGGAGCAAGTCCAAAGCTCACACAGTCGCTAAGAGAGTCGAGTTCTTTGCCTATAGACGACACCGAATTGAGCAGGCGCGCCACAAGACCGTCGCAAAAATCAAACATTGCAGCAAGCACAATAAAGATAAATGCTACTTGATAGCTTGTAAGATTGCCCACAGGCTCATTACCCTTCAACGCAAACACACACGCCATAGCACCTGCAAACAGATTGAGGCAAGTGATTGTGTTAGGAATATTATTTCGGATTGCTTTAAATGGGTTCATTCTTGCAGATTTATTATTTCAAGCGAGCTATTTCGGTGATACCTCCTACAGTCTTATCACCAAGTTTAGCAAAAATTTCACTATCTAGAGGCAAATAAATATCGACACGCGAGCCAAATTTTATAAATCCTATTTGGTCGTCGATATACACTCTTTCACCTTGTTCGGGATAGGTTACAATGCGTCGTGCAATAGCTCCAGCCACTTGACGCACAAGCACTTCGTGTCCGCCATCGGTTTCGATAACGATAGTAGAGCGCTCATTCTCGGTGCTCGACTTAGGAAGATATGCGTTGAGATAGCGACCTGCGTGGTGTGTTACATACTTTACAACTCCTTCCACAGGCACCCAGTTGGCGTGCACATTGAAAACAGTCATAAATATCGACACTTGCATCACATTTCGCTTGAGATACTCAGGTTCATACACTTCTTCGAGTGCAACTACAGTACCATCGACCGATGCTAATACAGCGTTTTTCTTTTCACCCTTGAAGTGGCGTCGTGGCGAGCGGAAGAAATTCACCACAAATAAGAATAGGATTCCTGAAATGGTAGCAAAAACGATAGGCACCATTTTGTAGCTTATAAATAGGAATGCAAGACCGTTAAATATCACAAGGATAAATAACAGCATTATTATAATATTGGTTCCTTCACGATGAATTTTTACTCTCATTACAGTAAATATAGTTTAATCCAACGACAAAGATAGCATTTTTCCCTTAAAACACAAAAAAAAGGCGCATTGTGCGCCTTTTTTATAAATTAATCTGAAATAATCGAGTTGATTATTCTTCTTCCTTCATATTGTGGAATACATTTTGAACATCGTCGTCGTCTTCAAACTTTTCAAGAAGTTTTTCAAGGACTTCGCGTTGTTCAGCAGTAACATCCTTCAAATCGTTAGGAATGCGAACGAATTCAGAACTTTCAATTTCGAAACCATTGTCTTCAAGGTACTTTTGAATGTTTGAGTTTTCTTCAAACGCACCAGAAAGTACAATTGCATCTTCATCTTGTTCTACTTCATCAACACCGTAGTCGATTAGTTCAAGTTCAAGATCTTCAACCGATACACCTTCTTTAGCCTTGATGCGGAACACACATTTGTGTTCAAACAAGAAAGAAAGGCTACCACTTGTACCAAGGCTACCATTAAACTTGTTGAAGTAGCTACGCACATTAGCAACAGTACGAGTATTGTTGTCGGTAGCAGCTTCTACAAGGATAGCGATACCGAAAGGACCGTATCCTTCGTATACTATTTCTTTATAATCAGAAGCGTCCTTATCTGTTGCTTTCTTAATAGCACGCTCGATAGTATCTTTTGGCATATTAGCCGCTTTTGCATTAGCAAGAAGCGCACGAAGACGAGAGTTACCAGAAGGATCAGGACCACCCGACTTTACACAGATAGTGATTTCCTTACCGATACGGGTAAATGTGCGTGACATATTTCCCCAGCGTTTTAGCTTTCTTGCTTTGCGAAATTCAAATGCTCTTCCCATAAGTTGTATTATGTTATTTATTTGTTTTTTATTGTATTCTATTAAAATTAGCGAAGTTTTGCACCCACTTCACGCTCAAGGTTAGCAATAATCTTGTTCATTACGCTATCGATTTGCTTATCTTGAAGAGTCTTTTCAGTATCTTGAAGAGTTACGCTAATAGCATAAGACTTCTTGCCAGCTTCAAGATTCTTACCTTCGTAAACATCAAACAAGCTCACACCTTGAAGAAGTTTCTTTTCGGAAGCCTTCACCACCTTTTCGATTTGCGCGAAAGTAACAGCTTGGTCAACAAGTAGAGCCAAGTCGCGTTTCACTGGTTGAGTCTTAGGAAGGTCGGTGAAAGTAACCTTCTTCTTAGCTGCCAATTTAACGATTGCGTCCCAATTGAATTCTGCAAAGAATACTGGTTGTTCGATATCCATCTTCTTCAATAGAGCATACTTCACTACGCCAAGAGCACCAACAGCCTTACCACCACGATTAGTGATGTCAAGTTTAGCCGAGAATACATCGTCGCTTGCTTGTGTCATAACAAGTTCGCCTGCTGTAACACCAAGACGAGCAAACATATTTTCAACTACAGCCTTAAGGTCGTACACAGTTACTGCAGTTTCCTTCTTAGCCCAGTTGCCTTCCACATCATTACCAGTCATCCAAATGCCAAGAGATGTGTGTTCTGAGTAAGGAGCAAGCACCTTTTCGCTTTGGTCGGCTTCAGGATTGAATTGGTAAACATTACCAAATTCGTACATCTTCAAGTTAGCCTTGCGACGATTGATGTTGTGAGCAATACTTTCAAGACCACCGAAAAGCAATGTTTGACGCATTACATTAAGGTCGTTGCTCAATGGATTCATTAGCTTCACACAATTAGCCACTGGGAATGCAGCAAGGCCAGTGTAATAGCCTTCGGCAGTGAGCGAATTGTTCATTATTTCGTTAAAACCACACGCAGTCAATTGTTCTGCGATAAGTTTTTGAAGATCGTTCTTGATGTCGGTTATAGTCTTGTAAGACAAGTTGCTACGCACACTTTCATCAAATTCCACATTGTTGTAACCATATACACGCAAGATGTCTTCCACAACATCACAAGGGCGTTGCACATCTACGCGATAAGTAGGAACAAGAAGTTCAAGTTCAGTCTCAGTTTCCTTAGCAATTTGGATTTCAAGACTATTCAAGATGCTCTTGATAGTTTCGGCAGGAATTTCCTTACCGATAAGAGAGTGAACATAGTCATATTTCAATGTAACAGGGAATGCTGGGAATTCCACAGCCTTCTTGTCAACAATTTCACCACAGATTTCACCACCAGCAATTTCCTTGATAAGAAGAGCAGCTACCTTAAGGTTGTAAACCACATCGTTAGGATCAATACCACGTTCGAAGTGGAATGAAGCGTCGGTGTTCAAACCGAAACGGCGAGCAGTCTTACGAATCCAAGTTGGGTGGAAGTAAGCCGATTCAAGGAAGATATCAGTAGTTTGTTCAGTAACGCCAGAATCAAGACCACCAAATACACCACCGATACACATAGGTACTTCGGCGTTGCAAATCATCAAGTCGCGATCGCTAAGAGTGCGTTCCACCTCATCAAGAGTAACTAACTTAGTACCTTCGGCAACTGTTTTTACAATCACCTTGTCGCCAGTAACCTTAGCAAGGTCGAAGCAGTGCAAAGGTTGACCAAGACCAAGCAATACAAAGTTGGTGATGTCGACGATATTGTTGATTGGGCGTTGACCGATAGCTGTCAAATAGTTGCGAAGCCATTCAGGACTTTCTTGCACCTTCACATTGCGGATAGTAACACCACAATAACGAGGACAAGCTTCAGTGTTTTCTACAACCACTTCTACTGCACCATCGTTGCGGTCGCTCTTGAAAGCGTCAACTGATGGACGGCGAAGATTACCTGGAGTGCTGTGTACATTAAGCCAAGCCGCAAGGTCGCGAGCCACTCCATAGTGTGAACCACCATCGATACGGTTAGGAGTCAAATCCACTTCAAGTACATAGTCGTCCTTTATATTGAAGTAATCCTTGGCAAGAGTACCAGCAGGCACATCGTTAGGAAGAACGATGATACCGTCGTGTGAAGTACCAACACCAATTTCGTCTTCGGCGCAAATCATACCGAATGATTCAACACCGCGGATTTTTGATTTCTTAATAGCAAATTCCTTGTCACCATCGTAAAGTTTAGTACCAACAGTAGCCACAACCACATGTTGACCAGCAGCAACATTAGGAGCACCACACACGATTTGTGTTGGGTTTCCGTCGCCAAGGTTTACTGTAGTGATGTGTAGGTGGTCGCTATCAGGGTGGTTTTCGCAAGTAAGCACTTCGCCTACCACGATACCTTCAAGACCGCCTTTGATTGTTTCCACTTTCTCGATAGTTCCACATTCAAGACCAAGTGAAGTGAGCGCTGCGCCCAATTCCTCTGGTGTGAGGTTGAAATCAACATATTCTTTCAACCAGTTATAAGATATATTCATAGTTTTGAGTGTATTATCGGTTGTTTACGGCTCGTGATGAGCCAATTCTCCAAAAATCGTACAAATTTACAAAGAAAATTTCACATTCCCTTATCAGGAGTTTTAATTTATCTTGGAAATATGTGATAAAGAACGATTTTTGTAATATCTAACCACAATAAAAGAGGCAAAGAAAGTATTTTCCTTGCCTCTATCAATTACGCTTATTTGTTAGGGTTGTTAAAATCGGTATCCCACAGAGCACACCAACTGACTATTGAAATCTCTCACTGTAGCCGAAGGTGCTGGAGTGAGTTTGTAGTTGGTTTCGTAAGAAGGCCCCATGTTGTAAGGAGTGAATGCACGGTATTCGCTTTCGCGCATCTTCAACGCAAAGGCAATGTCGGCATAAAATTTGCCTGCTCTAAATCCTGCACCTGCAGTGATGTACTGAGTAGCCTTGTCGAATGTATAGGCAGCAGTGGTACCTGAAGTGTTAATAATCATCTCATCCTCAATAGCCATTTTTCTCACTGGCGAAGATTGATAAGCATATCCCAATCGCAAACTTACTGAAGGAAGTAGACGATATTCGGCACCAAGACGGAAAACATTCACCCCTTTGTAGTACACATCGATGTCATTGCTTGCATAAGGATCTTCGACATAGCTACCATTCATTTCTTCAAAGCTCAAATTCATAGCGTTGTACTCTATTCGCTCATAAGTGGCACTCAAAATAGCTTTTGATCCCACTACTGTGGCAGCACTCAAATTAAGACTCCAAGGAGTACTTACTTTATATTTCACTACATCATAATAACCCTTGTTGGCATCTTCATATCCTGAACGCACAAAAGAACCATTACTGCTAACTGTTTCATAATTAATGGTAGCTGTGGCTTCGTCTTTCAAATATAATTGAGTGGGAAGATGGAAACCTAAACCCAATCTCAATTCATTGTAAGGTCGTGCAATAAGTCCAAAATCGAAATTCCAGCCTATACCACTTGTTTTCAGCCAGTTTTCAAGCCCCCAAGAAGCAGTACCTTTGTGGTCGCGTTCGCCATTTTTATTTTTCAATACAGAGGCATTGTTGATGCCTTCGCCATAATAGGTGTATTTATTGAAATTCACATCGGTAACACCTACTCCAAGTCCCCAATAAACTACATTAGAGATGTTTCCACCGATATTGAGGTCGAACTCATTGATGCCACCCTCTTCGATCATTTCATATTCGCTGAAACCCGAAGAATATTTGTTCATTAAACCGCCGAAATTATATCCCACACCATTACTATAGCTGTCGATAGGATTAATAATGTAGGAATTATAGGCCATAATGCTAAGCCAACGAGCATAAGAATCCTCATAAGGGTTGCCTAACACGGTATATTCCAAATCGTCGGTAGTACAGCCATCACTATTGGTGATAGAAGCCACATAATTGGTCATCGAATTTTTAAGGTCGCTGATTTTGCCACCATATCTACGATTGAAACTTAATGGACGATGATATGATACCCCAAAATTGAAATAAGGCATCAATCCTGAGTTTAATTTCAAACTACCCACATATCCCACCGAATTGATGTTGAATTTAGTTTGACTCATCTTTGATGATGTTTCTGGAGTCTCACTTTTTGTGGTCTGCATATCTAAACTTAGAGTCAATCCCACATCAGAGCTACGATACACCCCTATACCACCTGCATTCTGTTGGATAGCCGACATATCGCCACCCAAAGCACCGAAAGCCCCAGCCATCGACACAAATCGTGCAGTACCCTTAAGGTCGGTTTGTGCCATTGTGTAAGCATCAATTGCACTTTGTGCCGACATAAACAACGGTATAGATAATATTATTGCGCTTAAAATTCTTCTCATAATAATTAGTTTATATTGTTATCTCAAAATAGATTTTATTAATCACATATATAGGTGGTTGTGTAGGTGTTATATATACCACGCACCACAAGCATGTTTTCGGTCAAATATAGTATCTCTTTAGAAGTAGCTGATATCGAACCATTATGCGAAATTACTATATATTTCCCGTTTTTTTGTTTTTTAGCAGCATCTTCATGCGAAAAAGTTACTGAAAAATGATCGGACAAATAAAAATCGTTATAAATAAATTCGTTCTTACCGATTATTCTGTTGTCGGTTGTTTTTCTCCAAGGACCCACAAATTGAGTCTCGGTGAAATATATCGCTCCACTATATGATCTTTTACGATTATCATAACGGTCGTATCTATCACGCTGAATGCGCCATTGCTTGCCCACAAGTTTGTCGAGCATCGAAGTGGTGTCGGGAGTTTGCTTGGTTGTAGATGCCAGTTTGATATTCTCCCCATTGGCAGGATAAACACATTCGAGTAGCATAGTATCGGCACATAGTGATTTTATTTCGTAGGTCATGATGTTCACCACACCATTTTCCTTAATGTGATTTACGATGTATCGCCCTTGATCTTTTTTATCCTTTTTAGAATAATCAAAAGAGCTATCGACCTCATCACTAAAATAATATTCGCCTATAATCCAATAAGGGAAGTCGGTGCGTCGATTTTCGCCCAAAACGCACTTTTCCATATATCCATAAGGTTCGTAACGATACTCATATCGTGTGGGCTCGCCAGTCTTTTCATCTATGCACGCCCAAGTTTTATTCAACAGCTTTTCGCTTGGTGAAAGTTCGTCTTGAGCAATCGATAAATCGTCGCTCTCGGCAACAAAAAACTTTTTTAAATCCTTTCCACCCACAACTTCGGTATAGTCCAAATTATCATTTGAAATATTGTTGATGAGCATACTGATGGCTTGTGAAGGATTGTTCGCACTCTGAAGCACGATGTACTTTCCGTTATCTGTTTTGCCCACCTTAGTGCTATCAAACTTGGTTTCATATTTATTGGACAAATAGAACTTTTGAATGCGTTCCGAGATGTTTCCACTTTGATCTATACCCACAATAATGCGATGAGTGAAAGTGAACTCAGTATAATAATTGCCATTAATGCTCATAGTTAGAGGATTGAACTCACACCACTTTTTGCAAATAAGTTTACCAATAACGGTTTTCTTGCTTAGTTGCGATAGATGGTATTTAAGCGAATTGTCTCTAAATTCACTTAATTTCTTTTGAAATTCTTCAGGTGATTGGAGTGTATTATCACTATTTTGTATAACAATTTCCGGTTGCGATTTTTTCGATTTTCGGTCGACACTATAGTAGATGTCGTCGGCCATAACCGACACACAACTCAACACAAATGCAACTGTTAGAAATAATGCTTTACCTTTCATAAAATAATGTTTTTGAGATTTTCTTTCTGCAAAATTAATATGCGATAATAGCTAAAAACAAGAAAAATAGTACGCAAAAAGTACGCAAATGCACTTGCGTACGCTATTTTGGTGTTTTTTTTACAAAAAAATAGTCTATAAACAAAAAAGTTGCATTGAAATCGTTCAATGCAACTTTTGATGAGTGTATCAAGAAAAAATCTTATTTCACTTGGTTGATTTCCCAAAGTAGGTTCTTACCTTTCACACCAGCAAGGTCAATTTCTTGTGAAACCATACCTTTAGTTTTAGCTTCAAGGACAAATTCTTTCACAGTTTCCTTACCATCGGTAATTGTAATCACACCATTGTCGATGTCCTTTAGCAAGTCGAAATCCAAACGATATTTATCACCTTCGAGAGCTGTAGTATTCAATCCAAATGCCCAACGATTGAACATACCTGTAGCCAACTTAGGTTCTACATAATCTGGATTGTTTAGCATTTGTACAAAGTCGCACATCTTAGCAGCTTCTACAGTTACAGCCTTTTCTACTGTTTCATATCCTTCGGCTTCCATCTTCACAGTGTACTTACCTGGCTTCACATTCCAGAATACAAACACACCATTGTAGTTGTTGTCGGTAGTGTAAGTGTCGGCTACATTACCATTAGCATCTACAAGAGTGATTTTAGCACCATTAAGTGGAGCATACATATCGTGTGAACCCTTGATCCAGTTGTGATAGTTACGGTGATTCATGATGCGACGGCAATCCTTCACTGCACCCGATACTACGCCAGTAGCAGGTTGGTCGGCACCGAAATAGTCGCAATAGAAGCGATACATATTCCATGCACTTAGTTTCACATAGTCCACATTAAGAAGACGGTGAGTTTCAGGACGATAGTCGTGGAAAGTACCTTCAACAAGGAAACCAGGAACATTAAGATGACGCAACACGCCAAGAGAATAGCCAAGGAAAGGCTTGTCTTCGGTAACGATCAAACGAGGCGACCACACTGTGATGTCATTATCCATAAGATAAGAAATAGACATTGTAGCTTGGTGACGACCTAACGCCATATTCACCACATTCTTACCCAAACCGTTAGAGTCTTGGTTGTAAAGATTCAAGAAATAGTTTACTCTTGCTCTTTCGCCAGCAGCATTAGAGTGAACCGAAATAAACGCATCGGCACCGAAAGCATTGGCTTCTTCGCCAATCACGCGCAATGGTTTGTCGTCTTCTTCACGGTTGGTTACACGCGAAATAGCCACTGTAGCACCTGCATTTTCAAGCAAACGCTTTAGTTCAAGACTCTTGATAAGATTCACGCGCGATTCCCAAAAACCGTTAGTGTCGAGTGGAGCAAAATTGATAGTTGGCACATTGCGGTCGTTACCCTTTACAAGGTACACCGAACCATCGGCATTGTACACTGTGTCGGCACCACCATTATGGAAACCACCATGACCAGGATTGATATAGATTTTCACTCCCGATAGGTCCTTTGCACCAACAAATGCAACAGCTGTCAATGCAATAAACAAAGAAAATAGAAGTTTTTTCATCTTTTTAGTTTAAAAATTAGTTGTAGTGCAAAATTAATCAGAATTCTGATAATATTACACTACAACCTTATTTCTTTTTTGGATTTTTTTGTACAGAATGGTAGATCTTTTAGACACAAGAACAAAAGGAGATAAAATCAGTCCTTCGGACTATTTTGTTCTAATGCAACTATTAACGAATGATGAGAATCTTGCTTACGGCGCCTGATGATGATTCGTTTTCGTTTTGCGAAGCTAAGATGAAATATACACCGCTTTTCACTGGTTCACCTTGATAGTTACAACCGTCCCAAGTAGCCATACCACCCGATGAACGCACCGATTTCACTACATTACCAGCAGAATCGGCTATCTTCACAAGCGAATTTTCCATAAGTCCACGAATGGTGATGTCGCCAGTGTATTCGGGACGCACAGGATTAGGATAAGCATAGATGTTGCTGTAATCGATTGCAGGAGGTTCGCTATCGCTCGAATATTCCATTAGCCCCTTGTCGGTACCTATATATACTTTATTGTTGGTAGAATTGCAGCACACCGATAGCACTTTGTTGCTCAACATAGGACTATTGTCGGTGGTGAATTGTTCGAGAATTTCGCTACCATCTTCGCTCACAAGTAATACTCCCGATGACGATGTACCTATCCACTTGCGATTGCTACCATCGATAGCGATGCAAGTTACATCGGTGTTGTCGAGTAGGTAATCGGCAAGATTGGTACCGTCGTTGCGTGGCACTTTGAGGTGGTTGATTGAGAATTCGCCTGTCTTGAATGCATTGTGAGGGTAAAATTCCACTACGCCATTGTTGGTACCCATCCACACTCTACCTTTCTTGTCTTCGGCAAAACAATTGATATAACTCCACGAATATTCCTTACCATCTTGGTCGGTAAGCGATGAGAATACCTTTGATTTTATGTTAGAAGATGCAGGATTTCCGTCGTCATAGAAGATAGTAAGAGGGTCCCCATAGTTGCCTATACCATGTAGCTTTACATCGCGCGAAGTGATGAATAGGTGGCTACGGAAATCGCCTTCCACTCCCTCAACTTGTGGAGTGAGCCAATCCTCGCGAGTGAGTGTCGATTGATTTTTCTTTTCACGAGGAAGTACAGCAAATTGTGTAGTGTTATTGAACGATTGTAGCACCCATAGATTACCGCTCTTGTCGAATTTGATTGCTGGAGTGGTGCAAGTGTGGAATGTGGCATCTATTTCCACTTTGTCGATAGGGCTATTGGTCCAATCGTACTTAGCTACCACCTCACCATTGGTGATTTTATACACACCTTCAAACCATGTGCCAATGTAGCAAGTGTTAGGGTCCTCAGGATCGAAAACTAAGTCGTAAGGCGAATTGATGCGATTGTTTTTCTGTCCATGAGGGTTGATAGTTGCCACCGATGAAGGTATTTCATTCTTCCATGTTGTTCCGTCGAATGATGAAAGAGCAGCTACACGATTATAATTGTTATAATATCGATTAGAACCACAATTCATTACAAACAGCTTGCCTAAGGCTTCATTGAAAGTGAGGTAATAAGGAATGTCGACAGTCGATGTGTTAGGGAGTGCGTAGTCCATGAAAACTGTTTCGGCTCCAGCATCGCTCAACGACACATGTCGCAAACCTTTAGGCGATAATTCCCACAGAGAACCGTCTACTTCATAAGAGCTTAGAAATGATGATTTCATGTGGTCGGGTAAAGTAATCGAAGCTGTTTTGTTGGCGTTTGCATCAAGGGTTACAAGTTGACCTACACCTTGTGTAGTAACATATTGATAGCCCTGCGCTGTGCGCTGAAAACATTTAGCTCCCTCGGTAGATATAGTGCTTTTATACGCTATATCATTGCCATTCATCTTGTAAACAAAAAGCCAACCAGTTTTAATAAACAGTTCGTTATCGTTTATGGCTAACAACTTGCCTCCTTGTTTGAAAGAGGTTTCTTTCAACTCGCTTATATTGCTATAATGCTTGCCAATTTCTTCGATGTAGACACTGTTTTTAGTAGATACTAATAGTTTATCACCCATCACACACACACTTGAAATAGGTGTGTTATAGATGCGCGATTCTTTTACTTCTAACTTGGCATCGTTGATGAGCACATAACCAAAATCGGTAGTAATGTAAGTACCTTTGTTAGAAAATATTACATCGTTGATAGTTTTAGAGCCAGTTATCGAAGCATTATATATTTCGGGCATATTTACAACCTCGCCATTATCGAAAATAATGTCAATGTTGCTATTCTTATACACCACGAAAAGATTCTTACGATTGTAGTCGTAGTATATATCGCTAATTTCGACATCGTTCAAATCGCCCGATTCGGAAACACTATAATTTTCTTGATTTTCTTTGTCGTAACAATATAACCAACCATCAACAAGCGAATACACCTTGCTGTTCGCATCGATTACATTTATTACATTGTTGCCAAACACACCGTATATATTCCAATCGCCAACAGCATTTTGAGCTTGCAAGCCGAACGAAATAAGTAACAGAAGTAAATATATAGTCTTTTTAATCATATTGTTGCTCGATATTGTATTTTCTATATATAACGACAAAAGTGTGTTTATATTTTATGAATTTATGCGCTTTATTATCAAAGAGAAATCAAGCAACCAAGGTAAATAGCGATTAATAACATAACTTATAGGGAAAAGCAGCGCTAAACACAACATAGTTACAATAGCAGTCATTAAATATCCATCGAAAGGAATAAAAAGCATTGCTAATTGTCCTACAACCAACGGCACTCCTCCCCCAAAGAAATAAAACAACAAGCTATTCTTTCCTATGTATTGAATCCACTTAACAATGGGTAATGCGTGGCTTAGTTGCAGCATAAAAAATATCCCTAATAGATTGCTCACTATTCCTAATGGTATGTTGTCGTATTTTACCGACATTATAGCTTGAAAATATCCTAAATAATAGTAATTATATAGCATTAACCCTAAATAAATCACAGCACTTATAATAAAATATTTTGTAGAAATAAAGCGAGCTATAAAGTGATAATATTTTCGAGTTAATCCACCTAATACAAGAAAAAATAGTGCTATCATTCCCGATTTATAATACCATGGGAAAGGCTCTGCTTGGATAGTGTGCAAAGCAAATGCCGAAAGCATTGTGACAAAACTTATCACAAGCATTACATTCAAACGAGTTTTAAAACATTTTATCAGTACCAACGAAAGTAATTGAGCTATAATCAAGGTGGAAACAAACCATGCTGCAGTACCTCCAAAAATATCTATTAAATAAGCATAAACACTCACCTCATTGCTATGTGCAAAAGCTTTAGGTATCCATATAAGAGAGGGAAATACTATAGCAGGCCAAAGAAGTTTGCACGCAATGTTTTTAATCTTTTTGTAATAAGGAAAATTATCTAAATCCTTGAAAAATAAAAATCCCGACAAAAAGAAGAAAAAAGAGAGATAAAAAGGTTTGTAAATAAAGTAGAAAGGCGAAATGTGATTTTGATAATAAAAATTACAATGAGCTATATACACAAAAATCATACACAAGGCTCTTCCTGTGTTAATCCACTCTATATTTTTATTATTCAAATCTACCATTTACTTAATTACAGTAAAGTTCATTACATTATCCTCTACTGAATCGGAGTTGTGCAACTTTAAAGAAATAGAATATAGTCCTGTTTCGAGTGTTTTATTAGTGTCGGTGATGCCATTCCAATACATTTTAGAGTTGTTGCATTGTAATGTTTTCACTATTTCACCATTTGATTTTTTTACATACAAAGTGCTATTAATAGGCAACTTGTCAAATATTATTTTTCCTTTAAAATCGGGTGTAATACGATTAGGAACCATAAAGGCACTATTAATATCATTTTCTACTTCGGGAATGTATTCCAAAAGACCTCCATTGAATCCTACAAACACTGATTGTGTGTTAGAATTCCAGCACACAGCTTGCACAGCGTCGTTAGGAAAGCAAGTATTTGATGTGTTGAAATGCTTTATAATCTTAGTACAATCGGCATTGAGAAGGAACAATCCATCATCAAGTGTACCCACCCACTTGCGATTATAATCATCAATATCGATTGATAATGATATTAGATTGTTTAGTATAGGGTAGTTTTTGTCATTTTTAGGATAAGTAGCATATAAGTTGTCCGATTCTATATCGGCTGGATTTATACTAAATATTCCATTATTAGTAACAAACCACACTACACCATTGAGGTCTTCTTTAATGTCAATAACATAGGACCATTCTATTTTTTTACCATTCTTATCATAGAAATGATCATATGTCTTATGTGTTTTAACCTTAAATTTTCTATCGGTAGTAAAGATGTGAATCTTTCCGTCCATATCGCCATCGAAAACTATCTTATAACCACCTGAGGTTACAAAAAAATCTACCGACTTAGGAAATTCTCTACCTAAATCTACAGTTTTCCAATCATCGGCCGATAATTCGGTTAACGATACTTTATTCTTTGAAAGAACATTTATATAGCCACCTGTAGATTGTAAAACCCACAAATTACCACTCGCGTCAAACTGTACACAAGGAGTGTAACAAAACCAATTATTTAAAGCATGAATGAGTGTACTATTAGTCCAGTCATATTTAGCCACTATTTCATTATTTCTCACCTTGAAAACACCTTGGAACCAAGTACCCGCATAATAGGTATTTTCTTCATTAGGGTCAAATACGAGTTGTGCTGGATCTTGAAAAGAATATCCTTTTAAATCGGTAGGTACTTCATTTTTCCAAGAATTACCATCATAAGAAGATATTTGAGCTGCTGTACCATATTCTTGAATAGTATAGTTGCCTCGTGGACAACCATTGGTAACATATAATCGCTTATTATTCTTGTTGTAAGAAATTGCAATGGCTCTACTCACCGATACTAAATTAGGTATTAATTCATCGGTTTTATTCTTTATAGAAAGATTATTTACATCAAGAATTATATTCTTTATTCCTTTTTTACCCAATCGCCACAACGAACCATCATTCTCTTGCGAAGAGAGAAGAGTATTTACAAGTTCGGAAGGTAGCGCTATGTCAGTCTTTTTATTGCCAGCTATATCGTAAATATATAATCTATTGGTAGCAACCGATGAAGAACCTCCCACGGCAATAAAACCATTTTTTGTGAGTTGAATATCTACTACTTTAGCCGAAGAAACAGCCGACTTGGTAAAAGTACCATTATCGCCAATGGTTACTAAATAAAGTACATTAGAATTCAAGAAAAAATGTTTGCTATCGATAGGTAAAATAGTACCTGTAATGTTGAGAGAAGATGCTGTGGTACTGCTTAAATACTTTATGTTATTACTTTTTCCAGTATATAAAACATCTTTTGCAGTAGCAAATAGTAGTTTATCACCTACTTCGGCTACTGATTTTATTTCTTCGTTGAAAAATGAAGATTTTTTTACTTCAAAATTTTTATCCTCAACATATAAATAACCTACCTTAGAAGCTACATAAAAACCATTTTTGCCGAAAGTAATATCGTTAATAGTACGATCGCCCACTCTCGTGATATTTTTCAAATCGGGAATGTTTACTGAAGAACCACTCGCCAATATTACATCTATATTATAATCTTTATAGGTTATTACTACATAATTTTTTGTAGCATTATAATAAATGTTGTTGATGTAATAGCTTGACAAACTATTATTTACCGAAAATTGCTCAAAAGTTTTAGTATCCTTATTATAGGCATTCAAATAGTTATCGGTTACGAAATAAACTTTGTTTTTCGTATCCAATATGCGCGCGCGTTTTTCATTAAAAACAGAATGTATTTTCCACACTCCATTTTCGGCCGCAAAAGTTGAAATAGCCATAAAAGCTATACAAATAAAAGCTATAATTTTAGATACACTTCTCATATTTTAATTTTTATAGTTTCAATTCTTTTTGCACAGAACAATCACCATTATTTACAAAACTCACATTACACCATTTACCATTATGCTCACACTCATATCGTACATTATAAGCTATGTGTTTAAAACATTTAGCAGTGTAAGCCACATTACAATAAAAAGGTGCTGTGTCGCCAGGAATACGCTCCATTCTTTTCTCAACACATATTATTTCATCTCCACACACATCAATTATTAAATTCACCGTAATATCTTCGGGTAATATTACATTGTGATGAGTAATTTTCACTTTACCATCTTCAAGCGAAACCAATGAAATGCGTTCACTCTCATCACATTGCGACATATCGCAAAAAGTAATATGCCCTTGATACATATAGGTGTATTTAGACGCTTCGTTGCGTGACTTAGAGAAAGCTGTTATCACAATAATAGCAATAGCTACAGCCACCACATAAAACTCTACCGTCGAGAAAAATTCCATTACCTATTTATATATTTTTCAAAAACTCAAATAGTTTCTTTACAGCGCGACCACGATGGCTTATAGCATTCTTTTGTTCGGGAAGCATTTCGGCAAAAGAACAATCAGCTTCGAGTGGTTTGAAAATAGGATCATAACCAAAACCACCTATTCCACTTCTTTCGGTAAGAATATCACCTTTCACTTCACCTTCAAAAGTAAAAATTTCATCACCTAAACGCAAAGCAATAACAGTTACAAAACGAGCTGCACGATTATTGTTTCCATCAAGGTTTTTAAGCACCTTATCAATGTTATTTTCGCTATTACAATCCTCACCAGCATATCGCGCCGAATATACTCCAGGTTCACCACCAAGAGAATCTATTTCGAGTCCTGTATCGTCGGCAAAACAATCATATCCATAGTGCTCCTTAATAAAATTAGCCTTGATAATAGCATTACCTTCGAGCGTAGAAGCAGTTTCAGGAATATCATCAAAGCAATTAATATCCTTAAGACTTAAAATTTCGAATTTGTCGCCAGCTATTTCACGCAATTCACGCAATTTATGAGCATTATTAGTAGCAAAAACTATCTTTTTCATAAAAAATAAAAAATGGTGTGTAGGGACATTATATTACTATAATGAAATATAAATCCTTACACACCTATTATTAATTATTAAAATACTAATTTTTAGATTACAATATTTACAATCTTGTTAGGAACCACAATCACCTTCTTAGGTGTTTTACCTTCCATCCATTTAGCCGATGATTCGTGAGCAAGAGCCATCTTTTCTACCTCTTCCTTAGAAGTTCCATTAGGCACTGACATATTGAAACGAGCCTTACCATTGAAAGAAATAGCATAATTTACACTTGCTTCAACAAGATATTCTTCGTTGCATACAGGCCACTTAGCATCACATACACTTGTAGTGTTACCAAGAGTGTGCCACAATTCTTCAGCAATGTGAGGAGCGAATGGAGCAAGAAGAACTACAAGATCGTTGTAGATTTCCTTGCTTACGCACTTCATTGCATTAAGTTCGTTTACACAAATCATAAATGCACTTACAGAAGTGTTGTAAGAGAAGTGTTCAATATCGAATGTTACCTTCTTAATCAACTTGTGAAGTGATTTCAATGCTTCAGGAGAAGCCTTTTCATCAACAAGTACACATTCATCACCCTTAAAGAAAAGTCCCCAAAGTTTTTTCAAGAAACGATTCACACCATCGATACCATTAGTATCCCAAGGCTTACTTTGTTCAAGAGGACCAAGGAACATTTCGTATAGACGAAGAGTGTCGGCTCCATATACTTCAACAATGTCGTCAGGATTTACAACATTGAACATTGACTTTGACATCTTTTCAACAGCCCAACCACACACATACTTACCATCTTCAAGGATAAATTCAGCATCTTTGAATTCAGGACGCCAAGCCTTGAATTTTTCAAGATCAAGTACATCATTACTTACAATATTCACATCAACATGAATTTGAGTAGTGTAGTAGTCTTTCTTTAGGTTGTAAGAAACAAAAGTATTAGTGTCCTTGATACGATATACAAAGTTAGAACGACCTTGAATCATACCTTGGTTGATAAGCTTCTTGAATGGTTCTGGTTCACAAATGTAACCGAAGTCATACAAGAACTTATTCCAGAAGCGGCTATATATCAAGTGACCAGTAGCGTGTTCACAACCACCCACATAAAGGTCAACATTGCGCCAATATTCATTAGATTCTTTAGAAACCAAAGCATTTTCATTCTTTGGATCCATATATCTCAAATAATAAGCCGATGAACCAGCAAAACCTGGCATAGTGTTAAGCTCAAGAGGACGACCATTCTTAGCTACCCAATTTTTAGCACGACCAAGAGGTGGTTCACCAGTTTCGGTAGGTAAGAATTTATCTACTTCAGGAAGAAGAAGAGGCATTTCATCAAGTTCAAGCACTTGAGGTTGGTTATTTTCATCATAATATACTGGGAATGGTTCACCCCAATAGCGTTGACGGCTAAAAATAGCATCACGAAGACGATAATTAACCTTTACCTTACCAATACCAGCTTCCTTAATGTAAACCTTAGTTTTTGCAATAGCTTCTTTTACTTGAAGACCATTAAGTTGAAGTTTGTCGTTAGAAGAATTAGCCATAATACCTTCCTTAGCATCAAAACTTTCTTCGCTAACATCACAACCTTCGATAAGAGGTACAATTTCAAGACCAAAGTGCTTAGCAAAAGCATAGTCACGACTATCGTGAGCAGGCACAGCCATAATAGCACCTGTACCATATCCAGCAAGTACATAATCGCTCACATAGATAGGAATATTTTTACCAGTAACAGGATTTACAGCATAAGAACCAGTGAATACACCCGAAACCTTCTTTTCTATCATGCGTTCACGCTCAGTCTTGTGTTTTACTTCATCAAGATAAGCATCAACAGCTTCTTTTTGATCATCGGTAACCACAAGATTCACATATTCACTTTCGGGAGCAAGCACCATAAATGTTACACCAAAAATAGTGTCGGCACGAGTAGTGAAAATCTTTAGTTCAATATCTTTGTTGGCTACAGGGAAAAGCATTTCAGCACCTTCACTATAACCAATCCAGTTTCTTTGAGTTTCCTTGATAGAATCGCTCCAATCAACAGTATCAAGTCCCTTAAGAAGACGACCTGCATAAGCACTTACGCGCAAACACCATTGATACATCAATTTTTGTTCCACTGGATAACCACCACGCAAAGATACACCTTCGCTCACTTCATCGTTAGCAAGCACAGTACCAAGTTTAGGACACCAGTTAACCATAGTATTACCAAGATAAGCAATACGATAGTTCATAAGAATATCATTCTTTTCTTTTTGGCTGTAAGCATTCCATTCTTCAGCTGTGAAAGAAAGTTCTTCGGTGCAATGAGCATTGGCACCTTCGCTACCATTAGCAGCAAAATATTCTTCAAGTTGGCTAATAGGACAAGCCTTATCTAATTGAGTATTGAAATAGCTCTTGAACATTTGAGTAAATGCCCATTGAGTCCATTTATAATAAGAAGGTTCGCAAGTCTTAATTTCACGACTCCAATCATAGCAAAAACCAATCTTATCTAATTGTTCGCGATAGCGAGCAATATTTTGCATAGTAGTTACTTCAGGGTGTTGACCTGTTTGGATAGCATACTGTTCGGCAGGCAAACCATAAGCGTCATATCCCATAGGGTGAAGTACATTGAAACCTTGCAATCTCTTATATCTTGAATAAATATCAGAAGCAATATATCCAAGTGGGTGACCAACATGTAGCCCTGCACCAGAAGGATAAGGGAACATATCAAGCACATAATACTTAGGACGACTGTTGTCTACTTCGGTCTTATAAGTATTGTTTTCTTTCCAATACTGTTGCCAACGCTTCTCAATATCTTTATGATTATATTCCATAATGATGTTTAATTGTATATATTGTTTTTTACTTTTTTATTTCTTTACCAATAAGCAATAATTAAAATACTCAAATATATATGCCATCATCAATAGGTGTATCTACACAACCTTTTCAACATGTATCATATATATTTATTTTTTATTTTTCTTTTAAAATTTATTTTTATGTTGGTTATTATAGCCTGTTGATATGTGTGATAACTTTTTAGCTTTTTTCTTGCATATTAAGTTATTAAACTATTGATAGAAGTAATTAATACTTTATAAACAATCGTTTGTTTTGAAAATCAATAGTTTGCAAACTTTATCAACATCTTGTTAATAATACGCAAAGTTAATAATTTTCTATGTATTACTCTATTAAAAATTGTAGAAAACCATGTTAAAAGCATATTAAAAATTAAATGCTAACTATTTTGCTTAATTTAGATAGGTTTATATAAACCGTTGATTATTAAAATCAAAATTATTAGATATGTTTTTATAAAAAAGTTTTTAAATGCTTTTCACAGGTTATTAACAAGTTGTTGATAGTTTTGATAAACACATATATTTTGTAATTTTGCAGTTGCTTATTAAAATATAGATAATGAAAAAGAAATCAATGAGCGATCTTCATCGAGTGAGTTGCGATGAATTTAAAAAAGCTCCTAAAATGCCCCTTGTGGTAATTCTTGATGATGTGCGCAGTCTTAATAATATAGGATCTATATTTCGTACTGCCGATGGTTTTGCTGTAGAGAGTCTATATCTCTGTGGTATAACGGCTTGTCCACCCAGTGTAGAAATACATAAAACAGCATTAGGAGCCGAAGAATCGGTAGAATGGCACTACTGTGAAGATGTGTGCGATGCTATCAATGAACTCAAATGCAAAGGTTACAAAATATGTGCTATTGAGCAAGTAGAAGGTAGTATAAGTCTTGAACAATTTATTATCAACGATTGTGAAAAATATGCTGTAATACTTGGTAACGAAGTGAAAGGAGTGCAGCAAAAGGCTGTAGATGCCAGTGATTATTGCATTGAGTTACCTCAATATGGTACTAAACACTCATTAAATGTGTCAATAACTGCTGGTATAGTGATGTGGGAGTTTTTAAATAAACTCGGTATAAAGGATTAATAATAAGTGCTTTATAAGTTATTAATGTGGGTTATTAACAATATGTTGATAATCCACATTTTTATTGGGTATAATAAGGTGTTGATTGTTGATAAGTGTGATAATAAATATGTTAATAGTAAATTTTATATTTGTATAAATAATTTATTATCAATAGCTTAATATAAAAAATTAGGTTATTAACAACTATGTTAATAACCTAATGTAAGTATAAAAAATAAGTGTATTAAATAGTACCTTGTTCAACACGAACGCACACTCTTTCTATCACAGCATCTTTCTTATCTTTTTCGGGATTATATCCGTCTTTCATGTTTACACCGAAGAAGCGTCCGAAAGTTTGCCAAAATCCAGCTCTAAAGCTACCAAGAAAAGCCTTTACTATATTATAGCTTGATTGATTGGTTTCGCGGTTGATAAGTTTGATGAGCATCTTACCCTGGCTGCGTGTGAACTTTTTCATCACAGGTTTATATTGCTCAAAAATTTCTTTTTCAAATTGTTTCAAGTATTGTTCCTTTTCTTTTTTAGTGGGAAAAGTTTCGAGGTATTCGTAAGTTTCAAGTAGAGTTGTGCAAATAAGTTTGGCATAAGGAAGAGTTTTCTTTACATCTCTAACGGTGCGCCAGTAAAATTCTTCTTCCTTTTTATTTTTAAAGCGTTCGTAAGGAAACACAACGATAGGTCGAAAAACAATCATACACACAGTGTCGCCAGTAGCTTCTTCAACGAAGTGATATTTGCCTTCGTAGACTTTGCGCAGTGGAGAAAGTTCTTCGGGTGCGTGGTCAATAGTTTGAGCCGACATAAAATTTATGCCAGCAATGAGTAATACTATGTATAAAAACCACTTTTTCATTCCTTTTCACTTAACAACGCAAAAATAGAATAAAGATTTCAAAGAGTAGCAATATATAATATTAAATAATGCAATTAAAGGGAAAAGAGGTATTTTTTAGGTTATAAAAGTAAAAAAATATGGTAAAAAGAGGGCAAAATTTAGCTATTTGGAAAATTATATATACTTTGCTATGTAAAAAATACACAATCTAATTTTTAAAGTAAAAGAATATGAATTTAAATGAAATTTTAAACGGATTTAGAGTTAGTCATCATTTTTTGAAAGGTTTGTTTTGCAATAGCAAAGGAGAATATAATTTATAATTTATAATTTATGCAAGACCCTAATGATAGATGGTACATTGATATGCCATGGAATGGAAATCGTGGAAACTTAGAGATGGTGTGTGTTGCCGATGATTTGCTTTCATTTCTTGACACTGAGAAGAAGCATAGAGTGGAAATAGAAGTTGTGACATCAGAAATATAAGGAAATGCCTGAATATTTCTATTGCGATCAAATAAGCAAATCGATGACAGGAGGTTCTTTATATTATGTAAAGGATTTAGTAGAAAAATATGGATATGTCCGGTTACATTGTGCGTTATTGGCGAATATCCACGATATATTTACATCAAGAAAAAGTAAGATGTATACCTTATATATATAAGGTGAAAAAAAGCTATGTGCTCAATGCACATAGCTTTTTCATTTATATTTTTCGAGTGATGATTTTAGTTGTTCAACTACCAATGCTTGTAGTTCGGGCGGAGACATCACTTGCACATCTTCACCATGTGATAGAATTTCGGCCACAAGATCATTAGTTATAAAAAGTTTGTAATAAAAATAAGAAAATTGGTCGTGTACTTCTTCTGTTTGACTATGATGAAGAGGTAGAGCGCGTAAATACTTAGATTTATTAGGCGAAACTTTAAGTTTGACCATCTTTGCTCGTCCTTTACTTGTCATAATACCGAAACAGTCCTCAAAATAATTAGAAGCATTAAAGCTATCGGGAAGAACGAAAGTTTCGGGATTAATAATAAGATCACTAATGCGGTCGAGCGAATAAGTTTTGATTTTATGGTCTTTCAAATTATATCCTATTACATACCATAGCTGCTTAAAAAGTCGCACACAATAAGGGTGGATAGAAACTTCATAAGAAGGATTCACTCTATTGTAGGCAAGGTAGGTAAAAGTGATACGATTGGAACCCTTAAGAGCTTGCATAACAGTGGGAAGATTCACGCGAGCCGAAGGTACATTCTCAAGCAATATGCGGTCGCTAAAATTTTGCGAACCACTGAGCATATTACTCATCGAAGCCGAATCGAGAAGAAGGTTAAGCAAACGAGAAGCATTTTCGCTACCATCGTTAGCTATATAATATTCGAATGTTGACGGGTCGTTTTCTATTTCTATATTTAATATTTCGGCTATACCTTGTCTATAATTATAGAAAGAGCGTCGCGACATAGGATTACCGTCGGATAAAGAAGAGTTCACCCACAAGTTATTGAGTTCCTCGCGGGTGATTCTTCCATATCTTTGGATAGTGTCGGCTATCCAAATGTATTTATTGATAATGTTTTTTGCCATAAAAGGCGTGATTACACTTCTTCAGCTTTTTCTTTCTTAGCGATAAGAGCAAGACCAACTACTGTTACAAATGCGTTAAGCAATAGCAATTCGAAGCTCATTACATAACCAAATGAGTTAAGCAACCAATCTTGAACGAAGTAGCACACTACTGGTGAAGCTACGCACACGAATGGAACAAGGGCGTCGCGTACTTTGTTCTTGATGAACATACCGAACACGAACAAACCAAGGATAGGACCATAAGTGTAGCTTGCTATAGAGTAAACAGCGCTGATAGCGTCTTGGCTATTCAAGTAGTAGAACACGATGATTACAAGAGCCATCACTACAGCCATTGAAATATGTACCATTTCGCGCTTTGACTTTTCTTTGCTCTTGTCTTCTTTTTCGTGAGTTTTTAGGATATCAACTGTGAAAGAAGTAGTAAGAGCTGTAAGAGCTGAACCAGCAGCTGAGTAAGCAGCAGCGCAAAGACCAAGAATGAATAGGATACCTACATAGATAGGCATTGTGCCACCTGCAGCGATAAGACCAAACAAGTCGTCGCTCTTATCAGCAGAGATATTCATCTTACCAGCATATTGGTAAAGAAGAACACCAAGGCATAGGAACAAACCTACTACGAATACTTGAGTAACTGCACTTACAAGCATATTCTTTTGTGATTCCTTGAAGTTCTTACAAGCAAGATTGCGTTGCATCATGTCTTGGTCAAGACCACAAGTAGCAATTACCATGAAGATACCAGCAATGAATTGCTTCCAGAAGTAAGTACCTTCCTTAGGATTATCGAAGTAGAATAGTTTGCTGTTAGGATCGTCGGCAATAGCACCAAAGATATCAACAAAGTTATAGCCAAGGCTATTAGCGATGATGATGATACAAAGTACTACCGATGCCACAAGGCAGAATGATTTCAAAGTATCGGTCCAGATAACTGTTTTCACACCACCTTGCTTAGTGTAAAGCCAAATAAGAGCTACTGTGAAAAGTACATTCACTTCGAAAGGAATGCCAAGAGGAGCGAATACCAATGCTTGAAGAGTTACACACACTACATAGAAACGCACTGCAGCACCAAGCATCTTAGAAACGAAGAAGAACCAAGCGCCACTCTTGTGAGTGCTTGAACCGAAGCGTTGTGCAAGATATCCATAGATTGACACAAGATTACGCTTGTAGAACATTGGTACAAGCATAAATGCTATCACTGCATAACCAATGATAAAACCAAATTGCATTTGAAGATAAGAGAAACCCTTAGCTTCAACCATACCAGGAACTGATACGAATGTTACGCCCGAAATGGCTGCACCCATTGTTGCAAAAGATACAATCCACCAAGGAGCTTTCACACTGTCGGCATAGAAACCAGCATCTTTGCTCTTACGGTTAGCCAAGAATGTGATAAGGAAAAGTAGGCAAAAGTAACCTACAATTGTTGCTAATACTACCCAAGGAGTCATTTCTGTTAATTTTTTTATTATTTATAGTTCTTAATTATTCAGCATAAAGAAGATAAGGACGGCGTTGTTGCTTGAAGCTTTCTACATCGTCGGCCCAAGTAGCCTTGATTTCGGCAGCAGTCTTACCTTGCTTGATCATCTTGCGAATGTCGCCATCACCGATAAGTAGTTCGAAGAAGCTACGGAAGAAGTGGTCGTCAAGGTTAAGATTTTTATACGCGTCGATAACAAATTCAAGATTTACACCCATAGCGATAGCTTCATCTTCGGTGATGTTAGAAAGGTCAACACCGTAGCATTCGCGATCAAGTTGAGGTGGGAATTTAGCACCATCAACACTGCGAGGAGTAAACTTATAGTCGTAACCCTTCATGTTAGGGTGTCCGTAGCAAAGGAAAGGCTTGTCAGTACCACGACCGAGGCTCACTGGAGTAGCTTCAAAGTAGCAAGTAGCAGGATACAAGTAGATAGCAAGCATATCTCTCAAGTTAGGAGATGGAGCGATAGGCAAGCGATAACGAGTTTGGTGAGTATAGTTTTTACACTTGATGACATGAAGTTTGTTGTCGGCAATCTTAAGATTATCCTTCAACCAACCTTCGCCATTAGCCATAACAGCGATTTCTCCCATAGTAAGACCATGCACAACAGGAATTGGAGCATAACCAACGCCTGATTTATATTTCATGTCAAGGATAGGACCATCGACATACATACCATTAGGATTAGGACGGTCAAGAACCATGAATTCCTTACCATAGCTTGCAGCCGCTTCCATAAGTTTCATCATTGTAACATAGTAAGTGTAGTAACGCAAACCTACATCTTGAATGTCGACAACGAAAATGTCAAATTTTGCCATAGTTTTCTTGCTTGGCATAGAGCTTTTACCATCGTAAAGCGAAGCGATAGGAATACCAGTTTGAGCATCAACACTGCTTGATACATGTTCACCAGCATCAGCTTTACCACGGAAACCGTGTTCAGGTGAGAAGATAGTGGTTACATTGATGCCATTTTCGAGCATAATGTCGAGAGTGTGCTTATCGCCCACCATACCAGTGTGGTTGCTAAGAATAGCTACGCGTTTGCCTTTTAGCAAAGGTACATATTCCTTCACTTGAGCAGCACCTACTTCAACAGCTTTTTCAGCGTATGCGCTCATTGACACAAGTGCCATAAAAACGGCAAAAAATAGTCCTTTTAAAATTTTCATGAGATTTTTTAGTTGTTATTGTCCGTATTATAGGTAATTTGTGCAAAATTAGCTTAAATCCCCTCAATTACAAAAAGTTTAATCACCTTTTTTATAAAATTAGAAGATATAATAAGTAAAAAAACTGCATTTTAAATTTAAAATGTAGTAAAATAATTACAATGTTTCGAGAGTGTGTAAATAATGGATACAAAAAAATTAAATGAAAGCATATACCTTTGTGGTAAATAATTAAAAAGTAAAAAATATGAAAAAAACAATTGGAGAAATCATCAAAGATGAAGTTAATCGTAAAGGTTTAAAAGCTGAACAATTCGGAGAACTTATTAATTGCGAGCGGGAAAATGTTTATAAAATTTATAAACGAACAAATATGAGTGTTTTACAATTAAAAGAAATTTCAAAAGCGTTAGATCATAACTTTTTTGAAGATATAGTTAATAATAATATAGAAATGGAGGATCCTGAAGTGATGAGAGATTTTTATAATAGGCGTGCCGTTTCACAATTTATGGAAATTGTACCACAAGTGTTAGAAGATTTAGATGTAGAACCCACAATATCATTTGGCAGACCAAAAGGTATTGAAAAAGATATCAAAATACCTGATTTTACTTTAACAGACTATTTTATCACATTTACAGTAGGAGAAACCTTTATGGAGCGTAGTCCAGAACACTGTAAAAAATCTTTTATTGGTTATGATGTTAAAAATAAAGATAACATAGAAATTGAGGTTTTACATAATGAATGGGTAAAGCAAAATATGCCACTTAGTAACCCTGTTCAAATCAATATAAAGCTTGATTATAAAACCAAAGAAGAATGGATAAAAACACTGAAATTTGCTTTTGAAATATATGATTATTGTAAAAGAATAAATAGAATTCGCTTATGATAGTTCCAAAAATGTCTATTTATCAAATGTATGAGAAAATAGAAGCAGACAAAGTAAAAATAGAATTTGAAGCACAAAAATTAATGCCTAAAATAATAAAGGAAATAAAACAGCAAAGGTCATTTCCTTTTTATAAATGTGTTGAATATAAGCCAAGTAGCAATAATGTTCATGTAATTTTCTTTTATGCTGAAACTAAGAAGGATGTAGAAAAACCTATATGGGATTTCTTTACAGTTCTGTTTAATGATAGGCAACGATTTGTGTTAAAACAACGATGTGAGATTTATAATGGAATAGGTACAAGGGCTATTAAAATTTATACGAGTCACTTTTTCCAGAGATATAAGGAAAGAAAGTATAATAATATGGATTTAAGTAAAAATGAATTGGCTTGTAGATTTTTTTCAAAAAACTTATCCTTCGATAAAAAAGCCTACGAAATACCTATTGTTATAAATGAGGAAATAAATAGAAATTTTAAGGAATATGGATCTTCTAATCATTGGGTAATGTTAGTAAATGAAGGATTGTGCTTTACTCGATCTTGTCAATATGACAAAACATGGAAGGTTAGTAAGTTAAAAGAAACAGAAGCATTGCTTTTTATATATACAACATTTGTATCCAATAGCGAACTAAAAGAACCTCAAAAAGAAGCACTCAGAAAGGAATACATGAATGTCTATAAAGAGATGTATGAAGATTGTAAAAGGAATGAAGCTCAAGAAAAAATGATTGCATTAAGAAAAAATTATAAAGATATTCTTAACTTTGTAGAAACTAATAGAATTACCTTATGAAACAATTAATTTTTATAGTATGTTTTGTTATGCCATTTATAGTATTGGGACAAAACATTGAAAACTTGGATAGTATAAGAGAGCGAGAAAGAGAAGATTCTATTTTTTGGAAAGAATATCAAGAGAGAATAGAAAGAATAACTGTTAAAGAAATTTGTAATGTTCCGTTTGGTTGTTCATATGAAAAGGCTGAGACCATTTTAGAAAATAAATATGGTTCAAGTACATTTTCAGATAGAACTCAAATCGTTTATTATGATAAAACTTATGCTGGAATAACTTTTTACAAAATTTGTTTTCTATTTCAATCAGATGGAGTTAAGAGTTATATGAATGGTTGTATTTTTGTTTTAGAGTCAAAAACAATACTGGAAGCAAGAGATAACCAAGAAAAATTAAGGAGTAAATTGTCTTATAAATACAAGATGTCAGAAGGCAAAGATAAAAATAACGAGATATATTACTTTGGGGGGCTACCTCCTAAAAATTGTAAGGATGGTTTGTTAATGCCTGGTTTTATGATAGATATTATAAAAAATAATAGTAGTGGATATATAACTCGATTGTATTATGGTAGATACAATTATATAAATGAAGAATTTTAAATAATAAAAGGAACCAATTCGGTTCTTTTTGTTGTTATATAGAGGATTTGTTTTATGGATAGTTCTATATCTCAACTTTTATCAATCGAATCTAAAAAGTGATAATTGACCTAAAAAAGAGGGGTAAAAAGTGTCAAAAAGGAAGAAATTTGGGCTAAAAACAAAAAAATTAACGGAATAATACAAAAAATATACAATTATTCACTACCTTTGCACATTATTTGAGGTAAAAAAGATTATGGCGGACAAAAAAAGTAGTGTGTACCAACTCGGAAACGAGTCGGTGGGTCGTTTGTTGTGGCAGTACAGCTTGCCTGCTATTGTAGGTATTGTTGTGATGCAGCTATACAACATTGTAGACCGCATTTTCATTGGTCAAGGCGTGGGCAGTGATGCTATAGCAGGCTTGGCAATTACATTTCCAGTAATGAACTTATCGGCTGCAGTGGGAACTCTTATCGGAGCTGGTGCAGCTGCGCGCATTTCGATTGTTTTGGGACAAAACGATAAGCGAAAAGCCGAATTGATTCTTGGTAACAGTTTGGTGCTCACCTTGTTGTTTGGTGTTATTTATGTGTCGATATTTGCTATATTCATTGACGATATATTGCGATTGTTTGGTGCAAGTGAAGTTACTTTGCCCTATGCTCATGACTTCATGGCCTACATTCTTCCTGGTATGCTCGTGATGAACTTGTGTTTCTCGTTCAATAATATTATGCGTGCATCGGGCTATCCTACTCGTGCTATGGTAACAATGTTCATCGGTGCAGGTCTCAATGTGATGCTTGCTCCATTGTTTATATTCGTTTTCGATTGGGGTATTAAGGGTGCTGCCATTGCTACCGATATAGCGATGACTATCTCAATGATATTTGTGATGATGCACTTCTTCTCAAAGAAAAGCGAGCTACATTTCAAGCCAGGTATTTATAAATTGAAGTGGAGTATTTTCACAGCTATCACAGCTATTGGTGCTGCTCCATTTGTGGTGAATATGGCTGGTAGTGCATTGAATGGTATTGTGAACAATGTGTTGCATCAATATGGTGGCGATGATGCTGTGGGTGCATTGGGTATCTTGATGACCTATGCTCAGCTACTTGTGATGGTGGTGATAGGTATCACACAAGGTATGCAACCTATTATCGGATTCAACTATGGTGCGCGCAAATTCCATCGTTTGAAACGAGCTTTTTGGTTGTCGGTAGCTGCTGGTTCGGCAGTAACTTTCTTGGGAGCAATGGGTGCGCAATTTTTCCCTGAATACATTGCGCGAGCATTCACAACCGATAGCGATTTGATTGAAAAGACTGCACAAGCATTGCGAATAAGTACGGTAGCATTTTGGGCTGTAGGATTCCAAATTGTGTCGACCAACCTATTCCAATCGCTTGGTCTTGCAGGAAAATCAATATTCTTGAGTCTCACTCGTCAGATTTTATTCCTATTACCACTTATTTATATTTTCTCAAGTGTGTTGGGATTGCAAGGCGTGTGGATGGCTTATGCAACATCGGATATTGTGGCTACTTTGGTAACTACAGTGATGGTGATTTTCCAAATGCGTAAAATAAATAAGTTGGTAAGAGAAAATTCTTAAATTTTACCGAAATCCCCAAAAAATGGTCATTTTTTAGTGTTTTGCCCCTATTTTAGGGGGTAAAACCATCATTTGCGTACTTTTTGCGTACAATTTTTCTTGGAAAAGGGATATTCTGAGGTGTAAATTTGCAGTTGAAAATACATTTTCTTGAATTTTTTAAAGATTATGATTAGTAGACTGAAGTTTCTTCTCGGAGTATTTTGTATTGTGGTGATAGCACTATCGTGTTCTCACTCTTCCAATACCATGGATACTCGCCTATATAGAGCCGATAGTCTTGCCAACAAAGGTAAGGCTGATTATGCTATGTCGATGCTTGGAGGTGTCGACTACGAAAATCTGAATGAGTGGAATCGCCATTACTATGATTTGCTCATGGTGAAGGTGAGCGATAAGATTAATTTGGAGTATGAATCGGATAGCTTAATATTAGATGTAATAAGTTATTTTGAGCACACCAATAGCTATGCCGAACTCACAGCAGCATTCTATTATGGTGGTCGAGTGTATAGCGTCATGGGCAACACCCCACAGGCTCTCGATATGTACCGCAAGGCTTATAATCGATTGGACGATAGCCCTTCGAGTCTAAAAGGGCGAATAGCCTACGAAATGGGGCGCATCAATCTGGATTTGTACCAACTTGTAGATGCTAAATTGAAATTTAGCGAGGCTGTAGGATTCCATGAAACAATGGGAGATACTATTGAACTAATTAATAGTTATTGCTTGCTCGGCGAAACATTCCTACAAATGGGTGAAAACGATTCGGCCTTAGTGTGTATGAACCAAGCCGAACGAATAGCAAACCTGAGTGAACCTTATGGCAAAGAATATGTAGGAGTGGGTTCTCAAAAAGCCAATTTCCATCTTAATAATGGTGATGTAGATGCAGCGGTGGCGGTGTATGACCTAATGCTGCCCTACTTGTCGCGCGACAACACTACCGATTACTCTATCATAGCAGGTATAAATGTGTATATGGCAAAAGGTAATTGGAATGTGGCCGAAATGTTTGCAAAAAGGCTTGTTTCATCACCTGAGATACATCATGTGGAAATAGCATATTCAGCGTTGCTCGACATTGCTCGACGCAAAAAAGACATGGACAATGTGGCTCACTATAGTGTGAAATATAAAAGTTGCGTGGATTCGATCAACAAACTTTATGTAGAAGAGTCGAGCAAATTGCGCAACACACTCTACAACTATTCAATACGCGCCGAAGAACATGAATTGGATTCCGACAAGCGAGATCGTCAGCGTTACATATCGATATGCATAGCATTGTTGGCATGTGTGTTGGTGCTGTGTGTAATGATGTGGGGCTATCGTCGTCATCGCCGATTGCAAGAACAATCGATTATCCAACTCAAGAGAATCGAGGAACTTATGGCTTCGAAAGTGGAGCTTGCTTCAACTCCAGAAGACCTATCTCCAGCCGAACAATTGCAAATGAGATTCCAGGAGATAATAAGCAATGTGAATCCTAAAGACATAAAGGTTGCAAATGAAGTGTTGGATTCGGAAGTGTATGCAAAACTGAAAGAATGTGTGTACTCCGACATGGAAATTAAGCCTACCGATGACGATTGGCAACAGCTTGATGAAGTGGTGAATAAGGCTTATCCCGAATTTAAGAATAAGCTATTTGCGCTATCAAATATGAGCGAATATGAATACAATGTGTGCTTGCTTGTGAAATGTAAGTTCTCGCCATCAGAAATGGCAGCGCTCACATTCCATTCAAAGACAAGTATAGCATCGACACGAAGCCGATTGTGTGGAAAATTCTTCTGCTACAATGGTGTGGCTTCCGATTGTGATAAATTCTTGTTGTCATTGTGATTGAATTAAGAAAAAATACTTACAACTAATTAATATATAAGACTATGAAGACAAAGGTTAAAATATTGTTTTTATTGACAAGTCTTCTTTGTGTAACGAATGTGTGGGCAGCCGACACTCTTTATGTGAATAATACAGCTGCTCTAAATAAAGAGCAAAAAGATGTGCTTGAGTATTCGCGAGCATTGCTATCGGCAAAGGGTGATAAAATAGCTTTGCCTATCGAGGTGTATTCGATTGTTGGCATTACAGGCAACAACAATAGTCCTCAAGCCGAATTGTTGTGGGATAAGGCGCATTTCAAGAAGGAAAACGACTGGAAATGCACTCTCGCAATTCCGTTGCAAGCCAAAACTCCTATTGGGGTGATGAACTCGACACTATATGTGCGTTCCAATGTGAATGGAGTGTATCATCGCATTGTTGTAACATCATTGCCTACTGCAGAATATGTGAAGAGCAACAAAAAAGCTAATTCAGATGATTCAAAGTATAGTGGATATGCTATCAACTCCAATATAGATGGTGTTTTTGTGAGAGCCTTTTATTATGACAATGGAAAGGCAAAATATCAAGTGGAAGGAGTGAAGGGCAATAATGGCATTATTGATTCCAAGCGTGGTTCTCGATATGAATACAATAAAGGGAACAAAAAAAGATAAAGTTGTGAGTAGATAAAAAACGAAAGGAGATGTACCAAGGGGCGCATCTCCTTTTGCTATAATTTAATATAATAGTCTTTTGTTTAGAACTTTACATTAGCGATTTTAGCAATCTTCTTAGGAAGGTCGATGTTGTTGTTGAGGCCATTGAATTCTTCGGCACCAACACCGATTGCATATACTGGAGTGAAGTCGCCAGTGTGTCCTGTTGTAGTCCAGCCGATACCAGTGTAGCGATTGAAAGTAGCGAAAATGATTTCGACAAACTTGTTGTAAGAAAGATAAAGAGTTTCTACTTCTTCGTTTTCATTCTTCTTGAAAGTGCGATTGAAAGCATCTTGAATAGCTTTGTCGTCCTTTTCTTCCACTTCGATAGCACCATAAAGACCAAGTTTTTCGCTTAGCAAAGCCTTCATTTCGTCCCATTCTACAGCTTTTTCTCTCTTTTGCAAGTCCTTACAAATGTCTTGGAAAGTAGAGATAGACATCTTTTGGTAGTCGAGGTTCTTAAGAGTTACGCGCTTGTTGCCACGCATACCGAAAGTCATACCACCAGTGTTGTGGTCGGCAGTTACTACGATAAGAGTTTCATCAGGGTGTTGCAAGTAGAATTCGTAGGCAATCTTGATACCTTGGTCGAAATTAAGCACCGATTTCACAGTACCAGGGTCGTTGGCGTGCGCAATCCAGTCGATGTTGCCACCTTCGATCATCATAAAGAACTTATCAGGAGAGTTCTTTTGCAAGTGGTTCAAGCAAGTGCGAGTGAGATAAGGTACATCGAAATGCTTGTCGCCGAGGCTATCCACAGTGAAACCACAGTGACCAGAGCGATTAGGCTTGTTGAGAAGCACGATTTTATTGTGATCCTTCACTTTTTCATATCCATCTTTGCCCCACACCATCTTGTAGCCAGCCTTCTTGATGAGGTCGTAAAGGTCGGTTTCTTCGCCCTTGTTATTGTTGCGGCTTATCAAGTTGTAGCCAGCAAAGAAGTCGTAGTTGCTTTCGATTATGCCCTTACCAGTGTCGTAGTAGTCTTTGCGCGAAGGAGCGTGTCCGTAGAACGCAGCAGGAGTGGCATCGTTGAGAGTAACAGTAGTAGCGATAGCTACGCCGTAACCAGCTTCTTTGAGCGACTTAGCAACGCTATACACAGGCACTGAATCGGGAGTAACGCCAAGCATATAGTTGTTGGTTTTGTATCCAGTAGAAAGAGCTGTACCTGCAGCCGAAGAGTCGGTAATTTGACGGTTGGCCGAATAAGATGTAGCCATTGAAGTCACAGGGAATTGTAGCATAGTTAGATGTTGGTCGTTGCCCAACACAGTGCGATTGTAGGCTTCGGCAACCATAACAGGAGCCAATCCCATACCATCACCGATGAAATAGAAGATGTACTTAGGAGCGCCAGCTTGAGCCGAAATAGCAACCAAGAGGCAAGTGATAATAGATAATAAGCGTGAAACCATATTAATAGAATTATTATGTTTATAGTGGTGCAAAGGTAGTGTATAAAAACAAAAAAATGCCAAATTGATTGGCATTTTTTGTCGTTTATGATGAAAAATGGAATTATTTATTCTTCAAAAGGTCACGAATTTCAGTGAGAAGTTTTTCTTCAGCACTTGGTTCTGGAGCAGGAGCAGGAGCAGCAGGAGCTTCTTCCTTCTTGCGGTTAAGTTTGCTAATAAGGCGGATGAACAAGAAGATGCAGAAAGCGATGATCAAGAAATCCACAGTAGATTGAATAAAATTACCATAATTAAGAGTAGCTTCAGGAGTAACCACAGCACCCGCTTCGTCAAGAACAGCTTCCTTGATAACCCACTTAAGTTCGGTGAAATTGATACCACCCACAAGAAGACCTACAGCAGGCATAATCACATCATTAACAAGAGAAGTTACGATTTTACCGAATGCACCACCGATGATGACACCGACTGCCATATCAAGTACATTACCCTTCATCGCAAAGTTTTTGAAATCAGTTAAAAAATTGCTCATAAGTATTAATTTGTTAGTTATATATATTTGTATAATATTCAATGTTTTAGTGCATTGGCAAAAATAAAGAAAAAATTCCATTATTTGTGCTTGTGTAGCATATTTTTCAAAAAAAAAGTATTACTTTTGCAAAGTAAAAGTGTAATAGTGCAAAACAATCACTTTTTTAGAGTGTTTTAGGTAAAAAACGCCAAAAAAATAAGAGAACAAAACCCTATAAAAATAGGAACTTATACTTTAACTAAATAAATTTATTTTAGAAAAATGACAAAAGTAGGTATTAATGGCTTCGGACGTATCGGTCGATTCGTATTCCGTGCAGCTCAAACAAGAAACGACATTGAAATCGTAGGTATCAACGACTTGTGTCCAGTAGATTACTTGGCATACATGCTTAAGTATGACACAATGCACGGTCAATTCGAAGGCACAATCGATTACGATTTGGAAAAGAGCCTTCTTATCGTAAACGGTAAGAACATCCGTGTAACTGCTGAACGCAACCCAGCTGACCTTAAGTGGAACGAAGTTGAAGCAGAATATGTAGTTGAATCTACAGGTCTATTCTTGAGCCAAGATAAGGCTGCTGCTCACATCGAAGCAGGTGCTAAGTATGTAGTTATGTCAGCTCCTTCAAAGGACGCTACTCCAATGTTTGTATGTGGTGTTAACTTCGACAAGTATGAAAAGGGTACTCAATTCGTATCTAACGCTTCTTGTACTACTAACTGTCTTGCTCCTATCGCTAAGGTTCTTAACGACAAGTGGGGTATCACTGACGGTTTGATGACAACAGTTCACTCTACAACAGCTACTCAAAAGACTGTTGACGGTCCATCATTGAAGGACTGGCGTGGTGGTCGTGCTGCTGCTGGCAACATCATCCCATCTTCTACAGGTGCTGCTAAGGCTGTAGGTAAGGTAATTCCTGAACTTAACGGTAAGTTGACAGGTATGGCATTCCGCGTTCCTACTCTTGACGTATCAGTTGTTGACTTGACAGTTAACTTGGCTAAGCCAGCTACTTATGCTGAAATCTGCGCTGCAATGAAGGAAGCTTCTGAAGGCGAATTGAAGGGTGTACTTGGTTATGTTGACGAAGACGTAGTTTCTTCTGACTTCCTAGGCGACGCTCGCACTTCTATCTTCGACGCTAAGGCTGGTATCGCTTTGACTGACACTTTCGTTAAGGTTGTATCTTGGTATGACAACGAAATTGGTTACTCAAACAAGGTTCTTGAACTTATCGCTCACATGAAGAAGGTTAACGGTTAATTCATTTGAATTACTGAAGAACTAAATAAACCAACGGGCTCGGAGCTACACAGCTTCGAGCCTTTTTTGTGTGATAACCGATATAATGGAATGATAATTTTGCAAAAACAAATGCAAACCACTAACTTTACAATCAAGAAAACAGAACAGGTGATGAAACTATCAAAAGACGAAATAGAAGCGCGCGTGGCGCGTGGTGTGGAGCTGTTTAAGAGTGGATATAATTGCGCTCAAGCAGTAGTGGGAGCATTCGCCGACTTGTATGGCGTGCCACAAGATGTAGCATTGCGAATGAGTGCCTCGTTTGGTGGAGGTATGGGACGCATGCGCCTCACTTGTGGTGCAGCGAGTGGAATGTTTATGCTTGCTGGACTTGAGAATGGTTGCGCTACTACCGAAAATCCTGCCAAGCGCTCCGAAAACTATGCGCTTGTGCAAGAGCTTGCAGCAAAATTCAAAGAGGTGAATGGCTCGCTCACTTGCGCTGAGCTATTAGGGCTGCGTACAGGCACAATAGAGCCTCCTGTGCCAAGCGAGCGCACCAAGGAGTACTACAAGGCGCGACCTTGCGCTGTGATGGTGGAGAGTGCTTGTCGCATCTTTGCCGAGCATGTGCTTGCTGCCGATTAGTATTCGCTAAACCACTTAGGCTTGATGATGAAGCCAGCGCGAATGCGTGAGTGGAACTTGTTGTAGTCGATAAGGTTTTCGCCGTAGCCGTTGTAGTATTGCAAGAAGATGTATTGGTTGTCTTGCTTGTGAAGGCGATAATTGAACTCGATAATGGTGTTGAAACTGAGGTTCCAGCCTTGTCGCTTCACAAGTGTAACAGCCATTCCGTAGCGCTTGTCGCGACTCAACACTTGTATTCCGTTTTGGAATATACCAGCGTAGCGCAAAATGTCTTTGTTGTGTTGTCCGTCGACGATAGGAATCCAGTATTTAGCATGAATCATAAATTGAGGACTGATGTAGATAGAGCCACATAGTGATATGCGGTTCCAACTGCGTGAATTGTAGGAGTCCTTGCCGTTACTTTCGTGTTCGAAGAGCAAAGACGCTTTACCTACCACCCTATTTTTAGCTATCAATAGCTTACTTATACCTATACCAGGATTGAACACGAAATCGTGAACAGGCATAGAATTTTCAAATACATTCCAGAACACCTTTTGGTTGAAAAAGATGAATAGATAAGTGTTGAACGGCAATGTACTTTTGGTGAGTCGTTGCGCGATGCTTACTTGGAATTTCACATCGCTATTGATAGCCGATGGTTTAGATCCTATGGCTGTACCAGCCGAGAAATAGTTGTCCTTGTAGAGCGAGAAGAATGCTTCTCGGTCGAATGAACGACGCAAGCTGTCGGAGTTGAAATTGTCGTTAGGCGTTTTTACTATTTGTGCATGTGCCGAGTAGGTGTAACTCGTTGCAATAAGTATAATTAGGGCTAAAATCGATCTATTCATAATAAGTTGGTTTTTCCTTTTGTCGGTGCAAATTTAAGAAGAAAATTTTATAAAATCTATTACAAATTCTCGCATTTTTAGTTCAAATATGTGGTGAATAGAAGCGAGTTATCCTTATCGAGGAAAAAAGTGGTGTGGAACGGTCATAATTTTGCAACCGAAAATCGGGACCGATAAAAAATAGTACTTGAATGTTTAACTTTAAAATTATGGAAAACACAAATGAGCGTGAAGAAATGGATGCATTGGATTCAGTGGGCAATAGCACTATTGAGCCGAGTGAAGGAACTTGTGGGGCTTGCAAAGCCGGAGAGCAAGGACAAGGAGCAAGCGGAGAAGACCGAGGAGCCGACGACCACGAAGGAGTGAGCGATGAAGCCTCTGACGAGCCCACAGGCGTGAATGATGAGTCGATAGAGCTATTGAGGCGTTATCCTAATGTGTGTGCTCGCATTGCAGAGCTTATGCGCACACGAGCCGAAGCTATCGCCCTCGAACTTATCGAAAAAGGTATAGGCTATGATGTGGCAGTGGCCGATGCCGACAAGAATGGCTATGTGAGGGGTAGAAATGAGAAGATCGAGCTTGCCAAGCGTTATCGCATGCCCCAGTTGGACGCTGTGGGTGAAAAGAGTGATGCCGATGTGAGTGGGGTGGGGCTTTTTCCTCGCTATGTGAAGCGCGACTTCTGGGAAGACTGAAGAAAGAGTGAATAAAAATGACTTAAATTAATTGAATGCTATGAAAGAAATGAAGAGATTTATAGTGGAAATGTTTGTTAAGGTAGTTACTTCTAAGGGCGTATGGGCAGCGTTGGCATTCTTGGCGCTGATGTATATGCTTATTACGGGGAACGACGAGGGAGGACTGCTTGCAATGGCACTTGTTACTGGTGTTGATGGTGGAAAGCACGTAGTGAATGGTCCACTCACCCTCGATGCCGTGCAAGAGTCGGGCAACGGCTTGTTGCTTAACGAAATCGACAAGCAGATAGTGAAAATACGCCCTATGGCTACACCTATCGACCAATTGTCGCGTTGTGCAGGAGCCAAATCGTCGGGTAGCATGGTGGTGGACTACTACAATGTGGACACCAAAGAAACTTGCACCGAAACGGTAGACGACTACGACGAGCCTAATGCCAATACCGTAACCGAGAATGATATGCGTGCTGTAATCAACACGATGAACAATGATGTATTCGATGTGTCCGACACTATTCTTGTTCCCGAGGTGTATGGCTACGACGAGCGTGGTGTGAACGAAACCAGCGATAGCCTTGTGCTGTATGTGATGTCGAAGAACGAAGACGGCACACTGGTGGTGATGGCAGCCAACGGCAAGAAAGTGGGCGATGTGGAGGGCTGTGTGCCTTCCATTCCAGTGGGAACGAAACTGATAAGAATGGGGCGTGCAGCAACCGAACTCGATGTGCAGAGCCCACAATTTGAAGCTATGCCCAAGAAGGCTCAAAACCATTGTCAGATTTTCAAGATGCAAATCGAGCAAAGCACCTTGCAGAAGATTGCCAATAAGGAAGTGGGCTGGACTATGAGCGACCAGGAAGAAGCCGCCATCTACGATATGCGATTGGGTATGGAAAAGAGTTTCCTCTTTGGCGTGAAACGCAAAATCTACGATTTCAAGAAGAAAGAATGGGTGCTTCTCACAGGAGGAGTGTGGCATCAAGCAGGCAAGGATTTTGTGCTCGACATAGCCAAGAAAGAAGAAGCCGTAATCGACATGATGCGCAACGCATTCACGGGCAATGCAGGCTCTAAACGCAAGATTCTGATAGGTGGTTCGCAATTGATAGGCGAGTTGAACAAGCTCTCATTCACACGCGTAGTGGCAAACACCGAAACCACCACCAAATGGGGCATTGATTTCTCCGAAATCAGTTCGAAGTTTGGCCGATTGTATGTGCTATTGAGCGAAGTGTTCGACGATTGTGGAATGGACGGATGCGGGTTGATTATCGATCCCGACTATATTCAAAAGTATAGCCATCTGCCGTTTGGCACTGAAGCGCTCGACCTCAAGAGTGCCGGAGTGCGCAACACCGATGCCCTTGTGATAACCGAAGCCTCATGCCTTGTGCTTCGTTACCCTAAGGCTCACATGCGAGTTAAGTTGGGCTAAAAAGAAAATATGCTGTGATTTTTTATCACAGCATATTTTTTATTTACCTAATTTCTGTAATCTTAGTTTAGCTAATGTTTGCCCTTGCTCGGCTGCTTTGCGATACCATTTCACTGCTTTGGTAAGATTCTTTGTTACTCCTAAGCCTTTTTCGTAGCAATATCCAAGGTGGTTTTGCGCATTGGCGTAACCTTGTTCGGCAGCCTTGCGATACCATTTCACTGCTTCAGTGTAGTTTTGTGTTACTCCTGTGCCATTGTAGTAACATATACCGAGCATGCATTGCGCATAGGGATTGCCTTCATAAAATTCAAACCATTCTTCACCAGCTATAAGATCAGCTGCTTCTTGGAACCATTTCACTGCTTCGTTGTAGTTTTGTGTTACGCCTTCGCCTTCATAATAGCATAATCCGAGCATGTATTGCGCATAGGCATCACCTTGTTCAGCCGCCTTGCGATACCACTTAACTGCTTCGTTGTAGTTTTGAGTTACGCCTATGCCTTCATAATAGAATTTTCCGAGGCGGACTTGCGCATTGGCAAAACCTTGTTCTGCAGCTTTGTGATACCATTTCACTGCGTTTGCGAAATCTTCCTCATAATAATATATATCACCTATTGAGTAAGAATAGTTATCTAGATTAGGTCTTAAACTTTGTCTTCTTCTTTTTGTTTTTTCATCTCCTAATACATTGATTTTGTGGTAACTTTCTATGGCTTCATTCCACCATTTCACTGCTTCAGTGTTGCTTTTAGTTACTCCTCTGCCATCATAATAGCACAAGCCTAAGAAATATTGAGCAACATCATGTCCTTGTACTGCAGCTTTACGGAACCATCTCACAGCTTCCTTGTAGTTTAATGCTATCTCTTCACCTTGATAGTAGCAATAACCGAGACAGAATTGCGCATCGGTATGCCCTTGTTCAGCTGCTTTTTGGTACCATTTTACGGCTTCACTACCATGTTTGTAATCAGCGAGAAGATATTGCGCCTCGGCGTTGCCTTGTTCGGCAGCTTTGGTTAACCATTTTATTTTTTCGGTTTTATTAATCAATATGGCAGAAAAGCCTGATCCTAATTTGAGTTGTGCATCTACATTACCTTGTTCAGCCGATTTACGGAACCATTTTCTAGCTTCAAATGTATCCTTTTCCACCCCTTCGCCTTCATAGAAGCACAAACCATAGTAATATTGCGCAGTGGCATTGTTTCGATAAGCAGATCTATACCACCATATTCTTGCTGTCGCTAAGTTTTTCTCTACTCCTTCGCCTTTGTAGTAGCACACTCCGAGATTGAATTGAGCTTCGGCGTGGTCTTGGTCGGCAGCCTTGCGATACCATTTGGCAGCTTCGGCTTTGTTTTGAGCTACCCCTTCGCCATAGTCGTAACACAATGCCAAGTTGTATTGTGCTCCAGAGTGTCCTAATTCAGCCGCTTTGCGATAATATTTAACTGCTTCGGTAAGATTTTTCTCATTATAATATTTTAGCCCTAAGTTAAAATAGTCATCTCCTTGTTGGACAGAAGATTTAGGAGTTTCTGCCTTTGGGGTATTAGCTTTAGGAGCATCAGTTTTAGGTTTAGAATCTGTTTTTGGAGTAGTTTTAGGAGCTGGTTTGGTAGTGTTTTGAGCAACATTATTGTTGTTGTAGCTTGAAAGTTCCGATTTCGCTTTGGCATGTCCTTGCGCTGCCGCTTTACGGAACCATTTTTCGGCTTCAGCTCGGTTTTCTTCCACCCCTTCGCCCTCTTGGTAGCACAAACCGAGTCCGTACTGTGCCTTAGCCATTCCTTGATCGGCAGCCTTACGCAACCATTTAGCCGCTTCGGTATAGTTTTGTTTCACCCCTGTGCCATTGATGTAGCACAAAGCCAAGCCATATTGAGCATCGGCATTGCCTTGAATGGCCGACATGCGGAACCATTTAGCCGCCTCTTTAAGGTTCTGTGTAACCCCTTCGCCCTCTTGGTAGCACACACCGAGTTCGTATTGCGCCTTGTCGTAACCTTGTTCGGCTGCTTGAGTCCAGCATTTTATGCTATTTTCAAGATCACCATTTTGAAAATATGAGAAACCTTTAAGGTAAATTTCGTGAGCTGTGTTTTGCGAATAGACTACAACATTGGTAGTTGCGAGCATTACCAATATCACCAATCGCAATAGATGCGTTTTTAGAGATATTTGTTTCATAGTAAGTATGTTAGATTTGTCGTTAGGTCTTAATTATTCGGCTAAAAGGAAAGCCAGTTTCTTGGTAGACTCGGCCACTTGAGTTACATCTTCAAGATAGCTCGAATCGAAGTGCAGAGAAGCCTTAGAATAGAACGGAGCGCGAAGCTTCATTGCCTCGGTGATGAATTGCGATAGTTCCTCGTTGGTTTTGTCGGCAATAATGGGGCGTTTAGCCTTGGCAGTAGGTATAGAAAGGCGTCGCAAAAGTGCTTCGTGAGAAGCATTGAGGAAAACGGTGTATCCTCGACTGTTCATATATTCCATGTTGTCGAAATAGCAAGGAGTGCCACCTCCACACGCCACGATGACATTTTCAAACTCCCCTACCTCACGCAGAACATTGTACTCGATGCGTCGAAACCCATCTTCGCCCTTTTCGGCAAAAATTTCTTTTACACTACGACGAAATCGCGCCTCGATGAATAAGTCAAGGTCGATAAAGTCGAGTTTTAAGAACTTGGAAAGAGAGCGTCCCATAGTGGTCTTGCCGCACCCCATATATCCAACTAAAAATATAGGTTTCATAAGTCGTTGTGAAGTAATTACGCAAAAATAAAGAAAAAATTGTAACTTTACTGCGAAAACGAGATTTTTATGTCGAAAAAATATAAATGGTATGTAGTTTGGGAAGGCACAATCCCCGGAATATGTGAATCGTGGGAGGAGTGTAAGCTCCGTGTGGAGAACTATCCCAATGCAAAATACAAGAGCTATAACACTCAAGAAGAAGCTATTCGCGCCTATCGTGGTAATCCTGCCGACGAGATGGGCGTGCTACGAGCTATTGCCAACGCTCCAGTGCAACACATCAACTATGACTCGATACCTGAGATAATTACCAATAGCTTGGCAGTGGATGCTGCGTGCAGTGGTAACCCAGGAATAATGGAATATCGAGGTGTGGATGTGATGAGTGGCGCCGAATTGTTTCACCTTGGACCATTCCCTAAGGCGAGCAATAACATAGGCGAGTTTTTGGCGTTGGTGCATGGTCTTGCGATGCTCAAAAAGCAAGGAAGCCCTATCAATACTATTTATAGCGACAGCGTGACGGCAATGGCGTGGGTGCGCGATAGAAAGTGCAAGAGTAAGATAGACGAATGTGCCGAAAATGCCTATTTGTTTTCGCTCGTGCGTCGTGCCGAAAAATGGCTACGCGAAAACACCTATACAACTCGCATCTTGAAGTGGCGCACCGATGAATGGGGTGAAATACCAGCCGATTTCGGCAGAAAATAACTTGAGAGATAGAAAAGTGCCAATATATGGAAGAACAACGAAAAAATCGACTACCTAAGCAGTACAAACGGGTGATGATAGTGCGTTTCACAGCGTTGAGCGATGTGGCGATGACAGTGCCTGTGGTGTATTCGGTGTGTGATGCTTATCCTGACACAAAATTTGTGATGGTAACCCGTCATGTGGCTTCTACCCTATTTGTGAACAAGCCAGCCAATCTGGATGTGGAAGGTGTGAATCTCGACGAAGAATTCACTGGCTTGACAGGGTTGTATAAGCTATATAAGTATCTGAAAGCCGAATATAATCCCGAAGTGGTAATCGATCTGCACGACGATGCGAAAACAAGATTGTTCGGCATGTTCTTCAAGATGGGTGGAGCTAAGTTGAAGAAAATCAACACAGGTAACAGCGAAAAACGAGCGTTGACGCGTCGTAACAACAAGCGAATGCTTCCACTTATATCAACTCGTGAGCGTTATCGCGAAGTGTTCTATCGTGCAGGATTTGCTTTTAACGAAACATTCTCATCACTATTTGGCGAAACGAAGCCAGAACCATCAATATTTGCCGAAATCAGTGCAGCAAAGCAAGTGGGCGAGCGTTGGATAGCAATAGCACCGTTTGCCAAGCATAAGGAGAAGATCTACCCTATCCACCTGATGAAAAAGGTGCTTGATGAGGTGGTGTCGTGGCAAGGCGTGAAAGTGTTCCTATTTGGGCGAGGCGAAGCCGAACAAAAAGTGCTCGACGAGTGGGCTAAAGAATATGAAAATGTAACTTCGCTTGCAACGAAACGATATGGATTTCCTGCCGAACTATCGCTACTGAGTTATTGTGATGTGATGGTGTCGATGGACTCGGCCAATATGCATCTTGCATCGCTTGTGTGCTTGCCAGTGGTGTCGGTGTGGGGAGCTACTCACCCCTACTGCGGTTTTATGGGTTGGCATCAAGATCCACGCAATGCAGTGCAAATCAATGTGTTGTGTCGCCCATGTTCGGTGCTTGGCGATAAGCCATGTAGATACAACGACACATTCTGCTTGAGTGGAATATCCCCTACTCTCATCGTAGCTCGCATCAAAGATGTGATAGAGAGATAAAGCGAAAGATGTGGTGTTAAAATTTACAACCAACATCTTGATTGGGTGTAAAAAATCATAATATTCAGTCTTATTTGTAAAAGTGTATAAAATACCATCATTGATGTAATGGTATTGTGTATATATTTGCACTGATTTACTAAAAAACTGTAATTATGAAAAAGCTAAAATTGGTATTTGTATTGTTGATGTCGATGGTGTTCACATCGTGCTTTCATGAAGATAATTTTGGCTATCCTAAAACAATAGTTTTGAGCAACGAAGGTGGTGAGAAAACTGTTACGGGAGATGAGTCATTCGATTATGCCGAAATCGTGAATCACAAGACTGGTGCTGATAGCGAGGTAGTACAATACGACGAAAATGGCGAGGTAATAGTTTTGGATTGGCTGAAAGTAGAATACACGCGTACAAATAGCTTAGAATTTAAACTTTATGCCGAACCTAATTCCACTGGTAAATCACGCGAATTGTGTGTGGAATTGTATTCGGGAAAGTATTATCACGAGGTGAAAGTGAAACAGGAAAAATAATGATATAATCACTTAAAAGTTGAGATAAAAATATAGATGGCGCCTTTGGGAATGAGTCTCGAAGGCGTCATTGTTGTTGGTTGAGGGTGAAATTGTTGAAAATTGGGGTTGAAAAAGAATAAAAAGTGCTGATAATGGGCGTAATGTGCATGTTTTTTTGTAATTTTGCAAGATAATGGGTACTAATGCCTTATAGAAACGAAAATAATAACAAAAAAGATATAAAAGAAATGAGCTTATTAGATTTGAGCGAACAAGAAATTGTGAGACGCAATAGTCTTGCCGAAATGCGCAATATGGGCATCGAACCATATCCAGCAGCAGAGTATGAAGTGAATGCTTACACTACAGACATCAAGGACGAGTTCAAAGATGAAGAGCCAGTGCGCGAAGTGTCGATCGCAGGTCGTGTGATGACTCGCCGCATCATGGGTAAGGCATCGTTTATGGAACTTCAAGATTCAAAGGGTCGTATTCAAGTTTACATCAGTCGCGACGACATTTGTCCAGATGAAAACAAGGATATGTACAATGTAGTGTTCAAGAAACTTCTTGACATCGGTGACTTTGTGGGCATCAAGGGTTTTGTGTTCCGCACTCAAATGGGAGAAATCACAGTACACGCTAAGGAAATCACAGTGCTTAGCAAGTCGCTTCGTCCTCTTCCAATCGTGAAGATGAAGGACGGCGTGGTGTACGACGGATTTGATGACCCAGAACTACGCTACCGTCAACGCTATGTAGACCTTGTGGTAAACGAAGGCGTAAAAGATATTTTCATCAAGCGCACAAAGGTGTATAGCTCAATGCGTGAATATTTCAACAGCAAGGGCTATCTTGAAGTGGAAACACCTATTCTACAATCAATCCCTGGTGGAGCAGCAGCTCGTCCATTCATCACTCACCACAATGCACTTGATATTCCATTGTATCTTCGTATTGCCGATGAGTTGTATTTGAAGCGCCTTATAGTGGGTGGTTTCGAAGGTGTGTATGAGTTCAGTAAGAACTTCCGTAACGAAGGTATGGACCGCACTCACAACCCAGAGTTTACTTGTATGGAAATCTATGTGTCTTACAAGGACTACAACTGGATGATGGATTTCACTGAAAAGATGCTTGAAAAGGTGTGTATGGATGTGAACGGTACTTATGAAGTGCAAGTGGGCGACCATGTAATCAACTTCAAGGCACCATTCAAGCGCGTAACAATGCTTGATAGTATCAAGGAATTCACTGGCTACGACCTTACAGGCAAGAACGAAGACGAAATTCGCGCTATCTGCAAGGAATTGAAGATGGAAGTTGACGAAACAATGGGTAAGGGTAAGCTTATCGACGAAATCTTCGGTGAATTCTGCGAAGGCAACTATATCCAACCTACATTCATCACTGACTATCCAGTGGAAATGTCGCCACTTACTAAGCGTCATCGTTCAAATCCTGACCTTACTGAGCGTTTCGAGCTTATGGTTAACGGTAAGGAATTGTGTAACGCTTACTCTGAACTTAACGACCCAATCGACCAAGCAGATCGTTTCAAGGAACAACTTCGCTTGTCGGAAAAGGGTGATGATGAAGCAATGTTCATCGACCAAGACTTTATCCGTGCTCTTGAATACGGTATGCCTCCTACATCGGGTATGGGTATCGGTATGGACCGTCTTGTAATGCTTATGACAGGTAAGACAACAATCCAAGAAGTGCTTCTATTCCCACAAATGCGTCCTGAAAAGGTGGCTAAGCGCGACACAGCCGATAAGTACACAGCTATCGGTGTGCCACAAGAATGGGTGGAAGTGCTACAAAAGGCAGGTTTCTTGACAGTAGAAGCTATGAAGGGTGCAAATCCTGGCAAGATGATGCAAGAAATATGTGGATTGAACAAGAAATATAAACTTGGTTTGAAGAATCCAAGCAACGAAGAAATTGCAGCTTGGATCGAAGCAGCCGACAAAGAATAAACTTCGTAAACATCGATATAATATGAAGAAGATTCAAGTTATCAATCAAAATGTACTTGGCACAGTGAATGAAGAAGCCATCAAGGCTCTTTACCCTGCTGCTGCCGATGCTATCGAAAAGTTGGATAAGGGAACAGGTGCAGGAAACGACTTCCTTGGTTGGGTGAAACTACCAGCCGAAACACCTGAAGCATTGCTTGACGAAATCAACGATGCTGCTCGCGCTTTCGATGGTTGTGAGTATGTAGTAGCTATCGGTATCGGTGGTAGTTATCTTGGTGCAAAGGCTGTTATCTCGGCATTGAGTGACTCATTTGCTGAATACAAGCCATCTAAAGGTCCTCGTGTGCTATTTGCTGGTCAAAACATCGGCGAAGATTACACCTACGAACTTGTTGAACTATTGAAGGGCAAGAAGTTCGGTATTATCGTTATTTCAAAGTCGGGTACTACAACTGAACCTGCTATCGCATTCCGCATCTTGAAGGAACTTCTTGAAACACAAGAAGGCAAGGCTGCTGCTGCAAAACTTATCGTGGCAATTACCGACGAAAAGAAGGGCGCGCTACGCAAACTTGCAACTGAAGAAGGTTACAAGACTTTCGTGATTGCCGACAATGTGGGCGGACGCTTCTCAGTGCTTACTCCAGTGGGTCTTCTACCTATCGCTGTGGCAGGCTACGACATCAAGGCTCTTGTAGAAGGTGCTCGCGACATGCAAGCAGCTACAGCCGAAGCTGGCGAAGCTAACATCGCAGTGCAATATGCTGCTACTCGCAATGCTCTTTATCAAGCAGGCAAAAAGATTGAAATACTTGTGAATTATAACCCTAAACTTCACTTCTTCGCTGAATGGTGGAAACAACTTTACGGCGAAAGCGAAGGTAAGGACAAGAAGGGTATTTTCCCTGCATCGGTTGACTTCACTACCGACCTTCACTCAATGGGTCAATGGATTCAAGACGGCGAACGCACTATCTTCGAAACTGTTATCACAGTGGAAGAACAAGCGCACAATATGGTTATCCCTGCCGATGCCGACAACCTTGACGGCTTGAACTACATCGCTGGCAAGCGCATCGACGAAGTGAATAAGATGGCCGAACTTGGTACTCGTATTGCCCATGTTGATGGAGGTGTGCCTAATATGATTATCACACTTCCTCGTCTTGACGAAAAGTGTCTTGGTGGTCTTATCTATTTCTTTGAAATTGCGTGCGGTATCAGCGGTTACATTCTTGATGTGAATCCGTTCAACCAACCAGGTGTTGAAGACTATAAGCGCAATATGTTTGCCCTTCTTAACAAGCCAGGCTACGAAGAAGAAAGCAAAGCTATCCAAGCAAAGTTGAAATAATAGAATCACTATTATAGAAAACAATAAGGAGATGTGTCATAAATGGCGCATCTCCTTATTTACTTTTATTACTTAAACGGTACAATGTGTGTGTCGTAGGTCATTGCTCCAAACACGCCCCAACCTCCATTCACATTGCTCCATATCTGAATTGGATTGGTATACAAGTCAAAATCGCTGATTCTGAACACCTCGATGTCCTTCAGATAATAATATAAGTCGGGCGAAAGATGCTGTAATTCCAGAATCACATAAGGCGTAATCTCACTATCTGCACGCATTCTCGATTCCACAGTAAATTCATATTCTTTTCCGTTCAACAATTCGTCATCAAACACATTCGAGAAATATGCAGGTATATATCCATAAGACTTTATCAAATCAGAATCATAAAACAATCGATCGTTGCTTTTGAACTCATCAACACACCTATATCGCATAATTGCAGCTGAGTAAGATCCTGCATATAATCGTGATGCACCAATGCTTCTTACAAGTAAGCGATAATAATTCTGCTCATTTCCAGGATCAATAATTTTTGCTCTTATTGTCATTATAGTATCAGAACCAAACACATCTGTTAACTGAACAATCTCACCATTCCATTCCAACGCCTCGTGAGTTTCTTTTTCCCTAATACTTAATTCAGTACTTATCACTTCAATGCGTGGAGTAACAGATGGCAATTGTACTTCAGCTTCTACCGGGTCGAGCTGAACCACTGAGCTATCAGGCAATGGATTCGACTGTGATGATACACGAATTTTTATATTATCCCCTTGTCTAGGTATATAATTGCTATTATATGTATAATATATAGAATCATACTTCATCGCGTACACATCTTTACCATTTACTTCCAATTCAGCATTGGCATTTTTAAGCATTCTTTTCTTATCAATTGAATCGTTAAACTCAAACTTTTCTCTTGAATATATTATTTTATCATAAGAATGATAATCGGAACGCATAGATATTGATGACATATAATCAAACTCAGTAGCCTCCGATATAAAAGCAAATACAACTGTGTCGGGGTCCACCACTGCATTTATTGTGATGCGATCATTTCCTAAAACGGTACTTAACTTTATTTCTTCCTCACAAGCCGATAACGATATCATCATCACCAAACCTATTAAGATATCTCGTAGTTTCATTAACATCTTTATTTAAATTTTTCTTAGACAGAAGAACCTAAAATTATACATAAGGTTCAAAAAATATCTTCTTGTGTCCAAAAGAGGAACTTGTCTTTCTCTCTAAATGCATTCTCATTAAAACTTATGTGTATAGCTTATCGACGGCATTATAGGGAATGAGCATTGAGTTTTTAGTACTAACTCATTCTTATCATTAAAGCCAACATAAGCCGTATTTGCATTCATACGATTATATGCATTATAGACGCTCAGCCCTATCACACTTTCTTCAAGTAAGTGCTTCACAGCGAAGTTCACGCCCAAATCAAGGTGATGAACATCTGGTAATTGATAGTTGTTTAACTCTCTTGTACTAAAAGCCATTCTCAGCGCATCATAAATGTGCCAATCATTTTTATTATAATCATAATACCATTCTTTGTCTCTATATATTGAAGGGAGGTTAGGGAATCTTTCTAGAGCTATGCCATCAAAATAAGCATATCTTCCACCCAACACTTGTGCTACAGGTATTGTGCCACGGCGACCTGTTTGATAACTCCATGATGCATTCAGTTCCCAATATGATTTCTTGCTGACAGGTATTTTTTGTGAAATCATAATATTCAGATTGTTTCGACAGTCATTATTGGCATAAAACTCCTTGCCACCGTTGAGCTGATTGCCTGCACGGTCAAATTTTCGCAACGCTTTCGACCATGTATAGCTCACCCAACCTGTAGTGTTGCCTGTGGTCTTTTCGAGCATAAACTCCACGCCATACGAGCGACCATCGCCCACCGATACCATCTGACTCCAATCGCGCATCGCAAAGGAGTAATTGGCATTTTGTTTATACTCTATGATATTTTCCATAGTTTTATAATAGGCTTCAGCCGAAACGCTCATTCCCGGTAGAATGTCATACACATAACCCAACGCTACCAAATCACTTTTCATCAATGGAATATCCTTGGTGATAGGTACCCATAGTTCCGATGTCGACACCAAATTATTGGTCGCAAGGCGATGAGTCGATTGTGCCATTCGCGAATAAGACAGTTTCACTGCATGGTCGTTCAAGAACTTCCAACGCATCGACAAGCGTGGCTCAAACGACGAATAAGTTTTGCCCTGCACAGCGTGCAATGCCAAGCGAACACCTATATTTAGCTTCACATTTTTGCTTAATTCATAATCATCTTCGGCATATAGGCTATATTGCTTCAACTGATGAACACCGCCCATTATGGTATCAACATTATTGCCTTTGGTATATACATATCTTATTTTTGTTATAGTATCTTCTCGCAAATCTTTATAGAAATAATCATTCTTTACTCTCACCTGTGGAGTGAATTCTTGCATTTTAGATTCTACTCCGATATGTAAATTATGCTTTTTATTTGGTTCCCATCCAAATTCTGCTTTCGCTACACCTTCTTCCACTTTTGAGAAATAATCTTGATTTACATCTTCTATTTGCAGAAATTCCAATAGACTATACGGGTCTCGTTCTTCTAATGAACCAGGATAAGCATCTTCTGCTGCATAAGATTTATAATAACTACGCTGAATAATGCTATAGTCATACTTACTATAAGCCACATTTGCTCCCACCGAGAATCGATTATTTATATCCCAATTCCAATTCAAAGCACCACACATATTGCTCCATGCTGTTGCGGTACTATCCTTTCTCAACGATGCTGTTCTTAATAATTGATCAAATTCTCCAGGTAACTCAGCATATTTTATAACTGATATTTTTTCATACGCGCCATCAGTAGGAGTTGTGTTATCATTATCTTTACCATAATAGAAAGATGCCGACAAGCGATTGCGCTTGCTAAACTTATGTGTTATCTTGGCATTAATATCGAAATACTTCATTTCAGAATAGGGAAGCAGTTTGTCGGGATTATCATACACTTTTTCAAGCGCCGGATAAGCCAATAAGTCAAAATAAGACATTCGCCCGCCTACACAAAACGAGGTGTGATTCTTCCATATAGGTCCTTCTATCATTGCACTGCCCGACAATGCTCCAAGAAACAACGAACCATGATATTTCTTGAAATCGCCCTCTTTCATGGTTACATCTATCACGCTCGATAGTCGTGAACCATATCGTGCAGGGAATGCTCCGCGATAAAAATCGATGTTACCCACCATATCGGGGTTGATTGCCGAAGCATAACCTTTCAAGTGTTCGGGATTGTAGAGGGTAGCCCCATCGAGAGTAATCAGGTTTTGATCGATATTGCCACCACGCACCGAGATACCCACCGTGCCTTCGCCCTCGCTATTCACGCCAGGGAGCTTTTGCAATGCTTTCAGTACATCGGGAGTACCCATAAACATTGGAACCAACTTTATCTGCTGTTGACTCAGTTGGATAGCGCTCATCTGTGAACTTTCCAATCCAAATTTTTTATTGCCCACTACTTCCACTTCGCCAAGTTTTACACCGTCGGCAAGGCGCGACTTCGTAACCGTGCTATCGCGTTTTATGCTATTGGTTGACTGAGAATAAGCCATTAAAAAGCTTATTCCCATTACTACCAATACAAAAACTCTTATTTTAAACATTTCTAATAATTTATGAGTTATCAAAATATTATTGGCGAGGAGACCAAGGTGTTAGCACGCACCTCACTTTTGATTTATTTTTATCAAATTCTTGTGGAAAGTCATTGCTTAATGTATAATCGCCACGATTGCATAATCTGTCTAACACTATACGATTTTCATCTACTGCGACGATAGTATAAGGAATTAAATCGGCATTTTCAAACATTAGAGTTTTACCTTCTATCGAATAATTAGCCAATTGAGCTGTTTCTATATTTGAATCCATCTTTTCCTGAGTTGGATAATCATATAAATATTTATACTGATAGTTATCGTAGAACTTATAGCAATACGACATAATATTAAACGATTTTATTTCATAGGTATTATAAATCAACCATTTAGCTTTTCGCCACACCTTGCTCTTAAATACAATTTCTGCTTGCTCTTTCGTAAATTCAGTAGTGGCTTTCACATATTCTCCATTATCTAAAAATATCGAATCTTTCTTGTCTACTAAAGGTTTTTTAATTGGTTCTGGAAATGGCTCATCTTCTTTATCCTTACAACTTGTAATAACATTTATTATACACAATGTTATTAATATACCAGCAATTATTCTTAATGTTTTCATACAATATAGTTTTAAACTATTTTACGCAAATTTAATGTTTAATTTTATAATTTTCAAGAGAGCAAAATAATTTTACATATTTTACACCTCTTGAAAATAAAATGCTAGTTATATTTTGTTATATAACATATGGCTGACATGTAAAGACTCTCAAGAGTTCTTCATCGCCATTATAGACTTCAACAGTAACCGTAAATAATCCTCTTGTTAAAAAAGTTATTTTAGCAATGTGTGGAAATTCATCACATTCCAAAGTGGCTTTTCCAAGAGCAACTGCATCTGCTCCATCATCTTGTTCTTCAGAAATAGTCCAAACATAAATATATTTTTCATCCATTTCAAATTCTTCAGATTCATTGGGGAAAAACTCATATTCACGATTTCGTAAATAATCTCCAGAGCCAGGCATCAAAACTCCCACAATATCCTCTGGTTCCTCTGGTTCTACAGGAGTATCAGGTTCCGAATCAGGGGTTGGCGTTTCATTCCGCTTATAATAGCAGCGTTGTACATTACTTCCAAACGGAACATACTCAGGCGCATGCTCCATAAGAGGACCATCACCCCACTTTGACATATACCATGAACGATTTATCCAACTTTTTATCGCAGAATGCTCTGCTATTGGATAATAAATCACAGTAGCTTCATCAGATGTTGTTTGAGTATACGAACCATCTTCCCAATATGTAGGTACATCAGAATTATTTAACCAACATTCTCTATTTAGTTCATAATTATTTTGCATATGCCATGCATAGCTATGACTATTGTATCGATTTGAAGCACTACCTCTACATATAGCATTGGGATAATCAACTTTTACTGACTCAGTCAAATTATATATATAATCGGCATTGTGCTCATCACGATATGTTACCATAATTGTACTTCCATTAGGAGTATAGATTATGCCATATGAATCAGCAAATGCTGAAAAAGTTACACATATTGCAACAACTAATATCTTAATACGTTTCATACAATCTTATTTTGAATAAATTATTCTAGAAATTTCTCTTATTTCTTCTATATCTCTTGTTCTTCCACCAACTTTTAAAAAATGGTTAAGTTTTTTCGTATTAGAATTATCAAGATCTTTCAGCCTTTCAAGTTTAATTTGAGAACTTATTAAAAGAGATTTAGATATAATCGGTGTTATTGTATAATTTTTATCCACAAGTTTTTGCTCATATTTAACATTTGTAACATTTTCTAATCTACTCACATATTTATCAGAATATAAATCTACAAATTCTTTAGAAGCAATTACAAGTTCCACAAATCCAATATTCAATGGTTTTATTATAGTGCGATATGAGGCGAAAGGATTATGATCTCTATTATATTTATTGTAAGTCATATCATAACTTTCATAAAAATCTAGTATCTTTTGCGACGCGTCATCTCGTTTTTTTAATTCCTGAAAACCATTAAAGTTATCTATAATGATTTTCGCACCTTTCAAATGATTATTATAATAAATATAGTTATTAGCCAACGGGTGGTTCATACATAATGCCACAAGGGTATCAGTAGGAATTTCCTTTAATAACTCTTCAGGAATCTGTGTAGCTTCCATCATTTCCTCAAATGACATAAATGTTTTCCACACTTCGGGATTTGTTACTGAATCATACGAAAACATCTGATTATTGTTATTGTTCACAGCCGTTTTTTGATAAACAACATCTTCGGCACATGCTCCTAACAACACGATTGTTAAAAGAAAGAACACAATTTTCTTCATACTTCAATAGTTTTTAGATTATTCATTAATAATAAATTCTCCTTCGTAATAGTCGTCACCAATTTGCACTTCGATAGTATAATCATCGGTAGACAGTGAGCCAATAGCAAATGAATGCGATTTGCTCTCAGTATTGCTCACTGATGAATACACCACAACTCCATCACCGTCGTATACA
>CAJGBY010000010.1 GCA_904501735.1 uncultured Muribaculaceae bacterium
ACACCCAAATATACACCCAATATTTGGAATAGCAAAAGATATTCAGAAAGATTTAGATTTACTCTGCACTTTAGATAGTATATGATTATCAGTGATTTGCAATTTTATGATATTTCTTGAAAGTGTAGGTTCGAGAGCCTCTCTCTCCGCAAAGCAGATACAATTTGTATCTGCTTTTTTTTATTCCCCAAACCAACCCTAAAACTATTTTAAATATTTCTCATCACAACAATATTTCATATCAAAAAAAATTCTAACTTTGCATTTGAAATAGAATTATATTTCTAAATCGTGAAACATCTATTAAGGATTCTTATTCCTATCATATTTGCAGCAGTAGCATTTACTGTTTTCGCTGAAAAGTTTGATTCTGCTTCTACAGCAGAGAATCAAGCCACTCATTTATTATCTAAAATAGATACTCAGCACATAGATTCTTTCACGCATTATTTCGATTCTGATCTTCAATGCAATTTTTTAAGTGCAAGAACCAATCGTCTGCAAAGCACTCGCAAAAGGACGAGTAACACTCACAAGACTAACTTTGATTTCATCAAAGATAGCAATGCACCTAATGCTAGCATTAACAATTTCATTCAAAAAAAATCATCTAACACTCATGTATCGTTTACCAAACCTATTCACCGATTGATTAGATTTGGCAAACTTATCATTTAGCCTATTACATAATATATTAATTAGCGACATTTTTCTCCTTTTTAGAAAAATGCCGCCACACTTGTTATATATGCAAGTAAACTATAACAATATATTATAAATGCTAATATGATAATTCATTAAGTTAAGATGGAATATATTACTCTCCTAGCTTCTTTAGTAGGTATTGTATTTGGTGCAGATTTCTTGGTTGCAGGCGCGGTATCTATTGCTCGAAAATATAAAGTTTCTGACTTTGTTATCGGTGCTGCAATTGTGGGAGTTGGCACATCTATGCCCGAATTCATAGTAAGTTTTTTAGGGGCCCTCAATGGTAATTCAGATGTTGCAATAGGCAATGTTGTTGGGTCTAACATTTTCAATGTATTGGGCATTTTAGGACTTACTGCACTATTTTTCCCCATTGCGGTCGATCGCAAAAATCTAAAATTTGAACTACCTTTATGTATTGGTGTATCTATTCTACTAACTATTCTTTCATTCAATTTCTTTAGTGGTGCTGAGACTTCACTAAGTAGTATAGATGGCTTAATTCTTCTTGTATGCTTTGCAGTTTTTATGTGGTATTCTTTTGCTCGTGACAAGAAGAACTTTACTCCTACTAACGAAGAGAACGAAAAGACAAGTCCTTTATGGATTTCAACCATAAAAGTTGTGGGTGGTCTTGCTTTGCTTATAACCAGTTGCGACATATTTATTGATAATGCAGTGCTTATTGCAAAATCATTCAGTGTAAGCGATGCCTTCATCTCATTAACACTTATCGCATGCGGAACATCACTTCCCGAATTAGCAGCATCAGTTGTTGCAGCTGTAAAGAAAAACACAAGCATGGCCCTTGGAAATATAATAGGATCAAACATTTTTAATATCACACTCATTTTGGGAGTTAGTTCACAAGTAATGTCGCTCACATCATCCGACATCACTCTTATCGACTATCTCGTAATGATAGCAGCTGCAATATTGCCTTTAATCATAGGACTCAGAGGCAAAATTGGTCGCATGAGCGGAATATTGATGATTGCATGTTTCATCGCATACAATTTTTATTTAGTATCAAATCAACTTATTTAATATATGGAAATAATTCAAATCTTTACGCTATTAGGAGCTTTAGGAATGTTCCTATATGGCATGAACTTAATGAGTTCTGGACTTCAGAAAGCTTCGGGAGACAAATTAAGAAGTTTTCTATCAGCAATGACATCAACACCATTTAAAGGTGTTATAACTGGACTTGGAATCACATCTATTATTCAGTCATCATCGGCAACAACCGTTATGGTTGTAAGCTTTGTTAATGCTGGTATCCTTACACTTGCACAAGCTATTGGAGTTATTATGGGTGCTAATATCGGTACCACTGTTACCGCATGGCTTGTATCTTGGCTTGGTTTTAAAGCCGACATCTCTATTCTTGCTATTCCTTTGATGGCATTAGGATTTCTTTTCTCTAACTCAAAAAGAAACAAGCGTCAAAACATAGGTGAAATCATCGTTGGTTTCTGTCTTCTATTTTTGGGACTTTCGTTCATGAAGGAATCAGTGCCTGATTTGAATGAGACGCCTCAAGTTCTCGAATTCGTAAAGAATTGGGCAAACCAAGGATTTAGTTCGGTTCTTATCTTCTTAGGATTCGGTACAATTCTAACTCTTGTACTTCAATCATCATCGGCCACAATGGCAATCACACTTATCATGCTAAGCATGGGATGGATTCCATTCGATATGGCATGTGCGATGGTGTTAGGTGAAAATATTGGTACTACTATCACAGCCAACATTGCTGCATCTGTGGGAAACACACAAGCAAAGCGTGCAGCCATGTCACACACACTGTTCAATGTCTTTGGCGTTGTGTGGGCACTAATACTATTTAAGCCATTCCTTGCTCTTGTAGGACTATTAATCGAATCTTTTGGCCTTCCTAATCCTGCCAATGAAGGTTTTAGTGTTGACAATCCTACTTCTGCTCATGGCACAGCCGCTCTATACGGACTTTCTATGTTGCACACATTGTTCAACACAATCAACACTTTCATTCTTATTTGGTTTGTTAAGTTCATCGAGAAAGCTGTTATTTGGATCATCAAGACTCCTAAAAATCAAGAAACCGAAACTTACCGTCTCAAATACATTTCAGCAGGTTCAGTGGCTACACCAGAGCTTGCTTCCGAACAAGCTTTCAGTGAAATCATTCACTTTGCTCAAATCTCAAGAAACGGTCTTGGTTATGCAAAAAGTGCTATCAGCGAAACCGACGCCGAAAAATTTGAGGTATTGCGCAACAAGTTGGTAAAATATGAAGATATTTCCGACAAGATCGAATACGAAATCGCTACATTCCTAAATGCACTTTCTACTGGCGACATCAGCGAGGCTACTTCTATTAAGATTAAAGCCATGTACAAGATTATCGGTGAATTGGAGTCACTTGGCGATTCAGGCGAAGCTATCAGCCGCATCCTATCTCGTAGAAATAACCACAACAAGACTTTCGATGCTACAGCTATCAGCGAAATCGAAAAGATTGCTAACGCTGTCGATGCTGCTTATTCTGTTATGATTGAAAATCTTGAAGCCGCTCACAACGGAACTCTTACTGATATTTCAAATGCTTACCAAGCTGAAGAGTATATTAACACATTAAGAAACAACCTTCGTGATGCTGAAATTGAAGCATTAGAAAATGGTGGAAAGAGCTATCAAGCAAGTGTTTATTACATCGATATTGTCAACGAATTGGAACGCATGGGCGATTTCATCATCAATATATCTCAAGATTTGCACAAGTCATTCGCTAAAAAGTAACATAAAAGCGAAATGACAACCATCTCAATGCCTATTTTCTGCATTGGGATAACACTAAGGAGCTGTATCTTTTTGACATAGCTCCTTTTCTGTTTCTAATCAACCCACAAAAAAACGGCACAAGAAACCATTTAAAAGTTCCTTATGCCGCTTTGATTATTCAGTATTGATACTTTACTCTTCTTCTTGTTCGAAAGCTTGCCAACCTTGCGCTCTTAGTTGCAATTCGGCGCCATCGCGAGTTTCCATATACAATCCAAGTTCTGGCTTAGTGATACGACCTATAATTTTCACACCTTCCATTGCTGCCACCTTTTCGTGATCGGTCAATGGAACTGTGAATAGCAATTCATAGTCCTCTCCACCATTCAACGCTGCTGTAACAAGGTTCATATTGAATTCTTCGGCCATCACTGCAGTTTGGTAATCAATAGGAATACGCTCTTCATATATGCGACAACCAGTATTGCTTTGTTTGCAGATGTGCATTAGTTCCGACGACAATCCGTCGCTCACATCCATCATCGCAGTTGGCACCACTCCAGCCTTAGCAAGAGCTTCCACAATATCACGACGAGCCTCCGGCTTCAACTGGCGTTCAAGAAGATATTCTCTTCCCTCAAATGCTGGGTGAAATTCATCTTGCGAATCTTTCGACACCGAACGTTCGCGTTCAAGCAACTGTAGTCCCATATAAGCCGAACCAAGATCACCACTCACGCATATCAAATCGGTATCTTTTGCTCCGTTGCGATACACAACCTTGCCTTTTTCAGCCTCACCCACACATGTAGCACTAATAATCAGCCCTGTTACCGATGCCGATGTATCACCACCCACAAGATCTACTCCGTAAATCTCGCACGCAAGGCGAATACCCGAATACAATGCCTCGATGTGCTCCACAGTGAAACGCTTCGACACACCTATCGACACAGTTAGTTGGCGAGGTGTTCCATTCATTGCATACACATCCGAGAAATTCACCACAGCCACCTTATATCCAAGATGCTTCAATGGTGTATATGTCAAGTCGAAATGAATGCCTTCAAGAAGCAAATCGGTGGTAACGAGGGTTTCTTTTTCGCCATATCTCAACACAGCGCAATCATCGCCCACACCTTTCACTGTCGATTCATTCACCAATTCAATATCCTTAGTCAATCGGTCAATAAGTCCAAATTCACCAAGAGAAGATATTTCAGTTTCCTGTTCGTTTATGTTCATGCTTTTATTTATTCCTCAAATTTGTTGATAAGTTCCTTCATGATGAAAGTCATCTTTGGTTCAGCAGCTGCAGCAGCCTTTTGCACTTCTTCGTGCGACACCTTTTCTACGATTCCTTCCACGCCAAGGTCAGTAATTACCGACATACCGAAGCAACGAATACCACTGTGACGAGCTACAATCACTTCAGGAACTGTACTCATACCCACAGCATCACCACCTATACGGTGGAAGTAGCGATATTCTGCTGGAGTTTCGAATGTAGGACCTTGAGTACCCACATACACACCTTCTACAAGGCGAATACCATTTTCTGCAGCCACCTTCTTAGCATCAGCAATAAGTTCCCATGAATATGGTTCGCTCATATCTGGGAAACGAGGTCCAAGTTCATCAAAGTTCTTACCACGAAGTGGGTGTTCTGGGAATAGGTTGATGTGGTCGTTGATAATCATCAAGTCACCAATCTTAAATTCAGGATTCATACCACCTGCTGCATTTGACACGAATAGAGTTGTAATACCAAGCTCTTTCATCACGCGCACAGGGAATGTAACCAATTGCATATTATAGCCTTCATAGAAGTGGAAACGACCCTTCATAGCCATAATGCGCTTATTTCCAAGTTGACCAAAGATAAGTTTTCCGCTATGACCTTCCACTGTCGATACTGGGAAGTTAGGGATTTCTTCGTATGGCAACTCATCTGTTATATCGATGTGATTTACAAGTTCACCAAGACCTGTACCAAGAATAATGGCTGTCTTTGGCATATCTTTCACTTTATCTTCAATAAATCTCGCTGTTTGCTTAATCAAATCCAACATTTCTTTATCCATAATCGTCTTATTATTTATTGTTTTTATATTTACATTAAATTCTCTTTTTTCTTCGCAATTTTAGTGGCGATAATATTTATCAAGTCCTCATCTTCTTCTCCTTGCAAGAACACCACTTCGATTGGCAAATAGAACATGTGCTCGCGCAAAGAGTGAGGGAAATAAGCATTATTAATGAGACGCACAGCATCTTTTTCGGTTGTTATAATGTACTTATTCTTACCCTTCATCGCTTCAAATTTCTTCTTTATGAAGACCAAATCTTCTCGACTATAATCGTGATGATCGGTAAAATGTACCACCTGTACTCGAGCCTGGAATTGGCGCAAATATTTCGCCATAGGTTTATGATTTGCTATGCCAGTAATCATAAGTATCGAGTCCTCTGCACTAAGCCAGTTCAAATTGGGCGCTCTCATCACATCAACCCCACTAAACACAGGCAACAAGTCCTTATATTTATAGGTCGAGAACAACAGCTTCTGCCATTTCTCAAGAGCCAGTTTCTTGCGAACCACATTACGATCAATAGGTTTCATATCAGTGGGACACTTTGTCACCACCACTATATCTGCTCTATTTATTCCATCAAATGGTTCTCGCAATGTTCCCAATGGAAGCATTTTATCATCACATGGTAATTTGCGATAATCGGTAAGCAATATCGACAATCGTGGTTTAACATATCGGTGCTGATAGGCATCATCAAGCACAAACAAGTTAATTTCGGGATTAATTTCGAGCATTTTCTCGATTCCCACCACTCGTTTTTCGCACACGGCTACATCTATGCTCGAACCATATTTACGATATATTTGATATGGCTCATCGCCCAAATCATACGACGACAACGATGGCGTAGCTTGCACAAATCCCGATGTCTTTCGCTTATAACCGCGACTCAGCACTGCTATCTTATAGTGAGTTAGCAAACGACTCACTATATATTCGGTGTGTGGCGTCTTGCCTGTGCCTCCCACAGCAAGATTGCCCACCACTACCACTGGCACATCAAATTCGCGCTGCTTCAACAGCCCAGCATTAAACATAAGATTTCTCACCACCACTATTCCTTTGTAAATATAGGAACATGGAGTGAGTATCACCTTAGCCAATACTTTTTGAAATTTAGATGCCATTTTTCAATGATATATATCTTTAAATAATATTCGTCTTCTCTCTGTTTATCTTATTTCGATAGGCTCCATCAAGCATTGTATATGGTCGCGCGACAATATATCATTGGCAACACTTTGATACTTATACAATCCTGAAGTTTCTATTCCTATCATTTCGTTTACACTTGCCTTCACAGTGCCTTTCAAGTAGCGCATAAATGAAGGTTCTTGCACTGGGTACACTTCTACTGTGTATTCGCCCACCTTTGCTTGTTCTACCACATAATCTACGGCATCAGCAAGGTTACCGAATTCATCTACAAGACCTATTTCTTTAGCTGTAACACCATCCCACACACGACCTTCAGCAATTTTCTTCAATGCATCAAGTTCCATTCCACGACCTTCGGCGCAACGAGTAGTAAACAATTCGTAACCTTGACTAATCATCTTTTGCATTGCTGCGCGTTGTTCTTCTGTCATAGGTGATGTAAGACTTATGAAATTACCATTTTTATTTGTGTTGATAACCGACAAGTTTACGCCCAACTTATCATTCATCAATTCCTTAAAGCAAGGTATCATACCAAAAATACCAATAGAACCAGTGATTGTTGTTGGCTCAGCATAGATACGATCGGCACCACAAGAGATATAATAACCTCCCGAAGCTGCAAGATCACCCATCGACACAGCAAACGGTTTGCCGGCCTTCTTTACTTCTTCAAGTGCTGCCCATATTTGTTCTGAGCCATAAGCACTACCTCCAGGTGAATTCACACGAAGCACCAATGCCTTTATTGAATTATCTTTTGAAATTTTGATAATATCCTTTACCAATTCTTCTGAGTTCACGCCTTCGCCATTGCCATCGATTTCACCCACAGCATACACCACAGCCACTTTATCCATACCTAAAGTTGGTACTTCAAGTGCTGCTACATCTTCAGGGCTCACCAAACGCAAATCATCGCTTGCATTCACGCCTGTTCTATCCTTCATGCGATCTATTAGGTCAAAACGATAGCTCAAGCCATCAATGATTTTATTTTCGAGCAAGTAGCCCACTGGTTGTGTCAACATCAAGCTATCAGCCATTTCATTAAGGCGTTCAACCGACATACCGCGCGATTCTGATATTTCCTTAGTCAATTCACCCCACAATGATGTTATATATGCTTGGGTTGCTGTTCTATTGGCTTCACTCGCCTCTGTTTCAACATAAGGTTCTACGGCGCTCTTGAATGTTCCCACACGCAACACTTGCATTTCTACGCCCACCTTATCAAGCAAATTCTTAAAGAATGGGATTGATGAGCTTAGACCATGAATATCTACCGAACCCACTGGATTAAGAATAATAGAATCGGCCATCGATGCTACATAATAGTCGCCTTGTGTAATTCCGCTATTTCCGTAAGCAATCACCCACTTACCGCTTTCCTTAAATTCTTTCAATGCACGGCGTATTTCGCTCAATGTTGCTGTACCTGCTGAAGTTCCATTACATTCTATAAATACACCTTCAATCTTCTTATTATCTTTTGCCACGCGCAATGCTTTTAGCACTGTTTCAAGGCTACTCATCGACATATTTTCATTTTCGCCAAGAATTGACATCAAGGCCTCATCTGGATTGCTGCGTTCTGAAAATGAGCTTGCCATATTTAAATACAATACCGACTTTTCTTGCACTCCATTTGTCGACACCGATGTACTTCCTGCAAATGCGCCCAAGAAAGCAAAACTCAATATCACACTTGATACACTAAATACAAACAGTGCCAACCAAGCTCCAACAAACGAGCTCAATACACCAGTAAAGAATTTCTTAATCATTTTTATATCCTTTTTCTTTAATTTTTAACTATTTATATTGCCTTAATAATAACATTTCGTATGCCTCCATTACCACACACTACTTTTAACGGCAATTTAACTCTCAAAGTTAAACAATAACTTGATAAAATGCGCAAAATATCACTATTTTTTCCACCCTATTTGTGTATTTTTTACTAAAACCACAAAAAATGGAGATAGATTTAACGAAATCCATCTCCATTCTTAAATTTAAGATTTATTCTTTATGACAATGAACGAATCACTGCCTTAATATCTTCAACGAGTGTTTCAGCTTCAGCCATTGTGTGAGCTTCAGCTACGATACGAATAATTGGTTCAGTATTACTCTTGCGCAAATGTACCCAGCTTTCCTTGAAATCGATCTTAACACCATCGATATCGGTGATCTTTTCCTTTTCAAATTTCACCTTCAATGCTTCAAGAATTGCATCCACATCAATATCTGGAGTAAGTTCAATCTTATTCTTTGAAATGCTATATTGAGGATAACCTGCCTTAAGTTCGCTCACCTTCTTACCGCTCTTAGCCAAGTGAGTCAAGAACAATGCAACACCCACAAGAGCATCACGACCATAGTGTGCAGGTGGATAGATTACACCACCATTACCTTCACCACCGATCACAGCGTTTGTACGCTTCATTTCAGTTGTTACATTCACTTCACCTACTGCCGAAGCTGAATAGCTGCAATTATAGTTCTTAGTTACATCAGCAAGCGCACGAGATGATGAAAGGTTTGAAACTGTTGAACCTGGAGTGCGTGATAGTACATAATCAGCAATTGCTACAAGTGTATATTCTTCTACGAAGAACTCACCATTTTCCATTACGATTGCAAGACGGTCAACATCAGGGTCTACTACGAAACCAACATCAGCCTTACCTTCTTTCATAAGTGTTGAAATATCTGTAAGGTTTTCTGGTACTGGTTCTGGTGTGTGACCGAAGTTTCCTGTTGGCGCACAGTATAGCTCTATTACATTCTTAACACCTAGACGACGAAGCAATTCAGGAATAATTACACCACCGATTGAGTTCACAGCATCTACTGCTACTGTAAAGTTTGCGTTCTTAATTGCTTCAACATCAACAAGATCAAGATCAAGAATTTTGTTAATGTGGTGACGAGCATATGTTGTATTAGTATACACTTTACCGATTCTATCGATATCAGCATAATTATACTCATCATTTTGAGCAAGGCGAAGCACTTCCTTACCTTGAGCATCGTTCAAGAACTCTCCGTTTTCATTAAGAAGCTTCAATGCATTCCATTGCTTTGGATTGTGTGATGCAGTGATAATGATACCACCACAAGCATCTTCTTCCACTACTGCAATTTCTGTTGTTGGTGTTGATGCCATGCCGATGTTTACAACATCAAAACCACAGCCCACCAATGTTCCTTCAACGATATCGTTCACCATTTCGCCCGAAATACGAGCATCACGACCCACAACAATTACATTTGATGTCTTTGTTGTTGTTTTACGAATGAACATCGCATAAGCCGATGTAAATTTCACGATATCAAGCGGAGTCAATCCATCGCCTGCTGCTCCACCTATCGTACCACGAATTCCCGAGATAGATTTAATAAGTGACATTGTAATAGATACTTTTATGTTGTTAGTTTTTGTAATTATGTCTTTATTTAGTCCTCACTTCCTCCACCTATCATACTTGGATAGTATGAAATTGTGTAAAGATATGGCACCACTTCTGATATTTCATCAGTAAAACCATATTGTGACTTAACAAGCAAGTTCACCTTTGTTGGATATTGACCATCACCGCCCAAGCCTATCAATGCCAATGGCATTTGAATACCATAGCCATACATAGAAGATGATGAAACTGTGTAATTATTATATAGGAATTGAGTTGGATCGGCCAACATGTTTTCAGCATTTCCTTCCCAATATTCTTCGCCATCTGTATATAGATAGCCCAAATCCAAACGCATAAAACGGAAATACACAGGTTGATTATCAACTGGTCGCTTTGACTTATCACCTGCTACAAGCACTTGCATATACACATTTCCTTCTGGATCTATTCTATAGAATGGTGCATCTGGCCCCACCTCAAACACTGTATCAGCAGGAACTTCATCAACGATTTCATAACCCGCAAGGTATGAATTGCACGCTCTTCTTTCTTCTCTTAACAAATCGGCGTAATTCTCTTTGTTTTCACACGAAACCAATGAAAGCACTGCTACGCCACCCATTAATATTGATAACAATCTAAGTTTCATCTTTTATTCTGTTATTATATCTTTATTTTTCGTTTTTATTTTCTTTCTCTTTCTTCAATAGCTCAACTATATCATACACAATTGCCTTACATTCGTCCATTGTGCCTCTGAACTCGCCTCCAGCAGCATTTTTATGACCGCCTCCGCAAAAATACTTTTCGCACCACACATTCACCGCGAAATCGCCAGCCGAACGCGTCGACACCTTTATATACTCTTGATCATCACGTAAAAATATCGACCAACACACTCCAGGTATTGTCAATGGACGATTCACAAGACTTTCTGTATCGCCTCGTTGATAGTGATATTTCACCAATTCATCGTGGTCGAGTGTAATGAGCGCGCCTCCCACTTCAGGGAACACTTCCATCTTCTCACTCAAGGCATAGCCAAGCAAGCGCAAACGATTTTCCGAATTGGTATTCATCACCACATTATAAATGTGTTCCTTATCAATACCCCACTTAAGCAATTCCGAAATTATCACATACAAATCGGGATTATTCGAATTATATGTAAAATTGCCCGTATCGGTCATCATTCCTGTATACAAACAAGTTGCGCTCCAACGGCTCATATATCGCTTCATTCCCATGAAGTAAATCACATGATAAAGCAATTCACATGTCGACGACATTTCAGGGAACGATATTTGCAAATCGGCAAATGGTTCTGGGTCAAGATGATGATCTATTAGCACTTTCTTAGCTTTTGCAGCTGTCAACACTGGTGCAAATCTATCCACTCTATATGGTGCATTAAAGTCAAGGCACACTATCAAGTCGGCTTCATTCACAAAGTGCTTTGCCATCAATTCCTGACGAGTATACACTACTATATCCTTCACTCCTGGAAGGAATGTAAGCGATGGTGGCAACATATCGGGAGTAATCACTGTTGCTTGTTTTCCCAATTTGCGCAACACATGCATCAAGCATAGCGATGACCCCACTGCATCTCCATCAGGCGACACATGGCAAGTAATCACTATTTTTTGCGCAGCCATAAGCATCAGCTTCAATTGCTGCAACACCTCATCGGCAACTACTCTTTTTATCATCACATTCTAAATAATCACGCAAAGATAAAAATAAAATTCCTATTTTGCGCGTCATAAGCCAATATCTGTGTAAAGATAGAGTAAATTAACGGAATTTTAAGTATTTTTGTGCTTCAATTTAGTTCGTCTATTAATAATAGGCAGTAATTTTGCAGAGAAATTGATATAATCGTTAAATTTACTATAAAATTATGACTAAGAAATTATCATTTCTTTTACTTACAATGCTGATTGGCATTTTTTCGGCCTCAGCACAAATCATCAACCCTGTAACTTGGGTTAATTCTATCGAAATCACTGGTGAGAACACTGGTGAAATGACTTTTTCAGCCAAGATTGATGCTGGTTGGCACATGTATGGCACCGAAATCCCAGCCGAAAGTGGCATTCAAGCTACTACTGGTATATGGGATGTTCTCGAAGGTGTAGAACTTGACGGACCTCTTACCCCTAATCGCCCTCCTCACGAACAATTTGACGATGTGATGGGTATGAAACTCAATTGGTGGGAAAACGAAGTGGTTCTAACTCAAAAATTTAAAATTGCCGACAAAGACCACTACAAAATCATAGGTAGCATAAAGTATATGGTGTGCAACGACGAAACTTGCCAACCTCCCACAAAGGAACCTATCGAATTTATCAAGGGCGATGCTAATGAGCCTATGCTTATCAGCGACGCTAATGCTGCTGCCAACATCAACACTCCAACAGCCAACAGCGACCAACTTTGGGCTCCGGTTACCCTACCTGAAAATACTGGCGAAATCAAGAACGAAGCTTCTATTTCGGGATTGTCTTCTTGGCTTATTTTCGTAGGTGGCTTTATCGGAGGTCTTCTTGCGCTTCTCACTCCTTGTGTATGGCCTATGATTCCTCTCACAGTGAGCTTCTTCTTGAAGAAGAGTGGTTCTCGTAGCAAAGCTATCACTAATGCGTTGCTATACGGTATGTCTATCATCGTCATCTACCTTGTACTTGGTTTGGCAGTAACTGCAATCTTTGGTGCAAGTGCGCTCAACGCATTGTCTACTAACGCTATTTTCAACATCATCTTCTTCTTGATGCTTGTTGTATTTGCTATATCATTCTTTGGTGCATTCGACATCAAGCTTCCAGATTCTTGGGCTAACAAAATGGACGAAAATGCCGAAAAGACTTCTGGTCTATTGAGCATCTTCTTCATGGCGTTCACACTCACACTTGTATCATTCTCTTGCACTGGTCCTATCATCGGTACATTGCTTGTTGAAGCTGCCAACATGGGCAACTACACTGGTCCTGCTGTAGGTATGTTTGGTTTCGCGCTTGCGCTTGCCATCCCATTCACTCTTTTCGCTATTTTCCCATCTTGGCTTAAGGAAGTACCTAAATCAGGTGGTTGGATGACAACTGTTAAGGTTACTCTTGGTTTCATCGAACTTGCGTTATCGCTTAAGTTCTTATCGGTTGCCGACCTTGCTTATGGTTGGGGAATTCTCGACCGCGAAGTATTCGTTTCGCTTTGGGTTGTAATTTTCGCACTTCTTGGACTATACCTACTTGGCAAGATTCGTTTCGCTCACGAAGACGAAAACGAAGGTATTGGCGTGTTCCGCTTCTTCCTTGCCATGATTTCGCTTGCATTCTCAATCTACCTACTTCCAGGTCTTTGGGGTGCTCCTCTTAAGAGCGTAAGTGCTTTCGTCCCTCCATTGTACACTCAAGATTTCAATCTTTACGATGAAGGTATGACTCACTACGAAGATTTCGACGAAGGTATGCGTGCTGCACAAGCTCAAGGCAAACCTGCATTCATTGACTTCTCCGGTTATGGTTGTGTTAACTGCCGCGAAATGGAAGCTGCTGTACTCAACGACACTAAGGTGAAGGACATTCTTGAAAAGGACTTCGTATTCATCACTCTTATGGTCGACGACAAGCGCCCTCTTCCTGAACCTATCTATGTAGTTGAAAACGGCCGACAAGTAAAACTTGAAACCTATGGCGACCGCTGGAGCTACTTGCAACGCTATAAGTTCAACGCCAACTCTCAACCTTATTATGCTGTGATTGGCAACAATGGTGAATTACTTTCAGGTCCTTATTTCTACGATGAAGATGTAGAAAAATTCATCAATTTCCTTAACGCAGGCAAAAAATAATATTTGTAATGTCACACACTAAACAAGATAAGCTCGAGGCATTCGGCAAAATGCTGGATGTCCTCGATACTTTACGCGTAAAATGTCCTTGGGACGCTAAACAAACCAACGAAAGCCTTCGCCCTAATTCGGTCGAAGAAATGCTCGAACTTGCCGACGCACTCATTCGCGACGATGTGCAAGACATCAAGAAAGAACTTGGCGATGTGCTGCTTCATGTTCTTTTCTACTCTAAAATTGCCGACGAGCAACAGCGTTTCGACATTGCCGATGTGTGTGATGCCCTACGCAACAAACTTATTTTCCGCCACCCTCATGTCTATGGCGATACCCACATCGATGGCACCGACGATGTGCTAAAGAACTGGGAAGAACTCAAGATGAAAGAGAAAGACGGCAACAAAACCGTCCTTTCGGGTGTTCCTGCCACTCTCCCTGCACTTATCAAGGCTTTCCGTGTGCAAGAAAAGACTTCCAATGTAGGATTCGATTGGGACAATCCTGCCGATGTGTGGGCTAAGGTTAAAGAGGAAATCAACGAAGTAGAACAAGAAATCACAAGCGGTAATGCTACCGATTTGGAGAAAGAATTTGGCGACCTTCTTTTCAGCATCGTCAATGTAGCGCGCACCTATGGCGTCAACCCCGAAAATGCGCTCGAAAAAACCAATCAAAAGTTCATCAACCGCTTCAATTATGTCGAAGCTAAGTCTAAAGAACAAGGCCGCAAACTCAAAGAAATGACTCTTGCCGAAATGGACATTCTTTGGGACGAAGCTAAGCAATTAGAACGAAATAAATGATAGTTTGCATCACTGAGAAACCAAGTGTCGCTAAGGATATTGCATCTATTCTTGGCGCCAACGATCGTCACAATGGATATTACGAAGGGAACGGATACCAAGTTACTTGGACATTCGGCCACCTTTGTACACTCAAAGAGCCCCACGACTACACCAATCTTTGGAAAGCGTGGAGCCTTGGCGCATTACCCATGATTCCACCTCGTTTTGGTATCAAACTCATCGACGACGAAGGCATCAAGCGACAATTCAATGTGATCGAAACCCTCATCAAAACAGCCACTCATGTCATCAACTGCGGTGATGCTGGGCAAGAAGGGGAACTCATTCAACGCTGGGTGATGCAGAAAGCCAAGTGCGACAAACCAGTGCAAAGACTTTGGATTTCTTCGCTTACCGACGAAAGTATTCGCGAAGGATTCAAATCTCTTAAGCCTCAAGCCGATTTCGACTCGCTATATTATGCTGGGTTATCTCGAGCCATTGGCGACTGGATTTTGGGCATGAATGCTACTCGCCTCTACACTCTCAAGTACTCTCAGAATCGCAATGTACTATCGATAGGACGAGTGCAAACTCCCACTTTGGCGCTCATCGTTAATCGCCAACGCGAAATAGACAATTTCGTTCCTGAGGACTATTGGGAAATCAAAACCCTCTATCGCAACACCACCTTCAATTCCACCAAGGGACGATACAAAAGCGAAGAGGAAGCCAACGAGGTAATCGAACGCATCAAGGACTCTTTGCTCACCATAAAATCCGTTTCTACCAAGAAAGGCAAAGAAGCTCCTCCTCGTTTGTTCGACTTGACATCTCTTCAAGTGGAATGCAACAAGAAATATGCATTCTCGGCCGAAGAAACACTCAAATACATTCAGTCGCTTTACGAAAAGAAGGTTACCACCTACCCTCGTGTCGACACCACTTTCCTTAGCGACGACATCTACCCTAAAGTGCCTGGTATTCTCGAGAAGCTCACTCCTTATATGAACTTCGTGAAACCAATCCTTGAGGGTGGCAAAATTCCGAAAAGCAAAAAAGTGTTCGATAACTCTAAGGTTACCGACCACCACGCTATCATACCCACCAATGTAGAACCTCAACGAGTGCCTCTCACTCGCGAGGAGAAACTTGTCTACGACTTGGTGGCACGACGATTCATCGCTGCATTCTATCCCGATTGCGAGTTTGCGTCTACTACCGTTCTTGCCGACATCAACAACACCGAATTTAAAGCTACTGGTCGACAAATCCTAAAGAACGGATGGCGCGAACTATATATCAAGGACAAGAACACCGAAGAAAAAACCGACGAGGACGCCAACGACTTTATGCCCGAATTTACCGAAGGAGAAAGTGGTCCTCACGAGCCTTCTTTGCTCAAGAAGCAAACTCAACCACCTAAGTATTACACCGAAGGTACTCTGCTTCGTGCAATGGAAACAGCTGGTAAACTTGTCGAAGATGACGAACTTCGCGACGCTATGAAAGAAAACGGTATCGGTCGCCCATCTACTCGCGCGGCCATCATCGAAACTCTTTTCAAGCGCCACTACATCCGCAAAGTGAAAAAAAACCTTCAAGCCACTCAAGCGGGTATATCACTCATCGACACCATCAATGAGGAACTACTCAAATCAGCCAAGCTCACTGGACTTTGGGAAAACAAACTGCGCAAAATCGAACGCAACGAATATGCGGCTGCCGATTTCATCAACGAGCTCAAGGAAATGGTGAACAAAATCGTTATCGATGTGCTAAAGGACAATAGCCACAATAGCATTCCTGTCGACGACGACAAAGACAACAAAAAGAAACCTAAGAAATAACTATAATGGACGAAATATTTCCTATTGTCGACGAAAACGGCAATATCACTGGCTCAGCCACTCGCAAAGAATGTCACTCAGGAAGCAAACTCCTACACCCTGTTGTGCATTTACACATTTTAAATGAACAACGCGACGCCTTGTTTCTTCAAAAACGAGCGCTCAACAAGGACATTCAACCTGGCAAGTGGGACACAGCTGTAGGTGGACATGTCGACCTCGGCGAAAACATTCACATCGCCCTACGACGCGAAACAAGAGAGGAACTTGGTCTCATTGACTTCACTCCTCAACACATTATATCTTATGTGTTCGAAAGCGAAATCGAACGCGAATTGGTCAACACTTTCACTACCACTGTGAACCCCGACACCACTAATTTCGTTATTGATGAAAACGAAATCTGCGAAGGACGCTTTTGGCCTCTTCACGAAATCGACAGCAATTTGGGTAAAGGTGTATTCACCCCTAATTTCGAGCAGGAATACCAACGCATCCTACCACAATTAAGAGAGCAACGCAATGAGCAATAGTATTTTAATTCAATATTTAATTCTCGCTGTTGTCTTTATTGTTATTGCAATCGGCCTATTCCGTTACTTTACAAAAATCAAGCAATGCAATAGCCCCGAGGATGCTTGTAATTGCTGTTCTGCAAAATCTCTTTGCAAAAAGTCGAAAAAAAGCAACAAAGATATTGCAGAATTCAAAAAATAATTATACCTTTGCACTCGCAAACCAAAACAAGGTTCCTTGGATGAGTGGCTTAGTCAGCGGTCTGCAAAACCGTGTACGGCGGTTCGAATCCGCCAGGAACCTCAAAAAAAGAGACATATCATTTCGATATGTCTCTTTTTTTTCTTTATACCCCTACATCTTATAACCATCTTTTATGCCAAATCAATCGCATAATCACTAAAAATGCAACTTTTTTGCAAACAAACCTTTAATTTCTTATTTTTTTTGATGTTATTCACATTTTTACGCATAAATATTACCGATAATTAAGTTAAATGTATTATCTTTACATTTCAATAATAATATACAATTCATAAGATAATTATATACACTGATGAAAGTATTTAAATTCGGCGGAACTTCTGTCGGTACAGTTGAAAGTTTAAGTCATGTAAAAAGAATCGTTGAAGAATGCAACGAGCAAGTTATTGTAGTGGTTTCTGCCCTTGGTGGCATCACCGACCTCCTTATCAATACGGCACATCAAGCATCTACGGGCGATATTACATATATGCAGAACTATGCCAAAATCGTTGAACGACACATAACTGTCATCAACGGCATCGTTCCTACTGAAAAAATCAACGCTGTTAGAGCTAAAATTGATACACTTCTTGAAGAACTTGGCAACATCTATCGTGGTGTTTCGCTTATCAAGGACCTTTCAAGTCGCACTCTCGACATCATCGTGAGCTATGGCGAACGAATGTCATCTACTATCGTGAGCAACATCATTAATGATGCTACTCTTTTCGATTCACGCGAATTCATTAAGACCGAAACTCTTTTCAATAAGCATGTACTTAAAGCCGAGCTTACTGATACGCTAATTCGCAACACATTTAAAGACTTCACAGGCAAAGTTGCTCTTGTCCCTGGTTTCATCTCTTCCGATGCAGTTACCAACGACATCACCAACCTCGGCCGTGGTGGTAGCGACTACACTGCTTCTATCATTTGTGCAGCTCTCGATGCTACACAACTCGAAATATGGACCGATGTCGATGGTTTTATGACTGCCGACCCTCGCGTCATTTCTTCGGCTTATGTAATCGACAAACTTTCTTTCATCGAAGCTATGGAGCTTTGCAACTTCGGTGCTAAGGTTGTTTATCCTCCTACTATATATCCTGTTTTCAAGAAGAACATACCTATATTAATTAAGAACACCTTCAATAGTTCGGCTCCTGGTACTCTTATTTCCAACGAGCACAACTCAGCCGAAGGTAAAGCCATCAAGGGTATTTCATCTATCAACGACACTTGCCTTATCACTCTTACAGGTTTCGGTATGGTGGGCGTGATTGGTGTAAACTCTCGCATCTTTGCGGCTCTTGCTCGCAATGGCATCAGTGTGTTCCTTGTTTCTCAGGCTTCTTCTGAGCACAACACTTCTTTAGCTGTCAAGAATGGCGACGCCGAAAAAGCTGTTAAGGTGCTACAAGATGAATTTGCAAGCGAACTTCTAACAGGTGAAATTAGCGACATCACCCCTGAAAAGGACCTCGCTACTGTGGCTATCGTGGGCGAAAACATGAAGCACACTCCTGGTATTGCAGGTAAACTTTTCAATACTCTTGGCCGCAACGGTATCAATGTAATTGCTTGTGCGCAAGGCGCTTCCGAAACTAATATTTCTTTCGTTATCGCAAGCCGAAGCCTTCGCAAGGCGCTCAATGTTATTCACGACAGTTTCTTCTTGTCTGAAACTCAAGTACTAAACCTCTTTGTGGCTGGTACTGGCAATGTGGGCAACAACTTGCTTTCTCAAATCAAGCACCAACAAGAAAGTTTGCTCAAAGACAAATCGCTCGAACTTCGCATCGTGGGTATTGCTAATTCTAAGAAATGCCTATTCGACCGTGATGGCATCGATATGGAAAACTACAAGGAAGCACTTGCCAATTCCGACACCAATGCTACTCCCGAAATTATCCGCGATAGCATCATCGAGATGAACATATTCAACTCTGTTTTCGTTGATTGTACAGCAAGTGCCGATATTGCCAACATATATGGTAGCCTTATCGAACACAATGTGAATGTAGTTGCAGCCAACAAGATTGCAGCTTCTTCTTGCTACGACAATTACACTTATCTCAAGAATATGACTCACAAGAAGGGTGTTAAATTCTTGTTTGAAACTAATGTTGGTGCAGGTCTTCCTATCATCAACACTATCAATAGCCTCATCGCTACTGGCGATAAGATTATCAAGATTGAAGCAGTGCTTTCGGGTACTCTTAACTATATATTCAACACTATTAGTCCTGAAATTCCTCTAAGCAAGGCTATTATGATGGCTAAGGAGGCTGGATATAGTGAACCAGATCCACGCATCGACCTTTGTGGCAAAGATGTGGCACGCAAGATTGTAATTCTTGCTCGCGAAGCAGGCTATAAGGTTGAGCAAGACGATGTGGAACGCAACCTATTCATCCCTAACGAGTTTTTCGAAGGCTCAGTCGACGATTTCTTCAAGAATGTGGAAGGCATGGATGCCGAATTTGAAGAAATGCGCAAGAAGACTGCCGAAAAGAACGAACACCTTCGTTTCGTGGCTCGCATGGACGAAGGTAAAGTGTCATTGGGACTTGAAGCAGTCGACCAAAACCACCCATTCTACACTCTTGCAGGTAGCAACAATGTGATTCTTATCACTACCGAACGATACAACGAATATCCTATGGTTATCAAAGGATATGGTGCAGGTGCCGAAGTTACTGCCGCTGGTATCTTCTCCGATATTATCAGCATTGCTAACATTAGATAATTATTCTGACTATGAAATATATAATCATACTTGCCGATGGTATGGCCGACGAGCCTATCGAGCAGTTGGGCTACAAAACGCCGCTTGAAGCAGCACACAAGCCTAACCTTGATTGGCTTGCCGCTCACTCTCGCGTAGGTCTGCTCCACACCGTCCCTCAAGGATATGCTCCAGGTAGCGAGGTAGCTCACCTTGCTCTGCTTGGCTACGACCTTGATCGCGTTTTCGAAGGGCGTGGCTCACTCGAAGCAGCAAGTATGGGTATCGATATTGAGCCAGGCGAAATGGCTATGCGATGCAATATCATCTGCATCGAAAACGATAAGATTAAAAACCATTCTGCAGGGCACATTTCTGACGAAGAAGCACGCGAACTCATCGAGTATCTCAACGAAAACCTCGCTGACGAACAAGTACGCTTCTTCCCTGGTGTTTCTTATCGCCACTTGCTCAAGATCAAAGGGGGCAACAAGTATGTTAACTGCACTCCTCCTCACGATGTGCCTGGCACTCCTTACAAAGATGTGTTAGTGAAAGCCGATAAACCTGAAGCCGAAGATACTGCTCAACTACTCAACAGCCTTATTCTTCGTTCACAAGAGTTATTGGCAAATCACCCTATCAACTTGGAACGCATCGCCAAGGGCAAAGATCCAGCTAACAGCATTTGGCCTTGGTCGGCTGGTTACAAGCCTGCAATGGAGACTCTAAACACCAAATTTGGAATTAAGAAGGGTGCTGTAATTTCGGCAGTCGACTTAATTCGTGGCATTGGTGTTTATTGTGGTCTCAAGCCTATCATCGTGGATGGTGCTACAGGCCTATGGAACACCAACTATGAAGGCAAAGTGCAAGCTGCAATAGATGCGCTCAACGATGGTTGCGATTTCGTATTCCTTCACATCGAAGCAAGCGATGAAGCAGGACACGAAGGCGACTTTGAGCTAAAGAAACGCACCATAGAAACACTCGACTCACGAGTGTGCGCTCCTATACTCGAAGCCATCAAGAACATGGACGAACCGGTGTCAATAGCAGTTTTGCCCGACCACCCTACTCCTTGTTCTATTCGCACTCACTCATCTTCTCCTGTGCCTTTCTTGATTTATCGTCCCGATTGCGTACCCGATAGCATCGATTCTCTAAGCGAACGCACTGCGGGCAATGGTGCATTTGGCACAATGAAAGATGATGAATTTATAACTGAATTTTTAAAGAAATAACTTTATATATGCAATATTACAGCACAAACGGCTCTACACCAAAAGTTTCTTTTCAAACTGCCGTAGTAAAAGGATTGGCAGCCGATCGTGGCTTGTTTATGCCCGAACGAATTCCAACCCTTCCTAAAGCGTTTTTCAACAATATTGGTAATATGTCGCTTCAAGACATATCGTTCGTTGTAGCCAACACGCTTTTCGGTGACGACATCGAAAACAGCACTCTTAAGGATCTCGTTTACGACACGCTCAATTTCGACATTCCTTTGCGACATGTTGCCGACAACAAATATAGTCTTGAACTATTCCACGGACCTACTCTTGCTTTCAAAGATGTGGGCGCGCGCTTTATGGCTCGTATTCTTGGACATTTCAACAGTCAAGAAAACAACGATGGATCTTTGGTGAATGTACTCGTAGCTACTTCGGGCGACACTGGTAGTGCTGTTGCCAATGGATTCCTTGGCGTTCCTGGCGTGCGTGTATTTGTACTATATCCTAAGGGTAAGGTAAGCCGAATCCAAGAAGCTCAATTCACTACTCTTGGACAAAACATCACTGCAATCGAAGTAGACGGCACTTTCGACGATTGTCAAGCACTTGTTAAGAGCGCTTTCATGGATAGCGAACTAAATGCTCACATGAAGCTCACAAGTGCCAATTCTATCAATGTGGCTCGCTTCTTGCCTCAAATGTTCTACTACTTCTATGCTTATGCTCAATTAGCTAAGCGTGGTCAAGACTTGTCAAACATTGTTGTTGCTGTACCAAGTGGCAACTTTGGCAATATCACTGCAGCTCTTATCGGTAAACGCATGGGATTGCCTATCAAACGATTCATTGCGGCCAACAATCGCAACGATATCTTCTTGAACTATCTCAATACTGGCGTTTACACTCCTAAGCCATCGGTTGCAACTATTGCCAATGCTATGGATGTGGGCGACCCAAGCAACTTCGCACGCGTTCTCGACCTTTACAAGCACTCTCATAAAGCCATCAGCGACGAAATAAGCGGTTGCAGCTACACCGACGAACAAATCGCCGAGACTATGGCTATAACATATAAAGAAACTGGCTACATTCTCGACCCTCATGGCGCTGTGGCTTATCGCAGCCTTGAGGAAGGACTCAAACCAGAAGAAACTGGTGTGTTCATCGAAACTGCACACCCAGCCAAGTTCAAATCAACAGTTGAATCTATCATCGGCGAAGAAATCGACATCCCCGATCGTCTTGCAGCGTTCCTCAACAGCGACAAGCAAACAATTGAGCTACCTGCATCGTTCGACAAGTTCAAGCAATTTCTTATGAGCCTATAAATCAATTTATTATGGAGGTTGTATACGAAGATAATCACATAATTATCGTAAATAAGGCGCCAGGCGAAATAGTTCAAGGCGACAAAACGGGCGACAAGCCGCTTTCCGAAATCGTAAAGCTCTGGATTAAAGAGAAATACAACAAACCCGGAAATGTTTTTTGTGGCGTTACACACCGTCTTGACCGTCCTGTGGGCGGACTCGTCATCTTCGCAAAGACGAGCAAGGCTCTATCTCGCATGAACGAGATGTTTCGCGAAGGCAAGGTCGACAAGACCTATTGGGCTATCACTAAGGAATGTCCTCCACGCGAAGAAGACACGCTCACGCACTACATCACATCGGTGGAGCGCAACAACAAATCGTATGCGTGGAATGTAGAGAAAAAAGGCTCTTTGAAGTCGATACTAAAGTACAAACTCCTTGCCAAGAGCGACAACTACAACCTGCTTGAAATCAATCTGCTCACAGGTCGCAAACATCAAATTCGAGTGCAACTCTCCACTATCGGCTGCCCTATTAAGGGCGATTTGAAATATGGCGCTAAGCGAAGCAACCCCGATGGTAGCATTTCGTTGCTTGCTCGTCGCATCAAGTTCATTCACCCGGTATCGGGCAAAGAGGTCGACGTAACAGCACCACTACCCAACGACAGCCTTTGGCAAACATTCGACACCGATAAATAATTAATCACACAAAAAAAATATTGGCATTCTCAAATGTCAATATTTTTTATATATTTGTATCGTATACAATTAACTTAAAAAAGGAGGATTTTATGGAATTAAATGGTATCATTAATGGAAATGTTGAATTACACAGTGGTGATTGTCTTTTTTTGGGCCCTGAAGTTCATTTCTTGGCACATGGCAAAATGGTGACATCGTGTGGTGTGAAAGTGATGATTCCCAAATATGTTATACAAAACGTGGGTCATCATGGTATCAGGTTAGTACTATTAAAACAAATGACAGCATCTTAAGAATTGAGTAATATTTTGAGTTATAAATTTCATTTAAGGAGGTATATTATGGACAAGTTTTTCACAAAGTTAAGCTTGCTATTTACAATAGCCATTATTGGGTTGACACTTTCAGTAAGTGCAACAGCTCATGACTTTGAAATAGATGGCGTTTACTATGATATAGTGGGTGATGGTTGTGTAGAAGTTGTTAGAGGTACAACATATTATAGAGGTGGAGGTATAGAATATCACCATACCACTGGTGATGTTGTCATCCCAGCACGTGTCAATGGATACAAAGTAATCGGAATTGGAGAATTTGCCCAAATTGCACCATCTTCGATATCACTGCCAGAAACGTTATCGTATATTAAAAAATATGCTTTCGATGGTGGTACAATATTTGAATTATATATACCTAAATCTATAACAAATATTAATGAATGTGCTTTTAGTTCTCTTAGTAATTTGTGTAAAATTGAGGTAGATGAAAATAATCCTGCGTACGACTCAAGAGATAATTGTAATGCAATTATACGATCAGCAGACAATTCATTAATTCTGGGTTGTGCAAATACAATTATTCCTAATACTGTTACTCGTATTGGTGATAATGCTTTTGGGGGAAATTCATCGATAATAAAAATATCAATTCCAAACTCTGTAACCCAAATATGAAAGGATGCATTTAATAAATGCAGTTCGCTATTAGATATTGACATTTCTAATAGCTTGATTTCTATTGGAGACTATGCTTTTTCACATTGTTCTAAATTGAAAAAAATTGTATTTCCCCAAAATCTGAGTAGTATAGGGAATGCTGTTTTTAGTAATTGTTCGAATTTGGAGGAAGTAGAATTTCCATCAAATCTTACATCTATTGGAACTCGTGCTTTCGACAATTGTAGCAGTTTAACCTCATTAGTATTCCCAAGCTCCTTACAGCACATCAATGAATATGCCTTTAATTATTGTAGTAATTTAAGAGAAGTTACTTTCAAAAGTAATCTTACAATTTGGCAATGGGCTTTCAATGGTTGCACTAACTTAGAAAAAGTAGCTTTTGATTATGGTATTATAGGAGGAAATACAGAGATATTCAAATACGCATTTAACATGTGTAGCGAGATACAACAATTGATACTTCCTAAAAAAGTAACATCTATTTCAGAATTTGCATTTTATACATGTTCGAATTTGAATTATATTGAAGTTGAAAAAGGAAATCCTATTTATGAATCAGGAGATGGTAATAATACTTTATTGAAAATCAACACTCAAAATATTGTCCCTTATGTTAGTTTGGTTTTAGCAACAAAGAATGCTGAAATCCCTAAAAATGTATCAGTACTTGCTCCTTATTCTTTTTTAGATGATAGAAGCAGTGTGGTAATCCCCGAAAATGTAGTAACTATAGAGAATAATGCGTTTATCGAATGTGATAAATTGACTGATGTCTATATGAAATCCAGCACACCTCCAAGTATGACACAAACAGTTTCTAATGTTGGAGCTTTTTCTTCAGGACGATTATCCAATATGACACTGCATGTGCCTGTTGGTTCATTAGATACTTACTCAAATCCTGTATTAGACTGGTGTTTGTTTGGCAACATTGTGGAATGGGAGCCATCGGGAATTGACGACATCGAGATTGATGAATGTGTGAACGATCCAGTGGTATATTATAATATGCAAGGGGTGAAGGTCGACAACCCACAAAATGGCATCTTCATTAAAAAACAAGGTGCCAAAACCACAAAAGTGCTGATGTAATCACAAAATAAACTACACAGAAAAATATATGGGGCTGATTGTGCAAAAATCGGCCTCATATTTTTTTCTTATTGGTTTTTTCTTATTATTTTTGCATAGAATACAAAGATAGTGTATCTACGCACTCTTTGATGTTCTTATAAATGATTTATCAATACAAACATCTTTAAATAAACAACTATGGCAGCAACTCCTGAGTTTAAGTATCAGCACCCTTTCCCATTGGGAGAAGATAAGACTGAATACTATTTGCTTACAAAAGATTATGTGAGCGTGAGTGAGTTTGAAGGCACTCCAGTTCTTAAAGTGGCTAAAGAAGGTTTGACTATGATGGCAAACCAAGCTTTCCGCGATGTTTCTTTCTTGCTTCGTCGTTCTCACAACGAATGCGTAGCTAAGATTCTAACCGACCCTGAAGCTAGCGACAACGATAAATATGTTGCGCTAAACTTCCTTCGCAATGCTGAAATTGCAGCTAAGGGCAAACTTCCTCTTTGCCAAGACACTGGTACAGCTATCATTCACGGCGAAAAGGGACAACAAGTATGGACTGGCTATTGTGACGAAGAAGCTCTTTCTCTTGGTGTTTTCAAAACTTACACTGAAGAAAACCTTCGCTACTCACAAAATGCACCACTAAATATGTATGACGAAGTGAACACTAAGTGCAACCTTCCTGCTCAAATCGACCTTGAAGCTACTGAAGGTATGGAATACAAGTTCCTTTGCGTTACTAAAGGTGGTGGTTCAGCCAACAAGACTTACCTTTACCAAGAAACTAAGGCTATCTTGAATCCTGCAACTCTTGTGCCTTTCTTGGTTGACAAAATGAAGACTCTTGGTACTGCAGCTTGTCCTCCTTACCATGTTGCATTCGTTATCGGTGGTACTTCTGCCGAAAAGAACCTTCTTACAGTGAAACTTGCTTCTACTCACTACTACGACGAACTTCCTACTACAGGTAACGAAGGTGGTCGTGCTTTCCGCGATGTAGAACTTGAAAAGCAACTTCTTGAAGAAGCTTATAAGATTGGTCTTGGCGCACAATTCGGTGGTAAATACTTCGCACACGACATTCGCGTAGTTCGCCTTCCTCGTCACGGTGCATCTTGTCCAGTTGGTATGGGCGTAAGCTGTTCTGCCGACCGCAATATCAAGTGTAAGATCAACAAAGACGGTATCTGGATTGAAAAACTTGATGACAACCCAACTGAATTGATTCCAGAAGAACTTCGTCAAGCTGGCGAAGGCGGTGGCGTACAAATCGACCTTAACCGTCCTATGAACGAAGTACTTGCCGACCTTGACAAGTACCCAGTATCAACACGCCTTTCTTTGAACGGTACAATCATCGTAGGCCGCGACATCGCACACGCTAAGTTGAAAGAACGCCTTGACAATGGTGAAGAACTTCCACAATACATCAAAGATCACCCTATCTACTATGCTGGTCCTGCTAAGACTCCTGCTGGCATGGCATGTGGTTCTATGGGACCTACAACTGCAGGTCGTATGGACTCTTATGTTGACCTATTCCAAGCTAACGGTGGTAGCATGATTATGCTTGCTAAGGGTAATCGTAGCCAAGCTGTTACCGATGCTTGTAAGAAGCATGGTGGTTTCTACCTTGGTAGTATCGGTGGCCCTGCTGCAATCCTTGCTCAAAACAACATCAAGAGCATCGAATGCGTAGAATACCCAGAACTTGGCATGGAAGCTATTTGGAAGATCGAAGTAGAAAACTTCCCAGCATTTATCCTTGTTGATAATAAGGGTAACGACTTCTTCACACAAATCAAGCAATCTGCTTGCCCATGTAAGAAATAAAACAATCCGTTTTAACACAATAGAAAAGGATTGCACTCAAAGTGCAATCCTTTTTTTATCCCCTTTATCATAGTATTCCCTTTTTCAACACCATCCACCACATTTCCATAAATATTTTAACCGAAAGCCCTTCATACCCCTTTTCGATCAAAATCATAGTATATAAAAACAAAAAAAAGGAACTCGATTGAGTTCCTTTGAGTGATTCGCACAGGATTCAAACCTGTAACCTTCTGATCCGTAGTCAGATGCTCTATTCAGTTGAGCTAGCGAACCATTTTTGCTTGTTTGCGAGTGCAAAGTTACAAACTTTATTTCGTTTGTGCAACATTTTAGAGGTTTTTTATTACCTTTTATAATTAATGAATTTAATGCTATATACCTAACTTTTTGTATTACAACAGTCTACATATTCCAAGAATAATTACATAAAAATATAGGAATGAATGATTGAGTAAATTATTGCGGAAAAATGATGTAAAATAGCTAATTTTGTACAAAATAAATCTTGAATGAAAGTAGTACGCATCTTTAATCCAGAACATGACCTTGCCTTGGCATTTGGTGGTACGAATTACACTCCACCGCCAATGGCTCGCTTGCTTCGTCGCGATTTACAATTGTTGCCAATGTGGATTGGTGATAATGGTGAATGTGTGTTGTCGCAAGGCGATGACATCGACAACTCTTGGATAGAGGATATGAATAATGTGTATGGGTTAGGGGTTGAAATGGCTACTACTGAGCAGATTCCTTATTTTGATGCATTTTCTCCGTGGGGATGGAATCATTTTTTGCGTAGAAGACTTTTCCTTGATGGAGCAAAAGAAAGCGCATTACCTTCGATTGAAGATGTGGATAATATAAGAAAGCTTTCGCATCGTCGCATATCGATTGAAATTCATCGAATGTTTCTTGATCGCGTGAAGGGATTGCGAGATATTATTCCTATTGAATGCTATGATATCGAAGCAGTGCTCGATTTTGCGCGAAAATATCCTTGCGCCTACACTAAAGCACCTTGGTCGTCGAGTGGAAAAGGAATCTATCGAGCTCTCGATATTGAAGGGTTGGATTTTACTCGTTGGTGTAGTGGAATCATAAAGCGACAAGGGTCGATTATGTGTGAATGTCCGCTCGATGCAGTGTTGGATTTCGCGATGGAATTTATATGCGAAGGAGGCAAAACCCAATTCGTAGGTTACTCGATTTTCAACAACGACACGCACAGCTCATTTAGTAGTGGAATGATAGGCTCTTCCGACTTTTTGCATACACGATTAGTCTCTATACTTGGCAACGAATCGTTATTGCGTGATGTGCAAGCTGCTGCCGTGAATATTATCGACAATTTGATTGCGCCCCAATATAATGGCTATTTGGGATTAGATATGATGATTTATCGTGATGAGAATGGCGAATTATGCTTAAATCCTTGCATCGAATTGAATTTGCGCACCACAATGGGCGTAGTGAGTAGTATCATTGGCAATAAGTTACTTGCACATGATGCAAACGGCACTTTCCATGTAGATTTTCATAAAGAAGAAATCAGTGCTGATTATCGAAAGAATCTTCAAGCTAAATGTCCTCTACAACTTACCAGTGATGGTAAAATAAAAAGTGGAGTGCAATTTCTCACTCCACTTTATTCGGGTACTCAATACTCTGCTTATATAAAAGTTTAGAGTATTTCTTTCAATTCTTGATATAGCTTAAAAATCGGTAGTCCCATCACATTGTAATAACTTCCTACCATACCCGACACAGCCACACAACCTATCCATTCTTGAATACCATAAGCGCCAGCCTTGTCGAATGGCTTGTAATTCTCAATATAATAATCGATTTCTTCGTCCGAAAGTTCAGCAAAATTCACATCGGTAACACTGCTAAAACTTTTTGAGAATTGCGTTGTGGTGATAGTAACTCCAGTGATTACTTGGTGAGCGTGTCCCGATAGTTCTCTAAGCATCTTGTGAGCATCGTCAGCGTCAACTGGTTTGCCAAGAATCTTATTATTACTTACCACAATAGTGTCGGCAGTAATAATAAGTTCGTTGTCGGCCATGCATTGACGATAGGCATCGGCCTTCTTTTTAGATATATATTCGGCCACATTGTCGGCTGGCATATCAGCAGGAAAACTCTCGTCGATGTCGTTCAATACGCGAGTAGTGAATGAAATACCAAGTTGACCGAGTAGCTCTTTGCGTCGAGGAGAATTAGACGCAAGAATCACATTGTAACCTTCGATATTTTTCAATGGATGTTCCATAAATTATTCAGTTAAGCTATATTACCAGCCAAAAGCCAATTCATCGGTGAGCCATTCGCCTTTAGCTTTCATTACTTGTTCTATGATTTCGCGTCCCACACCATAACCACCATTATAAGGGCTGATGTATTTGGCAACCGCCTTCACATCATGAGCAGCATCGGCAGGTGCAATCGACAATCCAGCTACTTTCATTACCTCGATGTCGGGAATATCATCGCCAATATACACCACTTCCTCGGGTTTGAGACCTGTGCGTTCGAGCCAAGCATTGAAATGGTCGATTTTTCGGCTTGCGCTCATAATCACATTTTGCACGCCAAGTCCCACGAAACGCTTTTGCACAGATTCGGTGTTGCCTCCAGTGATAATAGCCAATTCGTAGCCCAATTTCGCAGCAAGTTGAATAGCATAGCCGTCTTTGATGTTGGCACATCTCATAGGCTCGCCATTGGGGTGCAAAGGAATAACCGATGGAGACAACACTCCGTCAACATCGAATGCTATTCCCTTTATTTTGGTCAAATCATAGTTGATTGAACTCATAGATTTCCTTTCGAAGTATTATTCTTGAGGACGCCATTCGCCAATGTGAACTCGTTCCCAAAGCATCTTTTCAGGATTGAAAGGCTTGCGTTCTTCGCCTTTTTGACCAAGCGAAATGATACATTCTACTTGCAAATCAGGTGGGATATTCAATAGAGCCTTTACATAGTCGTCGGCAGTTTCTTCTTCGTCGCGCATGCGACCACGCACTTGCACCCAACAGCTACCCAATCCGAGTGCTTCAGCTTGTAGTTGAATGAATGTAGCAGCCACCGATGCATCTTCCACCCATGCTTCACTCTTCATAGGATCAACTACTACAGCGATTGCCAAACTACATTTAGCAATTGAACCAGCACCGAATTCTTTACATTTAGCAAGTTCTTCGAGCATTCGTTTGTCCTCAACTGTAACAAAATACCATGGGCGGCTATTTTTAGAAGTTGGAGCTACAAGCGCAGCTTCAAGAATTAGCTTTACATCTTCAGCAGAGATTTCTTCCTCAGTATATTTTCTTATGCTACGACGACGCATTAGCAAATCGTGAAAAATTTCCATAATTTATCAGTTTAGTTAGTCTGTTGGCAAAGTTAGTACAATATCACATCATTACAAAACTAAGAATCTTAATAAAACAAAAGAGGTTATCAATTTCTTGATAACCTCTAACTTAGTGGCGGGAGCCAGACTCGAACTGACGACCTTTGGGTTATGAGCCCAACGAGCTACCACTGCTCCATCCCGCGATTTGCACTGCAAAATTACAACATATTTTCCATTCCCGCAATAGTTAGACTTAATTTTTTATGTTAAAAAACATATTTTTGATGATTTTTGCCCAAAAACGACCTCTTTTTGGCCCAAAATCACGAGTTTCCCCATTTTTTACTGTCTTTTTTTATACATCTTATTATTTGGTCGCATTACAACTCTTTGCTATCTTTGCAAAATATGGACATTCTTGATTCCGACATAATAAAACTGCGTTTTGATCAACCTATACCTAAGGTGGGCGATATTCTACTTGCCGAACCAATGATGGCAAATAGCATTTTCACGCGTTCAACTATCGTTCTCATTGAGCACAGCGATAGCATGGGTTCGATGGGTTTTATCACTAATCATCGTTCGGAATATACTCTTAACGAACTTGTGGAAGAAATAGAGCGCGAGGAAGAGATTCCGGTGTATATAGGTGGTCCGGTGCGTTGCAATCAAATGTACTATATCCACACTCTTGGCAATCTGATTCCAGAATCGGTGGAAGTGGCTAATGGACTTTATGTGAGTGGTGATTTCAAGGCTATAATTGAATATGTGAATTCGGGAGCACCCATCGAGGGCAAAATTAGATTTATTCTTGGTTATAGCGGTTGGGACAAAGGTCAACTGGAAGACGAACTGAAAAATTTTGATTGGGCTGTTGCAAATATGTGCGACACCAACACTCTACTATCGACCGAAGAAGACACCACTTGGCGCAAATGTGTAACTATGCTTGACAGCCGTTACTGGCTGTGGCTTAATTGCCCAACATCGCCACATTTGAATTAGGCTAATAGTTGTAACACCACTACATCTTCATATTGATTTCCAATTCTAACCCACGAGCGCAAGCAACCACAAGTTTTGAATCGGCACGACTTAAACAATCTTTGTGCGGGTTCGTTGCTCATTGCTGTCAATGCTGTAAGCGAGTGCATTCCTATGTGGGCGAAACAATATTCGCACAATAGGTCGATAGCTCGCTTAGCGTAGCCTTGCATTCGAGCGTTCACATCGATGTATATACCAACTGATGCGTGTCGGTTGACTGGGTCGAAATCGAAAACATCAATTGTACCAATAGCTTTGTGCGATGACTTTTCTTCGATAACAAATCGCAGTTGACGGCTCGCAAATATGTCGGCTTCGTAGGTGTCGATATAATCCCACAATTGTTTGCGAGAATAAGGAGCCACGGCATTGCCAACATTCCATTGCTCGCTATCATTCTCCCACAAATAGAGCATATCCAAATCATTCATTTCAGGAGCACGCAAAACTAACGCTTCATCGACCAACATAGCTTGTTTCATACAATTAATTGATGTTTACTCGACAAAGATAGGCAATAATATGAAAATAAATATTATCTTTGACGCATATTATAAAACGATTCAAATAAAATGGGACTTGTAATAGGTATCGATGTAGGTGGTAGTACTACCAAAATTATTGGGCTCAACTGCAAAGGTGAAATTCTTTCTCCTTTATTCATCACAGCAGCCGACCCTGTAACTTCACTTTTTGGAGCTTTTGGTAAATATATCTACGACAATGGCTACAACCTAAGCGACATTGAGCAAGTAATGCTCACAGGTGCTGGCAGTGCATTTATCGATGGCGATCTTTACGGACTACCAACGGCAAAAACCGATGAGTTTCTCGCTAATGGCTTGGGTGCAAGCTATGGTATGGACCTCGAAAAGCTTATCGTTGTTAGTATGGGCACGGGTACATCTTATGTTCGTATCGATGAGGATGGGATTCGCCACATTGGCGGTATTAGCATAGGTGGTGGTACGCTACAAGGTTTGTCACAACTACTTCTTAAGACTCGTAATTTCCATAAAATATGCGACTTAGCTTCGCGAGGCGATATTTCTAATATCAACTTGCTTATTAGTGACATTTGTAAGCATGACTTAAAGAATCTTCCTCTCGACGCAACAGCATCTTTCTTTGGAAAGGTTACAAGTAGCGATGTTTCCGACGAAGATATTGCTCTTGGTTTAATTTTTATGGTGGTGCAATCAATTGGTTCTTCGGCTGTTTTCTCGGCTATGAATAGCGAGATTAAGGATTTTGTCATGATTGGCAACCTTACCAAATTACCTCAATGTAAAATGGTATTCCCACTGATGGAACGAATTTATGGAGTGAAATTCCATATACCTCCACATGCCGAATTCCGCACCGCACTTGGTGCAGCACTTGCATTTAAGAAATAAGAAAAATCCCGTCAATGACGGGATTTTTTATTTCATAGTTACTTATTCTTTGCAAACGAATCGGAGAATAGTGTTCTATTAAGAATCGAACGACCAAGTGTGAGTTCATCAGTATATTCAATGTCATTACCCACACTCATTCCGCGAGCAAGCATAGTTATTTTTACATCAGGATATGGCGCCAAACGACGGAATATATAGAAATTGGTAGTGTCGCCTTCCATTGTGGCACTAAGGGCTAATATAACCTCTTTCACTTGTCCTTCTTTCACTCTCTCTACGAGACTTTCTATTTCAATATCTTGTGGCCCCACGCCGTCCATAGGTGAAATCAATCCGCCAAGGACATGATATAGTCCATAGTGTTGGTGCGTATTCTCAATGCTCATCACATCTTTCACATTCTCCACCACGCATATCACACTTTCGTCGCGCGAAGGATTTGAGCATATAGGACACACCTCACTTTCCGAGATGTTATGACATTTTTGACAATACTTAATCTCTTTTCGCAAACGAATTATGGCCTCACCAAAAGAGATTGATGCATTCTCGTTTTGTCGCAGTAAATAAAGCACCAAGCGCAAAGCCGTTTTGCGGCCTATACCAGGCAACTTAGCAAACTCGCTTACTGCGTTTTCAAGCAATGATGATGCAAATTCTTGGTCCATTAGTTATTGCGTTTTTAATCTTCAGTTGACAACAAGCTATCGGCTAGTTCTTTGAGTTTAATCTCATCGCTTGCTTTCATCTTGCCTTTTATTGTTACTATTGGCTCTACAATATCAATATCCTTCAAACGAGCCATTTCTGCGTGCATCAATTTACCTGCAACTGGTGCCCATGAGCCATTTTCAATAAGTGCAACACGACGATTTTGGAAACTCTTATCTTGTAGATGATGTATGAAATCCTTCATTGGAGGGAAAATTCCTGCATCATAGCTTGCTGCAGCAAGTACCAAGTGGCTATATTTAAATGCATCTTCCACTGCTTCAGCCATATCATCGCGACTCAAATCGGCAACCGACACCTTTTTCGCGCCTTTTTCGCGCAGAATATCAGCCAATTTGTGAGCTGCTGCAGCCGTATTTCCATGAATTGACGCATAAGCCACAAACACACCTTCTACTTCGGGACGATAATCGCTCCAAATATCGTATAGTCCAATGTAATAACCCAAATTTTCTTTCAAAATAGGGCCATGCAAAGGGCAAATAATATCAATCTTAAGATGACTTGCCTTTCTCAACAAGTTTTGCACTTGGGTGCCGTATTTTCCACAAATATTGAAATAATAACGGCGAGCTTCGCAAGCCCATTCTTCTTCATGGCTCAATGCGCCGAACTTGCCAAATCCGTCGGCCGAGAACAACACCTTATCTTTTTGTTCATAAGTAGTCATCACTTCTGGCCAATGCACCATTGGAGCCATAATAAACTGCAAAGTGTGTTCACCAAGCGAAAGAGTATCATTTTCTTTCACTACGATTGTTTTATCACTGAAATCAATGCTATCATTATATAATGGAAGCATCTTCACAGCTTTATCAGTTGCAACAATCTTTGCTTCAGGGAATTTTTTAACAAATTCGCCAATTAAGCCTGCATGATCAGGTTCCATGTGATGAACCACAAGATAATCGGGTGTTTTGCCTCCAAGTTCGCACTCAAGATTAATCCACCATTCCGATGATTTGCGACTATCAACAGTATCCATCACCGCAATCTTCTCATCTAAAATCACATACGAATTATACGAGATACCATTTGGCACAATATATTGACTTTCGAACAAATCAATGTCAAGGTCGTCAACACCTATATATTTAATATCTTTAGTAATTTCAATCATTTTAAGTACTTCTTTTTTCGTTATGCAAAGATACTCATAAAATCCCGACCACCCCAACCACTATTCATAATTTTTAGTTATCTTTGCATTGAAAAATCCTATATAGATATGAAAATTAAGTCAGCTGAATATATAATTAGTAACGCCGATGCACGAAAGTGTCCCGAAGGAAACATACCCGAATATGCATTTATCGGACGCTCTAATGTTGGCAAATCTTCACTCATAAATATGCTTACCGAGCGAGCTGCTCTCGCAAAAACTTCAGCAACTCCAGGTAAGACACTTTTAATCAATCACTTCCTCATCAACAAAGAATGGTACATTGTCGACCTGCCTGGTTATGGCTATGCAAAACGAAGCAAAGACAGTCGCGACAAATTCCGCAAGATCATCGAAGGATATATACTTCGCCGTGAGCAGATGACCAATCTATTCGTTCTCGTTGATGCTCGACACGATCCTCAAAAGATCGACCTTGAATTCATGGAGTGGTTGGGCGAAAATGGAGTACCATTCAGCATCGTATTCACCAAGATGGACAAACTTGGTAAGGTGGTTGGTGTGGCAAATGTAAACAAATACCTCAAAAAGCTAAAAGAATCGTGGGAAGAACTACCTCCTTACTTCATGACATCAAGTGAAGACCGTCGAGGACGCGAAGAATTGCTTGCATATATCGAAGAAATTAATGAATCTTTGAAGGAATCGTAAAAAAACATCCGAAAAATTTTCTAAATTCAAAAATATTGCCTACCTTTGCACTCGCAAACAAGCAAAAATGGTTCGCTAGCTCAACTGAATAGAGCATCTGACTACGGATCAGAAGGTTACAGGTTTGAATCCTGTGCGAATCACTCGAAAATCGCAATTATCGTCGATAGTTGCGATTTTTTTGTGTATCTTTGTTGCACATTAGTACTCCATATTCATTTATGCGCGATAAGAAAGTTTCCATATTAGTTGCTGTTTACAACACCGAGCATTTTCTGCGCGACTGCCTCGATTCGCTTCTCTACCAATCGCATCGCGACATTCAGATTATATGCATCGATGACGCCTCTACCGATGGCTCACTCGCTATTCTCAACGAATATGCTGCACTCGACAATCGCATCATCGTATTACGCAACGAAGTGAATTTAGGACAATCTAAAGCGCGTAATCATGGGCTTAAATATGCCACAGGTGACTATATATGTATGGTGGATTCCGATGACATGCTCGACCCCAATGCTATAGCACAATTGGTGAACACCTTTACTCAACACCCTCTCACCGACTGTGTGCTTTTTAACCTCGTTTTGCAATATCCCGATGGCACTCTCACCCCCTATCACAATCGCACAAGTCAAACCATATTCTCTGGCGACGAAGCATTGTGCCTCAGTATCGATTGGAGCATTCATGGGGTATACGCCTTGCGTGCAGACATTCATAAAAGCATTCCTTACGACGAAAGTACTCGCTACACTGCCGACGACATCACAACTAAGCTTCACTACCATGCTTCTCGCGAAGTGCGCTTAAGCAATGCCTCATATTATTATCGCCAACACGACAATTCTATCTCAAACGCGATAACCATACGACGATTTGATGTCTTCGTTGCCGACTTTGCACTCAAAAAGCACCTCGAAAAGCTCAATTGCAAACGCCATATCATGCAACGACAAGAGCGCTACCGTTGGCACAATCTCATTAATTATTGGTACATTTTCTCAACCAACAAGCAACTTTTTACACCTCAAGAGCAACAAGAAATTGAGCAAAGTTTCGACTTCCACGCCTCAACATTAGACCACACTCTCTTACCTCTATCACTTAAGTTGCGCACACTATTTATCCCATTTCTTGGCATCAAAGGAATGAAATTCTGGGCTAAATATTACTGTTCATTCCGACAATTCATACTAAAAAAATAAGTAATAACTTCGGTTTGAAACCAAGTTATTACTTATATAAAAACAACATCTCTCTACGCGTTTAGAAATTCACCGATAGACGCACATTCAATTGACGACGAGTAAGATAATTAGGAACGGCATACTGCATTTCGTTCACATCTGTCACCCAATAGTAACTGCTCACATTGGAAATGTCGAAAAGATTGAAAACATCAAGTCCCAACCACACACTCTTGAAATTCTTCAAAAATCCCTTCGTGCGCTTATCATTTCCTCCCACCAACTGATATGACACGCCTGCATCTACACGCTTATAGGCAGGTGTGCGAAAATAAGATACATCACGAGTGGTGCGTGGCGAAGTAGTTGGCAATCCGTCAGAGAAAATAGCCTTAAGGCTGAATTTTGCTTTAGGGAATTTAGGAAAATAGTCGGTAAAGAAAAGCGCAAAGCTATAACGCTGATCGGTTGGGCGTGGCACCTTCACTCCTCGCAAATCTTCTTGCGTTTTCATGAGTGAAAAACTTATCCACGAATCGGTTCCTTCCACAAATTGTCCGAAGAACTTAAAGTCGACACCAGTTACAAAACCCTTCGAGGTATTTTCGCCCGAATACACAAGTTTCAAATTATCGATTTCATAAGGAATCACATTCGACAGATTCTTATAATAAGCCTCTGCAGTGAGTTTGAATGGTCGATTGTGTGCTCGGAAAGTATAATCACCTCCAAGAATGAAATGCAAGCTTCGTTGCGACTTAATATCTTTGTTCAACTCAATGAATGCATTGCCATATTCATCAAGTTTTTCCACACGATATTCCTTGTAGAATGGCGATTGATAATATAGCCCTGTAGCAAATCGTAACGCAAATCGTTCATTTCCTTTAGGCACAAATCCCACACTGGCACGAGGACTCACCAAGAATTCATTATTAAAATCCCAATACGACAAGCGCACACCACCATTAATAGTGAAATATCCGAGTTCGGTTGCCAAGCGATATGTATCCTGTGCGAATGCTGAGATACGGTTTGAGCCAAAATCTTGCTTTGATGTAAGATTGTACACCATATGCACGCCATTACCATAGTGAGGCAATGAATATCCCGCCGAATCGCGTTGTTCCCACTCACTGGCACGCTCATACACATTCTCATGATTGAACGACACACCATAAGCTATCTTGTTTTTCCCTAAAACCGTATTACCTCTCAAACCAAGAGAGAACACACTCATTTTCAATCGGTTTCTTGCATGTTCGTGATACTTACCCACACCAAGTTCGCCTCCTATACCGCCTTCACCCGATGTACCTGCCTCGTCGAGCCAATATTCGCCATGAATGTCGTAACCCACTATCTCATTGGTTAAATAACCCGAAGCAAGAAGCGATATATCGGTGTTTTTAGAATGCTTATAATTGAGCGTAAGTGCTCCAAAATAGGTTTCGAATTTATCCTTTTCATGCCCATCGAAATATACTGTAAACTGCTTCGCATTGGTCGATGTACCAAAACTTGTGTTTCGATTTTGAGGCGTAAAACGATAATTATTTATCGAGATATTACCCAGGAAAGATGCCTTCCATTTCGACCCCATCTTATAGGTAATATTAGTCTGATAATCAAAATATTGAGGATCATATTCTCCTTTTGTTTCAAGCGATCCAAGCAGCGAAGAATTTCTTTTATATCGGAAACCATGAAGTTGCGAGAATTTCTTACTACTCTGCCCTATTGCAAGACTTCCACCCTGAAGACTCGCCGACACAGCGCCTTCAAATGCCTCTGGTTCACGATAAGTAATATCCAAAGCCGATGACATCTTGTCTCCGTATGCTGCGCTAAATCCACCAGTAGAGAAACTTACAGATCCCACCATATCAGGATTGATAATACTCAATCCTTCTTGTTGTCCCGAACTGATGAGCTGTGGACGATATATCTCTATTCCATTGATATACACACTATTTTCGTCATACGAGCCACCACGCACCATATACTGCGAACTCATTTCGTTCTTTGAACTCACTCCGGCCATTGTAGAAAGTACTGCTTCCACACTACCTCCCGACGCATCAGGGGTGAGACGCATCGACTGCGCATCTATCGTTTGCATTTGGTCGGTTTGGCGGCGTATTTCCACCACTTCAAGTTCACCCAGTTCTTTCGACTTTTGATACAACTTGGCATTTAGCGTGATTTTACCCTTAGGCTTTATATACTGACGCACCACATTTGCATAACCAAGGCAACTCACCTCCACCACCAATGTGTCGCGTTGAGCCACTGTCAACGAATATTCACCTTTCAAGTTGGAATTTGTACCGAGCGCCGTACCTTGCACCCTTATCGTAGCAAATTCGATAGGTTCATCTTTGTCATCGGTGATTTTTCCCGATATTTGCACTTGTGAAAATGTAACACCCACTCCACAAATACACAAAATCAATGCTAATATATACTGTTTCATCAATATTCTCTTTTATACTTTATATGTAACGAAAAACACCTTATTAAATTATATATCAATCCTAAAATCTGCGTCTTTTACTTATTTTTGCGCAAATTTGTTGGCGACCTAAATATAATTTACTAATTTCGCACATTGAATATAAACGGGTGTTTAAACTACAATGGTATTAAAAACAAGAGACAAACTTATCGAGGTTGCGCGACAACTTTTTGCGCAAAAAGGAGAAGAAAACACAACAATGAACGACATTGCTGTGGCTTCTGAGAAGGGTCGTCGCACTGTCTACACCTATTTTAAAAACAAAAAAGAAATTCTTAATGCTGTGGTTAAAGCCGAAAGCGACAAAATCGTTGAAAAGCTTATCGACATTCCACGACAACCACTTCCTCCTGAGCAAAAATTGATCAATTTCATTTTCATTCGATTTGAAATCATCAAGGAACTCGTTTACCGAAATGGCTCGTTACGCGCAGGATTCTTCCGCGACATACGAAAAGTGGATCGCGCTCGTCGTGCTACCATCAGCAAAGAGGCTACTATCCTAAAGCAAATCCTATCCGAAGGAGTCGAAAAAGGTGTATTCCGTGTTCGACACATCGACGAAACTGCATCAGTTATGATTCTCGCTCTACAAGGCATGGATGTTGCTTATGTTCGCAATAGTTTTGCCGAACTTGGTATCGAAAAATTAAAGTTGAGAGAATACATCAAAGACTTTATCCTACACGGAATTAAAGCCTAAATTTAGAAACATTTTTAAAACAAATAATCTATGAAATTATTAGAAGGAAAAGTGGCACTTATCACAGGTGCAGCACGCGGTATCGGTAAGGCTATCGCACTAAAATTTGCTCAAGAAGGAGCCGACATCGCTTTCACTGATTTGGTAATCGACGAAAACGGTAAGCAAACTGAAGAAGAAATTGCAGCTTTGGGTGTAAAAGCTAAAGGTTATGCTTCTAACGCAGCAAGCTTCGAAGACACAGCTAACACTGTAAAAGAAATACACAAAGAATTCGGTCACATCGACATTCTTGTAAACAATGCTGGTATCACTAAGGACGGTCTTATGATGCGTATGAGCGAAGCTCAATGGGATGCTGTAATCGCAGTAAACCTTAAGTCAGCTTTCAACTACATCAACGCTCTTACTCCTATCATGATGCGTCAACGCAGTGGTTCTATCATCAATATGTCATCTGTTGTAGGTGTACACGGTAACGCTGGTCAGGCTAACTACGCTGCTTCTAAGGCTGGTCTTATCGCTCTTGCTAAGAGTATTGCTCAAGAACTTGGTTCTCGTGGTATCCGTGCCAACGCTATCGCTCCAGGTTTCATCGAAACAGCTATGACAGCTGCTCTACCTGAAGATGTTCGCGCTGAATGGGCTAAGAAGATTCCTTTGCGCCGTGGTGGTACAGTAGAAGATATCGCTAATGTAGCTACATTCCTTGCTTCTGATATGTCTTCTTATGTATCAGGTCAAGTTATCAAAGTTGACGGTGGTATGAACATGTAATATTTGCCAACAACATAAATAAGAAAAGACTCCAAATTTGGAGTCTTTTCTTATTTATATCCGTTTTATAGCTTTCTTTTTTTCAATCACAATCTTCTATTTCGGTAGCTTCACGCATTTCTTGATATTCGTTCCACTCAGGGTCATTTTCCACATATAATGTAATTGGGAGCAAATCAAACTTTGCCAAGTCTTCATTCAACTTGCGTTCGAAAATCTTCACACTCATCACATAGAAAACCCATGTTCGTTCACCATTTCCAGTGTAAATACCTGTAAGAACAGCCACAGGATCTTTCATAAAATCGGCTTGCAATGCATCTTGCACCTCTTCCATAAGCGATGAAGTAGCCACATCGGGCATTCCGTCCTTATCTTCTTCATATTTCCATGATATTTCTACACGAGTATTATATTTTCCTGTTGCTATAATCTCTTCCATATTGGCGCGACCTGTCACCATTATCAACTTACCATTTTCGGCTTCGGCTGGACATGTCCACCACTCATCGCTAACTTTCAATTTTGCCATTTTTTTCACATTATATTAATAATAGCATAAAGTTAAAAATACTTTTTCACTTCAGCGTCAAAATAGGTCAAATTTTTCCTTTTACGCAACAATTTTCGTAACTTTACCGACGAAAACAAACACAAAACACATACTATGGCTACAACTATTATTCTTTCATGCATTATTTTCATTCTTGTTGTTATCACAATAGTTCTTTTCAGCGCACTACGCAAGAACAACGAGGAATTAAAAAACACACTCGCCGACAACACATCTAAAAGCATACGACTCGAAAATACCGAAGCTCAACTCGCACAAACTCGTTCAGCATTGCAAGAGCTAGCACCTCTTACCACCGAAAATGCAGCTATCAAAGAACAAATTCGCTTAACCAACGAGCAATTAGACGAAGCGCGCGCCACCATCAACTCACTTCTTCCTCTTAGCGCCGAAAATGCTACACTAAAGGAGCAAGTGCGCAGCATAAACGAAGAAAAAGTGCGCCTTCAACAAGAAGCCGAATCACACTTCAAAGTGCTCGCTAACGAGATTTTCGACGACAAGACTAAGCGTTTCAAAGAACTCAACGAAAACCGTCTTACTGAGATACTTACACCTCTTCGCGAACAAATTCACAAATTTGAAAATGCATTGAATGATAATGTCAAAAACGACATCAAGGACCGAGAAGCATTGCGCGAACATCTACGCTCACTCATGGAGCTAAACCAAACCATCGGTAAAGAAGCTCAGGAACTCACACAAGCCCTCAAAGGTAATGCCAAAGTACAAGGCGATTGGGGCGAAACCATCTTGCGCACAATACTTGAAAATTGTGGATTGCAAGAAGGCGTTGAATTCACTATTCAGCAAACCAAAGACGAACTTGGCAACACACTAAAGGACGACGAAGGACACATTGTTCGTCCCGATGCTGTAGTAAAATTCCCTGGTAACAAGTCGCTTATCATCGACTCTAAGGTATCACTTTCCAACTATGTCGATTTCTGTTCAGCCACCACCGAAGATGAGCGCAACACATCACTACAAAAGCACCTTCTATCGGTCAAGAACCACATCAAAGAGCTAAAAGACTCTAAATATCAAAAGGTTATCAAGAACTCGGCCGATTTCATCATGATGTTTATCCCCAACGAAGCTGCCTATCTCACAGCTATGCAAGCCGATAACACATTATGGAAATATGCCTACGACAACCATGTGGTTATTATATCTCCTACTCACCTCATTTCGGTACTCAAACTTGTCGACCAACTTTGGCAACACGACAAGCAGACCAAAAATGCAGTGAAAATAGCCGAAGAAACTGGCAAACTTTATAACAAATTTGCAAACTTCTTAGACGACCTCATGACCGTCGATAAGGCTCTCACTTCGAGCCGAACAGCCTACGATAATGCGATGAACAAACTCAAGACAGGTAAGGGTAATATTCTCAGCCGCATAGAGAACATCAAGAACATGGGTATCAACACCACAAAATGCCTTCCTATTGAGTCAAAAGAGGAGGAATAATACCCTCAGAATGCCAAAATTGACACAAAAAACGATTTTTTTAAGTTAAGATATTATAATTACCGCCGAATAGAATTAATATTCAACGATTTTTATCTATCTTTACCGAGCAATATTTTGTCCCATTAATTTATATCGGCAAAATATCAACAAATTTGACTATAATGAAAGAAGAACTAAATAACAACGAGCTTGACAACAAGCCTATAAACGAAGACAACAACACCAATAGCAATTCAGTAAAATCGACAAAGAAACCGATGAACTGGAATGCTTATTTTGGCATTTTCATGGTGCTCGTATATTTCGGCATGGCCTATCTAACTCTTGGTACCAACTATTTCTTTTGGATTCAAGATTGGGCTCGCTACGGATTAGGTACTATTTTCATCGTTTACGGTCTTTGGAGAGGTTATCGCTATTATAAAGCTTTCTAATTCGCTTTCATTTTTTTAAAGTTCACTTTGTATTATGAATAGAAAATTATATATCGGCACACTTCTTATAGCTTTAGTCGCTTTATTTACAGCTTGTGGCAAGCAACCGAAGAACACTTTCTCTTCGGGCATCACCACTGTGATGTGCGACGAAAGTTTCGAGAACATTATTAGCCAAGAAATTGAAATGTTCGAATATCACTACCCTAAGGCTAACATTATGCCTTATTATGTTGACGAACAAACAGCTGTCGATTCTCTAATGGATCTAAAGACTCAACTGATTATAATTTCTAACAAACTTTCTAAGGCTCACGAGGCTCAGCTAAAACTTAAGAATCGTCGTCTTTATCAACAACGATTGGCAGTTGATGCTATTGCACTCATCGTAAACAACAAAAACACCCTCGACGAATTGTCAATAAGCGAACTTCGCAACATCCTTTTGGGTGAAACTAAAAACTGGGACGAAATCGAGCCTTCTAAACTCAAGCAAATCCAAGTAGTATTCGACCACAAACACTCAAGCATCGTGAAATACATGGTCGATTCTATCACAGGAGGTAAGCCTTTCGCTGGCGAAGTATATGCACAACAAAGCACTCGCGATGTAATCGATAAGGTTTCTAAGAACAAGAACACTATCGGACTTATCGGTGTAAGTTGGATTACTCCTGATATGCGTGGTCGCAACAAGAGTGCAGCCGAGTACTATCAAGAACTACAAAAGAACGACACAACAACACTCGATTTCAACGACAACATCAAAGTGCTAAAAATAAGACGCGACGACTACCCTATCGCTTTCAAGCCTTATCAAGCCTACATATTTAGCGGTGAATATCCACTATATCGTAGCATTTATGTGGCTACAACAGCGGCTCGTGGTAGTTTGCCTCATGGATTCCTAACATTCCTCACAGGATATGTGGGACAAAAAATTATCCAAAACACAGGGGTACTTCCTGCTGCTATTCAACCAAGAATGGTGCAAGTTAACTAACCTCTTTTTTGAGAAACAATAACGAGAATAAACAGAAATAATAACTAACAATAACTGAAACAAAAAAAAATCATTTAACAATGAAATTAAAAGCTTTAGTTTCCCTAATTCTATTAGGAGGTTCTTTATCAGTCTTCGCTCAAGGCTATAAAGATGGTATCGAATACTACAAAGTAGGTCAGTATGACAACGCTAAGGAATTGCTTATGCGTAACTTCAACGACGCTTCTACTAACAAGAGTGAAGCTTATTACTATTTAGGTTGCTTGGACATGAAGGCTGGTAAGGTTGCCGACGCTAAGGCAAACTTCGAAAAAGGTCTTGCTGCCGACGCTAACAACCCTTACAACCTAATCGGTCTTGGTTCTATCGCTCTTAAGAACAACGATGTAAAGACTGCTGAAGAACTTTTCAACAACGCTCAAAAGCTTACTAAGAAGAATGCTTCTGTTGAAGCTGCTATCGCACGCGCTTACACTGAAGCTGATCCTGTAGCTTATGCTAAGGCTATCGAAAAGGCGACTAAGAACGCGTACAAATACAGCAAGAACACTAACCCTGACATCTACATCCTTGAAGGTGATGTTAAGGCTGCTGAAAAGAACTGGGGTGAAGCTGCTGGTATGTACGAACAAGCTATCAATGCTGATGCTAACAACATCGAAGCTTATGTTAAGTATGCTAACACTTACTACAATGTAGCTCCTGATATGGCTATCAACAAGTTGAACGAAATCCTTGCTAACAAGCCTAATTCAGCTCTTCTTCAACGCGAACTTGCTGAAAAGTACTACAAGAACGAACAATGGGCTAAGGCTGCTGTTCAATACGGTAAGTACATCGAAAACCCTAACCACTTTACTCAAGACCGTAGCCGTTACGCATTCCTTTTGTTCTATGGTCAAAAGTACGAAGAATCTCTTGCTCTTTCTAAGGAACTTGTAGCTTCTCTTCCTACAACAGACCCTCAAAACTTCTACATGAAGCGTATGTCTCTTTACAACCTTGTTGCTTTGAAGAACTGGAACGCTGCTGAAGCTGCTGCTAACGAACTTTTCAGCGCTACTCTTCCTGAAGGTGTAAAGTATGAAGCTAAGGACTACACTGACTATGCTACTACTCTTAAGGAACTTGGCAGAACTCAAGAAGCTCTTGCTCAATACGAAAAGGCTGTTGAACTTAACCCTGATAAGGTTGAATTGCTTAAGGAAATCAGTGACGCTTACCTTGACGCTGAACAATATGCTAAGTCTGCTGAAGCTTACCAACGCTTCTTCGACTCTGGTAAGGGTGTAACTAACGACCTTCTTGTTCTTTCTCAACGCTACTCTAATGTTGCTGCTACTGACACAACAGACAATAAGTTCGTTGCTCTTGAAAAGGCTATTAAGTATGCTGACGAAATCAACGCTAAGGTTCCTAACCACCCACGCATTCTTTTCCAAATCGCTCGTTGTAAGATGATGATGGATAAGGAAGCTACTGACGGTAACGCTCTTGAAGCAATGAAGAACCTTACTGACCTTCTTGACCAAGACCCAGCTAACAAGACTAACCGTGCTAACGACTATGTTTTGGCTTATCGCTACAACGCAGTTTACTACGCAAGCATCGCTGGTAAGATCAAAAAAGAAGACAAGAACTACAAGGACAACGAAGAATACAACAACAGTTTGGCTAAGATGAAAGAAGCTTATGAAAACTGGCTTTCTGTAGACCCAACTAACGAAGGTCTTCGCAAGTATGTTGAATCTTTGAACGCTCCTGCTAAGAAGTAATATCAATTATTATCTCATACTTTTAAGAGCCTGTTAAGTTTAACCACTTAATAGGCTCTTTTTCTTTGTCTACACCCCACTCTTGAGCCACCCTACTCTTGCATTTTAGCTCACAAACCATTAAATTTGTCAATTATTTCACATTATTATAATAAGACAATGAAAAGAGTACTATTTTCAATATTTTTTACAGCAATTCTTATTTTTGCTTCTTCTGCATCAACCAAACTTTCTCTTCCTTCAAGAGTAAAGCTCGATGCATACAACAAAGCGATTATCTCTAATAGTTCACTCAATCTAAAGTCATTATTGCCATTAAGCAATGAGGACAATGTAGCTCGAATCAACACATTCATTACACTCAAAGAAAATAGCACTTTAAGTGATGAATGTATCACAAATCTCGACATTGACATTACCGACGAATTAGGCAACATCATCATAGCTTCTGTTCCTCTCAACAATGTAGAAAAACTTGAGGCTATCGATGCTATCGAGTTCATCGAGTTTGAGCAACCTGTGAATATGCTTTGCGATAGTGCGCGCATTGCAACAAAAGTTAATGATATTCACAACGGATTTAACCTACCTCAAGCCTACAAAGGCAAAGATGTTATCGTGGGCGTAATTGACTGTGGTATCGACTTCAACCACATCAATTTCAAGGACGAAAACAAGAACTCTCGCATTAAGTTAGCTGCTTGCTACAACTCTTCAACTAAAGCTATCGAATTCCTTACCGACTCGGCTGACATAGCAGAGCTAACCACCGACTACACCGATATCAGTCACGGCTCACATGTGGCTGGGATTGCTGGCGGTAGCTACTACGATAGCAATTTTTATGGAATGGCTCCCGAGAGTGATTTGATTCTTTGTGGACTTGGCACCAAACTTGGCGACACCTATGTACTATCTTGTATCAAAAAAATATTCCAATATGCACAAGAGCAAGGCAAACCTGCTGTAGTCAACATCAGCCTTGGTACCAATGCAGGCCCACACGACGGTACAAGCTCGTTCAATCGAGGTGTAGATAATGTTTGCAAAGAAGGTAACATCGTTGTTTTCGCATCGGGCAACGAAGGCGAAGACAATCTATACCTAAAGAAAGAATTTACCGATTCAAGCACAACTGTTCCTCAAGTTGCGTCAATCATCTATTCGTCAAGCACTTCTTACTCTTGTGAAGTAGACGCATGGAGCAACAAGAGTGAGCCTTTTGGTGTGCAATTCTTCATTTACGACACAACTACAAAAACCGAGTTGGCTTCATCTCAAACATTCTACCCTACCAAAACATCTATGGATAGTTACACATGGAGCGGCTTCACCCTATCATCCTATTTCAATGGTTCAGTGAGTGTTTCTGGTATGACTTCGTCTTATAACAACCGATACCAACTCTACACTCTTGTATCGGGTAAAACACTCAAAAGCAACTATCGCATCGGAGTGAAATTTTACGGTAAACAAGGTACCGTAATCGAAGCATGGTCTAACCAAGCTCAATTCGATTCTTACAACAATAGCAACTACACTACAGGAACACCCGACGGTTCATTCAACGCTATGGCTACTGGCAAAAAAGCTATTTCTATCGGTGCCTACTCAACAAAAAGAAAGTTCACATCTATCACAGGCTCAAGACCTTACTATCCAAGTGCTACCGAGGGTGATATTGCATCTTTCTCAAGCTATGGAACCGACATCTACGGTAAGAACTATCCCGATGTTGTAGCTCCTGGATTCACCATTATTTCTTCGGTAAACGAATACGACAATGCAACAATTACCAACCGAAAATATCTTGCCTACGAAGTAAGCCTTCTTACCCAACGCCGCTCTTACCATTGGGCCGATATGGTTGGAACATCTATGGCTGCCCCAGTTGCTACAGGTACTGTTGCTCTATGGCTACAAGCCGACCCTACTCTTACTCCTAAGGAAATACGAGATATTATGATCGAAACAGCTACTACCGATTCTTACACTCAATCGGGCAAAGCTATTCAATGGGGTGCAGGTAAACTCAATGCTTACGCAGGTCTTGTGAAAGTTCTTCAAAACAAGAACAACAGTGCCTTTACCGACATCACTTCTCCAAACGAAGTGCTCATGATTTATCCTAATCCATCTAATGGTAACTTCTCTTTCTACGCACACAACGAAAACCAAGTTAAGCTTTCTATCTTAAGCCTTAACGGAGCTACCATTTTCAACGAAATGATCGACACCGACAATGGTTTGGGATATGTAAATGCTGAAGGTGCTCTTGCTCCAGGCATATACATTGTGAATATCGTTGGTGCGCACGCATCTCATTCATCAAGACTAATAATCCGATAACAACCAAACACTATGATAGAATACATCAAAGGAAATATAGCCGAACTAACACCCACTTATGCTATTATCGACAATAATGGCATCGGTTATTTCGTAAACATTTCGCTTTACACTTTCACGGCGTTGCAAAATGCCCAAAGTGCTACTGTCTACATATACGAAGCTATTAGAGAAGATGCTCACACTCTATTCGGATTTACCGAAAAGAATGAGCGCGAAATGTTCCTTCTACTCATCAGTGTTTCAGGTGTTGGTCCTAACTCTGCACGCATGATTCTATCATCACTTTCGCCCACCGAATTGCAAACTGCAATAGCAACTTCCAATGTTGGTGCGCTTAAAGCAGTGAAAGGAATCGGCGCAAAAACTGCACAACGCATAATTGTTGACCTAAAGGATAAAATAAAAGCACCATCTGATTCGTTATTAGATATACAGGTTCCTGCCAACAATGAAGTCTATGACGAAGCGCTTGCTGCTCTCGTTATGCTTGGCTTCTCTCAGCAGGCATCTCAAAAAGTGCTTAAGAAGTTACTTTCAGAATCACAAGGTCTTAGCGTAGAGAAAGTTATCAAGCAAGCCCTAAAAATGATGTAAGAAAGGTTTCGCCTTATAAATTTCATATAGGAACAACTTTTTAAGGCACACTTAACAGAAATTTGGGCGATTTTATCGAATGAGAAATTACAACTCGAAAAAATATATATTACTACTTGCTGCTGTATGTGGATTGATTATACTTTCGGCATATAATTTTTATGCCTATGCTCAATATAATAAATCCGCACTATTGCCTCCTCCTTCGGTTCCATCAAACGAGGCAAAAAAGGCTGCTGAATCCGATTCCTCTGCTACGCGTTTTAAGGTTAAAAGCACTATTCCACAAGGTTATGGTGAGCTATATCCTTCTGAGAAACCTATCGACCTTAAAGACCCTTCTAACATAACTTCACAAGCCGAATTCGACCCAGAAACAGGCTGTTATGTAATTCGCACTAAGATTGGTGAACGCGAAATCACCACTCCTTTCATTCTTTCGGCCGACGAATACAACAATCTTGTGCTTCGTCAATCGATGCAAGAATACTATCGTCAGAAAAACAGCCAATCTAACGAACAGACCAATAATCCGTTCAATTTCCTTGATATGAACTTCTCTCTTGGGCCTTTGGAAAAGGTGTTTGGCCCTGGAGGTGTACAACTTAAGACCACTGGTTCGGTTCAAATCAATACTGGTATTAAGACCAACAAGACTGACAACCCTGCTCTATCGTTGGGTGCACGTAAAAAGACTTATTTCGACTTTGATCAAAAGATTCAAGCCAATATCAACGCATCAGTGGGCGACAAAATGAAGTTCACGATGAGCTACAACACCGATGCTACCTTCGATTTCGACTCTAAAAACCTAAAACTTCAATACGAAGGCAAAGAAGACGAAATCATTAAGAACATCGAGGCTGGTAATGTGAGCATGACCACTGGTTCATCTCTTATTCGTGGTAGCAACTCTCTTTTCGGGGTAAAGACCAAATTACAATTTGGCAAACTTACTGCGACTGCTCTCGTATCGCAACAAAACGCCGAAACAAAAACTGTGAACACTCGTGGCGGTGCACAAACCACCAAGTTCACCGTTAATGCCGACAATTACGATGCCAATCGTCACTTCTTCCTCGGCCATTTCTTCCGCGACAACTACGATTTATTCTGCTCTAAATTGCCTCTTGTTTCTTCGGGTATTAGCATCACACGCATCGAAGTGTGGATCACAAACAAGCGCGGCAATTACGAACAATCACGCAATATCGTTGGGTTTATGGACCTCGGCGAAAGCCAACGAGTAAACAACAGCCACTGGGCAACCAATTCAGCTGTTGCAAACCCATCGAATACATCGAACAATTTGCTATCGGAAATCACTTCTCAATATGCCGATGCTCGATATATTAGCCAAACCACTTCGGTTCTTGAACCTCTTTCGGCTTATGGCATCATTGGTGGACAAGACTACGAAAAAGTGGAAAGTGCTCGACTACTTTCTTCTTCCGAATATACACTTAACTCGGCTCTTGGTTACATCTCGCTCAAATCGGCATTGAATGCCGACGAAGTGCTTGCCGTGGCTTACCAATACACATATCGTGGTCAAACTTATCAAGTGGGTGAATTCTCGGGCGATATTGCTTCAACTGAACAATCACTTTTCGTGAAAATGCTGAAAGGCACCACCGTTTCACCTCGCCTTCCTATGTGGGACTTGATGATGAAGAATGTGTATTCACTTGGCGCTTATCAAGTACAAAAGACTAATTTCAAGCTCAACATCAAGTACTTAAGCGACACCACTGGTACACAAATCACTTACATTCCTGTGGGTGCTATCAACGGTATGCCTTTATTGCAAGTAATGAATCTCGACAACATCGACTCCAACAACAATTTAGGAGCCGACGGACGATACGACTTTATCGATGGCTACACTATCTACCCTTCTACTGGTAAGATTGTATTCCCTGTTGTCGAACCTTTCGGCTCACACCTTCGAAAAAAGATTGGCAACGACCAATTAGCCGATAAATATGTCTACGAACAACTTTACGACTCTACTCTCACTGTAGCTCGACAATATCAAGACAAGAACAAATTCGTTCTTACAGGTGAATACCAAGCGTCTTCAGGCTCACAAATTCGCCTTAACGCAATGAATGTTCCTCGTGGATCGGTTGTAGTTACTGCTGGTGGTGTAACACTAACCGAAAACAGCGACTATACCGTCGACTATAGCATGGGTATCGTAACTATCACCAACCAAAGTATCATCGACGCAGGTACCAACATTAGTGTGTCGCTCGAAAATCAATCGGTTTTCAGCATGCAACGCAAAACGCTCCTCGGTCTTGACCTTAACTACAAATTCAATAAGGATTTCAACATCGGTGGTACAATTATGCATTACGGCGAGAAATCTCTCACCGAAAAAGTGGCTATTGGCGACGAAACTGTTAAGAACACTATTTGGGGGCTAAACTTCAACTACAAGAATGAATTTATGTGGCTCACCAATCTTCTTAACAAGATTCCTACAGTGAATGCCACTGCTCCGTCTACGCTTAATGTAAATGGTGAATTTGCTTACATAATTCCTCACAAAGCAACATCAGGTTCTACTCAAGGTAGCTCTTATATCGATGATTTCGAATCTACTCAATCGGGTATCGACTTGCGCTCTCCTTATTCATGGTTCTTGGCTTCTACTCCTTACGACAATTCAGCCAATGCCCTATTCCCTGAAGCATCGCTTTCCAACAATATTGAATACGGCAAGAATCGTGCGCTTCTATCTTGGTACTACATCGATCGCTTATTCACTCAACGCAATTCATCGATGTGTCCAGGCTACTTAAAAAACGACTTGGCACAACAATCCAACCCTTATGTGCGTGAAATCACTTATAGCGAAATATTCCCTAACAGAGAGTTGAATTATGGTGAGTCATCTACTATTCAGACTCTTAACCTCTCATTCTACCCTAACGAAAGAGGTCCTTACAACCTTGATGCTAACAATATCAATGCCGAAGGTGAGCTACTCAACCCTGAAAAGCGTTGGGGTGGTATCATGCGCAAACTCGATAACACCAACTTCGATGCTTCCAACATCGAATACATCCAATTCTGGTTGATGGACCCATTCCTCGATCCCGAAAATCCTAACACCGATGGTGGTGATCTTTATTTCAACCTTGGTGAAATGAGCGAGGACATCTTGAAAGATGGTTTGAAATCTTACGAAAACGGGTTACCTATTGATGGTGGTACAAGCTACACCAAAGAGACTGTGTGGGGACGCGTTTCTTCCAACAACTCTCTCACCTACGCATTCGACAACACAGCAGGCTCTCGCAAAAACCAAGACCTTGGTCTTAACGGTCTTAACACCGAAAGCGAAAAGGCGTTCCCTACATATCAAAATTTTGTAAACGATCTTCGCCGCAAGTTATCGAGCGATGCTGTGGCTCGAATGGAAAGCGACCCATTCTCTCCTTTCAATGACCCTGCAGGCGACAACTACCATTTCTATCGTGGCTACGACTACGACGAAATGCAACTTTCTATCCACAATCGTTACAAGCATTACAATGGTACCGAAGGTACTCTCTATCGGTAGAAGATGCCAATGTATCACTTTATCAATCAGCTCGTAGTGTTCCCGATGTTGAAGACATCAACCAGGACAACACACTCAACGAGTATGAACGCTATTTCCAATATAAGATTTCAATTCGTCCTTCCGACCTTGTTGTAGGACAAAACTATATCACAAATAAGCAAGTGTCAAATGTGCGCACTCGTGATGGCGAAAAGCAAGAAGTAACTTGGTATCAATTCAAGATTCCAGTAAAGGACTTCGAAAAAGCTGTTGGTTCAATCAGCGATTTCTCTACTATTCGCTTCATCCGTATGTTTATGACAGGCTTTAAGGCTTGCACTCACTTGCGTTTTGCCACTCTCGAATTAGTGCGTGGCGAATGGCGTCCTTACGACTTCCAACTTGATGTAGCTGGCGACCTTCCTGCCGAAGGTAATATAGACATCGATGCTGTCAACATCGAAGAACATGCTGGACGCGAACCAGTCAATTACATTCTGCCTCCAGGCGTAACTCGAATTGTCGACTCAAGCCAATCTCAAGCTACTCAGCTCAACGAACAATCTATGTCGCTCAAGGTAACCGACCTTGAACCAGGCAAGAGCCGTGCTGTATATCGCAACACAAGCCTCGACTTGCGCATCTACAATCGCTTGCAAATGTTCGCCCACAACGAAGCTCTTATCGACGACTTCAATGGCGTGAGCAATGGCGATGTGTCTTTGTTTGTGCGTTTCGGTAGCGACATCAAGAACAACTACTACGAATACGAAATACCTCTTGAGGTAACTCCTGCTGGCAAATATGCTAATCGCGAAGCAGTTTGGCCAGCAAGCAATATGCTCGACTGCGCCCTCGACCTATTCCCTGCTATCAAGAAGCAACGAAATGCTGAAAAGATGCAAGAAAGCTCAGGCGTTTCTTATAATCGTCGTTATTCTGTTCCCGACCCTAATAGAACTCGCAACACTGTTACTGTTATCGGTAACCCTTCTATCAGCGATATTCGCGTTATTCTTATCGGTGTTAAGAACAATTCTGGTTCAGTACGCAATTGCAATGTGTGGGTGAACGAACTTCGTGTAACCGATTTCAACAACGAAGGTGGTTGGGCTGCTAAGGCTAACATCAACCTTGGATTGAGCGACCTTGCGACTCTTAACCTAAGCGGACAAAAGGAAACATCGGGATTTGGTGCCGTCGATCAAAGTTTGAGCGAACGACGAATCGACAATCTCGACCAATACAACATTGCCGTACAAGCCGACTTGGGACGCTTCCTTCCTGAGGTAGTAAAACTTAAAGCTCCTATCTATTATTCGGTATCTAACGAAAAAATCACTCCTAAATACAATCCTCTCGACCAAGATGTATTGCTCGAAGAGGCTATCGATGCGTGTGCCACTCAATCGCAACGCGATTCTATCGAGGCGTATGCTGTAACTAACAAGAAGGTCGAAAGTTTCAGTATTTCTGGATTGAATTTCGGCGTTTCAAGCAAGAATCCTATGCCTTGGGACCCTTCTAACTTCACTCTAAGCTATTCATCTAACAAGCAACGCAATAACGACCCTAATAATGTATTTGAGAACACCAACGACTATCGTGGTAACTTCCAATACAATTACTCTCCTTATTTCAAGCCTTTCAAACCTTTCAAGAAGATAAAGGGTAAGCAGAAAGGTATCAAGTTCCTACGCGATTGGGAATTCAGTTGGTTGCCTTCATCAATCGCTTTCAACACCAACATGTCGCGTTACTACTACGAACAACAAGAACGCAACGAAAGCGACATCGAAGTGGAACTACCTATCTCGGTGAGCAAGAACTTCATCTGGGATCGCCAACTTGCAGTTACATGGAATTTCACCAAGACTCTTTCTATGTCTTTTAACACCAACACTACGGCACACATCGAAGAGCCTATGGGTGTTGTCAATCGTCAGTTGTTCCCTGATCGATATACCAATTGGAAAGACTCTGTAATGCGTAGCCTTCGCAGTTTTGGTACACCTTATTCTTATCGCCAATCATTCACTGCAAGCTACAAAGCTCCATTCAACAAGATTGGTGCTACCGACTTCATTACAGCCAGTGCGACCTACAATGCTAATTACAATTGGGATCGTGGTACTACACTCGACACCATTGCTACAGGACACACTGTAGCCAACCAAGCATCGCTAAGCCTTGATGGTCGTTTCAATCTTGAACAACTTTACAAGAAGTTTGAATACCTCAAGAATGTAAACGAACGCTTTGCTAAAAAAAAGTCGACTCGCAAAACTAAGCCTAAGAGATTCTCTCGCAGCTTTAGATTGAAAGAAGATACTTCAATTATCATCAGCCACAATCTTAAGACTAAGAAGATTAAGATTACAGCTCTTGAGAAAGGCAAAGCTATCGCTATCAAGTCACGCATCATCGACGCCAACAAGGTTGAAATCCTTAATCGTGGCAAGGGCAATGTGAAATTCACTATCACCGAATCGCTCGATGAAGACAAATCGCTATGGGTTGACATTGCCGAACATGCTACTCGTTTTGCAATGATGGTGCGCAATGTAAATGTGCGATACAAGGACTCTCGTGGCCTATCTTTGCCTCAATTCATACCATCTGTCGGAAATGCATTCGGACAAACAGGCTCATACGACATTATGGCACCAGGTCTTGACTTTGGGTTTGGTCTCACCGACGATAGTTACATCCAAAAAGCTAAATCTCGCGGTTGGTTACTTTGTGATGAAACTCAAACTGCGCCTGCTCTTTATTCTAAGACTTCCGAGTTCAATCTCGAAATCGCACTTGAGCCTATCAGAGGTCTCAAAATCACACTTACCAACAATCGCACCGACAATCGCACCAACCAGGTTCAATTCATGTATAACGACATGAATACTATATATTCTGGTAGTTACACCAAGACTCACTTGGCACTTGCTACAGCTCTTCGCGGTTGCTCTGCCGACGACGGCTACAACAGCGATGCGTTCAACAACTTCCTTGAATATATTCCTGCTATACGAAGCCGTATCGAATCACAATATACCGACAAGAGATACCCAACCAATGGTTTTTTGATGGGACACGCTCTTGCTGGACAATCATTCGATCGCAACTATGGTGGCACAAGCGAAACAAGTAGCGATGTACTTATCCCTGCATTCGTAGCAGCTTATTCGGGCAAATCGCCTCACAAGGTAACACTCAATCCATTCCCTGGACTTGCTGAAATTCTACCTAACTGGCGACTCACCTACGACGGTCTAATCGAAATAGGTAAGATTCGTAAGTACTTCAAGAGCTTCACCCTCACACATGCTTACCAATGTACTTATTCAGTGGGTTCGTTCACTTCATTTACCGACTGGGTGGGTATTGGCAATGGACTTGGCTTCACTCGCGACCAATTGACACAAAACCCTATCCCATCATCGCCATTCAACATTTCATCGGTAGCCATTACCGAGAAATTTGCGCCACTTATCGGTGTCAATGCTACGATGAACAACAATATATCATTCAATGCCGAATATCGCGACTCACGCACTCTTACACTCAATAGCGATGCGGGACAAGTGGTTGAAGCTGGTCAAAAGTCATTCGTATTTGGTGCTGGTTACAAGTTTGTTAACTTCAACACTTTCTTGAAGCTTAAAGGTAGCCAAAAGGGTGTAAGCAACGACCTAACACTTAACCTCGAATGTAACTTCTCTAACAACACAGCATTGATTCGTAAAATCGATACTCGCATCACTCAAGCTACAAGCGGTAGCAAGACTCTTTCAATCAATTTCACCGCAAATTATGTGTTGAGCAAACGAGTAACTGTGGGTGCTTACTTCGACCATCAGGCCAACACGCCTCTTGTGTCATCGAGCGCTTACCCTACTACCAATAGTAGCTACGGTATTTCAATCAACATGTCATTAACCAAATAACAACGGTTTATAACAACAACGAGGAGCTATGTCTAAACATAGCTCCTCGTTTCTTTATTATCATGTCGTTATTTTTTCTTTTTGTATTTCTTATATGTGCCCTTTGTAATGATTCCGTTTAGCATCTCATCTTCCGATGTTACATCTTTATAATACAACACCGTTATCTTTTGTGGTTCTTCCGATGTTACATATAGGTTAGTACCTCCGTTTCTTGTTTTTCTACTTTCCACAGTATCCATTTCCATTATTTGCCAGCCAAGGCTCGACATATAGTTCAAAACTCCTGCCTTCGAATAGAAATACATCTTCTCGCCATCTTTGTCAACAAGCAGATTATCCTTTTGCTCTTTCTGGCCGTAGTCTATTCTCACTGTAATTGAATTGCCGTCCAAGTCATCTATTGTTGCTTCACAGAACACTCGCTTTATGTCTTGAGCGAATGCACTATTACAAATCAATAATCCCAATAGTAATATCAAGTTTCTTTTCATCATTCTTCGATTTTCTGCAAATATACAATATTTCCGTTTATCTCTAAAACATATATTTTACAATAATCATCAATATATACATAAAAAGTAAGCGATACGCCTTTTAGGACATATCGCTTTACTTTTATCTCAGAAATTCGTTAAATCAAAAGATCGCTAATTACTTAGTAGCTTTCTTACGATTACCATAACGGCTCATGAACTTATCTACGCGACCAGCAGTGTCGACCAACTTCTGCTTACCAGTGAAGTATGGGTGAGATGCGCTTGTAATTTCAAGCTTTACCAATGGATAAGTTACGCCATCGATTTCAATAGTTTCCTTAGATGCTACTGTTGAACGAGTGATGAATGTTTCACCGTTTGACATATCTTTGAATACTACTTCACGATAATTTGATGGATGAATGTCTTTTTTCATTTTATTGTTTTTTTTCGTTATTAATCAATTAATCTTGTGCTGGTAAGCGCACAACATTTGTAATGGCGTGCAAATTTACGAATACTTTTTCAAATACAAAAATTTTTACATCTTTTGTTGTGAAAAAACCTGCAATAAATCAGAATCTTTCGCAAAACACGAATCAATCTCCGTATTCTTCAAGATACATTTCGCATGCTTGCACAAGTTCGGCATACCAGTCTTCGCCAAATCGGCGTATAAGTGGCTCTTTCAAGAATTGATACACTCTCACATTCTCTTTTCGGCCTAACACCTCGGCACACTTACATATTTTCCAACGATGGAAGTTCACTGCTGTGAATTGAGGATACTCTGTGAGACGCAATGGATAAAGATGGCATGATATCGGCTTATAGAAGTCTATTTTGCCCTCGCGATACTTCTTTTCGATAGCGCAATAGCACATTCCATTTGCTCCATAACAAGAGAATACGCAGTTCTTCCCGTCAACGATTTGAGTCACCAAGTCACCCTCTTCGTCCACATAAGCAACACCCTTTTCTTTTATCACTTCTTGAGCCTTTGGGAGTAGTTCGTCCCACACTTCGGGCAATATTCGCTTCAATGTAGCCATTTCCTCTTCGGTAATAGGCGCACCAGCATCACCCTCTATGCAACATTCGCCAAGACACTTGTCAAGGTCGCACAGAAAGAATCGTTCCACTACATCAAGACTCACAAGAGCATCTTTAATCTGCAACATTGTTGTTTCCTCTTCCATTCTTTAATTAATGATGCCATTCGCAATCATAGCTATGCAAATGGCACCAATTTGTTATCATTTAATCAATGTACTATCTTAGCAATTATTGCTTGCCCGATACAGATACGCTTGAATCGATCTTGCGCACCAATCCTTGAAGCACTGCACCTGGACCAAGTTCTACAACTTCAGTCAAGCCATCAGCTACCATTGCTTGTACGCTTTGTGTCCAACGCACTGGAGCTGTAAGTTGTGAGATAAGGTTTGCCTTGATTTCTGCTGGGTCAGTGTGAGGCTTTGCATCTACATTTTGATACACTGGACACACTGGTGTGCTGAATTCAGCCTTTTCGATTGCTGCTGCAAGTTCATCTTGTGCTGGTTGCATTAGTGGAGAGTGGAATGCACCACCTACCTTTAGCTTCAACGCACGCTTTGCACCTGCTTCAAGCAATGCTGGACAAGCTGCATCAATACCTGTTACTGTACCCGAAATCACCACTTGACCTGGGCAATTATAGTTAGCAGGAGCCACTACATCATCAATAGTAGCACAGATTTCTTCTACCTTTTCATTTGGCAAGTTTAGAACAGCAGCCATTGTTGATGGTGTGATTTCGCATGCCTTTTGCATTGCCATTGCACGAGCATACACAAGCTTCAAACCTTCTTCAAATGAAAGTGCGCCTGCTGCTACAAGTGCTGAGAATTCACCAAGCGAGTGACCTGCTACCATATCTGGTTGGAATTCTTCGCCAAGTGTCTTAGCCAAAATCACTGAATGCAAGAAAATAGCTGGTTGTGTTACCTTTGTTTGGCGAAGGTCTTCTTCTGTTCCTTCAAACATCAAATCTGTAATACGGAAACCTAATATCTCATTAGCTTTCTCGAATAAGTCGTGAGCCATTTGATTGTTGTCGTATAGGTCCTTTCCCATACCCACAAATTGAGCTCCTTGACCAGGAAATACAAATGCTTTCATCTTCTCTATTAATTTACTTTCTTTTTCGGAGCGCAAAGTTAGCAATTTTTCATCAATTTTATGCTATAAAACATATTTTATCTATATTATTTACAGCATTTTCACTTTTCCTTTTCAAATTCCACTTTTTTACTTAACTTTGTTCTATAATAAATTTAAAAAATAAACTACTATGATTGCAAATATATTGAACTTTATGAATTTGGGTGCAAGCGAAATTATTATCATCGCTCTTATCATTCTTCTACTTTTCGGTGGCAAGAAAATTCCTGAACTTATGAAGGGCATCGGTAAAGGTGTAAGCAATTTCAAAAAAGGACTTAACGATATCGAAGACGAAATCAAAAAACCAGTCGACGAACCAGCAAAGAAGGAAGATAAGGCTGAATAATCCTCGTTTTTTCACTCCTTAAACATCATAGGGACACCAATGGCTGAAGAAAATCAAAATGACATGTCGTTTTGGGATCATTTGGAGGAACTACGACACACTCTATTCAAAATAGGTGGTGTGCTTGTGGTTTTTGCCATTGTTTTCTTCATCTTCATGCCCGACATTTTCGACAACATTATCCTTGCGCCTTGCAAAGGAGATTTTGTCCTATACCAACTTTTTGAAAACATCACCAAGAAATTCCCTTCTCTACCTCAATTCTCAACCGAAGGATTCAAAGTCGAGCTTATCAACATCAATCTCGCATCGCAATTCTTCATTCACATGACCACTTCGCTTTGGTTAGCAGTAGTTTTTGCTTTTCCTTTTATCGTGTGGTTTTTGTGGAATTTCATCAAGCCTGCACTCTACGAAAACGAGCGCCGAGGCAGTGAGCGAGCATTCTTGCTTGGCGTTACAATGTTCTTTTTAGGCGTAGCAGTAGGATATTTTGTTGTATTCCCTATCACATTGCGATTTCTTGCCGAATATAAAGTTAGCGAACTAGTTCCTAATCAGATTTCGCTCAATTCCTATATGGACAATTTCTTGATGCTCATTTTTATAATGGGTATCGTGTTTGAAATGCCACTCGTAGCTTGGTTACTATCTAAAATGGGATTCTTGCATCGCGAATTCTTCCACAACTATCGACGCCACGCAGTTGTAGTGCTTCTGGTATTAGCAGCATTCATCACACCTACTGGCGACCCATTCACGCTATGCATCGTATTCCTACCACTTTACCTACTTTACGAGCTGAGCGCTTATTTCGTATCACCAACCCCCAAAGAGGAATAAAAAATGGTTTACAAACTCAATTGTAAACCATTTTTGTTTTATCTCACGAAATTAGTCTTTATCTGTTTTTCTCTTATTGGGTGATCTATACCAGCCTTCTTACCGGCTTCGATACATTTCAATATCCACGCCATATTGTGACCAAGTGTGCGCATGGTCTGCATTCCTTCAAGATCTTGCACCACTTCTTCAGGAGTATTTCCATGCACCTGATTCCAATATTGCGACGATATCACTGGCATATTACGAATTGTGAAATACTTGTTCAACTCGTCAAATGTCGCACTTGCACCCCCTCGACGGCAACTCACCACCGATGCTGCTGGCTTATATTCAAATGCTGCTTTGCCCGAACAGAATGCTCTATCCATGAACGAAATCATAGCTCCATTAGCACTTGCAAAATGCACTGGTGCACCGAAAACAAAAGCATCACAATCCTTTGCCTCATCCACAAACACATTCACTATGTCGTCAATAGCACATTTGCCTTCGCTACTGCAACATCCACAGCCCAAGCAGCTTGATATAGGACGAATTCCTATCCAGAATATTTTAGTTTCTATGCCATCGGCATTCAGTGCCTTTGCCACTTCTTGAAGAGCTGTATATGTGCAACCTTCATTATGTGGGCTTCCATTCACAAGCATCACTTTCATAATAGTTGTCTTATTTTAATTCTTATTATTTGTCTTTATTCTTAATCGCGTTTTCCACATCTTGGACCACAAGTCCCGACAGTGTGAAACCAAAAATTGCTGTAATGTGCACAAGCGACCCATTTATTTGGGCTTTCTTCACATCCCAAGTGCTATTGCCATCCACTTCGGGTGCTTCGCCTTTATTTTCAAGCAATTCTTCGCTATACACACACTTAAATTTTCGTTTTGGGTAAGTTTTGTCCTTTTTAAACTTCTTGCGCAAGGCTGCACCAAGAGGACAACCTTTCACATCCCAAAATTCTGCCACTCTCACCTTCGTTGGATCAAGTTTCAATGCTGCACCCATCGATGCAAACAGCTTTGCACCGCTCTTCGATGCTTCCAGTATCAAATGTGCCTTATCCTTCAAGCTATCTATTGCATCTATCACATAATCATAGTCGCCAAGACGAAACGATTCGGCATTTTCGGCGCAATACACATCTTGGATGGCTGTAATCTCTGCATTCGGATTTATCGCAAGCAATCGTTCGCGCAACACATCCACTTTGGGTTGTCCCACTGTGTGTGTTGTAGCCATTAACTGCCTATTAATATTGGTTACGCTCACACAATCGCTGTCAACTATTGTCAACTTACCTATTCCCAAGCGCACCAATCCTTCAGCACACCAACTACCTACTCCACCCACGCCAAACACTATCACACGCGTCGACGCAAGTCGGTTCATTATTTCTTTTCCGAGCAATCGCTCTCCTCTTTGAAATATACCATCCATAACACAAAGATAATAAGAAGTGGGCGAATAAACAATGTTTATCCATTTACAACCATAAAATGACCTTCTTTACCTCACTAAATTGCACAAAAAAAAGGATACACCTCAATGGGTGTATCCTTAAATTAAAATTGGATATCTCACGACATCCAATTTGTTAACCTTAAAATCTAATACCATGAAAAACACATTACAAAAATAATATTTCTAACACATATCTTGCAAGTTTTTTTCTTCTTTATATACAATATTTTAACTTTATTTAGATATATTCGGTTTTTTCGCTTAACTTTGCATCACAATTTATTTTAAAGCATCTATAAATAATGGAAATTTTAATATTACTCATTGGATTAGCGATGTTAATTGTCGGCGCTAATTACCTCGTAGAATCATCGGTTGCAATAGCTAAAAGAGCTAAACTTTCCGATTTTGTCATCGGTCTAACTATTGTCGGTATCGGTACTTCTGCACCCGAATTGCTAATTTCTATATCATCGGCACTCAACGGACATGGCGACATCTCACTCGGCAATGCTGTGGGATCAAACATCTGTAACATCCTTCTTATTCTCGGCGTTACAGCAGCCATCAAACCATTTACAATCGAACGCAACACACTCAAGCGCGACATTCCGTTCAATATCTTCACATCAATATTCCTTGTAGCATTATTGTGCGTTGATATGCTTATCAACAATGCCAAAGGTTTCGCTCTATCGCGCATTGATGGCATAATATTCTTAATCGTTTTCGCTGGGTATATGACCTACACAGTGAGAGCCAACAAAGCTCACGACGAATACGAAGAATCATCATCGTCTTGTTTGTCAAGCAAGCCTCTATGGCTCACTATCGCAATAGCAATATTCTCACTTTCAGTACTACTTTGGGGTGGTAACCTATTCCTCGACTCAGCCGTTATTCTTGCGCATAATTGGGGTATGAGTGAGGCTGTTATATCACTCACAATCGTAGCTATAGGAACATCGCTACCCGAATTCATCACAAGTATCATTGCAGCATTGAAAGGTAACCCTCAACTTGCTCTCGGCAATGTATTAGGTTCTAATATTTTCAACATTCTTCTCATTCTTGGCGCATCTTCACTTATTTCGCCATTTGAGATTATCGGTTTCAGCACCACCGATTTTGTAATGCTTGTATTCTCGGCTGTTCTTGTCTATGTATCGGCATTCACACTTGGCAAGATGAAAGTTGACCGCACCGAAGGTATCATCTTCATCGCTGTCTACATCGCCTACACTGCCCACCTACTAATGAAATAACATCAACATTACACATATAATATAAAAGAGATTATCCCAAATATTTGAGATAATCTCTTTTTTGTATTCCCGTGGGGGGTCGAACCCCAATCGAAGGAACCGGAATCCTTTATTCTATCCATTGAACTACGGGAACATTCTCTCTAAATATAATTAATGTTGAATTTATTAGCTTTTACCTTTTCTTTGGTTGTTTTTTGCTAATTTTTCTTATTTGAGGTGGCAAAAGTAATAAAGAATTTGTAGTTTTGCAACACGCAATATCAATTTTGACAACGATGAACATAAAAATAGAGGAAAGTTGGAAACAAGTCCTTGCAGAAGAATGGAACAAGGATTATTTTGTTAATTTGACACATTTCGTGCGCAACGAATATGCCACTTCACAGGTATTTCCTCCTGGTCGCGAAATCTTTGCTGCATTCGATGCTACTCCTTTCGACAAGGTGAAGGTAGTCATCATCGGACAAGACCCCTATCACGATGTAAATCAAGCCAATGGGTTATGCTTCTCGGTACGCGACGGCATTCCGTTCCCGCCATCGTTGCTCAACATTTTCAAAGAAATCGAAAACGACCTCGGCACTCCTATTCCTGCGAGTGGCGACCTAAGCCGTTGGGCTCATCAAGGTGTCCTATTGCTCAACTCCACCCTCACTGTTCGCGCTCACTCGGCTGGATCACATCAAAACAAAGGATGGGAACAATTCACCGACGAAGTGATTCTTCAACTTGCGCAACGCAAGGAAAACCTCGTGTTCATTTTATGGGGAGCCTATGCCATCAAAAAAGGTGCTTTCATCAATCGCATGAAACACCTTGTACTCACCTCGCCACACCCATCTCCATTGAGCGCTTATCGTGGATTCTTTGGCAACAAGCACTTTTCGTTAACCAACGAATACCTTATTAAACATGGCAAACAACCTATCGAATGGTAATTTATGAAAAATAGATTCTTACACATATTATTATTAATTATATTGGTGGCGTTTTCATCTCGCGCTCAAATTCTTGAAAACGACACTCGCACACAAGTAGCCGATAGCCGTTTCAAATCACTGCAAGTGAAACTCGATGGCAACGACTACTTCCCTCCTATTATCACCCTCAACAGCGAGGACAAGATTCGCATCTCTTTCGATGAGCTCGATGAAGAACGATCATATCTTCGTTATAGCGTAGTGCATTGCAACGCCGATTGGACTCCAAGCGACCTTGTAGAAAGTGAATATGTCGATGGCTTCAACTATGCCGACATCACCGACTTCAAGCACTCTTTGGGCACTCTAACCCACTACATTCACTACTCTTTCACCTTGCCCAACGACGAAATCAGTTTCTTAATCTCAGGGAATTACCTCGTTAAGGTATATCACGAAGACGAACCCGAAAACACTCTCCTTCAAGCGCGATTTTATGTGTGCGAGAATGCTGTATCGATAGCTGCATCGGCCACAAGTCGCACCGACATCGACTACAATGGTGAGCACCAACAAGTGTCATTCACTGTCAACACACGAAACTATGCTATTCGCAATATGTACACCGACTTGAAGGCTCATGTAACTCAAAATAGCCGTTCCGACAACGAAGTCGTAGTCAATCAACCTCTCATGGTTTCGGGCAAAAACATAACTTTTGACCACGACCGAAAACTGATTTTTGAAGCTGGCAACGAGTTCCGCCGCATCGAAACTGTGGCTCAACACAACATATCTATGGGAGTTGAGCGCATGCAATACCACCACCCTTACTATCACGCCATACTCTACACCGATCGTATGCGCACCAACGATAGCTATCTCTACGACAAGACGCAAATGGGTCGCTTCACAATCAGAAACAGTGAAGCCTACGACTCCGACAACGGTTCCGAATACATCATTACACACTTCACCCTCGACACCGAAGGCCAACTAAGCAACGGGAAAATCTACTTAAACGGAGAATTTACCAACAACCTATTCACTCCGTCGACTATGATGAAATACGACCCTGCAACAGGACTCTACACTGCCGATTTGCTCTTAAAACAAGGGGCTTACAACTATCAATACCTCTTTGTTCCCGACGGAAGCACACGAGGTTACTCATCGCTCGAAGGCAATAAGTTCCAAACAGTCAACGAGTATCTCATCCGACTCTATCATCGCGACCCATCGTCACGATACGACCGCCTCATCGGCTTCGCCATTACCTTCTCTGGCAAATAATACTCATCAGAATGGATAGCCGATTGCTATGTGGAAGGCAAGGCTTTTCTTGAACGATGGCATATTGAAATAGCCACTCTTTCCTGTATCGTATGGAGCGTGCAACCCTATACCTAAGTCGGCACGCAACACAAGCATTTCCATATCGAAACGCAATCCAGCTCCTGTACCCACAGCCAATTGCTTGAAGAATGAGCCCTCTCCAAGAGCACCTCCTGGGCGTGAAGCATCTTTCTCAAGAAGCCACACATTACCTGCATCAAGGAATATTGCTCCATGCAAATAGCCCATCAATGGGAAACGATATTCGCCATTGAATTCCAACTTGAATGTACCTGTTTGGTCATAATATCCATTCGTTACATCGGCTGCTGGGCGATAGCTACCTGGACCTACTGCACGCACACCAAACGCACGCAACGAGTTAGCTCCACCTATATAGAATTGCTCGCTATAAGGCACTTGATTAGAATTTCCGTAGGCATGAGCAGCTCCTGCAAACAATCGAAACACCATCCAATGCTTCGACATTGGGTGATGGAATAGCTTACATGAATACACCAACTGTGTTTGAGCCTTAACAAATTGTGAGAATGGCGTACCGAATAGCTCTTTTTCGCCATGCTTACCAGCCAAACTCCATATTCCCGAGAATATATTTCCGGCTTCCATCACTGTTGATGTCCACACCATATTATTATTTCGGTCAATCTGCTTGTCGTAAGTGTATGAATAGCTCATCAATGGCACAAACTGATCTTTAAAACTCAATGCCACTGCTGGATTTTCTTCCATTGCAGCATTGAACGCATCGGTCGTACTCAACATCTTCGTATATGTGAGCTTAAATGGTGTAAATTCATTCAACGAGTTACGATTAGCATGCCATTTCCAACTAAATCCTGCTCCAAATTGCACCATTTTGAAATAGCTTGGGCGATTGAGCAAATCGGCCGACAACGACACTCGTGTCCAGTTGATATATCTACGGCTACGGTCGATAAACTTCGGTGCGAGCAATCTTGGGAACGACAATGTAGAATTCAACCCAAACTCATAGGAATTTATCGAGCCTGTATCGTTTTCACGACTTCCACTACCTGTTTGCCATTCATATCCCGCAGTTATTTGAGTAGTAAGTAGTTCTCCACCACCAAACAGATTCTTATTGGTAAGCGAACCCACCACTGCTGGGCCTATATAACTATTTGACTTTGAAGTAGCTTGAAATTCTATCGCAGCTTCCATCGGTTGATCTAGAGTACAATTCACTTTTACATCCACACTATCACGACCATTTAATGAATCGAGTGGCGTAACATCAATATTTACTGTACTAAATATCCCCATTCGCGATAGATTCAATTGAGTTTGATCAATATCTCTCACTCGTATTATACGACCTTTGCGGAAGCGCAAACAAGATGGCACAAGATCATCGCGCAAGCGCATAGGTAGCATTTTTACCAATTTCCCTTGACGAATTACAAGTGTGTCGGGCGTTCCTCTACCAAACGGACGATTTACAACAGCCTCAACATCGCCTACATAATATTTCTTTAGAGCTGCCTTCTTTATATTGTCGGCAAGCGTGATCCGCAATGCAATCTCGCCTTCATTCTCGGTACTATCAGCAAGATATTCGATAAAGTCGGGTTGAAAATAGTAATACCCCATGTTTCGCACACGCGAGGCTATCACTTCGCGCACACTACTCAACGAATCGGTAATATATCTCTGACCTGGTTTCAAGTACTCACTTCGGTGTGCTATCGAGTCGATAGCATGCTCAAGTTCGCTCGCTCCATTAATATACTCAATGCGTGAAAACAAATAAGGTTTCCCTATATTCACATAATAAGACAACTTTGCCTTCTTGGCATTCTTCTTGTCTTTTACCAACTCATAACGAGCAGTTCCTGAGAAATAGCCATTATTATCGAGCACCGATTTCATCATTCCCACTCGCAACGACGGATTTACATCATCAATCACGACTGGTTGCTCCACAAGTTTGTCATACAACCACCCTTTTACACCTTTGCTATCAGCATCCCAGTTGTTATATACCCACAACCCCAATGGGAATGGAGTACGCAAGTAAGGTGAGTACAAACTATTATTTGGTTTCACATTTATCACATCAAATAGATAAGTATCTACCTCATCGGGTACTTTCTCACCTTTTTCAGGCGTTACTTTGAAGGTTTTAACTCCTGTATAAAGTTGTTCGCCTTCTACGAGTCGGCTTGTTGTAGAGCACGAAGCCACACACATTGCGCATAGCAACATCGCTACACACTTCACAACTATATTATTGCTTATTCTTCTCATCATTAGTCCTTTTTAGGTTGCACAACTGGCGATTCTTCCAATCTTATCGTGGTATCTTTCACCGCTGCATCATCTTTTTTTGCAGTGATTTTTCGTGGTCTGAATCGGAACAAGTTCTTCAATGTCGACAATTTGCGTTTAATCACAAATGCGCCACCCATCTCAGTAACCTCGCCTTCAAGCACACTTTCATATCCTGTATGTCTGAACAACTTGACCGACATCGTTCCTCTCTGATTAAGCATATACACAAACGAGATGTCATTCAACAAGCTATTAGCAAAACTATCTTCGGTATCACCTCCAGGACTGTAATTTCCACCCACCACAATCTTAAATCGGTCATTAAAGAGCGATTTTGATATCTTATATGAATAAGTGGTCGATTTTGATTTTTCATCACCCGAGCCGTTATCAAATTGGTTCACGCCGAATGTCAAGTCAACACCTTTTATCGTATTAGCCGCCCAACGATTGATTTGTGAATTTAGGAACGAATACAATGGATTGCCATTCATATTGGCTGTCGTTCCCAATCCTGTATATGTACCATAAAGAAGCATATTGATGGCTTGACTTGAACGCTGCGATGGCGACATCGACAACAATTCATTCTTCACCGTTACATCTTCTTTCGTACTCAAATCAAAATTCATATCCATATTATTGAGCGTATTTCCAATGCTCATCGTTACAAGGAAATCGATCATTCGAGATTCTTGACCTTCGTGTTGCACATTGGCCTTCATTTCGTCGACAGCACTGATATTGAGCTCTGGATTGAGCACATCACCATTCCACGATATGTAACTGCCTTCCACAAAGTCAAATTTCTTTTCCGATAACAATGGTGGTGTGTAGCGAGCAAAACCATCTTTGAGCGTATATCTACCCACAAGACGCATATCACCAAGCGAACTTTGTGAATAGTTCAAGATACCACTTCCCGATAGTTCCACCCTATCATTTCCACTATTCGACAAGTATACACTGAATTTAGAGCCTTGTTGTATATTTAGCTTTGCATTTAGCTTGAAGTTCGACTTTGTTAGTTCCAGGTTGGTCAATGAATCAACTTCGGCCTTTGCTGTATCAGCAAAACTTACAAACTTTACCATATTTTCATCAGTTTGAGTCGACAATGCACTCACATCGGTTTGCATCACATAGGTAAGATTAGTAGCTGGCAACAATGACAACGATGCATCTACATTCATATCATTCATCGTTCCCTTCACCTTTGCATCTACAGTCGCATATCCTTTACCGAAAAGTTCCATCTTGCGTTGTTGTTTGCTATTCACAAACTCCACATTTTTACCTTTCAGTGTCAAATCCATTGGCATCTCATTCATCGGTGTCAAATTCACATAGCCATCCACGGCTATTGCATTGTTATTGCTACCATAAATGTTATACTGATTGAAACGCACCACATTCGAGTCTACTGGTATAGTGTCATCGCCCAATTTCAAGTGCGAGCCAAATAGTGGCAAGCTAATTGCAGCATCATGGCCTAGCACATAACCATTAATTGATGGTTCAGTGAGACTTCCTGTTATGTTCATTGAACCATTCAATGCGCCATCAAGTTTTACCATATCACCTGGCACAAATGGATTCACAACATTCATAGGGAAACTATCAAGTTTCACCAATATATTATATGGATTTTGTGATGTTGTGTCGTTCAACGAACCTCTTGCAACGACTGTTCTTCGGCCATTAACATCAAATGATGAAATCAATCTTACGAAATGCTTATCTGGGTCAAGTTCAAGACCTAATTTGAACGCAAAATCGCCCACTTCCTTTCGGTTGAACTTGAAATCTTTCATTCGCGTTACACCACCACCAAGAATATTCTTTCGGTCGAGAATCAACTTAATATCAGCACTCAATTCGCCACTCATAGGTGGTATGAAAGGCGACACCTTTAGCCATTCTGCTATTTGCACACCTCCAAGGCTCAATTTCACATCGTCCTGACCTTCGCGTCCTTGTTTATCCTCAGTGCGAACCATGATAAAACTTGAATCGCTTCGCAAATGCAAATCGGCCTCAAATTGCTTCTTAATATAGTTGTAATTCACACTATTACCATCATTCACATCCCATTTACGATAACCAATAATTGGCACCTTAGGGAAAATATTCACATTCACAGCCGTATCCGACAAGCGTGCATTCACACCGAAACGGAATCCTTGTTCACCCTTGATGTTATGCTGTTCGAGAAGCATTCCAAGCATACTACCTCTCACGCCACCCTTCAATGTTACTTGAGCAAATTCGTCATTTGTGCCTTTCTCATTACCCACATGTAACTTATATGTGAGATATTTGTTGCGTTGATTAGCGTACACACTCACTGTATCAAGACGCATTGTTCCCGATTCCACGCCCAACGCAAGACCATTCATATAGATTGTACTATCGTTAACGATATTCAGTGCCAAATCCTTCACTTTCACATCATACGACTTCAATGCTTGCTTCAACAGATTTTGTTCACCCACTTTTAGGTCGCATGAGAAATGTGGCAACGCGTTTTGTAGTGTATCGAGATCTAGATTCTTCGCAGCGATTTCATATTCTACAATCTTCATACTACGCTCAAGACAAGCCAACAGTGTATCTATGCCACACGATGCATTGAAATCCACCATCATATCTTCTTCCTTTGCCGATAGCATTATATGATCTTCGCTACTCACAAATAACGCATTAAATTCATCTGTAGAATAAGTTGCGTCGGGCAATACCCACTTGAAATCACGCAAACTCATATCCACATCATACAAATTTTTAGCTACATTAGCTTTACCAAATGCAACAATCTTTCCTTTGCCTCGACATGTTGTTTCCGAAAGTTTCAACGCCTTTAGGTCCACATTATCTATCGTTCCATCTACGATAAACTCATAGTCAGCCGTATCCAATCGACACACAACGCCCATATCCATATTGCAATCGGCATTCTTCGACTTAAGCTCTACCTTTGCATTTTGGTCGGCTACACTTGCCACAGCCTCTACATCACGATAAATCTTATTGCCATAGGCCAACTTATCTATTCTCAACGAAGCATCGATTGTTGTCTTTGGGTTGAATGGGTCATAACCCACGCCTTTCACTTTCGCATTGGCTGTTATTTCTTTTAGCTCCGACAAGGGCAAAATTGATATTACTGGGAATGAATCTAACGCTAAATCAGCCTCATACGATTCTCTGTTTCCATTCCAGTCGCCCGAGAACACCATTTCGCCACTCGAAAGGCGCAACTCAGCTCCTCCACGAGCCTCATTTTGAGCATATTGCGCTCCACCTTTCAGTATCATGTTAGGCATATCAATTTGGCTTTGCATAGCACTATCTGTTAGCACTATCTGCTCCACGAAATTAAGGTTACGGAATTTGCCCAAGAAATCAATCTTTGCATTCAGCTTTTCTGAATCCATCACATTCTCGGCATATCCATCAGCCTCAACCGAAATATATTGTCGCATGCCTAATTTAGCCTCCTTCACATCGATGCGACGGGTTGTTCCGTCAACAAGCACATTCATTTCCAAAGGCACATTGTGTGGCATTTTATCCACCAATGAAGACAACGAAGGATAAAGCAATTTTGCATCATTAAAGCCAAATTTAGCTCGCGCATCTACCTTGATAGGAGCCGAAACATCTTCAGCAACATCTGTTCCCACCACAGCTTCAAGCGAAAGTTCCGAGTGTGCAGTTTCCAACTTCACATCCTCAGCTTTCATCAATTTACTATCCACAGAAAATGCGCCTCTACCCGATTTCACTTCCAAACCACTTCGCTCACGCGCTGTAAGCGAAAGCAAATCAAGTTTTATCTCGCTACCCTTATTATACACGCTGTCAATAGCGATATTTATATCTCTCAGCTCAAGGTAGTTCATATCCAACCCCTTAACTGGAATTGCTCCACTCATAGCATACACTGCATGAGCACCATTCAAGCGAACTGAATCAACATTGATTGTCCAGTCTTTTGTTGTCACCTCAGGCTCTACTGTGGTTTGCGCTACTGGTTCTGCAACACTATCAGCAACTACTGGATATAGATATTTCACATCAGCATAGTCCACGCCAAGATGACCTATTTTCACATCATTGGTGGCCAAATTCACCATTGTACGCGACATCACAGCTTGTCCCACCCTTGCATTAAGATTTTCAATAAGTGGCAACATCTGCATATTACATGCGAAATCCTCTATTTTCACCCTTCCGATATTCATTAGCCATGGTATAGACGAGGTATCTACTGGTTCTTCGGTTGGAGTACTTTCACCAAGCTTCATTTGTACTCGTCCACCCTTCAAACCAATACTTTTCAGATTGATTTCATTTTTATCAAGCAATATTTCGCTTCGGCGCAATCTGAATTGGTCTATTTCAGCACGAAGATCCATCGAACCGTCTTCGCTAGACATCTTATACAACGCATTTTTCAGCAAGAAACTTTGTATTTCGACCTTTTTACGGAAAATAGGCAATATTTTCACCTCAGTCTCCAACTTGTCGGCACACAACATTGTGTCTTGACTTGCATCGAGTATCAACACATCATCAATACTTATCTTCAATGGAAACTTGAGCATTATTCGACCCACATCCATCTTCATATCAGTATTGCAGTTCACAAAATAAGTTACTGCATTCTTCACTCCATCTTGCACAAACGGTATATATAACAAACATGGCAATATTATGGCTATCGAGAACACCACGCCTGCTATCCATGCTATCGCTTTTCGCAAGCTATTGCCTTTAGGTTTGTTATTTATATTCGTATTATTGTTTTTGCTTTCTTCAGCCATTATATGCAATAATTATACCTGAGTTTAATAATTTCATCCTTGTTTTGTGTCGAAGAACCATTTATTGAAAACAAATTTCATCGACAAAAAGCCTAATATTGTTCCTGTAAAATTAGCCAACGCATCGGCCCACGAAGCTGCGCGCCCAAGCCCCATAGCATCTTGCAAGTACTCCATTAGCGCACTGAACGCAAATGCTATTGCCACGCACACCCACATCGACACGGCCGAAATCTTTATATTGTTCTTAATCTTAGTCCAATCTATCATCAGTATTAATGCCAAAAACCAGTACATTATGCAATGCACCACCTTATCCATGCCCTCAAATAAGCGCACATCATTTGCATCGAAAGGATTATCATCAAGCGACAGATATGTTATCAATAATATCGTCATTATCGACATCAATCCTTTTGGCATTTTTTCAACCAGTCTTTTTATTTTATTTCTATCAAACATATTATGCAAAGATAACATTTATCCCTTTATTTTACAAAATAACATTAATAGTTTAGCTAATCACACAAATAATTTCTAACTTTGTAAAAAATTCCAATAAAAACGACTATTTATAAGTAATCTATAATATGGCAAAAGACACAACTTTTAGTTCTAAATTTGGACTTATTGCAGCTACAGTAGGATCTGCTGTGGGATTGGGTAATGTGTGGAGATTCCCAAGTTTGGCTCAAGAAAACGGAGGTGGTGCATTCCTCTTGGTATACATTTGTTGTATTTTCATTCTTGGCATTCCTGTCATGCTTGCCGAGTTTTCGCTCGGTAGAGCTGGACGCTCCGATTCTGTTGGCTCGTTCAAAAACCTCACTCCAGGCAACAAATGGTGGATTGCAGGTTGTTTTGGGCTCGTCGCATCTTACCTCATCTTAGCATTCTATATGGTGGTTGCTGGTTGGACTATTGAATACCTATGGCAATCTATCTCGGGAGGGCTATTCGAAGGATTCAATTCTGCATCAAGTCAAAACACTTTCTTTGCCGATAAAATGAAGTCGCTCATCCTATCAGGAAGTGAACCTATATTTTGGACTTTCGCCATGATTGCGCTTAATCTTGTGATTCTGCTCAAGGGGGTAAAAAAAGGTATCGAAAAGATTTCCAACATCTTAATGCCATTGTTATTTGTTATTTTGCTCATTTTCTGTGCAGTTTCTCTTTCTTTGCCTAATGCAAGCGAAGGACTAAAATTCTTCCTCACTCCCGACTTCGATAAGATTAATAGTCAAGTGATTGTTGCTGCTTTAGGTCAAGCATTCTTCTCACTCAGTCTTGGTATGGGAATTCTTGTTACCTACTCTTCTTATTTCCCTAAAACCACAAAGATGGTGCGCACATCTGTCACTGTTACCTTCTTAGATTTCTTGGTATCAGTACTTATGGGAATCATCATTTTCCCTGCTGTGATAAGTTTTGGCATTAGTGGAAGTGAGAACATGGCAGGTATGACACTTGTATTCGTTACTTTGCCCGAAATATTTGCACAAATGGGTGGTAGTCAATGGTGGTCAGCACTATTCTTCCTATTGCTTGGAGTGGCAGCCATCACATCTACAATATCTATTGCCGAAGTATCTATAGCATTTGTTCACGATCGTTTTAGAATATCGCGTAAAAAAGCATGCTTCATCGTTCTTTTACCTTTATTCTTATTCAGTACTCTTTGTTCGGTATCGTTGACAGGCGTAGAATGGCTACAAATTGCCAACTTGCCTCTATTCGACGCGCTCGACAAGTTCACTGCTAATATGGTTCTTCCTGCAAGTGCATTATTAATTTGTCTATATGTTGGTTGGGTATTGCCTAAGAACTTCTTAAAAGATGAGCTTACCAATTACGAAACTTTACGTTCACCCATCACTCCTGTGATTCTTTTCTTGATAAAATTCGTGTGTCCAGCACTTATTGCTATCATTTTCTTAGCTAATTTCATCAAGATTTGATAATGAAAAAGCGATTGCACGACATTTTCTCAACTTCTCGCAACGAGCGCGTAGGGCTTATCATCATAGCCGTTATTGTAGCCTTATTCATAGGCTACACTGCTTTTGCGCCCACAAAGAGTGAATTGCCGGCAACCACCCAACAATTAGCAAACGAATTTCAAGCAGCTGTCGATTCGTCTCAAGTCGACACTGTTAAGAAAAAGAGAAAAAAGAGAGCCAAAGCACCGAAAAAAGCTTCACCGAAGCACCCCACTCTCACTGCTTCTGCTCTCGAAGAAACCGAGACATTCTAACTATCTTAAAACACTTTTCTACTCACACTTTTGAACTTTTATAACTATGTCAGAAAGAGCTCAATTCGTAACTAAAATGGGCGTAATAGCCGCCTCAGTTGGTTCAGCTGTTGGATTAGGTAATATATGGCGTTTCCCTTATGAAGCTGGTATGCATGGAGGTGGAGCATTCATCTGCATCTATCTTTTGTGCGTTTTTTTGCTTGGTATACCTGTTATTATTGCCGAATTTGTAATAGGCCGTGCCACCCACAAGAATGCCAATAGTGCTATCAACCTACTTGCTCCTGGTAGCAAATTCCGATATGTGTCCTACATTGGTATCATCTCATCTGTGATGATTCTTAGCTTCTACTCGGTTGTGGCTGGGTGGATTATTGAATACCTTTTCCAATCAATCATTGGCAATCTCAATGGACACTCTCCTGAGGACTATTCCAACATTTTCAACTCTCTTGTTGGCTCGCCTTGGCGTTCTGTTTTGTGGACCATTCTATTCCTTGGCATCAATTTCCTTATCTTGCGCAAGGGCATTCAGAAAGGCATCGAGCGCATTTCCAACCTTCTCATGCCTATCCTTTTCTTGTTACTTATCATATTCTGCATCAATTCGTTGCTACTTCCTAAAGCAAAAGAAGGTCTTGAATTCATGTTCTCTCCCGATTTCTCTCAGGTATCTCCAAGTATGATTATCGGTGCTATGGGACAAGCATTCTTCTCGCTTAGCCTTGGATTGACTTGTCTGCTCACTTACGCATCCTATTTCAACGACAAAACTCCTCTCATCAAGACAGCCACCATTATTGCCATTCTCGACACTTGCGTAGCAATTCTTGCTGGCGTTATCATCTTCCCTGCAGTATTCTCATTCGGAGCTGAACCTACTGCTGGACCTAAATTGGTATTTGAAATACTACCAAGCATTTTCAATCAAATGCCTGGTGGATATTTGTGGTCGATAGCATTATTCACATTGTTGTTCTTTGCTTCCATCACATCTACCATCTCTATGAGTGAGATTTTCATCACTTTCTGCACCGAGGAACACAATATGAGTCGCAAGAAAGCTACCCGTCTCAACACTGGCATTGCTCTTGTTCTCGGTTCGCTTTGCGCTCTATCGTTCAATGTTCTTAGCGACATAAAAGTGTTCGACAAGACCTTTTTCGACCTTTTCGACTATGTTTCTTCTAATATCCTTCTCCCTGCAGGTGGATTCATTCTTGCCGTTTTCGTGGGTTGGGTTATGAACAAAAACATCGTTGCCAATCAGCTCACCAACAATGGTACGCTCAATGTACGCACCATGCGCCCTATCCTATTTTGCATACGATATATTGCTCCATTAGCAATCATTCTCATTTTCTTATATGTAATAGGTCTATTTGATTCTCTTGCTGCTTTGTTATTTTAGAATAATTCACTAATTTAGCAATGAATTTGCTTTATTACGATTAGAATGTATCATTTCACTCCATACAACCTCACTCTCAGGGGCTCGATTGTAAACATCAACGAGCCTTGGGTGATGGGCATTCTCAATCTCACACCCGATTCATTCTACAGCGATAGCCGTTGCAATGAATCTACCATGATTGAGCAACGAGTGAATCAAATCATCACTGAAGGAGCCAAAATCATCGACATTGGTGGATATTCATCGCGCCCTGGAGCCAACGACATCACTCCCGACGAGGAGTATTCTAGATTAGCAACAGGATTGGACATCATCAAGCGCATAGCTCCCGATGCCATAATCTCGGTTGACACATTTCGTGCCGATGTAGCTCGCCGATGTGTAATCGACTGGGGCGTCGACATCATCAACGACATTTCGGGAGGCAATCTCGATGCCGAAATGTTCGACACCGTAGCATCGTTGGGTGTACCCTATATACTTATGCACATGCGAGGAACTCCAAGCACCATGCAACAATTCACTCAATACAACAATGTAACCCTCGATGTAATAAACGATATTTCCCAAAAGGTAACCATTCTAAAAGAAAAAGACATAAAAGATATAATCATCGATCCTGGTTTCGGGTTTAGCAAAACGCTTGAGCAAAATTACACCCTTCTCAACAACCTTGAGAAATTCCAATCGCTCAATGCGCCATTACTCGTTGGCGTGTCACGCAAATCAATGATTTACAACACACTCGGAGGCTCTCCCGACACTGCTCTCAACGGCACTACCGTTATCAACACTTTAGCTATAGCCAAAGGAGCACACATCCTTCGTGTTCACGATGTGAAAGAAGCTGTCGAAGCGGTAAAACTAGCAACAAAAACTCTTAATAGCTAACATTCTTACACTGTATAACTATGGAATTTGGAATTAAAGACATTATCGACATTCTCATTACTGCTACGGTTCTATACTACATCTATAAGACAATGAAAGAATCGGGAACTCTCAATGTTTTCCTCGGTGTCTTGGCTTTCATCGTTCTTTGGATTGTTGTATCGAAGATTCTTGACATGAAACTCATTGGTAGCATTATGGATAAGTTCATCAACATTGGACTTATTATTATCGTTATCTTGTTCCAAGAACAAATCAAGAAATTCCTCGTTGAATTGGGTTCAAAAAAGCGTTGGGGCGTGTTCCGTAAGATTTTCTCACGCAAAGGCGACGCCAACACCACCAACGAATGGATCATTCCTGTAGTATATGCATGTATGAGTATGTCAAAGAGTAAAACTGGTGCACTCATTGTAATCGAGCAAAATGTCCCTCTCGAAAACTACGAACGCACAGGTGATAGAATCGATGCTAAGATCAACACTCGTCTCATCGAAAACATCTTTTTCAAAAATAGCCCTCTTCATGACGGCGCATTGATAATTTCCAACGACAAACTTTCGGCCGCAGGTTGCATTATGCCTGTTTCACACGACACAAGTTTGCCTCGTTACCTTGGTTTGCGCCACCGTGCTGCCCTCGGTATTGCACAAGCTACCGATGCCATTGCTGTGATTGTTTCCGAAGAAACTGGCAACATTTCTCTTGCCTACAAGGGTCAGCTTTATGCAAAACTTAATAGTACCGACCTCGAAAAACGACTTGCACAAATCACTGTATAACACCCATTTAACATCTTTTTCAGCGTTAAATTTTGTTACACACTATTGTACTGTTAAAAAAAAAGTATCTTTGTAAATATTCCTTAATTATGTGGCATTTTTTGCAACATATCACAGATTAACAACGTCTAATCGTTAAAACTAACTTTGCTACAAAACAACTAACATTATGAAAAGATACTTTTTACTCAGTTTTGCCCTTATTATTACAGCTACCACAGCTTTTGCACAATATATCGTCGAAGGTTGTGTTACCGATTCCACCAATACAGGAGAACCTTATGCAACGGTGCGCATTTTCTATCAAGCAAGCACCGACAATCCAGTAAAAATAGGCACTACCGACATCAACGGATATTTTAAGCAAGAACTTTCATCGGCGGGGAAATACACTCTCAACATCACATCAGTGGGTAAAACTCCCATCAACAAAGATTTTGAACTTAGCACTCAACAAAAGTCAATCAATTTCGGCTCTATCATTATGAGCAACGATGCTAAAGTACTCGCTGGCGTAGAAGTAGTGGCACAAAAACCTCTCATAACAACCGAAATTGACCGTTTAAGCTACGACATCAAAGCCGACGAAGAAAGCAAAACAAGTTCTATTTTCGATATGCTTCGCAAAGTTCCTATGGTTACCATCGACGGCGAAGATAAAATACGCGTCAATGGTAGCTCTAATTTCAAAATATACAAGAACGGACGACCTAATAATGGGTGGAGCAACAACCCGAAGGAGGTACTTAAGTCGATTCCTGCAAGTATGATTAAACGCATTGAGGTCATCACCGAGCCCGGTGCTAAATATGATGCTGAAGGTGTTAGCGGAATACTCAACATCATAACCGATGATCAAAGTGTTATAAATGGTGTAATAGGTAGCGTGAGCGCAAACTCCAACACCAATGATATGCATGGAGCCAACACTTATATTACCACTCAAATTGGCAAATTCACCACTTCAATCAACTACAATTTTAGCACTCTTGGCAAGGCGAATACGGTACCATTTCATAATGGAGAATATAATTATGTCGAATCAGGCAATCGATTAACATTCAATGGTAAGAACAACATTGACAAAGGTACTTTCCACATGGGTAACATCGAAGCAAGCTACGACATCGACACTCTAAATCTTATCACTCTTTCGTTTGGTGGATATTTTTTCAACACAGCCACCACTAGCATGCAAAACATCACAATGACCGATAAATCGGGACTTCTACTATATCAATACAACGAGATAGGACGAAACCCTAAGTACCAATATTTCGATTTCAACGGCAAAATCGACTATCAACACCTCACACACCGTAAAGGCGAAGCACTCACTTTCTCTTATTTGCTATCTACTACCAATCAAGAGAATTCTTCATCGGTAAGCTATGAGGATAAGATAAATTTCCCTCTAAGCTATGATAGTTTATCTAATCGTAGCAACTTGTATTTCTACGAACACACATTCCAATTTGACTGGACACGACCATTTGCTCAAAAACACAAAGTGGAGATGGGTTTGAAATACATTTTGCGTCAAAATTTCAGCAAGACTCTCTATGAATACAACAATGGTGTAAACGACAACACCCATTTCAACCACATAACAAACATTGGCGCAGCCTACGCTGAATATTCATTCAATAGCAAAAAATGGGGTGCGCGAGCAGGTTTACGTTACGAATTAGCTCACCTCAGAGGTCGTTATCCTAATAGCGACGAACCGTCATTCAGTAGCTATATCCCCGACCTCGTGCCAACTCTTAGTTTGAGCTACAATATCAATGATGCCAACACACTCAAACTAAACTATGCTACTCGCATCAACCGACCTGGCATTAGTTACCTCAATCCCGCAGTCAGCACTTCTCCTACCACCATTTCTTATGGTAACCCCAATTTGGAAAGTACTCGTCGCAACTCTATTCGCCTATCCCATTCTCTCATGACAAGAAAATTGATTCTTAATTCATCGATTAATTATGCTTGGGCTAACAATAGCTTAATGTCGCTTGAATGGGTGAAAGATGGCATAAGATATAACACCTATGCTAACAATGGTAAAGAAACTGGTATCACTTATAATTTATATGCACAATGGTCTCCTACACAGAGCACTCAATTGATGCTATCAGGAACTATTGCATACCAAAAGTGCCAAAACTCTCAGAACCTGATGAATGATGGCTGGGAAAAGAATCTCTATGCCAATGTAAAACAAAATCTTCCTTGGAAATTAATATTAAATGCCAATATCTACTACTATCATAGTGGTATCAACGGCATCTACTCTTCTGGATTTGATTTTTTTCAATATGGATTCAATCTTAGTCGCTCGTTCTTGAAGGAAGACCGATTGACTGTAAAACTTGGCGCACAAAATCCGTTCTCAAGCAAATATCGCACTTCTACCGAGCACACATTCAACGGTGGACGCACAGGATATTATACTTCTATGAGCTTTGTTCGCGCATTTGGTATCAATATTTCCTATCGCTTCGGCTCTCTCAACGCAAGTGTAAAGAAAACTAACAAAACTATCTCCAACGACGACCTCGAAGGACGAAAATAGAACTTACTCACCTCTATATTTTTATGAAGATTGCTTCTATATCAAATATTATCCTCGCATTGATTTTGCTCATTTCAGCGCCGTTACAAGCTGCCGAAAAGAGCGACTCCATTGCACAACAAAGGGCTATCAATAACACCCAATTCAAGCCCAAACAATTAATTCTTCCTGCTGCGCTTATTGCCGTAGGAGCGAGCAGTCTTTTTCTCGCTCCTATGGAGGAACTCGACCATTCTCTCAATAGAAGCTTTCAAGAATTGCGAGGCAAGCACAATCGCATTCAGTTAGATGAATACTTGCGATTTGCACCATTAGCAGCCAATTATGTCCTTCATTTTTCGGGCGTAAAAAGCGGCTACAACACTCGTGACCAGTTACTACTCACAGCCACCTCCTATGCTGCTATGTATGCTCTCACACAAGGGCTTAAACACACCGTCAACAAAACTCGCCCCGATGGTTCCGACAGCCACTCATTCCCGTCGGGACATGTTGCCACGGCATTCCTCAGCGCCGAGCAATTGCGCATGAATTATGGAACTTGGTGGGGCGTGGCTGGCTACACTTTTGCCACTGGCACAGCCTTTCTTCGACTCTACAACAATCGTCATTGGTTTGGAGATGTAATAGGAGCAGCAGGGATAGGTATTTTAAGCGCAAGAATTGGTTATTGGTTGTTACCTCTTGAGAAAAAAATCTTAGGACTCAACAAAGAACAAGCAAACACTTCGTTTTTTGCATTCCCTTCATATAACAACCTAACTAAAAGTTATGGCATAGCATTAGCATTACAATTTTAAAAAATTATATAAATATGGAATTTCTACAACAACATAACTTATTGGGACTCGTTATCGGAATCAGCACATTCTTGATTATCGGTCTTTTCCACCCGATTGTAATTAAAGGTGAGTACTACTTTGGAACTCGCTGTTGGTGGGCGTTTTTATTATTAGGTATCATTTGTGGCGTATTAACTATAATGGTTGAGAATGTATTATTCTCGGCACTTCTAGGAGTCACAGCATTCTCTTCTTTTTGGAGCATATTAGAGATATTTGAGCAACAAGAAAGAGTACGCAAAGGTTGGTTCCCTAAAAATCCTAAAAGAAAATATCCTTTCGACAACTAAAAATAACAGACCTTAACGGCAAAAAATCACAAATATTGTTTCTTGCTTGAATATTTTGCTGTATATTTGTAAAAATATTCTGGAAAGATATGAGAAATTTGATTACATCGGTCGTTCTTTTGCTCGCAACATTTGGTTATGTGGGCGAAATCAGTGCGCAAACGCATTGGCGTGAAGCATCGAACGATGCCGCTGTACAAAATACCGAAGCCAGAATTGCAACCGAAGGAATCGAAATCTACAGCAAAGACGGTCACATCGTTGTACACCTTCCTCACAAAGCTCAAGTCAAGGTGTTTACCATTCTCGGACAACTTGTGTCGCAAGCCGAGCTCAACGCTGGCACTTCTATGCTCAAGATGAATTCTCGAGGTATTTACATCGTAAAAGTTGGCAACATCACTCAAAAAGTTGCTATGTAATACTATAACTCTATAAATTACTACTCTCAATGGAAACTAACACTAACATCGATTGGGCTAACCTATCTTTTGGTTACATGAAGACCGATTATAATGTGCGTTGCACTTATAAGGACGGCAAATGGGGAGAAATTGAAGTTTCTGAATCAGAACATCTTAATATACATATCGCTGCTACTTGCCTTCACTATGGCCAAGAAATCTTCGAAGGCATGAAGGCTTTCCGTGGCAAAGACGGCAAAATTCGCATCTTCCGCATGGACGAAAATGCTAAGCGCATTCAACGCAGTGCCAATGGTATTATGATGGCTCCTATCCCTGAAGATCTTTTCAGCGAAATGGTGAAGAAGGTGGTGAAGCTAAATGAGCGTTTCATTCCTCCTTACGGAAGTGGTGCATCGCTTTACATTCGCCCTCTTGAAATAGGTATGACAGCTCAAGTAGGTGTAAAACCTGCTACAGAATATACTTTCTTGATTTTTGTAACTCCTGTAGGTCCTTACTTCAAAGAAGGTTTCAAACCTACTAAGGTTGCTATCTATCGCGAATATGACCGTGCAGCTCCTTGTGGCACTGGACGTTGGAAAGTGGGCGGCAACTATGCGGCAAGTCTTTCTGCCGGTGAACGTGCTAAGAGCGAAGGCTATTCAGCAGTGCTTTATCTTGACCCTAAAGAAAAGAAATATATCGACGAATGCGGTCCTGCAAACTTCTTTGCTATCAAAGATGGTGTGTATATCACACCTAAGTCTGGCTCGATCTTGCCTTCGGTAACAAATATGAGTCTTCAACAAATTGCTAAAGACCTTGGTATAGAAGTTGAATGTCGCCCTATCGAAATCACCGAACTTACTGAATGTCAAGAAGCTGCCGAATGTGGTACTGCGGCAGTAGCAACTCCTATTTCACGCATCGACGATGTTGAAGCAGGAAAGAGCTACACTTTCGGTTCTGATGATGAAGCTGGTCCTGTGACTACTCAACTATACAACCGTCTTCGCGCTATCCAACTTGGCGACGAACCTGACACTCACAATTGGGTAACTATAGTTGAATAATACAATGCTTGATTGCATTAAAATATTAGAAAAATACTACTCTCGTGGTAGCGAACTATACAACCTGCTGATTGCACACAGTCAGCAGGTTGCTAATTTTGCACTCGAAATTGCACATCGCAACCCACAACTCAACATTGATTGCGACTTTGTGTTTGAAGCTGCCATGCTTCACGACATCGGCGTATTCAAGACTCACGCTCCATCAATTCATTGTGTCGGCGATATGCCTTATATCTGTCATGGCATAATTGGTCGTGAGATTCTCGAAGCAGAAGGACTTCCACGCCACGCACTTGTGTGCGAGCATCACACAGGCAGCGGACTCACCATCGACGAAATCATCGCTCAAGAGCTACCCCTGCCACATCGCGATATGCTCCCCTCTACTATCGAAGAAAAACTGGTGTGCTATGCCGACAAATTCTTCTCAAAGTCTCGCATTGCTCCAGCCAAACCTCTCGAAAAAGTGCAAGCCGACATGGCACGCTTCGGCGAAGCATCGCTCAACCGATTCAACGAACTAACTGCCCTTTTCAACGGACAATAAAAAATCAGCAGAACAATTATTCTGCTGATTTCTCTTTTCTATTCCCCTTTCAATTCTTCGATTTGCTTTAATATTTCATCTAATTTAGAGAACATATTTTTACTGCGAACAAATTCATAAGTCAATGCTAACAAACAGAATATTAAATAAAATATCATTGTTCCTATTTCAAATTTATAATCGGTAAGTAATCCTATAAATGCAATAAAGAGTATTATACCGGGTATCAACATCACGATACCATTTCTTTTAAAGTTTTTCTTAAAAGTTACAACCCTTTCTACAGCTTCAATATGACTTAACGACATCAGCCCCTTTGTGTTTAGTTTACGATATTCTCTTCTATGTAAAATCATTTCCACTATTTGCGACAGTACTGCAAATATACACAATACCATTGAAGCTTTATATAACAAAAGTAATGCGATGAGCAACGGAGTGGTTATCACGAAAGCTGTTTTATACATCTTATATGTCCTATCGACATAAGAAAGTTTTTTCTTCATTGACTCTTTAATAAGAGTTTCATTAATGATGGCTTGCTTCTCCAATTTTTCACTTAATATATTAAATTGCTCTTTTAGTTCTTGCAATTCAGCGAAATCATTATTCATTTCCATAATCTAAAAGTGTTTATTTGTTAGACATTAATTTAAGTTGTTCCTTAATGCGGAACAATCTCGTTGTGACAGCCGACAGAGATATACCCACCACGTTGGCTATATCTTGATATTGCATATTCTCCAGCCAAAGAAGAATAATAGCCCTATCGAAGACATCAAGGCGGTTTATCCTGTCGTACAACATCTGAACCTGTTTACTATGTTCGTCGGTATCGTTGTACAAGTCAATATCGACCGAAAGAGGAATAGTCTGTACACGGTTTTTCTTCTTTCTCTCCATTGTGTTACATGTATTGAGGCTCACTCGCCAAATCCAAGTTTTTGCACTGCTTTCGCCACGAAAACTCTCAAATCCATTCCAAAGATTAATCAGCACCTCTTGATAAAGGTCATTAACCTCATCGGTGTCCTTTGAGAAGAAATAACAGACTGTGTAAATAGTCTTTTTATATTCCTTCACCAATTTAGTAAATTCAAATTCTATGTTGTCCATCACATTTCTTTTATTGTTTCTACACCTTTAGACGCAGAATGAATCAATTCCTTTCAAATTTCATCATTTTATTTCAAAAAATCTTCATTTTTCACTAAATTTGTATAGTCTTATAGATAATAAAGCCTTTTATTCTTCAAGACATAAGTGTATTTAATCTTTTTCAGACATAAGAACAGAAGAACAAAATAAAACATGTCCTTATGTTCTTTTGTCTAAAATAAAAAACAAACATTCTTTTGTCTAACATAAACCCATTATATTTAAGCATATGAAAATTATCGTTCTTGACGGATATACACTCAATCCAGGCGATTTGAGTTGGGACGGATTAAAAAATCTTGGTGAGGTAACTGTATATGATCGCACTGCTCCTGCCGATGTAGTGGCTCACATTGGCGATGCTCCTATCATTCTAACCAACAAGGTTATTATCGACCGCAATATTATGCAAGCTTGCCCAAAATTGAAATACATTGGCGTGCTTGCCACTGGTTACAATGTAGTCGACATCAACGCGGCTCACGAATTAGGCATCACCGTTACCAACATTCCTGCCTATAGCACAGCATCGGTGGCACAAATGGTGTTTGCACACATCCTCAACATCACTAATTCTATCGCCACCTATGCACACGAAGCTAAGGAAGGTAAATGGACTGCTTGTCCCGATTTCTGCTATTGGAACGCTCCTATCGTCGAACTTGCCGGCAAGACAATGGGTATCGTTGGACTCGGCAACATAGGTATGGCTGTGGCACGCATCGCTCTTTCTTTTGGCATGAAGGTTTTGGCGGCTACATCTAAACCTCAATCTATCCTTCCTGAAGGCATCACAGCATCTACTCCTCAAGAAGTGCTTGCCAATGCCGACATTGTCAGTCTACACTGCCCACTCACCGACAACACTCGCGAGCTAATCAATGCCGATTCTTTGAAAACGATGAAACACTCGGCAATCCTTATCAACACTGGCCGCGGACCTCTTATCAACGAGCAACATCTTGCCGATGCACTCAACAATGGTGAAATAGCTGCTTTTGGTGCCGATGTGCTATCTATTGAGCCTGCTCGTGCCGACAATCCATTGCTTAAAGCCAACAATTGCTTCATCACTCCACACATTGCTTGGGCTACTACCGAAGCACGCACTCGACTCATGAATATTGCTGTGGAGAATGTAAGACAATTCACAAATGGTGAAACCGTTCTAAACGCCTTATAAAAAAACATAAAATTAGAGCTAATCTTATGCTCAAATGAATGTAATTGTGTAATTTTGCAATGGTTTTTTGCAAAGAGAATAATTGAGACAAACTCGCATATATATCATATTAGCGTTTTTGATAGCATTGCTTTACTCTTGCAGTCCGCGTCAATGGCAAATTTCGGTGGCTAAAGCCCGAGAAATCACCAATAATTTGGAGACCAAACTCGACACTGCAATCAAAGAGACCGAAAACGATGTTATCAAAACTTTTGTTGCCGATAGCGCAAGAATTAAGTTTACCGAATCGCTCAGCGACTCGGTAAAAGGTCTTTCGCTCAACTCTAAGCGAAAATTCAATGTCGATTTATCTTCAACCAGCATCAACGATTCGTCGTTAAATCTTATAGATGACTCATTGGCATTGGAAATGGACTCAATCATCAACACGCCCGACACTGTGTCGCGTTTCATCAAGACGAAAGTGGACCTTGACGAAATAGTCGATTTCCAATCGAAGGACTCACTCGTTCTCGAAGGTCGCAACTCAGCATTCTTATTTGGCGACAGTAAAGTAACCTACGGCGACATCAACCTTACTGCCAACAAGATACGAATGGATATGAAATCCAACATCGTATTTGCCGAAGGTACAACCGATAGCATAGGCGAACTTAAAGGCACTCCTATATTTAAGGACAAAAGTGGCGAATATGCGTCGAAGACTATGAAATACAACTTCAAGTCGAAAAAAGGGTTCATCTCCGATGTCGTAACTCAACAAGGCGAAGGCTTTCTCACTGGTGGTAAGACCAAAAAGATGGAAAACGATGAATTTTACATCAAAGACGGACGCTACACCACTTGCGACGATCACGAGAACCCTCACTTCTACTTCAACATCACTCAAGGTAAAGTAAAGCCTAAAAAGAATATCGTTACAGGTCCTGTGTATATGGTGCTTGCCGATGTGCCATTGCCTATTGCATTGCCTTTCGGTTATTTCCCTTTCACAAGCGAATATTCTTCAGGTATCATTGTTCCTACCTTTGGTGATGATTATCAACGAGGATTCTATCTACGCAATGGTGGTTACTATTTTGCCATCAACGACAACATCGACCTCTCGCTCACTGGTGAAATCTTTACTCGTGGCTCTTGGGGACTTAACGCTCAATCGTCCTATACCAAACGCTACAAGTTCAGTGGTAACTTCAATCTTAGCTATATCACCACTGTAACTGGCGACAAGGGCGAACCCGACTATTCTAAGGGTACTAATTTCCGCATTGGTTGGACTCACACTCAAGATTCTAAAGCCAACCCAAATATGAACTTCTCGGCAAGTGTCAACTTCGCCACAAGTGGTTATTCACGAAACGACTTGAACAGCTATTATAGCAACGACTTCACCGAGAATACTAAGAGTAGTTCGATAAATATGACCTATCGTATTCCGAACTCTAAATGGAGTTTCTCTGCTACAGCCAATGTGGCTCAACGCACTGCCGACTCCACTCTCACTGTGTCATTCCCTAATTTCACCATTTCTATGTCGCAAATAGCTCCGTTTAAGCGCAAAAGAGCTGTCGGAGAAGAAAAATGGTACGAAAAAATTAAGATGACTTATTCGGGTGTGTTCCAAAATCAGCTCACAGCCCACCAAAACGACTTCCTAAAGAAAAGCTTGATAAAAGACTGGCGTAATGGTATGCGACACACATTGCCTATCTCGGCCACTTTCAATTTGTTCAAGTATTTCAATTTTACACCTAATGTGACCCTCAACGACCGTATGTACTCAAGCAAGATACGACGCCAATGGGACCCAGCGGCTTCGGCCGAAGTGCGCGACACAACCTACAATTTCTATAATGTATTCGACTTCTCGGGTGGTATATCATTCGATACTAAGATCTACGGTTTCTTCAAGCCTATGAAGTTCTTGGGCGACAAGGTGCAAATGATTCGCCATGTCCTCACCCCTACTGTGTCGTTCTCAGCTACCCCCGACTTTAGTTCTCCTGGTTGGGGCTACTATGGCACCTACGACTACACCGACAAGCGCACAGGCGAGGTCATTACTAAGAAATATCCTTATTTCCAACATGGTATATTCGGTTATCCAGGACAAGGCAAAAGCGGTATCCTAAGCTATTCGCTTGCCAACAACCTCGAAATGAAGGTAAAGAGCGACCAAGATAGTACTGGTGTAAAGAAAGTGTCGTTGATCGAAAACTTCACTTTAAGCCAATCTTACAACTTTGCTGCCGATTCACTGAATTGGAGTAACATCAACACAAGCATACTTTTGCGACTCACCAAAGGCTTTAACCTCAACCTGAGCGCAACTTGGGATGTTTACACCTACCAGCTCAACTCGGCAGGAACTCCTGTGCGCGTAAATCGCACCCGTCTGCAAGCTGGCAAAGGTCTTGGTAAGCTATCAAGTACTGGTACTTCGTTCTCTTATACTCTCAACAACGAGACATTCAAGAAGCTAAGACGCACCAAGGTAAACGCCGACGGATCTTCTACAAGCAACGAAAATAAATCCAATAGTAGCAAAGATTCCAAATTCGATTCCGATGGATATGCTCGTTGGGAATTTCCATGGAGCCTATCGGTCAACTATTCGATTAGCTACGCCTATGGCTCGTTCAACAAAAAGAAGATGGACTACGACGGAAAATGGACGCAGAACCTAAGTTTCTCAGGTAATGTACGGCCAACTAAAAACTGGTCGCTCAACTTCTCTACGAGCTACAACTTCGACCTCAAGAAGATCGCGTATATGAACTGTTCTATATCACGCGACCTACACTGCTTCACTATGAGTGCAAGCTTCGTGCCTGTGGGACCTTACAAATCCTACAATTTCCACATTGCAGTCAAGTCATCTCTACTCAGCGACTTGAAATACGACAAGCATAGCGATTACAACGGCGTAGATTGGTACTAATACCTCTATCGCACACGCTTCCTTTCCACATTCCCATTGCTATCAAATCGCAACTTGTATTCATTTACTATGCGATCTATTTCCACAAGGTAATCTCCATTGTGCAGGATTTCTATATCGTTTATCCTATCCGCAACACCTTTTTCTTGCAAATACTCCATTGCTTTTGCTGGCAAAACATCCTTAGCTATTGTTTGCGAAACGGTTCTTCTGCTTGGGGCTTCCACCTCTATTAGCTTGCCGTCTCTATCAAACTTCACATCATATCCGTTGCGCAATTCCACCGAGTAACCTTCGCGTTCCATTTCCACTTCGCGCACCTTAGGCTGTTTACCGAAATAAGTTTCCAAAAACGCACGAGCCTTCACTGGCAATGCCGAATAATCTATTTTCTTATCATCGGCATAAGCCACACTACTCGCCACCACAGCTATCAAGGCTAAAACTAATATTCTTCTTATCGTCTTCATATTTCATTTTTGTTATAGGTTATTAATACTATTATCTAACACTCACCATCACTTTTTGTTCTCGCATACAGGCTACAAAAAACTCCTTAGCACCACAAATGTAGTACTAAGGAGAAAAAAATAAAATTATGAAACGAAGTATTTTTCTATCAGCTAATAGACAAAACCTATCTATCGGCCAATCTATTTACTCTTTATTAGCGCGCTTACGCTCGATTTCGTCAAGAATAATCTTACGCATACGAATATGGTTAGGAGTTACCTCTACATATTCGTCAGCCTTGATATATTCCAACGCTTCTTCAAGACTGAACACCACTGGAGGAATGATACGAGCCTTATCGTCAGCACCCGAAGCACGCATATTAGTTAGCTTCTTCGACTTGGTTACATTCACCACGATGTCATTATCCTTCGCATTTTCACCCACTACCTGACCTG